>WPIF01000002.1 GCA_009773185.1 Nitrospirota bacterium | reverse complement strand
CTCCTTTTACGCGCATGTTTTTCCGGTAACATGCATTATGAGTCAACGATTCCTTTTTATCCTTTACTTCGGTAACATTTATTGTGAGGCAATTCGTAAAAAAATACTTGCTTCCTGCCTTTATTTTTCTGTGATATAATCTTTACATCTCAGGTCATAAGGAGGTATCATGCCGATTTATGAATATATCTGCAAGAACTGCAATCATGAATTCATGGTCTCTCTATCTCTTCATGAAGTTGAGATGAATCCGACGATAACATGCCCTCACTGCAACAGCCCCAAGGTGGAGAAAAAATTCAGCGTATTTACTGCAAAGACATCAAAAAAATCATAGTTTTTACCTTAAACTCAAAAATGCCAGCGCTTCGACATGGTAGGTATTGGGGAAAAAGTCAATCATCCGCAGGGAATCTATATTATATTTCTCATTAAGCTTTTTTAAATCCCGTGCAAGCGTTGCAGGGTTGCATGAGACATAGACAATCTTTTTTGGAGAAAGGTCAGTAACCTTCTTCATAACCTCTGATGTAAGCCCCGGCCTCGGCGGGTCAAGAAACACAATATCAAACTTCTCATTTATCTTATATTTCTCTGCAGAGGATTTTATGAACCTGCAATTTTTTATGCTGTTCAGGCCTGCGTTTCTCTGCCCGTCTTCTACTGCATGAGGGTTTTCCTCTACCGCAATAACCTGTGAGGCATGGACTGCAAGGGGGAGCGAAAAATTCCCTGCGCCTGCATACAGGTCAAGAATTCTCACGCCTTCTAACGGCTGGAGTTCATTTACAATGAGTTCAACAACCTTTTTATTAAGATTCCAGTGTGCCTGAAAAAAACTCCATGGTGTAATTGTATATTGCAGGCCGTTAAGGTCAAGCCTTATGTAGTCCTTGCCTATTGATTCTCCGTTTCCAAAGGCAATGCCTGATAACCCGGTGCCTGCCATCAGGTCTTCCATCTCCGCTAAAGATGACTTTGCTTTAACCAGGGCAATCCCTGTATCTCCGTATGCTACATGGATTTCCTTAATCCCTGATAATTTCATGCCCTTCGCCTGCCTGAGGACAAGGTTAATCTCCTGTATCATCAAAGGGCATTCTTCAATAGCAACAACGTCTCTTGTGCCTTCTCTGTAAAAACCTGCTTCGCCTTTTGGAGAAATTTTAAACTGTGCCCTATGCCTGTAATGATAATCCCTTTCTGTAAGCGCCTCAGACAAGGATGCCTCTATCCCGCCAATTCTCTTCATTGAGTCAAGAAGGATTTCTTCCTTCATCGAAACCTGTTTATCGTATGAGATAAACTGAAGATGACAGCCCCCGCATATCCCGAATACAGGACACAGCGGAGTTATCCTGTAAGGCGAAGGTTCAAGGATATTCGTAACCGCTCCGATGGAATAATCCCTTTTCTTCTCACTGATGGAAACCTCGACAACCTCATCAGGTATTGCTCCCCTGATAAAGATTATTCCTTCTTCCCGCGCAATTACATAACCTCCATAAACCGGAGACTGGGCTTTTATCACCAAAGACATTACTCTTTACTCAGAAGTTTTTTTATCGTATTTTTCAGCTCCTCAAGGTCCGCTGATTTTACTATATACGCCTCGGACGCCCACACAGCAAAATCATCCCTGTAGTCGTAAGCTGTAGACATGATAATCGGAAGCCTCGGCTTTTTCTCCTTCATCTGCCTCAGGAGTTTTATCCCGTCAATATCAGGCATCAGAATATCAAGAGTGACAAGGTCAAAATTTTCCTGAGTAAATAATTCCATCGCCTTTTTCCCCGACTCTGCAATAACAACCTCGTAACCCTCATCTTCCAGTTCTTCTTTGTAAAGTTTCTGGATATGAAGATCGTCATCAACCACCAAGATTTTCATATTCCCTCCTTTAAAGGTAAAAATACCCTGAATGTTGTCCCTATCCCTGTTATACTTTCAACCTCTATCCTGCCTTTATGCTCCTCAATAATCCTGTTGGTAATTGCAAGTCCAAGCCCTGTGCCCGAGGCCTTTGTTGTATAAAACGGGCTGAAGATAAAAGGCAGGTCTTTTTCGTCTATGCCGGGCCCTGTATCGCTTATCTCAACCACGACAGAATCTTCTGTCGCATAGGTCTTTACTGCTATTGTGCCCTGTGTGGTTAATGCCTGGATAGCATTATTGAATATATTGAGCAATGCCTCTTTACCCCTGTTAGGGTCCATAAAGACCAGCGGCGTCTCTCCAAGGTCTTTTAAAAGCATAATCCCCCTTTCCTTCAGGTCTGCTTCCACCAGCGATATGATGTCGTTAATAATCCTATTAATATCAACGCTCTCCCTTGCCAACCTGGCCTCTTTTACAAATCCCAGTATCTCCTTGAGAATATTCTCAAGCCTCCCAACCTCTTTTGCTATAATGCCTGCATATTCCTTGAGGTTTCCGTCAAGTTTTTTCTCAAGTCTTCTTGCAAACCCTCCAACAGAGACCAACGGGTTTCTTATCTCATGCGCAACCTTTGCTGCAACTTCTCCGAGGGCTGCCATCCTTTCCGCTGCAACCAGTTTCTCCCTGAGGTTGTTCAATTCAGTGATATTCCTGACAACGTGGACCGTCCCAAGAAATTCCCCCCCTGCATCAAACACAGGAGAACTCGAGGTTAAAAATGTCCCTCCCAGATACTTATCCTCAACCTCCTCGATATATGCCTTCATTGTTGTAACTGTCTTGTGGTGCGGACATTCCGCCCACGGCTCATTCATGCCGTGAAATACCTTGTAACATTTACTGCCTATTATCTCTTCGGCAGGCCTCCCTATCCTGTCGGCCACTGCCTTATTTATATTTTTTATCGTGTAGTCCTTATCAGTTATATAGACCATATCCGAGATAGACCTGAAGATATTCTCCAGTTCCGCTTCCGCCCGCGACACCTTTTCAAACAGCCTTGCGCTCTCAACAGCGCTTGCAACCTGGTTCGAAAAACCGGCGAGAAATTTCATGTCCTCATCAGTTATCAGGCGCCTGGTAAAAAAATTATCCACCCATAATACACCTATGACCCTGTCCCTTGAGATAAGCGGCACAGTTGCATACGCCTGGGTTCCAAGCTGCTGTATGAGAATGGGATCAGACAATGGTTCAGTTTTAATATCCTGTACATTAATAGCTATTTTTTCTTTAACTGTCCGTGTAAGTACAGTATCCTCTTCAATCGAAATTTCCATGCCAAGAGTCAATCTGTCAAGAAAAGAGTCCTTTCTCAGAGGGCCTGTTTCTATATCGTGCATTATATCGGGAAGCGTCCTCTTTTCTATGGAAAGCTTCTCCCATATACGCCATGCCTCTTCAGGGCTTGCGGGGCCGACACCCATAGCGCCTTTCACAACGCCCTTTTTCTCATCAACAAGAAAAAGGATCGCCCTGTTAAAGCCAAGGCCGTCACTCATTGTTACGGCAGTCAATACCATCCTGAGCAGCCTCTCAAGGTCCAGCGTGCCTCTCATTGCAGAGCTTATGAAAAATAACCTTGACAGTTCCTGATTCCTTCTTATGAGTTCCTTTTCAACCCGCTTCCTTTCCGATATATCCCTCGATATGCCGCTTATCCCGATAACCTCGCCTGCCGAATCCTTTATGGCTGAAAGCGTCAGGCTCACCTCTATTATTGAGCCGTCCTTCTTCTGTCTCAAGGTCTCTATATCCTTGAGGGTCTCTCCTTTTTTTATCCTTTCGATATTGCCTTTTTCTGCTTCTATGAGAAACTGCGGGGCAAACGGCAGAAACTTGCCTACGGCATCGGTATCCGTGTAGCCGAATATCCTCTCGGCCCCCTGGTTCCACGAGGTTATAACTCCATGGAGATCAGAAGTAACTATTGCATCGGCTGAATTGCCTATGAGGCTTTCAAGATAGTCTTTTGTCTGCGCGACCTCTTTATACAGGCCCAGTATCTCCTCATGATAAAGTATCCTGTCAGTGATATCCTGTATAAATACGACACATCCGGTAATGTTTCCGTCATCGTCCTTAACCGGATACGATGTCAGCTCCGCATAGTTCACTCCTTTAGACTGTGTTATAGAGTTTATCTGTCCTGTTTCATACGTAACCTTTGCAACGCAATGAGGGCATATTCCCTCTTCCTTATGAAAAACTTCTATTGCGCTTCTGCCCACCATCTCGCCGGCAGTCTTATTTGTCCAATCCTCTACAAATTTGTTTACTGATATTATCTCAAAGTCTTTACCGAGTGTAACTATGCCGCCCTGCACGCTGTCAAAGAGGATATCCATCCTCTTTTTTGCCTCAACAGCCTGCCTTTCGCTCAGGCGTTCACTCTCGTAAATCTTCGCCTTTTCTATGGCTACTGCTGATATGGATGCAAAGGCAATTGCTATATTCATGTCATCTACAGAAAATGACATCACCCCTCCGTCAACATCCATCTTGTCATAAAGGCCGAGGGTTCCTATGACCTTCCCGCCAACCTTAAGCGGCACACATACCACAGATTTAACATCAATTACAGGCACTCTCATATCAAGAGGCATTTTGGACACATCTTCAACAAGCAGGGGTTGAGCCTCCTTTGCAACCCACCCTGCTATGCCCTTCCCGACCTCCAGATCCATCTGCTCTTTCAGGTCCTCTGCCAGCCCGTAAGAAGATTTTATCCTCAGGACATCACCCTCGCGTAATCTTATAATGCAACCCCTTGCCTCGATGAGTTTTGTAATCTCAGATGCCACTATTCTTAACAGTTCATCCAGGTCCATTACCGATGTAACAGTTGTGCCTAATTCATATAAAACTGTAAGTTTCTGTAATTGATTTTTTGTTGATGTGTAGAGTTCAGAATTTCGTACGACAGAACTTATGGTGTGAGCGACTATGTCCATTGTATTAATCTCATCTTCCCTGAAACCATATGCATTATCTGTTTTAAGCACAAACAGCCCGAAACAATGGCTATCCCTGACAATCGGGACAACTAAGAGAGACCCGAACCTGCCGAAATCATCCTTTCCTCCTTCACCCCCCAAGAGAGGATTTTCCGCCTCTATATCATTTATAACAACATGTTTGAGATTTTTAATAACTTCCTCTACGATACTGTTATTAAGAGGCAGGCATTTATTCCCGGTTGTTACTCCTGTCCCGCTGCCTGCCTCAAGACAGAATGCAGCTCTTTCCTGTCTGAAAAGATATGTAGAGCAGGCCCCTTTCCCAAGTTTGTTGGCAACAGTCTCGGTAATCATGCCAAGCGCATCCTTAAGCTCAGGGGTAGTGGCTGCTATCCTTGCCGTCCTGAGCAGCAGTTCTGTCTCTGTAAGTTTATTCTGCACCTTTGTGCTTGTGTCCTGGAGTCTTTCCACCATCTCATCAAATCTTTTAGAAATTATTCCGAATTCATCCCCCCTCCTGGAACCAATCCTGTAGGCCAACTCTCCCTTGTTTACCATTTCTGTTGCCCTGAGCAGATCATTAAACGGCGCTGTAATCATCCTTTTCATAAAAAGGGTAAGGGATATAAATGCAAAGGAGCTGAAGACAAAGAGGGCAGCAAGATAAAACGCTATCTGCCTCTCAATCTTTTCGCCAAGGCTAATGGCGGTTGTGAGAGCGCTTATTGACCTGTTGCGCAAGACATCCAGTTTATCACGTATATCTCCTTCTTTTTCCTTAAGCCTGCGCATCATAAGAAGCACATCCCTGTCTCCCACCGGCTGTTCCACAGACACAACGGCATTTGCCAACCCCTTCAGCTCCTCGAAGTCCTTTCCTATTACTTCTATGACTTCTTTGTCCTGCGTAGATCTATGGAGGCGGCTAAATGCCTTATAAGTTTCTTTCAGTTTTTGGCGATATTCTCTTTTGAACCTGGCATTGCCTGTGATGCCCCATCCTTCGGCAGCCATGACGAAATCTATTACGGATGACTTCCATTCCTCGTAAAGATTATGCTCTTCAGTAACTGCCTTCTGACTTGCAAAATTACTGCTCATGCGATCAAAAATAAGAAAACTTCCGGCAACAAGCGCTGCGGTGAGTAAAATAAAGGCTATTGAAAAAAGTATAAGTTTTGCCCTGATGCCCATATACCCTCTTATTGCCTTTTCACTTCTATAACACGGTTATAAAGCCCGATATATTTTTTTGCAGAGTTCCCCCATGAAAAATCCGTCTTCATTGCATTAAGAACCAGCTTCTGCCATCTGATTTTATCAACATATACGCATAATGCCCGTTTGAGGCACCCCGAGAGTGCAGAGGATGTATAATCAGAAAAGAGAAAACCGGTGCCGTTGCCTGTAAGCGGTTCATAGTCCATGACCGTGTCTGCAAGCCCGCCGGTCTTTCTCGCGACGGGAATTGTTCCATACCTCATGGCAATTAGCTGTCCCAGGCCGCAAGGTTCATATCCTGACGGCATCAGGAACATATCAGCGCCGGCATATATCTTATGGGCCAGGCTTTCTTCAAACCCAATCTTTACATATACTCTGCCTTTATATTTTTCTGCGGCATCAGACAATTTCTTATGAAAAATCTCATCTCCCTTGCCGAGGATAATAAGATTTGCTCCTGTTGAAATAATCTCTTCAAGTGCCTCTAAAACAAGGTCAACTCCCTTCTGGCTGGACAGCCTGCCTACCATGCCTGTAACAGGCATTTTGATATCCGGTTTTATTGAGCAGTCTTCCAGGAGCTGCAGCTTGCATCTTCTTTTTCCTTCGATATTTATAACACTGTACTTTTTTTGTATAAGGCTGTCTGACTCCGGATTCCATTCGTTATAGTCTATGCCGTTTACAATCCCTGCAAGAGCTGACGCCCTTTTCCTCAAAACCCCGTCAAGCCCGAAACCGTGCTCCCGTCCCAATATCTCCCTTGCATAGTTGTTGCTGACGGTGGTTATGAAATCTGCAAATATTAAACCGGCCTTCAAAAAACTTATCTTTCCATAAAACTCAATCCCCTCAGGATTAAACCATACAGGATCAAACCCGGTCAACGGCATTGCTGAGGGAGGGAACAATCCCTGATAACCGAGATTGTGAATTGTAATTACTGAAGCAGTCCCGCTGAAGAACCTGTCACGCCTGTACAAAGTCTTAAGATACATGGGCAACAGCCCGGTCTGCCAGTCATTGCAATGGATCACATCGGGTTTGAATTCAAGCGCCTTGCATGCCTCAAGTATTCCTCTGGAAAAAAACACAAACCGTGACGCATTGTCAGAATAGTCGCCAAGTGGAGTGCCATAGAGATCGTCCCTGTCAAAAAACTCATTACACTCAAGAAAATAGGCTGCCGCTTTATCCGCCTGCGGGCCGCTGCTGAATATCCGCCCTGTAACATTATTGTTGCTCACAGGCACCTTGACCTTCAGCCCTGTATTTTTAAGCCTGAATTTTTCCCTTACCCCTTTATAAAGAGGCATGATAAGGCATGCCTCCTCCTTCTTTCTGTTGTATTCACCAAGCAGCGCTCCGGTCACATCCGCAAGCCCGCCTGTCTTGGCAAACGGCACTGCCTCAGGCGTTGCAATGAGTATCTTCACCTCGAACTCCGCTCGGTTGTAAAATGGAAAATGCAAAATGGAAAATGCAAAACAAAAAACTTCACCGGGGTCTGAAATTTTCTTAAATTCGCAATTTGCAATCTGCAATTTGCATTTTGCATTGTTATATCTTTGCCTCTCTCATAAACTTTGCGGCCTCCTCCGGAGGCGTCGGATTTATATAAAAACCTGACCCCCACTCAAAGCCAGCCGTCTTTGTCAGAGTCGGCATTATCTCAATATGCCAGTGATAGTAGTCGTTCGTCTCATCATAGAAGGGTGATGTGTGAATGATGAAATTATACGGAGGCACATCAAGTATCCTGTCCATCTGCTTAAGTATCCTCTGGAGTATATCTGCAAGCATCGAAAAGTCCTTATTAGGAGGATAAAAGGAAGATTCATGCTGCTTTGGCAAAATCCATGTCTCAAAAGGGGCCCTTGGCGCAAAGGGGGCAAGGGCCAGATAATTTTTGTTTTCATATATTACGCGCTTGCCGTCTTCAAGCTCCTGACTTATCACATCGCAGAAAATACATCTCTCCTTAAAATGGAAATACTGTTCTGCTGCATCAAGCTCTTCCTTAACAAGTTTTGGCACGATAGGAAGGGCTATGAGCTGGCTGTGCGTATGCTCCAGAGAGGCGCCTGCATCCTCCCCCTCGTTTTTGAATATCAAAACGTATCTGAATCTCTGGTCTTTTTTCAGGTCATTAAGCCTCAGGTAGTAGGCCCACAGCACATCTTCAACTGCCTTAAGGGTCATTGTTGATATGGAAAGATTATGCTGGGGCGTCTCTATGACAACCTCATGCGCCCCGGTCCCGCTCATCTTATCAAAGATTCCTTCGCCAGTCTTGCTTAATTCGCCATGTATCTGGAGCGCAGGAAATTTATTGGGCACAACGCGCAAAGTCCAGCCTGCTGAATTAGGCTGAGTGTCCACAGGCCTGAAGGCCATTATCTCCGGCGGCGCTGTGTGCTCATTGCCGGGGCAGAACGGGCAGAACCCTCCCTTCTTTCTCTGTGAAGGCGATATGAAGTCAGTCGGCCTTTTGCCCCTTTCAACAGAGATAATTACCCAGCGCCCGACAATAGGATCTTTTCTAAGTTCAGACATATATCCTCCGGTATAAATTCAAAAATTCAAGATTAAAAATGCAAAGTTACGGGCTTCCTGTCAACCAGCCTTAAGTTTTACATTTTTGATTTTCATATTATATCACAATAGGATATAATCCCCTATGAAACCAACTTTTCATCACAGGCTTGTAAATAATTCATTTGAAGACCCATGCGTATATATAAGGGTGCTCAGGGAAAAACGCGCCTTCCTCTTTGACCTCGGATTCATAAACAGGTTGAGCCCAAGCGATATCCAGAAGGTAACCGACGTCTTTGTAACACATACCCACATAGACCATTTCATAGGATTTGATATTATGCTGAGGGCGCTCCTCAGAAGAGAAACTCCTCTGAAGATATTCGGCCCTGCCAATATAATAGAGTGCGCCGAAGGGAAGCTTAAGGGATACACATGGAACCTGATTCAGGAATATCCTCTCAGGATAGAAGTCTTCGGGATAGAAGAGGGCTTTATAAGACATGCGGGTTTTTATGCAGAAAACTGTTTCCGCAGAAAAGATTATGAAAAAATATCCTTCGACGGGATTGTTTTAAAGGAACCGCCTTTTGAGATAAAGGCTGTATGCCTGAAACATCAGATACCGAGCCTCGGGTTTTCTCTTAAAGAGGATTTTCACATAAACATAGACAAGGCAGCGCTCAGTGGAATGGGGCTTCCTGTCGGGCAGTGGCTCTCTGAATTCAAAAAGGCAGTCAGGGAAAATGCCTCCGTAAAAACGGAATTTAAGATATCAGGCAGTAAATATTCGATGAAAGAGCTGGAAGGTATTGCAAAGATAACAAGGGGGCAAAAGGTATCATACATATCGGATTCTTCTATGGACGAAGCCAACATAAAAAAAATAATTGCTTTTGTGGAAGACTCTGATACGCTTTACTGCGAGGCATATTTCCTCGAGAAAGACAGGGAAAGGGCTGTAGAGAGGCATCACCTGACGGCAAAGACCGCAGGGAGAATTGCAAGGGAGGCAGGCGTTAAGAACCTTGTGGTAATGCACTTTTCTCCAAAATACAGGGAATTTCCTGATGAGCCTGAAAAAGAGGCGATGATGGAATATAATAGATAATGGTTAATAATCAGGATATAATATTTTCGCTTTCGCCCCGGCGAATCCGCCTGAGGCGGACATTCTTTCCGTAATATCGGCAAAATAAAACCGCTTAAACACTATATCCTGATTGTTTTAAAAATGTATAATGTAAGCTAACGCCGGGATAGCACAGTGGTAGTGCAGCTGATTCGTAATCAGCAGGCCGCGGGTTCAAGTCCCGCTCCCGGCTTTTCAAGCCCTTTAGCTATTTTACCACTGAATATAAGACAAGTTTACCCCTTTAAATAGGAACTTCTTCCAATTGTGCGAAGACCGCCCTTCTGTTACGCTAGAATCAAGAAATAAAAAAGGAGGTAGAGGTAAGAGAGTAAGGCAGCAAGGGTTAAAAAAAACATGTCTGACGGCATAATCAGACAAATTACGAAAGGAGGAGTAAAAATGTTAAAGCTAAAACACATAGGCGGAGAGAGAGTAAAAGGAGGAAATTACTGGAACTTCTCAACAGGTGAGCGCATCACCATCGAATCCGGCAGCGTGCTTCCTGGTGACAGCTCGGCAACATATTACAACGCCCATCCTGCTGTAATTTTGCTGGCAAGCCCTATCCTGGGCCTTGTATATGCTACTTTTCTTCCGTTCATAGGGATTGCAGTATTAGTGAAGGTTGTAGGAACAAAACTGTTCGGCGGTGTTATCGAGGGAGTATCCAGCGTTGCAACATTCAACTGGAGGCCGTCCGAGGCATACCTTGCAGGCAAAAAGCATAAAGAGGAAGCAAAAGACGCAGGAAAGAAAACAGGGCACAAAGATTCAGGAAAAAATGAATGAAGGCAGAACGAGGGGGTTTTGATTCAGGTAAAAACCCCCTCGATATTTGGTAATCTGACGGCGTACTTGTACGCCAAAGGCTCTGTAAGCCGGCGGAAAATTCAAGTCCCCCTTCCTTTTTTCTTTGTGTATGCCAAGATCAGACTTGGGATGTCTTTTTAATCACGCCTTAATTCAATGCAGGGACAAAGCCGGAGGGAAGATATATCCCCTAATACTTTTTCCTCTTTTGTTCAAGCTGGATATCGAGGGACTTCATATTTTCAATAATACCTTTCATCTTCTGATTTTCCTCTTTTATCACATTATTCTCTTTTGTCAAAAGTTCTATCTTGTTTAACAGCGCCCGCCAGGTCTGGACCTCATCTGCCCGGCCCCCTTCAGGGTCAAGAGAAATATATGCCTCAAGCTCCCTAAGCGCCCTGAGATAATTAACAGCAGGGTTTCTATAGTCCAAAAAGAGCATGGCAAGCTGAAGATGTGCCCTGGCCTGCACAGACACATCAGGATGCGTTTTAGCTATTTTTTCCAGCCTTGCAATCTCTTTGGGGAAATCTTTGGGTTTTAGCCCGGCGGAAAATTTCATATCCTTTAGCCCTGCATCTTTGTGCAAAGGCGCCGGAGTGCACTGAGACAGCAGCAGCACGATAAAAACTAACAAAACCAATCTGGCTATACTATGCGTCCCGAACATTTTTTATACGCTTGCCCCGCCTGATTTTTTAGGGAACCTGATAACATTTTGATCAGACATTTCCTGCTGAGGATCTTTCCTGCGCTTGTCAACTACATAAAGGCTGCCGGGAATGGATTTGGCATAGTCCTTCAACTCAGCAGCCAGTTCACCTACCTGTATAGTATTTATAAGCTTGCGGTGCTGGTTTGTAACAACGGCTATTGATACTGTCATGATGGGAAAGGTCATCTCCTGTCCCTGGCGTGTCTTCCCTTCGATATACCCCTTTTTTCTGTCTTCTGAATCGTAAAAATCAGGTATCATCTTATCAAATGCATCAATAATAGCATTGCAGATTTTTTTATACCGGTCCGGCGATGAAACTACTATAAAGTCGTCTCCGCCGATATGCCCGATAAAATCATCATTTGTTCCGTGCCCCTCAACTGTATTCTCTATTATTCCGGCAGTGGCCTTTATTACTTCGCTGCCCCTGGCATATCCATACCGGTCATTAAACACCTTAAAATTATCCAGGTCGACTAGGCAGAATGCTATCAGGGCGTTGGACTCAAGCCGTTTTTTTACGACATTTTCTATTGCCACGCCGCCCGGCAGGCGTGTTAAAGGGCTTGCATCTAAATTCATCTCTTCCAGCCGTTTCAGCCTTTGGGCCATTATGCCAAAAGAATCCGACAGCTCGCCTAACTCATCCTGATTCTCTATATCCGGCGTATAGTCAAATGCCCCTTCTGATATCTGCTTGGTTGCATATTTCAATTTACGGATCGAGCCTGAAATATTTTTGGTAATCAGTATTGCAGCGCTAATGCCTATCAGTATGCCAAGGGCGCTTAACACCGCTGAAACCCGAAATGCCATAGTACCGATACCTGCGGTCATGAGGGTTTTTTTCTTCTGGTCACTGCGGGCCCTGGCAGATACATCTTTAATCAATTTAATAAGCTCTTCCTGCTTTTTCATAATCTGCGCATCATACTTCTTTGCAGACAAAGAAGATGGAGTTCCCATATAATCAACCCCTTTAATAAAAAGGCTGTTATATTCCTTATGGAGAGAAACCATGCGGCTGACAGGCACATTTTCAACCCCTTTCAGGCTGCTGACCTGCTCGACCTGGTGATTGAACTCCTCACTCCTTCTCCAGAACAGCTCCAGCATATCAGGACTCTTGAGAAGAACATAGCGGCGGCCGTAAAGCTCCTGCGCAAGCAGGTTGTCAATCATCTTGTCTGTAGCCTCAATGAGGGGAACATCTGTTTTGATGACGCTGTTATTGATGCTGTTAATCCTCTCGAGGCTTGAAAGCGCAAAAACAGAAATTAAGACCGTTAAGATAGAGAGAGACAGGTACCCAAGGAGCATTTTTTTTGCAATATTAAGACGGAGAAAAAAAACCTTGCCCCTTCCGATTACAGAGCCATTGTCCACTGTTCCTTCATGTTTCATGTCTGTATTTTAAAGTATAGCAGATTTAAAATAAACTGGAAATGCCTTTGGATAGTGCAGATGTCGGGAAAAAGCAGATCCTACGTCTTGCTGAGGCAGGGTTCAGCCGTGTTATAATTCATTATCAGCCGGCCAGGAGGCCGCTCCCTTCCCGGCTTTTATGAAAAATGAATCTTAATGATTTGAATGTCCTGAAAAACCGGTTTTCTGACTACTGCGGGTCATTTTATTTTTCCGATGCAGAGCATCAGAAAAATATAGCGCTGAAGGAAGCACATACCCATGAGGTATGTAAGAACATAGTCCTGATAGCAACAGAACAGCGCTTAAGCAAAAATGATATTATGCTGGCTGAAACTGTTGCCCTTTTCCATGATGTCGGAAGGTTTTCCCAGTATGAAAAATATAAAACATTCCGTGACAGTATCTCCGTAAATCACGGGAAACTCGGTGCAGAGATTCTGGAACAGGAAGAATTTATTAAAAATCTTTCTGAAGACGAACAGAAGATAGTTATCAACTCAGTAAAATTCCATAATGCCTTTGGCATACCGGCCCTGAAAAATCAAAAGGCGCTGCTCTTCTTAAAGTTAATACGGGATGCCGACAAATTGGATATATGGCGTGTGTTTTTTGAATATTATGAAAGCAGCGGGGATGAAAAGGCCTCAGCGGCAGCCCTTGGATTGCCTGACACTCCTGATTATTCAAAAACCGTACTTTCCCGCATTTATAAAAAACAGCTGATATCTCTTACATCACTCAGGACCTTGAACGATTTCAGGCTTTTGCAGCTTTCATGGATATATGACCTGAATTTCAGGACTTCATTCAGGTTATTGCTGGAAAGGGACTATATAAGACTGATTTCTGCAAAACTGCCCCGGACAGATGAGGTCGGGAAAATCACGGTTCTATTAAAAGAGTTTGCATCTCAAAGATTAAAAGATGTTTAGAATAGCTCAGGCTTATTCATTAACGGGAAATTGCAGATGCCGGCTTATCTATCAAGCAGTTCCCTTATCTTTTGTAAAAGCTCTGCTGGCGGGACCGGTTTTGTCATAAGGTTTATCCCGTCTTCATGCAATCTTTCTTTATCGATAACATCGTCTGCATACCCGCTTAAAAGAAGCGCCTTAATATCAGGCCGTATTTTCTTTATCTCATCGAAGGCTTCTTTGCCGTTCTTTTTTGGCATCTTCACATCAAATAACAAAAATCCTATCCTGTCCTCATTCTCAATAAACTTATTTACCGCATCCTCTCCGTCAGTTGCCTCTATGACCTTATACCCGAATTCCTCAAGGATATCTCTTGTGACTTCTCTTACATCTGAATCATCTTCTGCGACAAGCACTGTTTCACTCCCACGCAGCATGGCAATACCTGCCGCAGACCCTGTTTCTTCACACAGTGATTCAGTTAATGGCAGATATGCCCTGAAGGTTGTGCCTTTGCCTGTTTCACTCTCACAGTTAATATAGCCATTATGCTGCCTGATTATCCCGTACGCTATGGAAAGCCCAAGCCCTGTGCCTTTGCCTACATCTTTGGTTGTAAAGAACGGCTCAAATATCCTTTCCCGCGTCTTCTCATCCATGCCCGCCCCTGTATCTGTAACAGAGACAACAGCATATAGTCCGGGCTTGCCATAACTATGGGTTTTCCTGAATTCAGGGTCCAATTCCGCCAATTCAGTTTTTATGGTTAATTTACCTCCTTCCGGCATGGCGTCCCGCGCATTTGTGCACAGGTTTATTAACACCTGCTCTATCTGGCCGCTGTCAGCTATCACTGTTAAATCCTCTCCGGCAAGCATTGTTTTCAGTTTTATGTTTTCGCCGATAATCAGATGCAGGAGCTTTTCCACCTTTATCACAATATCATTGAGCCGTACAGGCCTCGGCTTGATTATCTGCTTCCTGCTGAATGAAAGGAGGCCGTTTGTAAGGTTAGCCGCCCTTTCCGAAGCAGCAAGTATCTGAGAGACATAAGTCCTCAACGGCTCATTTTTACCCATCTTCAGCTCCAGGATATTCCCGCAATTCATTATGGTTGTAAGAATATTGTTAAAATCATGGGCAATGCCTCCGGTCAGCGTCCCGACCGTCTCCATCTTCTGTGAATGCCGGAGCTGTTCTTCGAGCAGCCGGTTTTCCGCATCTCTGCCTTTTAAATTGTCGGTCATACTGTTAAATGCCATTGCAAGCTTGCCTATTTCATCCGATGACTCTACCGGCACTTTTTCAATAAACTCTCCCTTACCGAACAAGTCCACAGCTTTAGTAAGCCTGATAAGCGGCCTTAAAACTTTTTTGAAAGTAACATATATAACGAGAGCGCCCAGGAATAAAAATGATATTGCAATGCCGATGCTTTTAAAAACGATTGTCCTTATTTCTTTTCTGAGAATAGTCTTATCGAGCACGACCTTCACATACCCTATAACATTTTTTCTCCCGGCAGAGGGTATATTGGCAAAATAGAGCGCCTCCTCACTGTGCAGATACGATTCAAGAACTACAGGTGACAGAAATTCAACAGTGTCCTTGCCTTCGGTTATTAAAACCCTTTTATCTCCGGGCATCGCGGCAAGCCCCGCGCCCTCATCCCCTAATTTTTGCCCCTTTTTAAGAGGGCCCTTTATTTCAGAAAATAAAAGCTTATGGTCCGCATTATATATTGCCACGGCAAGGACGTTTTTCTGGTTCATAATACCCTGAACAGAGTCGCTTAACATCTCCCTGTTCTCGGCAAAGACCCAGGTCCTCGTGCTGTAAGCCAGAAAACCTGAAAGCGTTTCCCCGCTTTTTATCAGGTCTTCATTGGCCGCCCTGAGATCGTGATATGCTGAAAACCATATAAAGCCTGAAGATATCATTATGATAAAAGCGCTGAAGAATATGAATATCTTAAAACTCAGGCTGTTCCTGGCCCTTTCAAAAAATATTTTATTACCCTTCATAAAAAACCTCTCTTTTATATAATTAAATTTACTCATTATTACCTCTCTTAATAATTTCTTCCCTGATTCTTATTCCCATCTTCTTCGCCACTTTCTTATTGACTGCAAGAACTGCCTTCCTTGCATTTATCCTGACAGGCGTTTTAACATTTCCATCAGCGCTCAGCTTTTTTGCAATCTCGCCAGCCTGCGCGCCCAGGTCAAACGGGTCAATAGTCAGGGCTGCAACAGCCCCCATTTCCAGATATTTTTTCGAGAAAGTAAAAAGAGGCACCTTATTCTGAAACGAAAAAAGCAGCATATAATTAATAGTCTCTGAATTTATGACAGTTGTATCAGGCAGCATCCACAATATATCTATTTTTTCTTTCATCCTGTCTATAAGAGACGGCACACTGCCGGGACTGGAAGCCTTCTTCAAAACCAGGGTTATACCTTTAGACTGGGCGAGCTGCGACGCTTCCATTATGAATGCATCCATATTTTTCGGGTCGTAGACCACGCCAATCCGTTTTGCATCAGGAAATACCGCAAGCATTGTGTCCAGATATTTCTCAGGGGATATACTCATGCTGACTCCGGATATGCTTATCCGATCTGAACTGACGGGTTGGAAATAAGGCGCCATTGTATAAACAACAGTTACATCTTTAAGCCGCTCTGCATGGTTGAGGGAGTCCATTCCTATGGCAAGGACAACATCCGGATTGATTTTAAGAATTTTTCTTACGATATCATGGTCTGCTGTTTCTGAGAGGTCTAACTCTCTTACATTACAATTGCAGGAGCTTTTAAATCCTTCCAGGGCCTCGTTATAGGGGGCAATGTCCGAGCTTTTTAAGACAACTACTTCATAAGCTTCTGAAAAGGCAGCGCAAAACAGCAGCAAAAGCAACAGGCACATTATTAAAAAGATATTCTTTCTGATTATACGCTCCCCGAGTGTAATAATTTTAGAGGCAGTATCCTCTATGTTCCCGCTTTATATCTGATATCCTGCCTTACCGCAGCCTCAACTATTGCGTCCAAATACTTTTTCTTACAGTCCACCCCGTTCATGTTACCGTCCCGCAGAAGCTTCATATACCTGCATCCTCCGAAACACAAAGGCAGGTAGGCGCAGTCGAGGCATTCATCATTCTTCCAGTTATCGAGCTTATGAGAGAGTCTATAATCTTTTATCCCGTTTTGCAAATCACCGGCGCAAAATTCTTTTCTGCCGATAAGCCCCGAACATTTATAGAGCGCTCCGTCATAATTCACAATAATCTTGTTTCTCAATTCAATGAAACAAACAGAAGGGATAATCCTCGAAGTCCTGTATCCCCTTTTCATAATCTCTTCGCGGAGAAAAAGTTCCGCCTCGAATATCCAGGGCTCATTGACTGAACTGCATCCGTCTCCGAAATCATGATTTACAACCCCCGCAGCCTCCTGAATAACAGGATAGAACTGCATAGAGAAAACCTTTTCAGGAGTCAGGCCTTCAGCGATAAGATAATCGAGAAGCTCGGGAAACCGGTGATAATTATTTTTAGTATAGTTCCCTCCGAGTTCAAGGTCTATTATATCGCCTGCTTCCTTAATGTTTTTCATAATCGCCCTGAAACTGCCGTTTCCGCCTCTGAAGGGCCTTGATGCATCATGGACAGGTTCAGGCCCGTCAAGGGTTATGCTTGCAGCCTTTATTCCCGAGTGCCGCAGTTTTGCGGCTGACTGAGGGGTAAGAAGCGTCCCATTCGTTACCAGCCTGCCTGTATATTTTATGCCTTTTTCTATAGCAAATGATTTTATGGCATTCGATACAAAGAGGATTAAATCCATGCTGAGGAGAGGTTCACCGCCGTAAAAGGTAATCCTTATTTCTTCAAAACCACCCCTTTGTCCCCTCCTTGACAAGGAGGGGAGCGGGGAGGTGATTTTTGCTTTCACAAACTCAATAAATTTATCCGCTGTCTCCCTCGCCATATAAAACTTCCCTTTCCTGCTGCCCTCAAAACAGTAGCCGCAGGCGAGGTTGCAGTCAAGGTTCAGAACCAGTTGTATTGAAAAAATCTTATCCGCCGCATTGAGTTCATCTACGAAGCCGAGAATCTCTGTTCTCTCTTCATCCGCAGTGTTCACAAGAAACCCGAGAGCAGAAAGGGTCTCTCTCTCTTCTTCAGAGAGATTGTTCTTTCTGATGTCTTCGAGCATGGATTCAGGCACAGAGATTTTAGATGCCTTTTTAGTAGAGAATAGGACTACCTTGCCGGGCCCGGCTGTATCAGTATAGATTTTGCAGTATCTTGATAATATCATTTAATAAACCAATTAATAAAAAAGGGGAGAATATTTCTCCCCTTTTAAGCGTTATGCTCCTTACCCCCTTGTGGGGCCACTCTTACAGCAAGCCATGGTCATCTCTTCTTTTTTTGCCCCTTTGTCAAGAACTGTGATGCGTTTCATGCCCTTCCTCCTCTACGCTGACATTAACAGCCCCAATGAGGCTGATGAAGCCCTGAGTTAGAACTTAAACCGTATCCCTGCCTCCATCCATCTGTCAGGATACCTGTAATAAACAGAAGTTTGCTGCGCGGCATCAAAAATATTGTGGACTGTTGCAAAAACCTCTGATTCCCGGTTGGCCTTTTTGTAAAATCTTTTGATGATGTTGAAGTCAACGAGGAACGAATCATATTTCCCTGCCCTCATCGAATTCCACCATACATAATGCCCTGTAAGAAGCGCCTTCCATGATTTTTCGTCATCATATTTGAGGCCTGCGTCATAGGTATATTTCGGGGAATTACGAATTGTCTCTCCTGTAATGCGGTTCTTGTTCTGGATATATGTTGCGCCTGCTGAAAGCGTAAGATGATAAAACGGCAGGGTCTTAATCTCTGCCTCAAAGCCCTGTCTCCTTGTCTTGCCCTCATTTACTGCGGTTGAAGTATAAACAGGGTCATCAACTATTTCTTTACTCTCATTTATGGCGTCTCTTATCTCATGCCTGAAGGCAGACGTCTTGAGCCAGAGATATTTCAAAACCCCTGTTTCAAAGCCAAGCTGGTAGGACCATACCTTCTCAGGCTTGAGTTCAGGGTTGCCCTTGTATCCGTACACTATGTTATCAGTTCCCCATGGAGACGGAGGTGAACTAAAGCCCCTTGCAGCATAAGCCCTCAACAAGGTCTTTTCATAGAGGTCATAGGTAAGGCCAAGGCTCGGGCTGATAAAATCCCCTATTAATTTTTCGTTGTCGTATCTTAGCCCAGGCGTAACAGAAAATTTACCAAGCGCTATCGTGTCGTTTACATAAACAGCCCGTTTCCTTATCTTGCTATTTCTGTTGAGGTCAATAATAGGGTCGTATGTATGGACTACTCCCGTATCATAGTCAACCCCGGCAACAAGGGCATGCCCTTCCTGATTCGAGGTTATTTTTGCGCTGAAGCCATAATCATTATCCTTTGAATGGTAATCACTGGTACGCGAGGCCAGGCTGATTGTCTCTGCATTATATTTCCAGTCCCTCATGGCCGATTTCCCGGATATGGACAGATTGGTCCCCTTTCCCAGAGAGATATTCAGGGATAAAGAGGTAAATAAATTTTCAATTTTCTTGTTATCGAGATAATCACGGACAGGGTATCCCTCTCCCCTTTCGCCCCTGTTATAGAACGTGGTCAATACAACCTCGCTGCTGCTTGTCAGGTCATGGGACACCTTCATATAAAGGTCATTTAATGAATTTCCGCTATTGTCCGGAAGCCCCCTGAATCCGTCTCCATCCAGCCGGCCAGCATAGAAATAATATTTGGTTTTTTCCTTCTTCCCGTATACCTCAGTCCTTAAATCATAAAATCCCTGTTCCCCATACGCTCCGGAAAGGGCGCCGCCTGATTTCTCTTTGCTGCCACCTGATTTCGTAATGATGTTTATGACCCCGCCGAGGGATGAACCCCAGACTGAAGACGCCGGGCCTTTGATAATCTCAATTTTTTCGATATGCTGGACCGGGAGCATGGCTATATCAGCAACATTGTCTGAAAACATATTGATTAAAACTCCGTCCATGAATACAGCGACATGCCTGAATTCCGAGCCCTGGATATAAGGATAGGCAAAGGCCCCGGGCCCGCCTATCATTTCAATCTGCACGCCGTTCACCTTCTGGAGCGCTTCAGCAACGGTATGCGCATTCATCAACTCAATATCTTCTTTTGTTACAACCGAAATATTCTCAGCAACCCGCGTGATGGATTTCAGGCTCTTTGTAGCAGAAACAACTGTAAGCTCAGCTTCCGTAAAATACATGTAGAGAAAATTTTTCTCGGCCTCTGATACGGCAAAGGCAGAGCCAGAAAATAAAACCGTTGAGATTATTAAAAATAAAAACCTGACAGATGAAATTAAGGAAGGTGACAGCCTGCCGATATAATGTTTCTCTCTTGCCATCGCTTTTCTAAAAGTATATTCCATTGGATTTTAATTTGTCCACAATAAAAAACAGCCCAAACTATACAAATATTTCTCACTCACCATGGACAAGTTCGATTACTGTCACTTCAGGCTGTGATAAAAAACGGATTGGAGGCCCGGCTGTGCCTGCGCCCCTGCTCACATACAGATTGGAACTGCCGGAAAGATTCGCATATCCTGCATGAACAGGATAATAAAGCCACGTGACAAGGCTGAAAGGAAATATCTGCCCCTTATGGGCATGTCCTGAAAGCTGCAGGTCAAAAAGGCCGGCAGCAGTTTTATCAACAAGCGGCCTGTGTTTAAGCAGTAAAGTGAACTTGTCCTTCGGGAGCCCTGAGAGCAACTCCCTTTCCGGAATATCTTTGAAATCCTCATAAGCCTTCCCCTGAGAGTCATCAACGCCAACGATGTTTATCAGCCCCTCAACAGTTACCCCCTCTCCTCTCAAAACCAGAAAGCCCGACTCCCTTGTAAAGGCCAGCGCCCGATCAAGCCCGGCATAAAATTCATGGTTCCCTGTTATCGCAAACTTCCCGAATCTTGGTTTGATGCCTTTAAAGAGTTCTGCCATTTTCCCGATGTTATTAATCTGGCCATCTACCAGATCGCCTGTTGATACCAGAACATCAGGGTCTGCTTCCTTCACCTGTTCCAGAATCCTCTTTAATCTTTCTCCTCTGATAATCAGCCCGATATGCACATCAGAAATCTGGACTATCTTAAGCCGGCCGGCCTCTTTTGGGATTTTAGGAGTCCTGATTACTATCCGCTCGGTAATGATATTCCCTGCCTCGAAATACCCGTAAAAACTTATAATGACTGCAAGAAAAAGAGATATAAAGAAAGATAGCCTGGCAGGAATATCAACGCCGGATAAATCCCTTTTAAGCATGAGGCCGCCTGAATATACCAGAAGCCTGTAAATATCAAAGACAAGTGAAGAAGAAAAAAACAAAAACAGGAGCCCCAGCCAGATATATCCTGCATAAGACATAAGGCGCGCAGTAAACTCAAACCCGTGTCTTTCCGACAGGCGCACAATAAACGGGGCAAAAATCATTAGCACCATGAAGGCTGCCAGGTAAATACCTGTCACAGTCCCAAAGGCAAAGGCAGCCCTTGCCTTAAGGAATGCATAGCAATGCGTTCCGCTGTAAATTAAAAGAAATGACAGCAGAAAGAGTGTCATGGCAGAAACGCCGCTACTTTCTCGCTTATATTTTTATGCCCCATTGGTTATATTAACCAATTTCACAACACCAAAATCAATCCTGAAATAATTTGCAGTTCATTTTCAAATAGATTAGACTTTAAAATAACAAGGCATTATGAAATCAGCGCCCGATTACATCCAGTTCTATCCCACCATGAGATGCAATCTCTCATGTGATTTTTGTTTCAATCAGACAATGCCCTTTTGTGATGATATAACACTGAGCAACTTCAGAGGCATGGCTGACATACTGGCCGGCCTGGCTATAAACACCATGGATATAATGGGCGGAGAGCCCACGCTGCACAAAGATATCATTCCCATGCTTGAATATGCCGGAAAGAAAAACTTTAACCTTAATATAAGTTCCAACGGAACAGACATAGCAGCGCTGTCGGAGATTATGGAAAGGTTTCCAAAGGCTAATGTCGGTATTTCAATCAACAGCAGGCTGTCTTTAAAAAAAATAAAGGGCTTTATTAAAAAATACAGGCCCGTAGTAAAAATGGTCTTTCCGGATGACATTGACATAAAATTATTGAAAAGGATACTTATTTCAGGGCCGGACAGTTTTTATCTTCTTTATCCTGATGTGACCACAAACAGGCATATTAAAAACGCCATGCCTTTTCCCCAGTTCCTGTTCTCAGTACAAAGGCTTAAGTTACAAATGACAGGCGCTGTCTATTGTTCCGGCTTTATCCCGGATACCGCACATTATCCGGAACTTTCAAAAGTAAGATGCCCCGCAGGCACAACCAAGCTGGGTTTGCTGCCGGATGGTTCGGTCTATCCCTGTAATCTGTTTTTCGGGATAAAAAAATTCAGGCTGGGGAATCTGCTTCATGACAGTTTCGAAAGTATATGGAACCACAGAAGGCTCAAATTCTTCAGGACCTTCAGCAGAAATACATGCCCTCAGGCCTCCTGTATCCTGCACAACAGCTGTCATGGAGGCTGCCCTGCGCACAGTTTCATCCACTACGGAAACCTGAAGTCACCCGAACCAAGATGCTGCAGCGACAAATAAAAAAGGGGCGGCCTGATATCAGGCCGCCCCTTTTTTATGCAGGTTATATTATTTTTTGCCTTTTGATTTTTCCTTTGGCTTTTCCTTTGGCTCGTCCTTTGACTTCTCTTTTACCTCGTTGAATTTCTTTATTATCACATCAGTAATGTCGAGTTCCTTTTTTGCATGAAGGATTACTTCGCTTCTGATAATAATTGTATACCCCTCTTCCTTTCCGTATACATCCACAATTTCGCTCATATCTTTAAGAATAGCATCTGTAAGCTCCTGCTCTTTCTTCTGAAGCTCTGCCCTGGCGTCTGCAACAAGCCTCTGGAAATCCCTCTGGAGCCTCTCCAGTTCCTCTTCTCTTACCTTTCTTGCCTCTGGCGAAAGGACCGATGACTGTTTCCCGAGTTCCTCTTCAATCTTGTTAATGGACTTTACCTTCTCATCTATCGCCGCCTTCTTTGATTTCTCGATAGAGTCAAGGTCAACCTTTGCCTTTTTGCCTGCATCTGATTCCACGAGCGCGCGTTGCAGGTCAATATATCCTATCTTCATCCCCTCAGTTGCCATTGCTGTTGTCGCAGCTAGCATAGCTGCAACCAGCACCACCAAAAATATTTTTTTCATCTTTTCCTCCTTATTACAGGTCGTAGACCTTAATTTTTATTTAGAAAAAAGTGCCGAATGTGAATTCCCAGCGGCTTTGTTTCTCCCCTTGCTTCTGATCCAGATTGTATCCCCATTCCACCCTCAACGGCCCTATCGGAGAAATCCACCTTATCCCGCCGCCTGCGGTATATCTGAGCCTTTCATCGCTCCATGAATCATATGCCTTGCCTGCATCATAAAATACAACGCCCTTAAGTTTCAATTCAGTAATCAGAGGGAATACATATTCTGCATTGAAGATAGCCTGTTTTGTACCTCCAACAACCCTGCCGGAACTGTCCCTTGGCCCTCCCTCGCCGAAACCAAGGCCCCTGACAGTATATATGCCTCCGACATAATACCTTTCATACAATGGCAGCGGCTTGCCGGAAATGCCTGACCCGTAGCCATAGCGGCCCCTGAGCGAAAAGGTAGTTTCGTATACAGGGAAAAACCATCCTGAGTCAATATTTGCTTTCACAAAATTATTGTCTCCGCCAAGTCCGGCATAAGTCACATACATGGAATTCCTTGAACCGGTGTGAGGGTCCAGAAAATTGTCCCTGCTGTCCCTCGCAACTCCGGGCGTAATGCTGCTCGTTGTCTTTGAGCCTTCCTGGGACTTTATTAACGATGAGGAATTTGAGTCTACATTATATATAGTAGCCTTTTCATAGTTATATGTAATATCGCCTCTCCAGTACTCAGCCAGGCTTTTGCCCAGCGATACATCAAAGCCTACTCCTTTTCTTTCATAACCTATAAATTTTCTTGTCGTCTTGTAAATGCCGGTACCGAACAGGACCGGTTTATCCAGAAACCATGGGTCCCTGAATGAAAGTTCATAAAATGAACTCCTGCCGCCGACTTCGCCTTTTAATTTTATATGCTGTCCCCTTCCGAAAAGATTGGACTGCGTGATATCCACAGTGCCTATCAGCTTATCAATAGAGCTGTATCCGCCTCCCACACTGAGAAAACCTGTCGGCTTTTCCTTCACCTTTATATCAACGTCCACGAGTTTTTCCTCTGGCCGCGGCTTTGGCTGCAAATCAACAGTTTCAAAATAATTAAGGTTATTAATCCTCTCGTAAGTCCTTTTGAGGAGTGCGCCATTAAAGGTCTCCCCTTCATCGAAACGCACCTCGCGCCTTATAACCTTATCCCTGGTCTTTATATTCCCTGATATTTCAATCCTGCCTATCCTGTAAATATCGCCTTCCTCAATCTTAAAAATTACCCTGACCTGCCTTTTGGCGTCATCAGGCATCAAGTCCGGATATATGCTCACAAGCGCATAACCTTTTTCCGAATACATATCTACCATGGCATTTACATCTTTCTTCAGCACTGACCTGTTTAACACACCCTGGGAAGAAGACTTTATCTTCTTTCTTAATTGATCCTCGGAAAATGCCTTGTTCCCTTCAACCCCTATGGAAGAAATACTGAACTGGTCTCCCTCGGAAATAAGGATTGTTATTATCATCCCTTCCTTGTCAGGTGTCAGCTGTATCTTCGGGTCTGTTACGGCAACCTTAATATACCCATTATTGAAATACAGGTCTCTTATTTTTCCCATATCAGAATTCATCTCATCTTTTTTGTAGTATCCGGAAGATGTTACAAAAGAAAATAACCACCAGGTATCTGTCTTCATCACCTTTTTTATGTCTTTTGTTGACATGGCCTTATTCCCCTCAAGGATTATGTCCTTTATCTTTACCTTGGGGCCTTCCTCTACCTGATAGGTAAGTGAAACCTCATCATCGCTTGTCTTGTTCACAACAGGGACAATCGCTGACAGCCAATAGCCCTCTTCCTCATAAAAGGCATGGAGCTTGTCGGCATTATCCTGAATTAAAACAATATCTGCTATGGAGTTGGGCGTTATTGTTATTTTTTCCTTCAGTTTTTCATCATCAAACTCTTTATTCCCCTGGAAATCTATTTTTATGATCGAAGGTTTTTCCTTTATCAGGTATATCAACTTTACCCCGCCCTCAAGCGGCTCTATCTCAACCTTTACATCATCAAAGTAACCCATCTTATAAATATTTTTTATGTCATTGGCAGTCTTCTCGCTTGCCATCGGCTCGCCTGTTTTATGTGTTATCCTGGATTTTACAGCCCCCTCCTCTATCCTCTTGAGGCCCTTCACCTCTATAGAATTTACCAGGGGAAATTCCTGTGCAAAGGCATTATGCGCACCTGCCGTAAATACCGCAAAAAAAATAGAGCAAAAAATCAGTAATGCTGTTTTTTTCATCAGCCACCCCTCAAAATAAGATTAGCGTGTTAGTATAGCTCTCTAAACGGGTGTGTGTAAACAAAAAAAATAATCAGCGGACAAAAATACACTCGGGCTGTTATTTAAGGTAAAATTAGACTGCAATGGCATTGGAAAAGATTATAATTAATAAAGAAGAAGCAGGGAAGCGGATAGATATTTTAGCTGCAGAAAAGACAGGCATTACCCGTTCACAGATTCAAAAATTAATAGAAAAAGGCTCTTTGACAATCAATTCCAGGCCTGTCAGCCGGAATTACAGGACAAAGGCCGGCGATATCATTGAAATAACAATAACAGAAGAAAAAAACTCTGAACTCATCTCAGAAGCGCTCCCTCTAGAAATATTATATAAAGACGAATACCTCGCCGTAGTCAATAAACCTTCGGGAATAGTGGTTTATCCCGCTGCCGGACACAGCAGAGGCACCCTGATGAATGCGCTTTTATATCACTGCAAAAAACTTGCAAATATAGGCGGGCCATTAAGGCCGGGTGTAGTCCACAGGCTCGACAAGGACACCTCAGGCGTAATGGTTATAGCCCTTGATGACAGGGCATATTATGACCTTGCCGGGCAGTTTAAACAAAGAACAATAAACAGAAAATATATTGCGCTGCTTTATGGAAATCTCAGGGAAGATAAGGGAGTAATCAGCCTGAGTATCGGCAGGTCTGAATCCGACAGAAAAAAAATGTCAACAAGGGTAAAAAGAGGCAAAGAGGCTGTAACAACATGGAAGGTAATCGAAAGATTCCATGGCGCTGTATTAATCGAGGCAAAGCTGAAAACAGGAAGGACCCACCAGATAAGAGTCCATTTTGCATCTATCGGACATCCGGTGCTTGGGGACAGGACTTACGGCAAAAAGATTGAGGTTGAGGTTAACTCCAAGGAAAAGATTTTATTTCCGCGGCAGATGCTGCATGCAGAACTGCTCGGGTTCATTCATCCGGTTACAGGAGAATATCTTGAGTTTAAAAGCCCTTTGCCTGAGGATATGGAGGAAAAGATACGGGAATTAAGGAGCTAAAATTCTTTTTCTATCTTCGGAATCGTGCTCTTTAAAACAAACCTGCCCTTCCCGTAATTGCCATCCGGCTTGATTATAAGCGCAAAGTAGTATTCAGCATTTATCTTCCTCATTATTATCCCGCATTTCTCCGATATTATTGAAAACTCTTTGGCCTCGCCAAGCCCGAGCGTCTCGGCAGCGTTAGCTATGTCCTTTATTATTGCAGATGTTTCAGCGCTGAGGTCTTCAAGGTTTATAAGTTTTTCACTTGCATACTCTTCAACCGGCATGCCGTCTGCGCCTATTATCATTGCAGAAACTGCGCCGTCAACCCTGTCAACTGTCTCTTTAAGTATTACCGAGAAACTCATCTTTCCTCTTTTTTATCGCCTCTCCAAACGATTCCAGTTTATCAATCACTGCATCATCTTCTTTCCCCAGCATCTTTAACAGCATCCTCAATTCTTCAATCTTCTGCAGGATATATTTATCCTCAGGGCTTGCAGACAGCATGTCCCTGTATACCTTCATTGCCCCTGAATAGTTACCCCCGGCTATAAAGATTTCAGCCTCCCTTAGATTAGATGCCGGTTTTTCAGGGCTCTTCCCTGCCACAGGCTCACCTTTTTTAATCTGTACCCCGCCAGGAAACGGCGGAGGCTGAAAAGTCGGTACGACCCGCACCTGAGAAGGGGCAGCCGGCGCTGCCTCTGCTTCTGGCTCTTTAAACATATCCACATAAGCCGATGCCTCTTTTTCCACCTCTTCTATTTCCTCTTCGTCAATAACTGTCTCAGGAATGATTTCTTCCGCATCCCCGGCGTCCTTTCCTGAAACAACTTCTTCTGACACAAGCCCCCCTGCTTCTGAATCACGTTCGGCAATTGATTTTCTGAACACTTCAAACTCGTCTTCGCTCCCGGACTGCGGAGGTTCTTCCTCAGGGAACATTTCATCCTCTTCGTTTATTTCAGGCAGAGGTTCAACCTTGGGAGATTCCTCATGCCGGGTCTGCTCAAAGACAGTCGCCGCAACTTCCTGTGTGCTCTGAAGCGCATTAAGATTAGACATGGCGTCTTCATCCAGCGAATTCAATTTAAGCACTATCTTGTACTCTCTTATCGCCCTGTCCTTATCTTCCGAGTCTCTGTAAATATCAGCTAATTTTTTGTGGGCAAAGAGGTTATCGGGTATTGCTGATATTACCTTTTCGAATTCTGTCTTGGCCTCAGCCATCATTTTCTTCTCAAGGTATACTTTGCCGAGGGATACCCTTGCGCTCATGTAGGAAGGCTGATTGTCCAGCCCTTTCAACAGAACAGATATGGCCTCATCAAACTTACCCATTTTTCTGTATTCATCGGCAAGCGGGACAAAGAGCTTTGAGTTTGGGTCCTTTGCGACCTTTTCTTTTAATTTTTCAATGTCTTCGAGAGCCATATTGGTTGTAAAAAATCTTAACAGAATACCTGAAAAAGTTCAAGCTGTCATTATCTCCACAAACCCTCTATTAAGCTGTCGCAATTAAAGCATCTGCCATTCTTAAGCTTGTTTTCGCCTATGCTGTACCCAACTCTCTGAATGAGCAGCTCCCTGCAGTTCGGGCAGTATGTATTTTCACCGCCTTCTCCCGGAACGTTTCCTTCATAAACATATTTGAGCCCTGTATCAAGGCCCATCTGACGTGCCCATCTGAGTGTTTGAACAGGAGTGCGGGGCACATTTGTTAATTTATATGTTGGATAAAACTGGGACACATGCCACGGCATTGCCGGGTCAACAGATTTTATAAACCCGGCAATGTTCCTTAAATCCTCTTCTGAGTCATTATGCCCCGGGATTATCAGCGTCGTAACCTCTACCCACACACCGAGTTCCTTCATTAACCTTATGGTCTCCCTGACAGGAGCAGCCTTTGCACCGCATATCTCCTTGTAAAACTTCTCACTCCCCTTGAAATCTATATTGTTTCCGTCAAGATAAGGCGCTATCAGACGCGTTGCCTCAGGGCTTGTATACCCGTTGCTGACAAAGACATTCTTTATCCCCTTTTCGTGAGCAAGCCGTGCGCAATCATATGCAAACTCAAAAAATATCGTCGGTTCTGTATAGGTATAGGATATGCTCGCACAGTTGTTTTGTTCTGCCAGATTCACTACATCCTCTGGTTTCATCTCCCTGCCGGGAATTGCCGCATCCGGCCTCTCCCTTGGAAACTGGGATATTTCATAGTTCTGACAATGCATGCATCTGAAGTTGCAGCCCACTGTAGCAATCGAAAAAGAATATGAGGCCGGCAGAAAATGAAAAAGGGGTTTTTTCTCGATGGGATCTATATTTGCGGATATGACCCTGCCGTATACAAGGCTGTAAAGAGTCCCGCCAATGTTTTCCCTGACAGCACAAATACCCCTTTTCCCGTCAGAGATATGGCAGCCGTGAGCGCATAAAAAACACCTCACCTTTTTGTTTTCAAGCTTTTCATACAGCATTGCCTCTCTCATGACTTGATTATAGCAGAGTCCAATTTGACTTAAAAGGAATAGATTAGGCAAAATAAAAGATATAATAACCGGAGGTTAAAAATGCCGATTTATGAATATAAATGTAAAAAATGCAACACGGCTTTTTCAGTCCTGCAAAAAATAGGAGCTACGGAAAAAGACACCGCCTGCCCTGATTGCGGCTCAAGGGATGTAAAAAAGCAGATGTCGTCTTTCTGCTGTTCGTCTGAGGGGAATACCTATTCTCCATCAATCTCCCACAAAGGCCATGGCGGCGGCTGAGGGGTTTCCTGCTGCTGAACCGTGAGTTCAGCAACTAATTGAACAGTTTAAACAGTTCGAACGGTTTAAAAGGTTATTCTGTAATGAAAATAAAATTTACAAAAATGCACGGCCTTGGCAATGACTTCATTCTCATTGACTGCATTAACCAGGCTGTCAGCTATCCGCTATCAGCTATCAGCGAATTAAGTAAAAGAATTTGCAACCGCAGGTTTGGTATTGGCGCTGACCAGATCCTTTTGCTTTATCCCTCTAAAAATGCCGACTTTAAGATGAGAATATTAAATGCCGACGGCAGCGAAGTAGAGATGTGCGGCAATGGCATCAGGTGCCTTGCCAAATATATCTGGGACAGGGGGCTGTCTAAAAAAACTGTTCTGGATATAGAGACGCCAGCCGGGAACATAAGGCCTGAGAAAAAAGGCAGGATGGTCAGAGTTGATATGGGAGAACCAATTTTTGAACCGGAGAAAATACCCATAAAGATACAGGATACACGATACAGGTCAGAGCGACTCTCAGCGGAGACTCGCTTCGAGATGCAGGATAATCGTGCAGCGTGCATCATGCATCATGCATCCAGGCCAATTATTGACTACCCTTTAACAATTAAGGATAAACGGTTCAAGATAACCTGCATTTCCATGGGCAATCCGCACGCTGTTATATTTATTGACAACGTTGCTGATTTCCCTGTAACTTATTATGGGCCTTTGCTCGAAAAGCACAGGCTTTTCCCAAAGAAAACCAATGTGGAATTTATAGAGGCCCTAACCTCTTCAGAAATAAAGATGAGGGTATGGGAAAGAGGCTCAGGAGAGACTATGGCGTGCGGCACCGGGGCATCGGCTGCTGCGGTTGCTTCAAATCTGAAAGGGCTCACAGGAAAAAATGTTACAGTCCGTCTTACAGGCGGAGATTTATTTATAGAATGGGCTAAGAATAATCATGTTTATATGACAGGCCCTGCAACAGAGGTATTTACCGGAGAAATAAATATTGAAGTATCAGGGGAAAGAAATGAGCGAAAGAAGAAAATTTGAAAGAAAACCATTTACCAATACCATAAATTTTGCTGTGAGTGTTCTTGATATTGTGAATACAAAGGTATTGAACCTTGTGGCAAAAGGCGTTGATATAAGCGAGGCAGGGATAGGCATTAAAACAAACTATCCTCTTGAACCGGGCCATATATTGAGGCTTGACAATTCAACTGCACATAAGGTTGGACTTGTTGTATGGAGTGTGAAAACATATAATAACGGCACATACATGGTCGGTATTAAGTTTGTATAATAATTTGGCAAGGAGGCCAATATGTTTAAAGGTTCAATAGTTGCAATAGTCACGCCGTTTAAAAAAAGGAAAGTAGATGAAAAAGCTCTCTGCAATTTAATAGAATGGCACATTAAACAGGGCACAAATGCTATTGTCCCGTGCGGAACAACAGGAGAGTCAGCAACCCTTGATTACGACGAGCATATCAGGGTTATAGAGTTAACAGTAAAGACCGTTAACAAGCGGGTGCCTGTAATTGCAGGAACAGGTGCAAACGCAACCGATGAAACAATAATGATAACAAAAAAGGCCGAGAAGGTTGGCGCTGATGCAGCGCTGCTTGTTTCACCTTATTACAATAAACCTACTCAGGAGGGCATCTACAGGCATTATAAAGAGGTAGCAAAATCAACCGGCCTTCCGCTTGTCCTGTATAACGTGCCGGGCAGAACTGCGGTGAATATACTGCCTTCAACAGTTGCGCGCCTGGCTGAAATAAAGAACATAGTTGCCATAAAAGAAGCTACAGGCGATATGAAACAGGTCAGCGAGGTAATAAGGCTCTGCGGTGACAGGATTTCTGTAATATCAGGCGATGACTTCACCACACTTACCCTTCTTGCGCTTGGAGGCACAGGTGTAATATCTGTTTCAGCAAATGTTGCTCCGAAAGATGTATCTGACATGTGTGCGGCGTGGCATCAGGGAAATATTGAAAAGGCAAGGAAGCTCCATTTCAAACTGGAACCATTGAATGCTTCCATGTTCATAGAGACAAACCCGATTCCTGCAAAGACAGCCCTTGCAATGATGGGGAAGATAAAAGAAGAATTCAGGCTCCCTCTCTGCGAGATGTCGGATGCCAATAAAGACAAGCTTAAGAAGGTATTGAAGGATTACGGGTTAATATAGCCCAATCAATGTTTAAAAAAAGCCTGACATTGTCAGGCTTTTTTGCCTACTCTTCCAGGCTAATTGCCTCAACCGGACAGTTTTCTTCTGCTGCCTCGCAGCAGCCGACAAACTCGCATGCCTCAGAATCAATGACCTGTGACTTGCCTGATATCTCGTCCACATGAAAAACCGCAGGGCATATATCCTCGCAGTTTCCGCAGCCAATGCATAGTTCTTCATCAACCCTTACGTTCATAGTAAATGTATTTTAGCTTTTAATGACTAATGAGGCAAGAAAAAGAAATTTATCCGGATAGCTGTTAAAATAATAAATGGCAACCTTAACACTAAAGCTGGGAAAGAAAAATGAAGTTCTTTACAGATGGGCATATGTCCTTGCCCTTATTACAATCTTCTATAATGTCCTTGAGGGCGTGGTTTCTGTTTTTTTCGGAATTGAAGGCGAAACACTCGTCCTCCTGGGTTTTGGGATAGACTCATTCGTTGAGGTAATCTCCGGCATAGGCATATGGCACATGATCCGCCGTATAAGAAAAAATAATAATGAAACTTATGATAAATTTGAAAAGGATGCATTAAGGGTAACAGGGGCTGCATTTTATATTCTTACTGCGGGGCTCATCGTCACTTCTCTAATAAATCTCTATCAGGGGCATAAACCTGAGACAACGTTATGGGGAATTATAATATCAGTAATCTCCATCCTCTCAATGTGGCTTTTGATTCACTATAAAATCAAAACCGGCAAAGGGCTGAATTCACAGGCAATACTTGCTGACGCCAATTGCACAAAGGCCTGCATGTATCTTTCGGTTGTTCTTTTTCTCTCAAGCCTGGGCTATGAGCTTACAGGCATCGGAGGGCTTGACTCAATCGGGGCAATCGCAATTGCAGCGCTTTCCTTCAGGGAAGGACGCGAGGCCTTTCAAAAAGCCAGAGGGAATCCCTGCAGCTGCGGCAGTTGCCCATAGGCAGACTATGGCTTTCTGTCCAGTATCTCCCTTATTTTTTTCAAAAGTATTGTAGGAGACACAGGCTTTGATATGAAACTTCCTTCCTCAATAAACTTCCTGCTTTGTATAACATCATCAGTATACCCGCTTGCAAAAAGAACCTTTATGCCCGGGTTTATCGCCTTTATCTCATCGTAGGCATCTTTGCCGCTTTTCCTGGGCATTATCACATCAAGGATCAGAAGCCTAATCCCATCTTTATTTTCCATAAACTTAGTTATTGCCTCTTCTCCGTCAACAGCCTCAATCACCTTATACCCAAATTCATGAAGCACAGAGACAGTAAATCTTCTTACAGCCTCATCATCCTCTGCCAGTAGGATTGTCTCGTTGCCACCGGCAGGCAGCCGGTGTTCCTCAGGTTTTTCCTCTGATAATTGTCCGGTTTCGATAAGAGGCAGGTATATCTTGAACGTAGTGCCCCTGCTCGGTTCGCTGTAAACGTTTATATATCCGTTGTGCTGCTTTACTATCCCGTAAACCATAGAAAGCCCAAGGCCTGTGCCTTTGCCTGCCTCTTTTGTGGTAAAGAAGGGCTCAAATATCTTCTCCCTTGTCTTTTCATCCATCCCTACGCCATTGTCTGAGATTGACATAAGCGCATATGTGCCGGGCGCCCCATAACCATGTGCCTTTATGAACTCTTCATCCAGTTCTATCTTCTTCGTTTCTATTGTAAGCTGCCCTCCTTTTGGCATTGCATCGCGAGCATTCGTTGCAAAGTTCATTAATGCCTGCTCAACCTGTACACTGTCTGCCATAATTGTAAGTGGTTCCTGCGAGGGATCCGTCTCAAGCTCTATATCTTCGCCTATGACCCTCTTTAAGAGCTTTACCATAGTATTGATGACATTATTTATATCCACAGGCTTTGGATTCAATACCTGTCTCCTGCTGAAGGCAAGAAGGCCCTGCGTGAGATGTGCTGCCCTTTCTGAAGAAGCGAGTATCTGGTCAACATTCACCTTAAATGGATCATCCTCCTTCATTTTCATCTGCATCAGGCCTGCATAGCCCATGATTGCTGTAAGGATATTGTTGAAGTCATGGGCAATGCCGCCTGTGAGCTGCCCTACAGCCTCCATCTTCTGGGCCTGGCGGAGCTGGTCTTCGAGCCTCTTCTGCTCGGTTATATCAACTACAATTCCTGATATTACATCTCCTTCAAGTGTAGCGCTTATAATGATATTCTTTATCTTCCCTGTCTTTGTCAGAATCTCAAGCTCATAATAAGGAGCCCTTCCCTTATCTATCAGAAGGTCAATAAATAACTTCATGTCCTGAGGCTTTTTGTACCTTATCTGGATCGGCAGCGACAGAAGCTCCTCTGCTGAGTCACATTCGAATATCCTCACCATGGCATTGTTCACATAAGTAAATTGGCCTTCCAGTTTGGACCTGTATATCCCGACAATCGCATTGTCGGCAAGAGTCCGGTATTTCTGCTCGGATTCCCTTAAGGCCTCTTCTGCGCGGTCAATAGACGCTCCTATTGTTTTGGCTATATTTGTAATGATAACTATCATGAAGAATGAGAAAAATATAGCTTTTATGGCTGAGTCTAACGCAGGGTTTGTCCTGACGCCCGAAAGAATTACTGTATTAAGCCACCCTTCAAATAAAATCGAAACAGCAATAAATGGAAGAAATGCCCTCAAGAGACGCGCCCGGGTAGAAGACCCTCTGAATGAATTTACCGGCCATAAATGTGAGCCAGCCGACAACAAAACACCTGAACCAAGAAAGACAAATGCCACTGCGGTAGTGAGTGCAACCGGTATTATGCGCCCGCCGTACAGAAATGGCGCGCCATATGCATAACCAAGGAGGATTATAAACCCTGCCAGAACCTGAACTGCGGCAAGCAGGGCAGCGGCCTTTTCAATATTCTTTTTCTCCGAAGACAGATGGAATAATAAGCCTGACGTGCCTATGAGGAAAAAACTTATTGCCGTTATCGGAGACATCCTGCCTATTGGAACTCTGCCCAGCATCGCGGGTGTCCTGACAAGTATCTTTTCGATATCAGAAGATATGCCGCCCAGAAACTGGATAATTACAAGAGAACTCACAAACAGGACAAATCCGGAAACAATTATTGAAAAGAGCCTTCCGGCATTGCTCAACGGTTTCAATGTGCGGATAAAAAAGGCGCTGCTCAATATAATAAAGGCTATGGCTGTTGACGGCGCCATCGGAATATATTCAGAACGGATTCCTGCCAGCGTGTACAAATTCAGAAGCCAGCCTGCTATGGCCGCAATTCCAAGCGCTAAAGCAACAGACATGCAGACCAGAGATGCACGCTTAAAATAGCTCTCCGGATTAATTCCCCCTGCCATAAAAAAATTATACTCCTATAATTCAAATATTCAAGGGCGGTAAAGATTGCCAGAAATAATTCAGGATGATATATTAGTATTCATGAAAAAGCTCACCCATATAGATAAAAAAGGAATGCCCAAGATGGTTGATGTAAGCGCCAAGCCTTTAACCGGAAGAATCGCAGTTGCAAAAGGCGCTGTCTATATGAAAAAGAAAACCTTTGAGGTAATCAAAAAAGGCAAAGCCTCAAAAGGCGACGTCCTGAGTGTAGCGAAGATTGCCGGGATAATGGCCGCAAAAAAAACATCTGAAATAATTCCCCTCTGCCATCCGTTAAATATCACTTCGGTGAACATTGACTTTAACCTTAATGAGAAAAAAAACAGGATAGAGATTGAAGCAAGGGTGAAGATAACAGGGCAGACCGGAGTCGAGATGGAAGCCCTGACAGCGGTAGCTGCCGCAGCGCTTACAATCTATGACATGTGCAAGGCAGTTGATAAAGAGATAATTATCTCTGATATTATGCTCATGGAAAAAAGCGGCGGGAAAAGCGGAGAGTTCAAAAGAAAAACTTAAAGGCAAGGAACAGTATTTTCACTCATTCTCGGGCTTTGCCCTCCGAGGATTTTGCCTCTTTATTTTAGTTTATTTACTATCGGACTATCGTCAAAATAAACCGTTCAAACACTATTCCTTGCCTTTGATAATTTAATCACTACCTTTTTTATCCTCTAATCTGCTTCAATCCCTTCTGTGCCTTTATATTGCCGGGGTCAAATTTCAATGCCTTCTCAAACTGGCCGGCTGCCCTTTTAGTGAGCCCGGTCTTAAGATATAAAAGGCCAAGGTTTGCATAGTGCTCTCCATTTAATGGCTCAAGCTTTATGGCCTCGAGCAAAGGTTCCTCTGCTTCCTTCAGCCTGTGCGGAATCTTTGTAAGGGCCAACGAGAGATAACTCCAGTATTGAGTTTTTTTGGGATTTATTCCAGCAGCTTCTTTAAAAAGAACCACCGCAGCCTCGAAGTTGTTCTTCTTGAATTCATCAACGCCTTTTTTAAACTGTTCTTCATCACTTTCTTTCCCTGCCGCTGTTTTCTCTTTTGCAGGCCCGGCTGAAGCGCTGAAATATTCCTTTCTCCCGGAATCATCCTTAAGCTTACTATAAGCTGTTGTAATGGCATCGGAAATCGCTGTGAGCTTGTCTATCAGAGTGGCATCTGAAGCGCTGAGATGCCGGTCCGGATGAAAATCCCTCGAAAGCCTGTAGTAGTTCTTTTTTATGGTTTCAGCGTCTGAATTTTTATCTATCTCAAGAAGCTCATGCATCTTTAACATATCAAGGTTAGAATAAATCTCTCCCACCCTTTTCATGAATGCTTCCTCTTCTTCAGCAAAAGGCTGCATCAGGTCTTCAAAAGACACTGTCTCAGTTGTTTCTTTTATTTCTCTGGGCGCCCCCTTTTTTTCTTCGAGAATCCCGATAGACCATAACACATAAATAGTCTTCATTGCCTCAAATGAATTTGTCCAGGAACTGTCAACAATTTCTTTAATTGTCTTTCTCCCGTCTATCAGGGGAAGCATCTTTTTGTCATTGGGGCTTAACTCTACATTCTGAAACAGGCTAATCGGATCTTCAGAAAGCCTTAATACTATCCCTGTGTCAGGCATCTCCTGCCTTATCCTGGTCCAGTTTTCTATTTTTTTCACTCCCTCATATATAAGGTTGCCCATGCTCATCTTAAGAGTTATGACCTCCTGGGTCGGCACATCTCCTTCTGCAAGTTCAAATTCTCCTTCCTCAAGCTGGAAAAGGCTGTAAATTATCTCTTTTACCTGATATTTAACTCCCCAGAAAAGGTCTTTGGGAATAAGATAACCGAGTTCTACAAGTATCGCGCCCTGCCGTTTTTTGGTTGCCTTTAATATCTCTACGGATTTATCGTATTGTTCAACAGTAATCTTCCCGGCCTTAAGCAGCATCTCCCCGAGCCGGTCATCCTCGTAAGATGAAGAGGCAAATACAGCATCCCCTTTTATCAGATATATCTTCTTGGTAAAGTTAGGCGTGCTTACCGACAGGGTCCCTGTTGCACGCTTCCTGTTGAGCTGAACAAGTACCTTTGGGAGACTATAGTCCCTGATGCTGCCTTTTAAAGGTATTTCCATTGCCTTCCCTTATTCATCAGTGATACCTCCTGACCTCAAACCTGAAGATTTTGACTTCCTCATCACCAGGAGACAGCCCTGCCTTCATCTTTGCGATTCTAAGCTGCTCCTCAACAGTATCAACCCCTTCAAGGTCGGGCAGAAGCAGCCCCTTTCTCTGCCCCTTAGAGACTATCACCCCGTATTTTTTAGGGTTTAATTTTTTAATATCCCTGACCTCTTCGGGCAAGGACAGCACATCAACAGAATATACAAGGTCATCCAGTTCTTCCGGCCGGACACAATGAAACCGCGGGTCCTGCGTTGCAGCATATATCGCATTTTTTATAACCTCTGATGCAACATTGTCACAGCTCGGCATAAATGAGCCTATGCATCCCCTTAGCTCTCCGTGTTTTTTCAGGGATACAAAGGCCCCTGCCTTCTCTTTCATCTCTGGTATAAGTTCAGCCGGAGGTTCGATTGCGCAGCCCTCTTTCACATAGGTCTCAATTGCCTGCCTGGCAAGCATTACCAATGGATGCATATCACTTCTCCCTGGAAATTGCGTAATCAGCAATACAGAGCATATAATCCCTTTCAGGGGAATCAGGGAATATCGAAAGCTCATCCTTTGCCTCATTCACAATCCCCTCTGCCCTTGCGAGAGACTTTTCCAGAACATCATATTGCCTGAACAGGGCAAGTACCCTCTGAAGCCCCTGCTCTGAAAAATTATCTATGACCTGTTTTATCTCTTCTTTTTCATTATCCAGGGCATTCTTAAAAAGATAAATCAGAGGCAGCGTTATCTTGCCTTCTTCTATGTCTTTACCGAGTTTTTTGCCAAGTTCACTCTCATCCGCCATATAGTCGAGTATGTCATCTGCCATCTGAAAAGCCGTGCCTGACTTAAGGCCAAACCTTGCAAGGGCGTTTTCTTCGGCGCCTGAACCAAGGCTTAATATCGCGCCAATCCTGCACGCAGCAGATATGAGTATGCCTGTCTTGGCAGATATTATTCTTGTATACTCCTCCTCTGTAATGCTGATATCCGAGGTTTTCTGAAGCTGTAATATCTCTCCCTCAGTCATGCTTGTCGTGGCCTCAGAGAGCGCCTCCATTATCCTCTGGCTCCTGAAAGACACTGCTTTTTTAAGGGCATTGGAATAAAGGAAATCTCCGACCAGAATCACAACCTGATTGCCCCATAAGGAATGGGCAGCTGCCTTCCCCCTCCTTAGTTTGGCGCCGTCAACAACATCATCATGGAGCAGCGACGCCATATGTATCAGCTCTATAATGCCTGCAAGAATTATATGGTCCGTTCCCTTGTATCCTGCAAGCCGTGCGCCTGAAAGAAGAAAAAGCGGCCTCAGCCTCTTGCCTCCGCTCTCAAGCAGATATTTTCCTACCAGCGGTATGAGCGGAGCATCGCTCTTAAAAAGTTCTTCCAGCCTGACTTCAACCAGGCGAAGCTCAGCGTCATAGGCGTCAAAAACCTTTTTTATATCCGTCGTCTTAATCATATCATCTCATGTCAGAGCCTTAACTCGTCAAGGTTAACATCTTTCTTCATTAATCTTTTCAGGTCCCTCGGCCTGAATGCGCCTTTCTCGGTAATAATCGCCGTTATATATTTTGCAGGCGTAACATCAAAGGCCATGTTCCTGACCTTTACGTTGTCAGGAGCAATCTGGCAGGTGCCGAATATATGAGTGACCTCTTCAGACCCTCTTTCCTCTATAGGAATCTTATCGCCTGTTGTTATGGAAAAATCAATACTGCTCAAAGGAGCTGCAACATAAAAAGGTATCCTGTGCTCCTTGCAGAGCACGGCAACCGAATATGTGCCTATCTTATTGGCAACGTCTCCGTTCCTGACAGTTCTGTCAGTGCCGACAATTGCAAGGTTTATCTCGCCTTTTTTCATAATCGCTCCTGCGGAATTGTCTGTAATCAATGTAACAGGAACTCCTGCCTGCATAAGCTCCCACGCAGTGAGCCTCGCCCCCTGAAGAACAGGCCTTGTCTCATCAGCAATTACCTGAATCTTTTTGCCCTGCTCTATTGCAACAAGAATTGGCGCTGTTGCTGTGCCGTATCCGCCTGTTGCAAGAGCGCCTGCGTTGCAGTGAGTAAGGACTGTGTCGCCGTCTTTTATAAACTGCGCTCCCCATCTTCCTATTGCCTTATTAACCTCTATATCTTCTGCGTGTATCTTCTGTGCCTCTTCAATCAACAGCATCTTAAGTTTTGAAACCGGTTCTTCTTTATTTTCTTTCAGGAGTTTTCTTATCCTCTCAACCGCCCATTTTATATTTACAGCCGTAGGCCTTGTTGAAAGAAGGTCACTAAATACAGCTTCAAGCCCTTTCATTAATTCCCTGTAGTTCTTTGCTGTTATGTCTTGCGCGCCAAGGGCTATGCCCATGGCTGCTGCAATCCCTATCGCAGGCGCCCCTCTTATCCATAGTTTTTTAATTCCCTCTGCAACAATATGATAATTGGTGCAGTCTATGAATTTTACCTCTACCGGAAGCCTGCTCTGGTCGAGCATTATTACCTTGCCGTCTTTCCATTCTATTGCCTTTACCATTAAATCTTTCCCCCTGCCGGAATAATATTTATAAAAACCAGAAATGCTGTAAGCCCTATTATAACAACCACTGTTCCCCATGAAATGTAATTGTAACTTTTTGGATTGGTGTATTCTCCCATTAATTTTTTATTATTTACAAGCAATAAGGCATAAACAAGGACAAACGGCAGCAACAACCCGTTAATCACAGCCGACAGCACCATCAGAAAGACCAGCGGCGCTCCGGGTATCATGACCACAAGTGAAGCCAGCGCTATCGTCAATGTATAGATCCACATAAACTGAGGGGCATCTTTAAATGTCTTATTAACCCCTGCCTCCCATCCCATTGCCTCGCATATATAGTATGCGGTTGCCAATGGCACTATTATAGCCCCGAGCAGAGATGCATTGGCAAGGCAGAGAGAGAATATAAGATATGCATAATCACCTGCCAATGGTTTCAGGGCCAGTGCTGCCTCTGACGCCTCATTTATCCTGACCCCCTGCGGAAACAGCAATGCGCCGCAGGTCACTATTACAAAAAAACTGATTATATCGGTTATGGAGCACCCGATAATAACATCCAGGCGCGATGCCTTATACTGCTCTTTTTTTATTCCCTTTTCAGCAATGGATGATTGAAGATAGAACTGCATCCACGGTGTTATGGTTGTTCCTATTATGGCTATGCTGAGCATAACATATTCCGAATCCCATTTAATCTGCGGTACAAAGGTGCTTTTAAGTACCGGCATCCACTCAGGCTTTGCCATAAACCCTGAAATAACATAGCCAAAGTACAAAAGACATGCAAATAAAAGTATCTTTTCAACAAACCGGTAACTTCCTTTTGTGACAAGCATCCATATTGAAATTGCGCCAACAGGTATCATTATATATTTACTCAACCCGAGTATTTCCATGCTTGCTGCCCAGCCTGCAAGATTGGCAACTGTGTTTCCGAAATTAGCTATAAGGAGGCCTAACATCATGAAAAATGCGGCCTTTATTCCGTAGTTCTCCCTGATAAGGTCGGAGAGCCCTTTCCCTGTTATGACGCCCATGCGGGCTATCATCTCCTGTATTACAACAAGGGCTACTGTTGTTGGCACTAAAGTCCACAATAATCCGTAACCAAAACGCGCGCCTGCAACAGAATATGTTGTAATGCCGCTTGCGTCATTATCTATATTTGCGGTGATTATCCCGGGTCCCATAACTGCAAGGAACATGGCTATTTTCCTGTAGAGGCTCACACCTTTCTCCTTTTACGTTTTGCCGAAGGAGGCAGGAGAATGTCAATTATGTCATCAACGGTTACGATGCCGTGCATATAACCGTCTTCATCTACCACAGGCAGGGCCAGCAGATTATATTTGGATATAATTCCGGCGGCAACCATTTCGTCTTCTCCCGGCGAGACGGTCTTAAGGTTCGTCTCCATAATATCTGCAAGTATACTGTCCGGCTCCGCAAGCAGCAGTTCCCTCAGTGAAGTAACGCCTACCAATTTCTCGTCTTTATCAAGCACGTAAATGTAATATACGGTTTCAACCTCTCTGGCATTAACCCTGAATCTTTCCGAGGCCTCTTTTACAGTCATCTCCGGCGAATAAGCAATATATTCGTTTGTCATAATACCGCCTGCCGTATCTTCCTCATGCCCCAGGAGTTCCTGAATGTCCTCGGCATCTTCTTTTTCAAGATTGCCCAGAATCTCCTGCGCCTTCCCTGCCGGGAGGTCGCTGAGCACGTCAGCAGCCTCGTCAGGAGGCATTTCCTCTATGATGTCGGCAGCCTTTTCAGTGTCCATCCCTGTTATTATTGCTGCCTGTGCATCAGGTTCAAGCTCTGAAAGCATCTCGGCTGCGGTCTCAACATCAAGGTCTTTAATAAACGTAGCGCCCTCTTTGTGAGAGACCTGGCTTATTATTGCTGCAAGGTCTGCAGGATGCAGTTCAGACATCATCTGTCTCGGTATAGTAAGGGATATTGCAGTAAGTTTCGGCTCCAAAGGCTGGATGTAGTCCCAGCTTATCAGGTTATACGGGAGGTTCCCTCTCAAAACCCTCATAAGGTCTTCTCCGCCTCTTTCAACTCCAAGCCTTCTCATTATGCCTCTCATACCGACATCAGCGGCTATAAGTACAGCCTCAGTATTAAATCCTTCAAGCTTGACATCATTCACCCTTACAACCTTGGCGCCGTTTGCATCAACAATCTGCTTATCAAAAATATCCCTGACTAACAAAAGGGCTTCCTCGCTCATTTCATATGCCTTAAGCCCTTCGCTGTAAATATTCGCAGAGATTATTCTCTTATTGAATATGTTCAGGTCTGCCCATGGAAGACTGAAAAGCTTTCTCTTCTTCTCAACTATGAGGCTTGAAATCTTTGGCAATGCTTCGCCCTTCACTACCACAAGGTCTTTAACCCTTCCGAGTTCTTCGCCTTTTGGGTCCAGCACAGGCTTTTTTAATATTTCACTTACAAAAAGCTCACCAAAAAACGGCATTATCCTTCTCCATCATAAATTTTTCAAGGATTTGCTGCTTTAAAAGTATAACCTAATAACTCTGTTTGGGCAATAGAAAACTCGGAATTCAGCTGATGGATTTCTGGCGAAGACATAGTATTTGAGCGGTTTTATTTTGCGATATTCACAAAGTTTAAAATATAAAAAAATAAAGAGCAAAATTCCTCGGAGGGCTTTAGCCCGAGAATGAGTGTCCGCCTCTGCGGATTCGCCGGGGCGAAAAAATACTAGGTCTTCGCCCCCAAATTACTTTATAGCATCCCGCAAATCATTTCTTTTTTAATCCGCTCACCCTCACCCCTATGAGCCTGACCTTCTTCTCCAGCTTAATCCTGTTCAATGCCTCAAAAGCAGCCTTCCTTATTACTTCATTAGAATCTGTAAACTCAGCCATTGTCTTTGCGCGCGTATATGTCTTAAAATCATCAAACCTTATTTTCACTGTCACGGTTTTACCGGCATATCCCGACTGTTTCAAATCCTCTGAAACTTCTTTTGTTAATCCCGCAAGTGTTTTTGCAATCGTCTGCCAGTCATTTGTATCCCGCTGAAAAGTTATTTCTCTGCTTGATGATTTCGGTTCCCAGTGTGTTACCAAAGGGCTTTCATCAACACCCTTTGACGCTTCATATAAATAATTGCCGTAGGAAGGGCCGAAATGCCCTGTTAACTTTTCCAATGGCATTACTGCAAGAGCGCCTATTGTATTTATGTTAATACTCTTAAGATGCGCCTCTGTCTTTGGCCCGACGCCCCACAGTTTTCTGACAGCGAGAGGCCAGATTATTTTTTCTATATCAGTTTCATTTATTATTGTCAGCCCGTCAGGCTTATTTAAATCTGATGCAATCTTTGCAAGGAGTTTATTGGGGGCAATACCTATCGAGCAGGTAATATCAAGTTCTGCCTTGATTTTCTCTTTAATCTTTTTTGATATTTCCTCAGAAGGCTCTGCTGATTCAGAAATATCAAGAAATGCCTCGTCAATGCCAACATCCTCCATAACAGGGCTGAATTCCCTGAGAATATTTTTTACTTCCGCTGACACCCTTGAATACTCTTCGTAATCAACAGGCAAAAATACAGCCTCAGGACAGAGTTTGTACGCGGTCCTCAGCGGCATTGCAGAGTGAATGCCAAATTTTCTTGCCTCGTAAGATGCAGTAGAAACAACCCCTCTCTGCGTCGGGTCCCCGCTTCCTCCTATGACAACAGGCTTGCCGATAAGCTCGGGATGGCGCTTCTGCTCCACAGCTGCAAAAAATGCATCCATATCTATATGAAGGATTCTGCGCATTACAGACTATCAATATAATCCAACAAAGGAGGGAACTGTCTTTGAGCGGTTTTATTTTGCCGATAGTTCAAAAACCACCCCTCTTAAATTCCCCCCTTATCAAGGGGGGAACGAAGGGGGGTGAGGCAAAATACCTCGGAGGTCGCTTCAGCGACCGAGAATGAGTGAAAAGATTGTCCCCTCCTTTGTTTATATAAAAAATCCGCGCTAAGCAAATAGTGATACCAATGATTTTTTTATTATCCCTTTCTCCTCTGCCATATCAAAAAGCTTTTTTACAGCGTTAATCCCCTCTTCACCTATATCTATCGAATAGTCATTAACGTACAGGTTAATATGCTGCTCTATTACTGAGTCTTCGAGTTCCTGCGAGTGTTCTTTTATATATCTCTTCGGCTCACCTTTGTTATTCATAGCATAAAGGATGCTTTTTTTAATCAGCCCGTCAATTTTATGTATCAAATCCTTCCCCATACTTCTCTTTGCAATAATACATCCCAACGGTATCGGAAGGCCTGTCTCTTTTTCCCACCACTCACCGAGGTCAATAACTTTTTTTAAGCCATATGATGGATATGTAAACCTGCTTTCATGGATAATCAAACCCGCATCAACATCACCACTTTTTACAGCATCCATTATCATGTTGAAAGGCATCACTTTAATATTTTTCTTCAAATCAGGGTCATACAATTGAAGAAGGAGATATGCTGTTGTAAGCTCACCCGGAATTGCAATCCTTTTGCCCTTCAAATCTTTCATACTGTAATTTCTTTTTGATACAACGAGCGGCCCGCACACTCTTCCTAGCGCGCCTCCTGAGCGCAGAAGGCAGTAATCCTCCCTCAGGTTCGCAAATGCGCTATATGAGACCTTTGTAATATCCAATTCACCTTTTAATGCTTTTTTATTTAATGCCTCGACATCGAGAAGTATTTCTTTGAATTTCAAATCACCCGCATCAATCTTCCCATGCACTAATGCATAGAAGATGAACGTGTCATTCGGGCAAGGTGAGTAGCCAAGTGAAAGGGTTTTCATATCACTATTCTAATCATTCTGATTCAAAAAAAGAAGGCGGGCATTGTATTCGAGCGGTTTTTTTGTCCCGATAGCCATCGGGACAAAACCTCAGAGTCCCGATCCTATCGGAGCGAGAATGTCGTTGCGACTCTGCGAGAGCGAGAATATTATGTCTGCCTTCAAATCATATATTTAAAGGGCACATTTCACAAACAGGTTTTGTCTTGCAAAACTCTTTAGCTACTCTCACAAACAATGCATGATATTCATTAAAAAGCTTAACATCTTTCTTTAGCTCCGAATGAAAAAGCGCCTGATATCTTTCGTAAGAATCGTCATGCCCGAGTATCTTATGCCTTGAGAGGACTCTTTTTGTATAAGCATCTATCACAAATATTGGCTTATCAAGGGCATAAAGCAAAATCGAATCTGCTGTCTCAGGCCCAATGCCGTTAACGCTGAGCAGCTTATGCCTGAGAGAATGCATCTCTTCTTTTTTTAATCTCTGCATGCTCCCGTGATAATCATTCATGAGGAAATTAATAAATGACTTCAGCCTTTTAGCTTTGATATTAAAATAACCGGATGGCTGTATAAGTGCAGCAAGTTTTTTTATGGGCATATCATGTATCGCTTTTGCACTCAGGACTTTCTCTTTTTTTAAATTATTAATTGCCTTCTCAACATTTCCCCAGTTCGTGTTCTGGGTGAGTATCGCGCCGACCGCAACCTCAAAAGGCGTGTCCCCGGGCCACCAGTGCTGGGGGCCAAAGGTTTTAAAGAGTTTATGGTAGATTTGGAGAAGTTTCTTATTTTTCATCTTTATAATCTAATAACTCTATAGTATGCGGGAGGGAACAATCTTTCGCTCATTCTCAGTCGCCTCCGGCGACCTCCGAGGTTTTGCCTGTCCATGCATTCTGCATAGAGGCAGGCAAAAAAACCGCTCAAGACAATTCCCTCCCGCATATTATGCTCAACACGTAAGATGTAGAGCGGCGACCACTATCTTTTTAGTTTTTTCAGCCTGAAGTCTATTATATTCTTCAACCGCCCTGCCGGTTTTATCGGCATAAACATTAATTCTCTTTGCCTTAATAAAATTTAATGTCTCATCCGGAACCCTCATTACTCCATCATGGCCAGCACCTATTATCAAAATATCAGGCTTCGCTTTAAATATCTCCTCCAAATCAACCGGCTGGAGATAATGCCCTTCCTTCCGCCACCATGACGAATCAACCCTTTCAGGATAGATAACCACATCAGAGGTATAGGTCTTTCCGTCAACAGTAATCTTGCCGAAGGAATAACCATTTATCTTCATAGACTCCTACTTTTTTCTACTGCTGTTTTGATAGCATCCGGCACATACCCCCTTATTATTACGCCTTCGACATCAATAAGCGGAACTCCTTTATATCCCCCGCTTTTACTCAGCATTTCGCTATTTTTACTTTTATCCCGCTCCACATCATATTCGGTTAATCTTACGCCGAGAGAATTGATATACTCTCTTGCCTTTTTGCAATATCCGCACCACGACGTCATATACATGACGACCTCTACATCACTGTATGGTTTGTTCTCTTTTAATGTATTGTTTTCTGACTTATGACTGCTCTCTTTTGTTTCCTGCCTTTCGATTCTGTCCTCCCTGAATTTCTTTTTTTGCACATCAATGCCAGCCGGAGGGGAATCAGAGTAAAAAATATTTCCATCCTTATCTTTCCATTTGTAAATCTCGGATGATGCAGGAGATATAAAAATTGACAACAGAATGATTGCTGTTAAAAAAATAAGCCAACTTCTCATAACCTTCTCCTTCTCTGCATTTTCAACTAATATAATAAAGTCTTAAGCCTTATCAAAACAACCTCAGATTCCTAGGTTTCTTTTCTATCATTTTCAATAATTCCTTGTAAAAAATCGTCTTGACCCCCAATTTCTTTGCCTTCGCCAGTTTTGAGCCAGGCTCTTCCCCGACAACAAGATAACTTGTGCTTGCTGAGATGGCAGAGGATGCATGCCCTCCATTGGCCTCGATAAGGCCTTCAATTTCCTTTCTTGATTTAGGCATAGTGCCGGTAATCACAAATGTCATGCCTTCCAGCGGCATCCCGCCTTTTTCAGTTGATTTGAAATCAGGATTGGTTATCTTCATGCCAAGCTTTACCATGGAATTGAGCAGGTCAATATTTTTCTGGTCGTTGAAAAACATGGACAGCGAAGAAGCGATTTTCTCACCCATCTGCTTAATCTGCATAATCCTCTCAGGAGTTACTTTATACAGGTCTTCCAGTTTTCTGAAATTCTTCGCCAGAACCTTAGCAGCATACTCTCCTACATGAAGGATTCCGATGGCAAATAGAAATTTTGACAAAGTGGCATGTTTGGATTTTTCAATCGCTTCGATAAGGTTCTGAGCTGATTTTTCAGCGAACCTCGGAAGCTCAAGCAAGTCCTCCTTCTTAAGCTTATATATATCTTCAAAGTGCTTTATCAATCCTCTTGAATAAAGAAGCTCAATATTTTTTTCACCCAATCCCTCGATGTCCATGCCGCCCCTTGACGCAAAATGGGCAATCTTCTCCTGTACCTGCGCAGGGCAGTGAAGCGAAACACACCTTACAGCTACCTCGCCTTCCTCCCTTACAACACTGGAACCGCATGCAGGGCATTTCTCAGGGATTGGGAATCTTTTCTCCTCACCTGTTCTTTTTTCCTTGATAACCATAATCACATGCGGTATAACATCGCCTGCCCTTTCAACAACAACAGTGTCTCCTATTTTTATATCCTTTCTTTCAATCTCATCCCAGTTATGCAATGTTGAGCGTGATACTGTAACGCCTCCGATTCTCACAGGCTCAAAAACAGCAAAAGGGGTTATGACCCCTGTCCTTCCCACGCTGCCGTGAATCTCATTTATTTTTGTAGTTCCCTGATGCGCCTGAAATTTATATGCAATTGCCCAGCGAGGCTCCCTTGTCTTTACCCCGAGTTTCTGCTGAAGTCCAAAGTCATTAACCTTTACAACAGCACCGTCTGTTTCAAAAGAAAAATCGCCTCTTTTTTCTTCAATCTCTTTTATGACGCCGATGACCTTATCTATCCCTTTTACAACCTTCATCTTCTCAGGGGTTGGAAACCTTGATTCCTGAAGCCATTTGGTAAGCTCTGACTGGCTTTTGAAACTTATTCCTTTAGCTGTCCCTATCCCATAGCACGCAAGATAAAGCTTTCTTGCGGTTGTAACCGAAGGGTCAAGCTGTCTCACTGAGCCGGCAGCTGCATTCCTTGGATTGGCAAACAAGGGCTCATTATTTTTCTCCCTCTGTTTATTCAATTTTTCGAACTCATCGAGGTCCATGTAGACCTCTCCCCTTATATCAATCTCGCCCGGAATTTTGCTTCCTTCCATTTTCAGAGGAACAGACTTTATGGTCTTTATATTCTGCGTTACATCCTCTCCCTCGTAACCGTCTCCCCTTGTGGATGCCCTGAAAAGCAATCCATTCCTGTAGGTAAGTTCAATAGCAAGCCCGTCATATTTAGGCTCTATTGTATATTCAACCTCATCTTCTGTGCCAAGCAATTTTTTTATCCGTTTGTCAAATTCCCTTACCTCATCATGCGAAAAAGCATTATCGAGCGAAAGCATCGGCTCTGTATGCTTTACTTTATCGAATTTTTCGAGTGCAGGTGCGCCAACCCTTTGCGTAGGAGAATCAGGAAGGATATGATGATATTCCTCCTCGAGTTCCTTCAGGTGCCGGTATGATTTGTCATATTCCCCGTCAGACATAACAGGCGAATCAAGGACATAATAACGGTAGCTGTGGTAATTAAGCTCCTTGACAAGTTTTTCTATTTTCTTTTTAATCTCTTCCGAAATCTTCCCTGACATATTATTCAGCCTTCATTATCTCAAGAAGAAATTCCAGGGCTGAGACAGCGGCCTTTTCCTTAATCTCCTGCCTTTCTCCCTCAAATCTTAATTCCTTTACAAATGTTTTCCCGTAGATGCTTACCGCAGTATAAACAAGCCCTACATCCTTGCCTTCAAGCACATCAGGCCCAAGATTGCCTGTTGTGGACAGGGCGCAGTCTGTCTTTGTTAATAAACGTATCCTCTCTGCCATCTCTATGGCAGTTTCCTTGCTCACAACCCCGTAGGACGAAATCGTCTCTGATGATAATCCAAATATTCTCATCTTTGACTCAGCGGAATAAGTAACAACCCCTGCTTCAAAGAATGTGCTTGCGCCGGGAATCATTGTAATGTAATGGCTGATGAGCCCGCCTGTGCATGACTCGGCAGCAGAAAGTTTTAATTCTTTCTTCCTGAATATCTCATGTATGTCCTCAATGATTTTTAATGCTTCTTTTTCCATATTTACCCCTTAAATAATGAATCCACCGGTTGCTATAAATATATACTAATTTTCAGACATTTTAAATAGGAACGGCATAAGGTTGACCTTTCAGCTAGTAACAGGATTGGTCTTGAGCGGCTTATTTTGCCGATAGTCCTACAGCATAAAATGAAAATATAAAGAGGCAAAATCCTCGGAGGTCGATTCGACCGAGAATGAGCGAAAGATTTATCCTGTTACTATTTTTTCTATCTATAATTTAAGAATGTCCTTAAAATTGCCAGTAGCATATATCTTTATGTTATCATCATAAACTATGGAAGAACGGCTGCAGAAGATACTCGCAAAGATGGGAATTGCCTCAAGAAGAGGCGCAGAAGAGATAATCCTCGAAGGAAGGGTCACTGTTAACGGGCAAGTTGCTGCCCTCGGAATGAAGGCAGACATGACAAAAGACCATATAAAGCTCGACGGTAAACTTCTTACAAGGCCCGAGCCAAAAGTATACCTCATGATTAACAAACCCAGAGGCGTGATTACAACGCTCTCGGAAGCAGAGGAAAGGCCGTCCATAAGGGATTACCTGAGAAAAATAAAATACAGGGTATTCCCTGTGGGAAGGCTTGATTATGATTCAGAAGGGCTTCTGCTTCTGACAAATGACGGAGATTTTACGCATGCCATTCTGCATCCGTCAAAGAAGATTCCAAAGACATATCATGTTAAAATAAAGGGCCTTATAGAGGACGATAAAATAGAAAAACTGAAAAGAGGGGTAAAACTTGAAGACGGAATGACCTCGCCGGCCAGGTTAAAAAAGCTCAGGAAGACCGAGGAAAATTCCTGGATAGAAATTACAATATATGAGGGGAAAAAAAGACAGGTAAGAAGGATGTTCCAAAAAGTAGGGCATTCGGTCCTGAAACTTAAAAGAGTGCGTATTAATGGGATAGAACTTGGGAAGCTTCCTCCGGGTGAGATAAGATATCTGACGCCTGAAGAAGTAAGTAAGATAAAAAAGGAAGTTGTTGGCCGGAGAAACGATGAGAAGAGATAAAAATTGCGGAGAGATTAGAGAAACCGACATAGGCTCAAGCATAAGCATTGCAGGATGGGTCTTCAGGAGAAGAGACCACGGAGGGCTCATTTTCATAGACCTGCGTGACAGGAGCGGCCTCTGCCAGATTGTATTCAGCCCGGATATCGCAGGAGATGCGCATACAAAGGCCCATGACCTCCGCGCTGAATATGTTATAGCAGTATCAGGCGAAATAAGAAAAAGGCCTGAAGGAACAGAAAATCCGAATATCCCTACCGGCATGGCAGAGCTGTACGTAAACAAGCTGGAAGTCCTGAACGAGGCTTCACCTTTGCCCTATAACATGGAAGAGGCAGCTGACGCAGGAGAGGCGCTCAGGTTAAAACACAGATACCTTGACCTCAGGCGGCCTGAGATGCAGCAGAACCTTATAATGCGGCATAGAATCTCAAAGGTAATGCGGGATTATCTCGATGAAAAAGGATTTCTTGAAATCGAGACTCCGATGCTCACAAAATCAACTCCTGAAGGCGCAAGGGATTATCTTGTGCCGAGCAGATTAAATCCCGGACATTTCTATGCGCTTCCGCAATCGCCGCAGTTGTTTAAGCAGATATTGATGGTTGCAGGAATGGAAAAATATTTTCAGATAGTGAAATGTTTCAGGGATGAAGACCTGCGTGCCGACCGCCAGCCTGAATTTACTCAGGTGGATTTGGAGATGTCATTTGTTGACAGGGAAAATGTGCTTTCTCTCATGGAAGGCATGATGAAAAAACTCTTCAAGGATGTTATGAATATAGATGTCGAAACCCCGTTTCAGAGGCTGAGTTTTCACGAGTCAATGGAGAGGTTTGGAAATGACAAGCCTGATTTAAGATTCGGCCTTGAACTTAAAGACATGGCAGACCTCGCTTTGAAGGGCACGTTCAAGGTTTTCCTCGATGCAATAAATAACAGGGGAATGGTAAAGGCCATAAATGGAAAAGGAATGGCAGCTCTTTCAAGAAAAGAGATAGACATGCTTACAGCAGAGGCGCAGTCATTCGGCGCAAAAGGCCTTGCATGGATAAAGGTCAAGAATGGTTTTGAATCTCCCATAGCAAAGTTCTTCCCGGAAGATGTCTTAAAAAAGATGGCTGAGAGGCTTGAGGCGAAAGAAGGCGATTTGATGATGTTTGTAGCTGACAAGCCAAAGGTGACATATGATGTATTAAGCAGGATGAGGCTTGCACTGGGTGAAAGATTAAACCTGATTAAGCCCGGATATAAATTCGCATGGATTCTGGATTTCCCATTGCTTGAGTGGGACGAGGAAGAATCAAGGTTTCAGGCAATGCACCATCCGTTCACATCCCCGATGGATGATGATATAGAAAAAATGCTTTCGGGAAATATTAATGACAAAGACATGCTTTCATCCCTTAAGGCAAAGGCTTATGACATTGTCCTTAACGGCTATGAGATAGGCGGCGGAAGCATTCGTATCCACAGGCAGGATGTGCAAAAGAAGATGTTCGAGGTTTTAGATATCTCTGAAGAAGATGCAAAGATGAAGTTCGGATTCCTTCTTGATGCGCTCCAGTACGGCGCGCCTCCGCATGGAGGAATAGCTCTCGGCCTTGACAGGCTCGTGATGATAATGGTCGGCGCAACTTCAATAAGAGACGTTATAGCATTCCCAAAAACCCAGAAGGCATTCTGCATGATGTCAGGAGCGCCTTCAACAGTCGAGCCCAAACAACTCAAAGAACTTCATATAAAGACTGATGTGCCGGTAGAGTAGAAATCTTTTTTTGCTTTTGAGTTAAGCATTCACAGCATAGATATTTTTCTAGAGATTCTTCTTGACAGAACCCATAATTTCCCCCTAAAATCATCACAAACAGCCGCATGCAACATAGCTCTCTAAACAAGGGGCATTCATGAATATTTTTATAGATGAGTCAGGCTCCTTTGTAAATGCTTCACAGCATGGTACATGGAATTCAGTCGCTGCTTACGCCACCCCAGAGTCTGAAAGAAAGATTGAGACTGCCTTAAACAAACTGAAGAGAAAATGCAATGCTAATGTTTTTGCCGAAATAAAGCTTAAACATGTTCAAGAACATGATTACCTTGATTTTATACAAGATATAGGGTTGTTAAATGGGGTACTGTTTTGTACGGCAACAGATGCGGGCTGTAATGATTTGGATGCAGTAAAGGATCATCAATACCATCAGGCTGAAGCCGTCCTTGTTCATATCGACAAAGTGAAATATGAGAGTGGTAAGAAGGGAGTAAGAATACTTGCAGAACAATTACGAAGCCTTTCTCCACAGCTTTATGTCCAGCTTTACTGCCAGGTTAATCTTATATTTGATGTGGTAGGCCGCTTGATACCGTATTTTGTTCAGAGAAATCCAAATGCGCTAAGCATCTTTCGCTGGAAAATCGATCAGAAAAATGTATCAAAGACAGAGTTTGAAGATGCATTTGAAAAAATAACGCCAGCGTTGTTACAAACTATGTCGATAGATAAACCTTTAATTATGATCGAAGGGTTTGACTATAGCCCACTAGCACCATATATGTATGAAAAAGGTCAAGCCCCTACCTATCTAAAGGAACTCTATGGGTTGGAGGTAAATTCAGGTCTGAACATCCAAAAGGTCTTACGTAAAAATTTGAAATTTGAGGACTCGAAACGCAGCGTGGGGATTCAGATAGCCGACCTCCTTGCCTCTGGTGTAAGGCGGTGTCTGCGTGGAGGGTTTAAGGAAAATAATAAGGCAGCTTTCTTGCTCGGGAAATTAATGGTTCAAGCTATTCACAATAAACCGCCGATCAATCTGATTGCGTTTAAAGAGCGTGTTGTTGAGGAAAAGCACGCTAGTGATGCAGTAAGGAATATGATTAGAAGCTGCAGACCTATGATAAAAGCAGCTAACAAGCGTTAGGAATAATTAGCAGAATAATCACATCCCAGTTTTTTAGTAGGCCCTCCTTCACCTACTCCGCAACTGTTTTAATTTCGGACAACTGAGTCGTGAGGAAGCGGGGTCGCCCCGGGCGACTCTACGCTGCGCTTCGACAAGCGGGCAAGTCGGCAAGTAAGCAAGTGCAGAAAAATTATTTGCTTCTCTTCATCGCCTTCAGGAAAAAATTATATTTTCCTTTCTGCCCTTCTTTCTCTGACCAGCGTTTTACTTCTTGCAGATTGATTTTTTGCGACCGCGCAATAAGCAGGGCCTGCTCCAGCGCCTGAGGATCAGTCCAATGATAATATGCAGCAAGCCTGTCTTTGACGCTGTCGGTTGGTGTAAGTAATATAATATCCCCGAGCCTTGTTTTCAAAACGTTTGTCTCAACAACTGGTTCACTCCCCAGGGCAGCAGGGGGAGGAACAAATTCTATATAAAAAGGGCAGTCTTTTCTCTCAAAATGACGTGAGCTTTTTCTCTCAAATCCCAGTTTCAACAGCACAGGGGAAATTTCCTTTATGGAGGTGGAGGACACAAAATCGAGATCGCTCGACAGGTACTTGTTCTTTGTATAGATGGAAACACATGCTCCGCCCACCAGAATTGCGTCTATTCCGCTTTCAGTGAGTTTATCAGATACGATTGCAGCGAGTTCCTTGATGCCGATGCTTTTCCATTTGATTTTCATAGAGGCTTTCCTGCTCTTCTGGGTCTTTTGCGCATTCTGTAGTACACGTCCTTTTCCTTTTCAGGGACGAATTCATAAGCCTTTGCCACAAGCTCCTTTAATTCCTTCAGAAATGGGAATCTCGGGTTGAAGGTATATAGCCTTACATTGCCTGTAAGGCGGCTTGCAACTATTCCGCTGTTTTCGAGCCTTTTGAGCTGCTGCTGAATTCTGTTTACCGGCACTCCGAAGACCCTTGCCATGCCCAGGGGATATCCCTCGCCATATACAAAAAGGAAAAACAGGATTTTCTCGATTATGATATTCCCGAACAATCCTTCCAGCATTTCAAGCCTCTCTTACCATAATGTTTGGTAATATTACCATGTAATATGGTATATAAATACCTATGCCCCTGTCAAGGTATATTTCGGTGAGACGGAAAAGGGGCAGCGGCCGGTTTTCGATAGTTCCATACCGCAAAAGCCCAGAAGTGCCTCAATTTAAATAATACAAGATGCATTTTCCTACACATATTCCGCAACTGGGTTAATTTCGGACAACTGCGCCTTTGCAGGCATACTGCAAGTTCAAAAGTTCCAAAGTCCATAGTGCCATAGTCAGAAGAGTAATAGTGCAGCTCGCCCCTGCCCTTGTCAATCCCCTCTCTGCACAGATATAATAAATACCTGAATCTTGGACTATCGGTTGTCATTCCCGCGAAGGCGGGAATCCAGGATATGTTTTATTGTTCTCAGAAATAAATCTGGATTCCCATTTACATGGGAATGACAGAACAAAAATAGGAGCAGACATCTTGGACGAAAGATACGACCCGCAAACAGTTGAACTAAAGTGGCAGAAGCGCTGGGCTGAAAGAAACCTTTTCAGGACAGAGGCTGACCCTGCAAAGAAAAAATTCTACTGCCTTGAGATGTTCCCCTATCCTTCAGGCAAAATCCACATGGGGCATGTCCGCAACTATGCCATCGGCGATGTTATAGCAAGGTATAAAAGGATGCGGGGCTTTAATGTCATTCACCCAATGGGATGGGACGCATTCGGGATGCCTGCTGAAAACGCAGCAATCAAAGAGGGCATACATCCTGCAAAATGGACTTATGAAAATATCGCCTACATGAAGAAACAGCTCAACCGGATGGGCCTAAGCTATGACTGGGACAGGGAAGTCACAACATGCAGCCCTGAATATTACAAGTGGAACCAGTGGTTCTTTCTAAAGATGTATGAAAAAGGGCTTGCATACAGGAAATCATCATTTGTAAACTGGTGCCCTTCATGCGCAACAGTCCTTGCCAACGAGCAGGTAATTGACGGAGCATGCTGGCGCTGCGATACAGCAGTCATCCAGAAACAGCTTGAGCAATGGTTCTTCAGGATAACCAATTATGCAGAAGACCTGCTCAGAGCGTGCGATGGGCTTAAAGGATGGCCTGAAAAAGTAGTTCTCATGCAGAAGCACTGGATTGGTAAAAGCGAGGGGCTTGAAGCAGACTTCAGGGTAGACGGCACAAATGACAAAATAAGAATATTCACGACAAGGGCTGACACCTTATTCGGCGCAACATTTGTCTGCATTGCTCCTGCGCATGAACTTGCCGAGAAACTTGTTTCTGACAAAAAAGCGCTTAATAAAATCAAAGAGCAATACGGCAAGGAAGATGAAAAGATAGGGCTTTTCACAGGGCATTATGCGATAAATCCTGCAAATGACGAAAAGATTCCTATATATATAGCTAACTTTGTGCTGATGGAATACGGCACAGGAGCGATAATGTCAGTGCCGGCTCATGACCAGAGGGATTTTGAATTTGCAAAGAAATATGATTTGCCGATAAGGGAGGTAATTATTCCAGCAAGCAATGAGCCACGAGCCACGAGCCATGAGCTTACAGAGGCTTTCGAAGAGGATGGCATACTCGCCAACTCAAGCTCATACAGCAGGCTGAGAAGTGATGTCGCAAGGGCAGAGATAGCAAAGTTCATAGAGAAAAAGGGGCTTGGCAAAAAGGTAGTAAACTATAAGCTCCGCGATTGGGGAATTTCGAGGCAGAGATACTGGGGCACTCCTATCCCTATAATCTATTGCGCCAAATGCGGGGCTGTGCCTGTTCCTGAAAATGAACTCCCTGTAATACTTCCTGAAGACGTAAAGTTCACAGGTACAGGAGGCTCGCCATTGAAAGAGTCCGAGAAATTTCTGAATGTGCCCTGCCCGAAATGCAAAGGCAAAGCCAGGCGCGAGACAGACACAATGGATACATTTGTTGATTCATCATGGTATTTCATCGCGTATTGCTTAAAAAATGGGACTGGGGACTGGGGATTTGGGATTGGTAACAAAAAAAATGCTAACCCCCAACCCCTAAACCCTAAACCCATAGATTACTGGATGCCTGTTGACCAGTATATAGGCGGAGTGGAACATGCGGTACTGCACCTTCTTTATTCAAGATTTTTCACTCGGGTCATAAAAGATATCGGCATAATGGGCTTTGACGAGCCTTTCACAAACCTCCTCACACAGGGGATGGTATGCAAAGAAACGCTTAAATGCCCTGAACATGGATGGCTCTTCCCCGAAGAAGTTAAGGAAGATAAATGCACAAGATGCGGAAAGCCGGTTGAAAGAGGAAGGGTTGAGAAGATGTCAAAATCCAAAAAAAATGTGCTCGACCCTGACCATCTCATAAACAGATACGGAGCTGATACATCAAGGCTGTTTTCACTCTTTGCTGCGCCGCCGGAAAGAGACCTTGAATGGTCTGACCAGGGAGTTGACGGCTCTTACAGATTTTTAAACAGGATTTGGGGAATAGTTTATAAATACAGGTGTCAGAAGTTAAAACCTAACTCGTCACTTGTCACTCGTCACTCGTCACTGCTTCTAAGAAAAACCCACCAGACCATTAAGCGCGTAACAAATGACATAGAGCGGGAATATCATTTCAATACTGCAATTGCAGCCTTGATGGAACTTGTGAATGATATAACATCCTTTGAACCAAAGACAGATGAAGACTGGAAGGTATTCAGATTCAGTATAGAGGCCTTGTTGCTGCTTCTTTCGCCATTTTCTCCTCATATTGCAGAAGAACTATGGGAAACAATCGGGAACAAAGCAAGCATCCTTGAACAGCGATGGCCTTCATGGGATGAAGATATAACAAAGGAAGATGAGATTGAGCTTGTAATACAGGTTAACGGGAAGGTAAAGGCAAAACTCTTGATGCCAACCGGACTTTCTGATGAGGATATTAAACAGAAGGCACTTGAGGAACCAAAGATAAAAGAGGCAACAGGGCATAAGGCAATAAAAAAAGTCTTTGTTGTTAAAGGCAAACTTGTTAATATAGTCATTGGAGATTAGATGAAAGTTAAAAGTTTAAAGTTAAAAATTGAAAGGCCCATGCTGCTTTTTGCTCTCTGCTCTCTGCTCTCTGCTCTCTGCTTTTTAACCGGCTGCGGTTATAAATTTCAGGGACGAGAGACCCTGCCGTTTGATTCTGTCAGGATAGGCAGGATAGAAAACAGGACCTTTGAGCCGAAACTTGAGGACAAACTTCAGAAGGCCCTTGCAGATGAACTGATTAAAAACGGCATTATGATTTCCAGAAATTCCGGGTATGTAATTACCGGCGTCATAACAAAATTTGAACTTAAGCCCTTAACGGAAAAAGAAGGACTGGCAGTTGAGTATGAGGTGATTATAAAGGGAGAGTTCTTCCTCACCTCGCCTGAAGGAAAGGTTACAGAACTCAGAAACAGCGGAGTTTTTATTGTATCGTTCTACAATGAGACCAGCCTGCAGGCATTAGTGGCCTCAAAAGAACCGGCAATCGAAACTGCCCTGAAAAACCTGTCTTCGGAGATAAGGGCCGGGATAGTATATACAAAACCGGACAATACGCCTGTAAGACCACTCAAAAAAGAAGATAGCAACAAGCCCTGATGGAAATATCTAAAAAGGCAAAAGTAAACATATTTAAACGAGAAGTGATAACTTAATTTTTAACTAAATTTTTGACCTGAATCTTGTCTCTGCAGCTTTCTACATCTTTTCCGCTGCTGTCATCAACAAAAAATTTCACAAGTTCAACACTACCGTCTATGCGCTCCTGATATGCCGAATCCACGCTTTCCAGCCTCGGGAAATACCTGCCTGATATGTCCTCATATAAATCTATTCTGTAAAGCTGTTTCCCAAGCTCAGGCCTCCCCTGATAGGAAAGGCTCAGGTTTTCATCTTTTTCATAGACTGCATATTTCCCTTCTGCACTCCTGTAGCCTACATAATACCGGCCCTCTTCCTTATGGTATACATCAGCATTCAAGGGAAAAAGCTCCCCGCTGACAACCTCATAAAAAGTATTCTCCTTAACCATGAAAACCTTATCTGCCTTGCTCAGCATCCACTCGGAGGTCATCTTGTCAGGGCTATGGGTCAATATGACATTATTTCTCTTCAAGGCAGTATGCTTCAGCTGCTGGTAATCTGTGTGTACAATACTGTTCCTTGATGAAATATCATGTATAATAACACCATCATCAAAGGCCTTATCCGCCTCCCTGAACCTCTCCTCGCCCCATGTCCGCTCAATATAATTATTGATATCATCATGGATAACCGATGCTGACTCAAACTCTTTTTTTGACATGGAAAATTTTTGAATCTTCTTCTCCGAGTAAAGCTGCTTCCACAGCCTCAGGTCATGAACGGTATCTGAACTAAAAATCAGGGTCTCTTTATCTGTCTTGAATTTCAGTCCTATCCCCGGGACCCCGTGCCATACAGGCGCATTGATTGCTTCGATAGTAAAACCTTCGGGGTCTCTATAAATATTCTTGTCTTTCTCGTAAAACACTTCAGAGGAAAAAGGATAGAAACTGTCGGGTTCAACCCATTCTTTATAATCGGGGTCTTTAAAAAGCAGGCGGGGCCTCCCTGTTTTTTTGCTTATAACTATCTTGGCACTGTCAGGCCCTATACTATTGCCGTTCCTGTCAGATACATAGAGACGTGATTCACCGTTCCCTTTATCCTTGCAGACTATTCTGTATTTTGGCAACGGGCCTATCACCTTAAAATCAATATATTCATCGTAGGAAATATCCACTACTCTCTTTGAATCCGGAGACAGGCTTCTGTCAAGGGCAGGACCTGATGACCTGAAAAGCTCTTCGTTTATTCCTTCCGATGTAATAAGATAAATCTTGTGCGGGATATCCGGCGCATACATATTAAACAGGGCCAGGTCGGAAAACCATCTCTTGTGGTCATCATGGCAGTGCGTAATTATCATGCCGCTTATGGTTTTAAGCCCATGGCCGCCGATCTGCTGGAAGAGGGGAGAACCGCAGTCAACAAGATAACTGGATTGCCCGATTGTCACCTGATACCCTATGCTTTTGCCCATTCTTGAAAACGGGCCATAGTCACCAAGCACCCTTATCGTAATGCCGTCCATCATTTATCCCTCATATACCCTGACAAGACTTACGGCCTCTGTATATTTTGCAGAGTTAGCCGCCATGCCTCTGCCTTTTACCGCCCTATTTTAAACCTTTTGGCATTTAATTGTATAGCATTAATTTATGGTTATCAATACCCAGGCAGGAAGGCGGTTATCACTGATATATGCTAATATATATTTACTAAAATGAGCATCAAGAACTTCTTGCAGGAAATAGATAAAGGATTAACATCGCCTGTATATCTTCTATATGCAAATAACCAGTACCTTTTGGAAGAGGCGCTTTCTGCAGTTAAGAAAACCATACCCGGGGCAGAAACAGATTTTAACATCAATGTCTTTGACATGGACTCCGGAGATGAAACCCCAACGCCTGAGCAGATAACAGGCACACTGAATACGGTTTCTTTTTTTGGCGGCAGGCGGTACGTTATCGTCAAAAATCTCCAGAAATTCCCAGGGAAGGATTTTAAAAAATTCCAGCCTTATATAGCCAATCCCTCCCCTGATGCAGCGCTTATAATGCTTCACAGAGGAACCATGAAAAAAGAACTTAAAGAAAATACCAAAGGGATAAAGGCCATCTGTCTTGATATAAGGGAGCAGGACCTGCCCTTCTGGATAAAAGACAAGGCAAGGCAGAAAGGCCTCTCAATTAAAGATGACGCCATCGAATACCTTATCGGCATCATTGGCACAGATATAGGGCTTCTGTCTTCAGAGGTCGAAAAACTTGCATGCATCGGGAATGAGACAATCACTATAAGCAATATCAGAGAGATTGTAGAGGGAAGCAGGGAATACAGCGTCTTTGACCTGACAAACGCGCTCAGGGAAAAAAACCCGGAAAAGGTGTTCAGAATCTACAGGGTAATTTCAGAAACAGCGGAACCCTACAGTCTGCTGGGCGCAATTAACTGGCAATACAGCAGGTTGGCCGCTCAAAGCAACAGGGGCGAATACTACAAAAAGATATTTGAGCTGCTGAATGATGCCGACATCCGGATAAAAAGCTCCGGAGGCGCCTATCCGTTGGAATACCTGCTTGTCAGGCTGCTGAAACTTTAAGAACAGTATTTGCCAATTTGGAGAGCCTTGATATCTTTCTTGAAGCTGTATTTTTATGAAGCACGCCTTTTGATACAGCGGACTGTATTGCCTTTGCTGTCTCTCCCAACAGCTTCCCCATCTGCTCTTTATTTTTCCCGGCTGCTGCTTCTTCCACTTTTTTTGAAAGCGTCTTTATCCTTGAACGGACAGCGCTGTTGCGCAGGTTGCGTTTTTCTGTCTGCCTTGTCCTCTTTATTGCTGAAAGATTTTTCTTTTTTGCTGCTTTAGCTGGCAATTCCTTCCTCCTTGTGGTCATAGACCGCGTTAAAATTTGGTTATATTTAATAACATAATTTTAGTTATAAAATCAATCTTTTTATGTTAAAATTTGACACTATGAAGAAATATAAGCCCATATCGCTGAGTAAAATAAAGACTTACCCTCTGCTCAGAAGAAAAAGCAAAGTGGAACTCGCCTCGGCAGCAACTCCGCATATATCAGGGAATTCATTCGATAACTTTATTCATGGGCTTCCGGATATCCTGGCAGCCAGGGACTTGACGGCTGTTATACACGCTGTAATCAATGCACGAAAAAACAAAAGGCCTGTCATCCTGGGCATGGGCGCACATCCTATAAAAGTAGGGCTTTCGCCCATAATTATTGATTTGATGAACAAAGGGATTGTCACTGCAATTGCAACAAACGGCGCCTGCATTGTCCATGACTTTGAACTCTCCTTCACGGGACAGACCTCCGAAGATGTTGCAGAGGAATTGTGCAAAGGCACATTCGGAATGGCAAAAGAAACAGGAGAATATACCAATAAGGCTATAAATTCCGGGGTAAAAAAAGGGCTGGGCATAGGGAAATCGCTCGGCGAGATGATTTACAAAAGCAAGTTTAAGTTTAAGGACAACAGCATATTTGCAGCAGCGCATCAGCTTGATATTCCTTCAACAGTTCATGTTGCTGTCGGCACAGACATAATCCATATGCACCCGCAGGCTGACGGCAGCTCACTCGGAGAGGGAAGCCACAGGGATTTTAAACTCTTCACGTCTGTTGTATCAGATCTGGAGGGCGGGGTTTATATAAACCTGGGTTCTGCGGTTATCATGCCCGAGGTATTTTTAAAGGCATTGACAGTGGCAAGAAATTTAGGAAACAAGGTTGAAAACTTTACAACTGTAAATATGGACTTTATCCAGCACTACAGGCCCCATCAGAACGTACTCAAGCGCCCTACGCACAAGAAAGGCTGCTCCTACGCCCTCACCGGCCATCATGAGATAATGTTCCCGCTCCTCGCTGCAGCGCTAATTGAGAAGATTTAAAGAATTTATTTATTTTTTTGTGCGGTTTAATTTTCTATTAAAAATATATTACAAGCATGCAATCTGTAAATCTTAACTTTAGCTTATCAACAATTGTTCATAACTTGTTAATTAAGTTGTTATAAGGCTTCGCATTCCCTCTATTTGCCTTCATCTTCTCCATTTTGCCTATTTTATGTGCATTATAAAAAATCAATTAAATCAGCGTGTTACATCTAAATCATGGGGTTTCTGAAAGAGCGCCTGCCCAAACCCCTCCAAAGTCTTATACAGCAATGATTTCCGCATGCACTACATTGATTTACATGTGTGTGCTCTGTTAGCTAATTAAACCTGCATTACAAGCAGATTGCCGGATGAACTGAAAGTTTAATGCTTTTTTGCATCAAAATCAGTCATTATTCCGGCCAGCTCTTTCCAACTGCATGATTGCAGAATGCGAACAAGGGAATGAATGAGATTATTTTCTATGGCATCAATTTTGTCATCCTCATCAGTAACCCCATAGAATGGGAGCATAGTATAGAAAGCCTGAGCAGTATAATCTTTTATCGGAGTCAGGACATCATCTCTTCTGGTATAAAACGGGTCTTCACCTTCAGCGCACTGCCTGTTGAAAACATTAAACTGCCTGCATGCTATGGGGCGGATAAGATGTATCGAGCAGGAACTGTTTATAAGAAAAGGGCAGGGGTCTCCTTTTATATGGCTTGATAGTTGCCTCTTAAGAATTTCACGCACGGGCTGAACTACCTTTTCCGTGGAAAACCAGTAGATTCCAACCAGTTCCAACGGATAAACAGGGATATCTTTATGCGTGCGGCAGCAGCTGTCACAGCCTTTTTTACATGACAGTTTTATATCGCGTTTATCTTCTTCGCTGATGGCAATAGCAATGCCTTCATCAATTATTGCATAGGCATCGAGAAGCATCGGCATCCATCTGAATTTTGATTCGTCATCCGGAAATTGCACGCGCTTTGGCAGGCATTTATTATCAGTTATATGTCTATCGCTCATGACAATGATGAAAATAACATAGGCATCTGAAAAATTCAACACACCCAGTTAATCTTATTTGTGAAATAAACTCAGGCAAAATACCGGATTCGTAAGCCAGCACAACATTCCCTTTTCTTGTTCTTAATCAGACAATCAATGTTAGCAAGAAATATCTGCGGTATCAGTCCGGCTCCCTGTGACTTCTTTCCCGCTCCAGCCGGGACTGCTCTTCGCGTTCAGCAATCAGCCTTTCCCTGGCCGTCTTCCTGGCTTCTTCCTTCACCTTGAAATCCCCTTCGCCATACATGGTGAATCTGAGCCACGAGAGAGAAAATTTCAGGAGTTCAATTTCGTCTTCCTTTATCCGCTTGACAACCTCCGGCTCGATATCATACGCATTAAGAAAATTGCTTTCAAAAACAAACTTTCTGAAGGCATCAAGGTTCGAACTGACCATGAAGAACAGGCTCAGAGACTTCTGGCTGAACTCAACCATTCCGAGTGTCTTTGCCTTGAGCACTACCTCCATCCAGTCATTGTTTATCTCATCATATACGGTCGAGCCCTGGTCTGCCCGCCATTTGTCAATGGTCCAGACCTTATCTTCATTATGGCCCAGACAATGGTCTTCCTTTATCTTTATAAAAAAGTTGGTGCCGGTTCCCTTGTCAAACTGCTTCATGATGCCCATGCCTATCGGATAATACCGGCAGGTGAGAGGACGGTCGGCATATACAGTGCACCCTTCAACTGTAACAAAGGGGCATGACTTTGTCTCATCATTCTTCATCTTAAGAATAGTGATTGGAAGAGGGGTATTGTCAATGAATGACTGCTGGGTATGGGTTGCAAGGAACTCATTATATGTCATGCCGAGTCTTTTTTTCAGCGCGTATATATCGTAGGGCGAAAGGAGTATCCTTGTTCCGCTGCAGCATTTTGTGAAGCAGCCGGTGCCGGGATAACAGCGGAAATGCATTTTTGATTGCCCGGTCAGGTACTCAGGCACAACCACGCTTTTCTTGACTTTTGCCTCAACATCTTTTTTTACTTCTGACAATCCCTCATCGAATCCTTTTTGCTCACTATTCATTTTGATTTCCTTTACTTTTATTTTGTAAGAACAAATCCTGTAAAAAATTCCAGGCGCTTGCAGTCTCCTCAGTTCTTCTGTTCCAGCGGGAATGACACATTTATTGCCTGTAAATGCAGGATGGTCTATTATAGCAGAAAGGCGCCTTCTGAAACCAGCGAGGAGCTATGCCATCTGACAGTCATTTTCTGAGAGCTGCACACCAGGCAATAGTCAGAGCTTGCAACTGCTCTTATATGATATAATACAACACAAAACCGATTAAACTAGGATTATGTTCCACGGCAGGCATTCTCCTAACCACCAAACAGGAAAGAGGTACCAATATGAACAGCAATGAATTGGATGATATGAACATTTATGACATACTCGGGCTTAACGATATAAAAAAACGTCCTGACATTCTGTCTGAGATCAAATTCAATGTAACACCTCAGGTTATGATGGAGCCCCGTTTTCAGGCCCATCCCGAGGATCTCGAAAAACTCAAAGAAATCACCGGGTACATGTTTTACATCGAGTCTGAAACAGAACCGCCTGGACTGATGCTTCTGAGAATAGGAAGGTCTGACATCACCACTACTATAGGCAAGATAGATGAGATACCGGCTGAGATGCTCCGGACTGCAATTGACAAGCCGGCACTCCCTCCTACGCATGGCATGTACGCCATTACTGATGAGATACGGGACTGGCTGAAAAAAGAACTCGGACTGTAATTCTTTGCGCAAATAAAAAAGGCCGTCCCGGAAATCGGGACGGCCTTTTAAACTTACCTTTTATTACAGCAATGGAACAATCAGAAGCGCGACAATGTTTATAACCTTAATCATAGGGTTAATTGCCGGGCCTGCTGTGTCCTTGTAAGGGTCGCCGACTGTGTCGCCTGTAACAGAGGCTTTGTGCCCATCGCTTCCCTTCTTATGAACTTTCCCTGTGTCATCGGTAACGCCTTCTTCAAAGGATTTCTTGGCGTTGTCCCATGCGCCGCCGCCGCTTGTCATGGCGATGGCCTGGAAGAGTCCGGTCAGTATGCTTCCGATAAGAACTCCACCGAGTGCTTCCTTGCCAAGGGTAAGGCCAACTACGATAGGAACAACAACAGGGATAAGAGCAGGTACCATCATCTGCTTGATAGCGCCTTTTGTGACAATGTCAACGCACTTGCCGTATTCCGGCTTTGCCTTATATTCCATAATGCCGGGGATCTCCCTGAACTGTCTTCTGACTTCCTCAACAATGCTGCCTGCTGCCTTTCCAACAGCCTCCATAAGAAGTGAGCCGTAATAATAAGGGAGCAGACCGCCGATGAAAAGACCGGCCAGAACCATTGGGTTTGAAAGGTCAAAATAAAGCTGCGTGCTAAAGGACCTTGAATACTCCGCAAAAAGAACCAGAGCTGCAAGGCCTGCCGAGCCTATAGCATAACCCTTTGTAACAGCCTTTGTTGTGTTTCCGACTGCATCCAACGGGTCTGTGATGTTACGGATCTCTTCGGGCAGTCCTGACATCTCTGCGATGCCGCCTGCGTTGTCTGTTATCGGGCCGTATGAGTCAATCGCAACAACAATTCCTGTCATTGAAAGCATCGAAACTGCTGACAGTGCAATTGCAAAAAGACCGCCTGCTGCATCACCGTCAAATCCGCCGCCCAAATAATAGGCGCCAAGGATTGAGGCAACAATAACTATAACAGGCGCAGCTGTTGACTTCATGCTGACTGCGAGGCCTGCTATAACGTTTGTGCCGTGACCGGTCAGGCTGGCCTTTGCAATGTGTTTCACCGGGGGATACTTCGAAGCAGTGAAGTACTCAGTTATTACCACGATCAGCCCGGTCAATGCAAGGCCGATAAGCGCCATAAGGAAAACATTCATCTGTGTAAATGACGGATGCGCAATTAATGAAGCCTGCGCTGATGCGTCTTCCAGGAACTTGCCTGTTACAATATAAAATGTTATTGCCGCAAGAATGCCTGCAACAGCAAGCCCCTTATAAAGGGCGCCCATGATATACTGGCTTTTGCCGAGCCTTACTGCAAAGGTCCCGATAATGGAAGCAATGATTGATATTCCGCCGAGGAGCATCGGAAATTCCACCCATGCGCTATCAGCGCCAAAAACTGTCTTGGCAAGGAGCATTGCCGCAACGAGTGTAACTGTGTATGTTTCATAAAGGTCGGCTGCCATGCCTGCGCAGTCGCCTACGTTGTCGCCAACATTATCAGCGATAACTGCGGGGTTTCTGGGATCATCTTCAGGAATTCCTGCTTCAACTTTTCCAACAAGGTCAGCTCCAACATCAGCTGCCTTTGTATAGATACCGCCTGCGATACGGGCAAACACGCTCATGAGCGAGCATCCGAAACCGAGTCCCACGAGTGCATGGAATGCCATCTCAGGGGCTGCCTGCTTTGCTATAAAATAAAATCCCGCAAGGCCTATAATTCCGAGGCCAACGACCATGACTCCTGTCACAGAACCGCCCTTGAATGCAAGGCCGAGTGCAGCCTGAAGCCCTTTATGCGCGGCCTGGGTTGTACGAACATTTGCACGCACCGTAACCCACATACCCACAAAGCCGGCAAGTGCAGAACCCACTGTTCCAATAAGAAAACCAATAGAGGTCCAGATACCAAGTCCCATAACAGCAATCAAAATAACCAGAGCAACGGCCACGATTGCAACTGTTTTATATTCACGGGCAAGGAACGCATAAGCGCCCTCTTTGACCGCATTCGAAATCTCCTGCATCTTGGCGCTTCCTGCATCCTGCTTTGATACCCACATTGCGGTTATCACGGCGTATATGATGCCTAATACTCCGCAACCTAAGGCAAAAAGTATAGTATTACTCATTCATCTCCTCCTTTTTACAAAGTTTCATATCTAAAAACCAATGGTTTCGCAAAAATTATTACAGCCGCCCCTTACTTCTCTTTTAAGACTTCCCCTCACCTCCTTAATCAGTTTTCAGTTTTCAGTTTTAGTCCAACTTTCAACTTTTAACTTCTTAACTTGGTATTATCCCCCTGTAATATAATCCTTCAGATAATGCACCTCTGCCTGCAAATTGCTCACCTGCGCCTTGACCATATCGCGGATAGATACTACGCTTATTATCTTGCCTTTTTCTATAACAGGCAGATGCCTGATTCTCTTGTTTATCATGATTGTCATTGCATAATTCACTTCATCATCAGGTTCTGCAATCACGAGGTCCTTTGTCATAACCTCTTTTATGGGGATTCTGCAGAAATTTTCTCCTTTGGTTGCCCAGCATCTAAGAACATCTCTTTCAGTAAACAGCCCTGCCAGCTTGCCGTCTTCCATTACAAGTATGGCGCCAATGTTCCGGTCTACCATCTTGTTGATTGCAATATCCACAGTTGCATTACTGTCAACTGCGATAAACTCAAGCCCTTTGTCTCTTATCAAATCTCTTATCTTCATTGGAACACCATTATCCCCTTCCAGCCTGTTTTGCAAAAATCATTGCTGTTGCCCTGTAAGCCATATGAGCCATTTTGGAAAATGGGGCATATGCAAAAAGGAAAAAGACCAGACAGAGATGCACTACATAGGTTGGGTAAGCAACCACTGTGTTGGCCATTCTCAGAAACTGGGCCAGCAGCCCTGAAACGCCTACGCCTGCCACAAGCAGGATAAAGAGCCAGTCGTAATAGCCCCCTAACCCGGCCTTTTCCTGGTTCTTGAACCTGTTAGATATCACAAGCAAAATGCCGAGGACCAGCGCAGCCGCACTTATATTTCCGAGTATTTTGTATATAACCGTTAAACCATCGAGGAGCGACTGGTCAATGCCCAAATGGGTCCCGAAATGTTCAAAATACTCCGGGATGACTTTTGCAAAGGCCAATATTGTAGTTATGAAGAGGCCGATAAAGCTGTAAAACACCAGCATATGCGCTGTGGCCCTGCCCTTTGTTACTTCACACTTTCTGAAGCGGTTATGGCCGAGTATCTCCAGAATTGTATCGGAGAGAGCCTTACCGAAGGACCCCTTTGCATTTGGGGCAGCAGCGCTCATGGCCCTCCAGTATTTTGTAATCCCAAGTAACAGACTAAATGCCGCAAAGAGGGCAATGGCTGTAAAAACCGTGTCAACATAATAAAGGGAAAAAAGAAATTTCCCGTATACAATCTTTCCGTCCTCAGTAGGTATGCTGACGTCTCCGAAAAAGCCCTGGGAGGCTATAATCAATATGTAGAGCAGCGCAGGCACTGCAAGAAGCACCAGAAGAAACTTAGGCTGATTTACCATCTTCACCATAAAGCCAGGGACCGAAAACTCCTGAAGGCTCATCTTTCTGATTGCACCAAGCACTTCTCCGGGCTTTGCGCCTCTCGGGCAATAGGCAGTGCAATCGCTGCATTGATGGCAAAGCCAGATATCAGGGTTGGCTAAAAGTTTATCCTTCAGCCCCCATTGTGCCTGAAGCATCTCTTTTCTTGGAAAGGGCTTGTCCTCTGGGGTTACATTGCATACAACCGAGCAGGTTGCGCACTGAAAACATTTTTTCAGCGACTCGCCGCCTGAGGCGATAACATCGTTTATAAAATTCAAATCAGGTTTAATTACTTGCTCTGCCATTCATTCCTCCTAATTTTTTATAGTTGTTAGCTTTCAGCAAACTAACAGCTAACAGCTTTTTTTAAAATTCCTTAAACGGATTAGGTCCGATTTCTTCGACCCTTGTAACAAAGTCGTTGATCATTTCAGGGAGCTTGTCGTATTCGGATATCGAGACCTGCATAAGCGAACATCTGTCGGATTCCAACTGGAGTTTGTCAAGCGTCTCCTTTACCTTGCTAAAACGGTAATTTGCAAGTTCGCTGCCTTTAACAAAATGGCACTGATAATTCTCGCCATACTTGCATCCCAGAAGAATCATTCCGTCAATCCCCTTGGAAAAAGCATCAGTAACCCAAACCAGATTTGTGGATCCCAGGCATCTTACAGGGATAATTCTCACATTGGCATTTAATTTAATACGCTTTATTGCAGCGCTGTCAAGGGCAGGATAGGCATCATTTTCGCATGCCAGCACAACTATCCTGAATTCATCCTCTGTAACCTCTATCCCTTTTATCATGGACCCAATGATATCAACGCTGAAATCCTTGAAAGAGACTATTCTTTCAGGGCATGCACCCATACATGTGCCGCATCTCCTGCAACGGTTGAGCCTGTAAAACGGTGTGCCTTTGGCGTCCTCGTCAATGGCACCAAAAGGACACTCTTCAGTGCATCTTTTGCATGAAGTGCATTTTATCATCATAGGATCCGGGAAGGTTGTATCCCATGCCCTTGGATGAACAGCCATGCCTTTTGCAACGTGCTCAACAGACTGGATTGCCTTAAGGGCTGCACCTGCTGCATCCATCTGGGCCTCTGACATATTCATAGGCTGTCTTACACAGCCGGCCGTATATATTCCTGTCCTTCTGGTCTCGTACTGGAAACATATAAAGTTGGAATCCGCAAACCCATAATAACCCTCAAGCGAGGGTATCTCAGGCCCCTGTTTGTATGTAAGATTAAGTATAAATTCAGGTTTTGGAGTTTCTGTTACGTATGCATTTTTTGCATCATCACCTTTTTTGCCTGCCTCTGTAAGGCCGTCAAGGTATTCCTGAGGAGCGCGTGTTGCAGGAACAACTCCGACTGCAAGGACAACAAGGTCAGCCTCAACTTTTATTTTATCTCCGAGAAGGGCATTTTCCGCCTCTACATATAGATTGCCGCTTCCCCCATCGCTTATCCCGGTAACATCAGCCTTCGTAAGCATAACACCCGGGTCATTCTGCATATTCTTATAGAAGATTTCAGCCTGTCCCGGTGTTCTTATGTCTTTATAGAAAATCATGGCAATTGCATCGGTGTTTTTCTCTCTCACATATTTTGCCTGCTTTAATGATGTCGCACAGCAGAATGACGAGCAATATGGAAGATGATTTGGATCTCTTGACCCCGCGCACTGGATAAAAGCAACCTTCTTGGCCTCTTTTCCGTCAGACGGGCGTATTATCTTTCCCTTCTTTGCCATCTCTTCCATCTGAATACTTGTTATTACATTCGGCTTGCCATATCCAAGATGCCCGAGTTTTGTAGCATCATAGGGCTTCCATCCGGCAGCCATAATAATTGCGCCTACCTTAATTGTCTCACTTGTACCTTTCGTATTTATGGTCACATCAAAAAGACCCGGCTGACCGTCTGTCTTTTCGATTATCGCCGATTTAAATACCTTTATATTCGGGTTTGATTCCGCTTCGTTAATCTTGCTGAAAACAAGAGGTTCATCTAATTTTTCAAATGGATATTCCCTCGGGACTTCCTTGTAAAGCTTTGCTGCCCATCCCCCAAGCTCCGCTTCTTTCTCTACAAGCACAACCTCATAACCGGCATTGGCAGCCTCAAGTGCGGCAGTCAGGCCAGTAATGCCTCCGCCAATTACAAGCAGTTTTTTGCTCAGGTCCTCGAGGATATTGGGAGCAGGAAGTTCTCCCTTTTTTGTTTTGATTATACCCATCTTCATATAATCTTCAGCAGCGCTCTGAGTTGACTCGGTGTTTGGCTCAAGGCTCCATGCAACGAACTCTCTCAGATTTACACGCTCTATTATGGTTCCCGGAAAATCAAATTCTTCATATTTGACGCGTGGCGAACACGCACCAATAATTATGGTATTAGTCCCTGCCGCAATATCATTTTTTATAATATCCAATCCCTCAGGACTGCACAGAACCGGATGCTCTTTAATGACATCCGCAGGCACGCCACCGCCGCCGGCAGTGTTCTTTTTCAGTTTCTCTATGTTAACGGACTCTCCGATATTGCAGCCCGTACATATATATACACCGAATTTCTTTTCCATATTTATTTCACCCTCCTCGCACTCTGGATGCTCTTGATTGCCACTCCGGTCGCATCCTGAACTGACCTTGATACATCAACCGGGCTTTTGGCAGTTCCTACTGCGTATATGCCTTTCTTTAATTTAGAAGGAATCACAAAACCGTCAGCCGTATAAGAAATATCTGCAGGTACAGGCAAACCTTTTGTGGAAGGTACCATTCCCGCGGCAAGCACTACCATATCGAATTTTGCCTCTACCTTCTTGCCTGCAAAGATATCTTCCGCAACCACGATAACATCGCCTGTCGCTGAATCTTCAGTAATCTTTGCAACCTTGCCCTTTGTGAGCGTCACGTTCGGGTCCTCTTTGATTTTTGTATAGAATTGTTCATATCTCGTTCCGGGCGTCCGTATATCTATATAGAACACGGTTGCTTTTGAATCAGGATATATATCTCTGAGATATGTAACCTGTTTTAACGAAGCCATACAACATATGTATGAACAGTACGGCAGATGATTTTCATCCCTGCTTCCTGCGCACTGTACAAATGCTATGCTTTTTACTTCCTTGCCGTCAGATGGCCTCAGTATTTTTCCTGCTGTCGGGCCATTTGGAGATGCAAGCCTCTCCATCTGCATATTGGTAATGACGTTTTTAATCCTGCCGCCGCCCAGGATATCAAGCTTTGAGACATCATATGAATCCCATCCGGTAGCAAGAATAATAGACGAAACATTGAGAGTTAAAGTCTCGGCCTTCATCGAGAGGTCAATCGCATTATATTTACATGCTTCAGCGCATTTCCCGCACGATGCTCCCTTGCAATGCTTTTCATCTATTGCATACAGAAAAGGGAAAGCCTGATTATGGGTTATATATGCGGCTTTTGTGTTGTTAAGGCCGAAATTGAATTCATTCGGCATCTCAACAGGACACGCCTCGGCGCAGGCATTACACCCTACGCATTTGTCATTTACAAACCGCGGCTTCAATTTGATCGTCACATCATAATTGCCTTCCTGGCCTGAAACCTTGTCAACCTCGGCAAGCGTATGAAAGGAGATATCCCCATTGTTCTTTATCCTTTTGAAATTGATCTCCAGACCGCAGTTGGGCGGACAGAGCTTCGGAAAGTATTTGTTCAGCTGGGTAACCCTCCCGCCCAGGAACGGTTTCCTTTCCACTATAACAACCTCAGCGCCGGCCTCAGCAGTTTCTACAGCTGCAGTAAGACCGCTGAACCCTCCGCCTATTACAAGAACCTTTTTATTTTCTGCCATCTTCAATCCTCCTTATCGGCAGCTATTCTGACATTTAAGTGCAAAGTGCAAACTATAAAATGCACATTCGTGCATTTTATACTATGCACTTTCAGAAGAAAAAACAGGGAGGGCATTGCCCCCCCTGTTCAAAACAATTATTTTACCATCTGCACATAAGGAACCTTTTTGAATTCCCATGTGTTTTTCTCTGCATCGTACTTTGAATTTGTGAAGCACTTCCAGTTAGCGTCATCAATCTTGTTGAAGTCGCCCCTGTAGTAGTAGCCGGGATACCTTGATTCTTCCCTGAAGAGGATATGCCTTGCATGTGCCTCTACTGAAAGAATTCTGTGGTAGTTCTCAAAGCACCTTAAGAGCTCATGGAGGTCTTTTGCCGCCATTTTGGCTGCATCTTCCTTGAGAAGTTCAAGTTTCTGGAGGCCTGCCTCAAGCATGGTCTTTGAAGTCATATACCAGGTTGCTACTCCACCGAAGTACTCGTCAGCAATCTTCTGGAGCCTGAGCTGAAGCGATTTCGGACCGATATAGTTCGGATTGATCATGGGATCTGTTGTGTATACTTTATGCTTCTCATAAATCTCAAACGGCAGATATAGTTCGGCTGCTATCTCATCAAGAGACATCTTCGGAGACGCCTTATAGTCAGGATGGTCAAGGATATATGCTATTGCAGCCTTGGCTGTCAACCTGCCCTCTGCATGAGAACCTGATGAGAACTTGTGGCCTGATGCCCCGACAACGTCGCCGGACATGAAGAGACCGGGAACAGTGGACATTCTGTTATAGCCCCAGCTGTAGTGCTCAGGCGTGCCTGCGATATCGCCAGGTCCGCTTACCCAGAACCCTGCACAGCCTGCATGTGAACCAAGGAGATACGGCTCTGTCGGCATAATCTCTGAAGGTGTCTTGTCAGGCTCTGTATTTGTTGCTGCCCATATGGAAGCCTGTCCAATAGCCATATCAAGAAAGTCTTCCCAAGCCTCTGCCTCGAGGTGCTTCATCTTCTTGGCGCCTTCTTTGTCGCCAAGTTTTTCTTTGAAGGCTGCACCCAAAGCTGCCATTGCAGTATGGGTGTTCATAAGGATGGGGCCTTTACCGTCCTTCATAGCCCTCATCATAAGATGGTTTCTGATAGCAGTACCAAGACCCTTTGCATAGTCTCCGTATCTGGCTACAGCATCATCGAAATATTCCTTGTTTGTGCAATAGTCCTCACCAAAGCTGTCAGTGGCCTTTCCTTTGAAGAACAGAAACCATGCGCCGACAGGACCATAACCGTCCTTGAAACGTGCTGGTACAAACCTGTTTTCCATAAGGGTTAGCTCGGCACCTGCCTGCATTCCAAAGGCATAGCCTGAGCCAGCGCTGAACACTGGATACCATGTCCTTCCCATGCCCTCGCCGACTGACCTTGGCCTGAAGCAGTTAACTGCGCCGGCAGTCGCACATATCATTGCCTTTGCCTTAAAAGAGTAAATCTTGTTTTCTCTGGTGCTGAAACCAATGGCTGCTGCAACGTTTTTGCCATTTTTATCCATAACAGCCTTAACAATGAATACTCTTTCAAAATGGTTCTGAGCCATTCCGGTTTTTTCCCTGTTGGTCTTGAGTGCCATTTTTGCTGCCTCTGCCACGATGACCTTATAGGATTCACCGTTTATCATTATCTGCCATTTACCTGAACGAACAGGTGTTCCGCCGTCCTTGAGGCTCTTTTTACCGGCATCCCTTGCCTGGAAACCGTCCAGTGAGAAACCGTCATCGCCTTTCTTCCATATCGGAAGTCCCCATTCCTCAAAGAGCTCGACTGAATTGTCAACATGCCTTCCGAGGTCAAACACAAGGTCTTCCCTGATAATGCCCATGAGGTCATTTCTTACGTATCTTACATAGTCATCTACCTTATTTTCGCCGATATAGGTGTTGATAGCTGAAAGGCCCATTGCAACTGCGCCGCTTCTGTCTGTTGCAGCCTTATCAACCAAGACAACCTTCAGGCCTTTTTCATTTGCCCAACGGCATGCTTCATATGCTGCGCCGCATCCTGCCATACCGCCGCCCATGATAAGGAGATCACATTCAACTTCTGTTACTTCTGGTTTTTTGCAATATGAAAACGTACAAGTTTCTTTTTCCATTTATATTCGCCTCCTATTCTGCTCTAGCCGGGCCGTTAAAGAACCCTGGCTTTTTAATTGTTGCAAAATCCGGTGCAGGCTTTCCGGCATACGGATCAACAGAACCTTCTGTGGTTGTTCTGATAGGGAACTTGAACCTCTTGAGTATTCCGTTTCTGAACTTAATGGTCCACATAATGGAATCTGTTCCCCTCATGGGGATTGTCTGAGAGCCGAGGGGTACGAAGTCTGAATAACCTCTGGTCTCAATTGCCTGCTGAGGGCATATCTTTACGCAATTAAAGCACTCCCAGCACTGTTCCGGTTCCTGATTATAGGCCTTCATCTTTTCTCTGTCGAGTGCCATTAAATCGTGAGGACAGATATACTGACAAGCAGTCTTGTCCTGAGCCTTACAACCGTCGCATTTTTCCGTAATAACAAAACTTGGCATTGTAACCTCCTTGGAGATATTGTTTTAATAATCGGCCTTAAATACTTAAGGCCGTAACCTTTAACTTTTTAAACCTTCACCCCCTCTCAACTTAGCCTTCAGCTATAAGCTATTTTTCTTATGCTCCTTCAGAATATTTATGAGCCTTAATTTCGACAATTTACTTTTCAAGGCTCTGATAATATTTAATCAGAATTTCAGCCACTTCAGGACGTGAGAATTCTTTAGGTGGCGCAATGCCCTTGCCTAACATTTCACGAACCTTTGTGCCTGAAAGCAGAACAAAGTCTTCTTTTTTATGGTCAGGTGCTTCACACATCATCATAACCTTGTTCAGTTTCTTCGAATATGCAGTGTGGTCAGCCTTGAATATTTCAATTTTAAGCGCACCTGCAGGCACCTCATTATCAAAGATGGTTTGAGCATCGAATGAACCGTAGTGATCACCAACACCTGCATGGTCACGGCCAACAATGAAGTGAGTTGCGCCCATGTTCTGACGGAATACAGCGTGCAATACAGCTTCGCGCGGACCGGCATAAAGCATATCAAAACCGTAACCGGTAATCATTGCGCTGTTTTTCTTGAAGTACAGCTCAACCATTTTACGGATCGCAGCATCACGAACAGGCGCCGGGATATCTCCTTTTTTCAATTTACCAAGTAACATATGAATAACCAGGCCATCACAGCCTAAGCGCTTCATTGCCATATGGCAAAGCTCTTCGTGGGCCAGATGCATCGGGTTGCGAGTCTGGAAAGCAACAACTTTCTTCCAGCCGCGCTCAGTGATTTCGTTACGGATTTCAACTGCAGTACGGAAAGTGTCCGGAAATTCATCCTGGAAATAAGAGAAGTTTAATACTTTAATTGGACCTGACAGGCAAACCTTACCCTGAGCATTGAATGCTTCAACACCAGGATGTGCCTCAGGTGGTTTCGGACGGTAAATTTTTTCAGACATCATCGCCATATCTGCATCGCTGAATTCTTCAACTGCTTTTACATCCATAACAGCCAGTACAGGATTGCCTTCGACATTCGGATCTTTAAGCGCAATGCGGCTGCCGGCCTTGATTGAGCCTGCATCTTTGACCAGGTTTAAAATTGGAACAGGCCAGAACAAACCGGATGTTGTTTTCATATCTTTAGCAACGGACAGGGCATCAGCTTTATTCATGTATCCTGTTAATGGGTTGAAGTAACCACCACCCATCATAACTGCATTAGCTGCAGTAGCTGAACTCACGACAATAGAAGCCAGGCCTTTAGCTTCTTTCTGCAGGGCCTCATTTTCAGCCGTGTCATATACATATAGCGGGTTTAGTTTGTCTGAACCATGCGGTTTAATTAATGACATTTCTTCCTCCTTAAGTTATGTTTATTTATATTAAGATCCAAGAATCTTGCAAACCTTGCTGAATATCTCATCTATGCTGCCGACGCCCATAACCGACTTAAGAATCCCTTTCTTCCCATAATAATCAAACAAAGGGGCTGTCTGGGCTTCATAGACATCAAGCCTCTTCTTTATTGTCTCTTCCTTGTCATCATCTCTCTGGAAAAGCGCTCCGCCGCATTTGTCGCATGTTCCATCTTTCTTTGGTGCGGAAAAATATACATTGTACATCTGCTGACAGCCCTTGCATGTCCTTCTGCCGGTGAGCCTTTTCATGAGGTCGTCCTTGGGAACATCAACGCTTAAAGCCGAATCTATGGGCATGCCTAAATTCTTCAGAATACCGTCAAGTGATTGAGCCTGGGCAGTATTGCGAGGGAATCCGTCCAGTATAAACCCCTTTTTGCAGTCAGACTGTTTCAATCTGTCCTCTATCAGGCCAAGCACAATCTTGTCAGACACAAGCCCGCCGGCATCCATAATGACTTTTGCCTCTTTTCCAAGCGGAGTCCCGTCAGCAACATTCTTTCTTAAGATATCGCCTGTTGAAATCTGCGGTATTCCGTACTTGTCAATAAGCTTCTTTGCCTGAGTACCTTTACCAGCACCTGGTGCGCCGAGCAACACTAATCTCATAATTTACCCCCTGTTGAATTGTCTGTTCTCACTATATTGAAAGCGGTATAAACAGAAATAAATACCACGAAATCAATAACTTGTAATTATAAAGCAGGACTATTTATAAGTCTAAACAGTCTCCACAAGCGTTACATACTATTCCAAATATATAGTTTTTTCAAGAAAAAAATTAAAATTGTAATATTAATTTTTCTTATAATTGCCGGAACCCTGTAATAAGCCGTTAATTTAAGCGGAATTATAGATTTTTCAGGTATAAGTTATAAAGTAGAAGTTATAGACAGGGGATAATATCTTCGCTCATTCTCGGTCGCCTTTGGCGACCTCCGAGGTTTTGCCCGCTTCTATATTTTGATAATTGCTGTATGAATTGCAGGCAAAAAAACCGCTCAAATAATATCCCCTGCCTTCAATATTCTATATGTCATATTATTTTCTCCCCGTGAGATATTCGTGCAGTTTCTTTAATGCTGCACCTCTGTGACTAAGGCTATCCTTTTCCTCATCATCCATCTCGGCAAATGTCCTTTTACAGCCGGCAGGATAAAAAACAGGGTCATATCCAAAACCATTTGAGCCTTTCGGTTCTCTGCCAATACTGCCTTCGGAATATCCCGTAAATGTTTCTGCCTTCCCATCTCGCAGAGCCAGGTCTCCGGCAGGAAATGCAAGGGCAATGCAGCAGGCAAAACGAGCGCCTCTTTTCCCGTCTGGAACTGAACGCATCTCATTTAAAAGTTTCTCAGTATTTTTTCTGTCGTCTGCATTCTCACCTGCATATCTGGCAGATAAAACTCCCGGCTCTCCATCCAATGCGTAAACCTCAAGACCAGAATCATCAGCCAATGCAGGCATATTTGTATGACTCGACACTGCCCTTGCCTTTTTAACTGCATTTTCTTCAAAGGTCTTGCCGTCTTCGATTACCTCCGGGCAGTCAGGAAAGTCATTGAGGGTATAAAGAGAAATCGGCATCCCGGCCACAATCCTCTTTATCTCTTCCACCTTTTTTTTATTTCTCGTTGCAAGAACAATATTCATGGGTTTGAACCAAAATTATAACATAGATATATATCATCAGCGGGGCACAATTTTATTTTTCAGAGTATAATAGATAACTTTAAATAGAGAGGCATGAATGAAAAAAACTCGCGTAGTATGCGCAGGGACATTTGATCATCTTCATTTGGGCCATGCCGACTTCTTAAAACAGGCAAAGGCGCTGGGAAATGAACTCGTCGTTATTGTTGCGCGGGATGAGAATGTTAAGCGCATAAAAAATATATTGCCTGAGCACAATGAAGCAGAGCGCAGGGAAAATGTGGAAAAAACAGGTATCCCTGACAAAGTTATTTTAGGATACACTGATAAGGATATCTTCTTGATATTAAGCGAGCTTAAGCCTGATATCATAGCGCTTGGCTATGACCAGAGGGTTTCCGAAGAAGCAATTCAAAAAAGACTGCCAAACTGCAAGGTCGTCCGCCTAAAGCCATACAAGCCCGATAAATACAAGTCATCGTTTTACAGAAAAAAAGCGAAGTAAGCAGGTAAAGCAAAAGCTTCTTATAGCTCCCCTCCTATTTTAGGAGGGGTGTCCGAAGGACAGGGTGGTAAATGATTCATCCTAATCAAACCACCCCTACCCCTCCTTAACTAAGGAGGGGAGTTTAGGATACCCACTTGAAGGAACTAATGACCATATATCATTAAAATAAAAAAGGGGTCTTTCGACCCCTTTTGGAAAAACCTTTTTTCCTTCCGATTTAGAAGAACATCTTCTGGTTAATCAGAATACCAAGTGCTACGAGCAGGGCATAGATAGCCAGTGACTCTATCATGGCCAGACCGATGATGAGAAGGAGCTGGATCTTACCGGCTGCGCCGGGGTTCCTTGCTGCGCCCTCGCAGGCCTTGCTCAAACCCAAACCCTGACCAATGCCTGTGCCAAAAGCAGCTATACCGATTGCCAGTGCAGCAGCCAGAGCAGCCATTGACTTGGTAGAAGAATCACCTGATGATGCAGCAGGCGCAGCTTCTTTAGCTGCTTCTTCTGCCATTGCAAAGGGAACAAGCAAACAAATAAGGGCAAGCGTAATTAATACTACCGAGATGATTTTTTTCATCACTTTTCCTCCTTTCCTTAAATCTTTTATTTAATGTCCTTCTTCTACAGCGCCGGCAAGATATAAAGTGGTCAGAAGGACAAAGACAAATGCCTGTATTAAACTAACAAGGGTACCCAATGCTAATATGAGTATCGGAATAAACGCAGGAGCAAGCGTTGCAAGCACCCCGAGTATTATATGTTTTGCCTGCATATTACCGAAAAGCCTGACTGACAGAGTAACCGGCCTCACAAGATGTCCTATCCCTTCGATGATAAACATCAGAAGCATCAGAGGCAGCGCAAATATGGAACGCACAGGCCCGAGGAAATGATACAGATATTTGAATCCATGCACCCTGACCCCATAAAAATGTGTTGCCAGAAATACAGGGATTGCCATTGCCGCATTATTATTAATGTTGGCTGTTGCAGATGCAAACCCGGGAACAAGGCCCATGAAATTGCAAAGAAGTATGTACAAGAATAAGGTACCGACAAGAGGGAAAAGGGGCCTGGACCAGTGATGCCCGACATTATCCTCAACCAATTTAAATAATGACTCTACAATTGCTTCAACAGAATTCTGGATGCCGGTCGGCACCATGCGCATTGAACCTCTGACGATAATTGCAATAGTTATAAGCATGGCAGATGAAAGGAATGCATAAGAAACATAATGCGGCACATCGTATGGTATTATTTTATTCGGGCCAACAACAGCGTCCACTAAAAGTACTTCGGGTCCCATAAATAATCTCCTCCTTAAGCATAGACTAAGGGAAAAATCGTTGCTATGTTAATTAAAACCTGAATCTAAAGTCAAGAGTTTAGGCAGGATTTGCTTATATAAAAATCTTATGGAACTATAATGACACTTTAAAAAAATTTATAAGGATTAGGACATTATGACAATTATCCTTTTTACGCCTGCGTAATCTTTTATAGCGGAATTTTTTCTGAAACCGGCATTTTCAGCAATCTTAATAACATCCACTGCCTGCCCTTCACCGGCTTCAAGAAAGACAAACCCGTCCATGGCCAGATATTTCGGAGCTTCTGCAAGTATCTCCCTGTAATATCTGAGGCCGTCATCTCCTCCGTCAAGCGCATTTCTGGGCTCCCAGTTTTTAATCTCAGGCTGAAGAGTTACAATGTCATTGCTTCTTATATAAGGAGGGTTAGAAACAATAACGTCAAACTTAAGAGGCATCCCTGATATAAATTGCTTTAGCGGCTCATATAGCGAGCCCTTCAGGAAAACCGCATTGCTTATGCTATTAAGCTCTGCATTTTCTTTAGCGTATCTGATAGCTGTTGCTGAAATATCAGTCCCGTACACCTTTGCATCAGGAAAATTCTTTGCGAGCGCCAGTGCAAGGCACCCGCTTCCGGTGCAGAGGTCTAAAACAGTGAACGGTGAACGGTGAACAGTGAAGAGTTTAATAATTTCTTCCACCATCAATTCCGTCTCAGGTCTTGGTATGAGGACACCTTCTCCAACCTTTATTTTTAACCCGTAAAACTCCACATATCCGAGAATATACTGCAGCGGTTCCCTCTTCGCCCTTCTTTCAACAATCTTATCTATCTCTTTTACATCTTTTTCTGAAAGGATTGGGTCATCTCTGTATAGCGCAGTCTTGTCCATGCCAAGGCTGTGGGTTAAAATAATTTCAGATTCTATATGCGCATCTTCAATGCCGCATCTTTGGAGAAGGGCTGTTATTTCTTTTATCTTATCGAGGGCGGTCATGGTATCTATTACTATAGCATTTAAAATACAGGGGATATAATTATTGCAGGGTTATTCCGCTCTTGATTTTACGAAATTTTTCTATTTAAAAAATATTTCGGATGTAGTATATTTTAGTCAGTTTTCGGAAATTACGACAGTTCGTATATTATATGTTGGACAGAAAAGAATGTTGGACAGAGAAGAAACAACAATTGGAGGGATCTGAACATGAGTGCGAAGAGCAATTTCTCCATAACAAGAAAATTAGGCAAACAAAGTAGAATTTTCGTGACTCTGCTGATAGCCGTACTGATAAGTATGATAGTCGGCTGTGCTGGCTCAATAATGACAACTGTGAATACTATTGAGAAAGAACCATCGTCAAATGTCTCGCTCGTTACGTTTATGAGGCCATCAAACTGGGGAAACGATGTTGCTCCTGGAATATGGGATGGAGAGCAACTTGTTGGCACTCAAGAGATAAATTCCTATATTCAATATTTCACTACTCCAGGAGAACACGTATTCCTTTCAAAGTTGGGAACCAGTTGGTCTTATGTCAAGGCCAATCTTTCTCCTGGCAAGCAATATTTCATCATCACAAGGGTATGGGCAGCGCCATTTTACCCAGCTGATGTAATTCTAGACCCGATTACTAGAAACGATAGCGAAGAAAGGATGAAAAACTGGGAAAAAATAAGTGGATGGCTCGCTAGTCTTAGACTGATGACTTTAGATAAAAACAAAGAAAAGGATTATGTCAGTTCAAGGTTGGCATCAGTTAGGCAAGCTCTCGATGACTATAAATCTGGAAAGACAAAAGTTAATGTATTAGAAGCATCAGATTGCAAATGATCAACGCTGGGCAACCATATCCGATATGTCCGCCCAGGCACTGAAGCTGACGATTGGCTTTCGTTTAGGGGGATAAGGTGTTGAGGCGACACTCGCAGCTTAGTGCTACGATTTACAGCTCTTTCAGCTTCTCTGCCTGATAATGGGCAATAAGATTATCTATTATCTCATCAATATTGCCTTCAAGAATGTTTTCAAGCCTGTAAAGTGTAAGCCCTATCCTGTGGTCCGTAACCCTGTTCTGCGGGAAATTATAGGTCCTTATCCTCTCGCTCCTGTCACCTGTGCCGACCTGGGTCTTTCTATCGGCAGCGCGTTCCTTGTCCTTTTTCTCTATCTCGAGTTCAAGAAGCCTTGAGCGCAATACCTTCATGGCCTTTTCCCTGTTTTTTAACTGAGACCTTTCATCCTGGCACTGGACTACCACGCCTGTAGGCACATGGGTAATCCTCACCGCCGAATAGGTGGTATTAACGCTCTGCCCGCCTGCTCCTGATGAGCAGAACGTATCAATCCTCAGGTCTTTTTCCTCTACCTTGATATCAACGTCTTCGGCCTCGGGTAAAACCGCAACAGTAGCAGCTGATGTATGAATCCTTCCTGATGCCTCTGTAACAGGGACCCTCTGCACCCTGTGCACTCCGCTTTCATACTTAAGCCTGCTGTAAGCGCCCTTCCCTGCAATATTTGCGACTATCTCTTTTAACCCGCCAAGTCCTGTCGGGCTGGAATCTATTACATCAACCTTCCACCTCTTTGCCTCTGCATACTTGGAGTACATTCTGAACAGGCTTGCCGCAAAAAGAGATGCCTCATCACCGCCTGTGCCGGCCCTTATCTCAAGGATAACGCTCTTATCATCCCTGGGGTCTTTTGGCAAAAGCATAATCCTGAGTTCTTCTTCAATCACGGGTTTCTTCTCCTTGAGTTCATTAAGCTCTGCCTGTGCAAGCTCTCTCATTTCATTATCGCTGCCTTTCAGAATCTCCTCTGCACCCTCCATATCAGATAACAGCTTTATGTATTCACGGATCTTCTCAACCAATGGCCGCAAATCAGACTGTTCCTTGGAATATTTCTGATACTCCTGAGGCGCAGACAAGACCTTCGGGTCTACCATCATCCCTGTCAGCTTTTCATATCTTTCTTCTATTGTATGAAGTTTTTCAAGAAGCATTTTTTACCTCAAATTCCAGCACCTCTTTTAACGCTGTTATTGCAACCTCTATCTGCCTGTCATCAGGCTCCCTGGTTGTGAGCCTCTGTAAAAGCAGTCCCGGCATAATCATAAAATTCATAACCGGATTGTCTTTCAGTCTTGATGAGAATCTCAGGAGTTCATAGGAAAGCCCGGCTATCAAGGGAATAAGCACAAGCCTTGCAAGAAACTTGTAAATAAACGGCCATGCCTGCGGAATAAAAGAAAACACGAGAATGCTTGTTACCATGACTATCAGAAGAAAGCTTGTGCCGCATCTCGGATGAAGGGGGCTGAAATGCCTCACATTTTCCACATTAAGTTCGTCTCCTGCCTCATAAGCATGTATTACCTTATGCTCTGCTCCGTGGTATTCAAATATCCTCCGCATCTCTTTCCAGAGACCGATTCCCGTAACATAAATAAGAAAAACAAAAACCCTGATAAGCCCGTCAACGAGATTAAAAATAAAAGAACTTACGGCAACAGAATTAAACACAAAACCAAGAAGCTTTGTCCCGTATAACGGGAGTAATATGAAAAGTCCGACACCTATGACAAATGCAAGGCCGATTGTCAGACTGATAACCACCGGGCTCATGGGCTTTTCATCCTCGTCGTACGCCTTGCTTGCTGAAAACTCTATCGCCTTTATGCCGAGAAACATCGCATGGAATAAGGCCACAACCCCTCTCAGCATCGGCATCCTTAGTATCTTCGGCAGTTCAAGCAGCGGCTCCCTTTTTACATGAATATCCCCCTTCATGTCCCTGACCGCCACGGTCCAGCCTTTAGGGGCCTTCATCATCACACCTTCTATTACTGCCTGTCCGCCTATGTTTTTCATCTATCCTCTTATGCCTATTATTAAAGCGGGGTTGCTTGAGCGACATCGAGATTTTTCGGTAACAGTTCTTAGCAAATTGAAGCGTTAAACAGCTTCGGCTGTCTGAACCCCGAAAACCTTCGGGGTGAGTTTCGAAGCTGTAGCGTAAAGAGCTTAGAACTGTCGAAAAATATCGCGAAAAGCGAAAGCAATCCCTGCTTTCAATCCATACTTTTCCTTCATACAATAAAAAAGCCGTTAGTCCTCAAAATGAACTAACGACTTTAAATTGCGAGCGTATCTACTTATTCTTTTTTGCGTATTTCTTCTTAAACTTCTCTACCCTGCCCTCTGCATCCATTATCTTCTGTTTCCCTGTAAAGAACGGATGGCACATAGAGCAGATATCCACATGAAGCTTTGGCTTAGTTGACCTTGTAGTAAAGGTCTCGCCGCAGGCACATACTGCCTTTATCTCTTTATATTCCGGATGAATTCCTTCCTTCAACTCAAGCCTCCTTTAATGATTTCATATATTATAAAAGATTTCATCTGATTTTGGCAAGAAAACAGCTCAATTAAAACCCTATCCTTCTATATATTGCTTTATTTTTGCGGCATCTTCTTCAGACATATCAACAAACTGCACCCCTATTCCAACATTCGGCTGGGCATGCTGAACACGCGCCATTGCCTTAACAGGCATATTGTTAACCTTAAAACTTATCTCAAATATCGCCCCGGTTATGAAATTGGCCTGCGTGTAAATATACATTCCCTCCATGCTTATGTCCAGGGCCTCTGCTTTTATTATCCCGTTAATTACCACGTCCTTCTGTACTAATGACCTCTTGGCCCTTCTGTCTTTTTCCCCGTTCATTGCTTCACCTCGCTGCGAGCCGGGCCCGGCTGTGCCGCGCCATTTAATTTCTCAAGGAACCCTGTGTTGAACTCGCCTTTTATAAAGTCAGGATGTGCAATAACTTTTTTGTGAAATGGGATCGTTGTCTTTATGCCCTCGATGATAAACTCATCAAGCGCCCGCTTCATCCGTAAAATCGCCTCTTCCCTGGTTTTACCGTGCACTATGACCTTTGCTATTAAAGAGTCATAGTATGACGGCACTGTCCAGCCGTTATAAACAGCGGTGTCAACTCTCACTCCTGGCCCGCCCGGCAGGGATAAAAAGGTAATCTTGCCGGGAGACGGGATAAAACGTTCGGGGTCTTCGGCATTTATCCTGCATTCTATAGAATGGCCGTATATCTTTATCTGGTGCTGCTTATATTCTATCGGAAATCCGGCAGCAAGCCTTATCTGCTCTTTTATCAGGTCTATGCCGCTGACCATCTCTGTGACAGGATGCTCAACCTGGACCCTTGTATTTATCTCCATGAAATATATATTCCCTTCCATATCTACAATAAACTCTATTGTCCCGATGTTCTTATACTTGATGGCCCTTGCTGCCCTTACCGCAAGTTCTCCGATTTTTTTCCTGAATTTCTCTGTTGAAACAGGAGATGGTGATTCCTCTATAAGTTTCTGATGCCGCCGCTGTATTGAACAGTCCCTTTCTCCGATGTGTATGACATTGCCTTTGCTGTCTGCCATTATCTGGACTTCAATATGCCTCATCTCGGGTATATATTGCTCAACATAGAGCTCGCCGTTTCCAAATGCGGCAAAGGCCTCGCGCTGTGCCATATAAAATGCATGCTCAAGTTCGCTCTCTTCCTTGACAATCCTCATCCCCCTGCCGCCGCCGCCGGCAGAGGCCTTCATGATAACAGGGAAGCCAATTTTCTTTGCTACCTTCATCGCAAGTTCTTCAGAGATAACAGGGCCGTCGCTTCCGGGAACAATAGGGATGCCCCGTCTTTTCATTATCTGCCTTGCCTTTGCCTTATCTCCGCCGACCCTGATATTTTCCGGGCTGGGGCCAATAAAGGTTATGCCTGATGTGGCACATGCCTCTGCAAAATGCGGATTCTCTGAGAGGAAACCATAACCCGGATGCACTGCCTCAGAATCTGTGATTTCAGCAGCGCTTAGAATACCCGGGATATTCAGATAACTCTGCGCAGAATTTGCAGGGCCTATACAGACCGCTTCATCTGCAAGCCTGACATGCAGGGCCTCTTTCTCTACATCCGAGTATACAGCCACTGTTTTTATGCCGAGTTCCTTGCAGGCGCGTATAATCCTTAGAGCAATCTCGCTTCGATTTGCTATCAGTATCTTTTTAAATAATTCCATCGTCCCATTACCTGCCAATAGCGGCATATGGTATTTGAGCGGTTTTATTTTGCCGATAGTCTGACAACCCCCTGAGTCCCATTTTGTTAAGGGGGATTAAGGGGGTTGTGAGGCAAAATACCTCGGAAGCCGCAGGCCGAGAATGAGCGAAAATGCTATATGCCGCTATTGTAAGCATTCCATTCTCCTTACACCGGCTCAATCAGGAAAAGCGGTTCGCCATATTCTACTGATTGCCCGTTTTCAACGAGCGCCCTGACAACCACGCCTTCCGCCTCGCACTCTATCTCATTCATAAGTTTCATGGCCTCTATAATGCACAACACCTGCCCTTTTTTGACCCTGGAGCCTGCCTGCACAAACGGCTCTGCCTCAGGAGATGAGGCCCTGTAGAAGGTGCCTACTATCGGTGATGTTACTGTTATAAGCCGCTGGGTTTCCTCTGATATTTCAGATGAGGGTTTCTCCTGCGCAACTACCGGTTTTGACATCTCTATGGAAGACAGAAGTTTTTCCCTTTTTATCTTGACCTTGCTGCCGTTTTTCTCTATCTGAAGTTCCGTAATATCCGTTTCTTTAAGCAGTTCTATAAGTCCTTTTAAATCTTCAAGTTCCATATTTCCCTCCAAAATTAAGTGTCAGAGTATCAAAGTATCAGAGCTTTTGACCCTTTGATACTACTTAACTCTCTCTATATATTCTGATGTCCTTGTGTCAACCTTTATTACATCACCCTCGTTTAAATGAAAGGGGACCCTGACTACTGCCCCTGTTTCCAGAGTTGCAGGCTTTCCGCCGCCTGAAGCCGTATCTCCCTTGAAACCTGCAGGGTCTGTCTTTACAATCCTGAGTTCCGCAAATGTTGGGATCTCCAGGCTGATAGGCATGCCTTTATGATACAGTATTTTGACCATCATATTTTCTTTAAGGAATTTCTTTGCCTCGCCAATATGGTCGTGTGTGAGCGGGACCTGCTCATACGTCTCTGAATCCATAAAATAATAGACCTCATCCTGAGCATACAGATACTGCATAGTCTTATCTTCAAGCCCGGGGGTCTCTAATTTTTCCCCTGACCTGAACGTCTCCTCAAGGACAGCCCCTGTCTTGATATTCCTCATTTTTGTCCTGACAATAGCTCCGCCCCTGCCCATCTTGACATGCTGAAAGTCCACTATCTCGCAAGGCTCTCCCTTAAACTCAACCTTTAGGCCTTTCCTGAAATCACTCGTTGAAATCACTCACTACCCCCTATCCATTTATGCTATCACTAAATTATTTCCAGCTCTCTTGGCAGTTTCGTAAGTAAAACAGCCCGCCTCTTATTAACTGCCACCATATCTTCTATCCTCACTCCGCCGAGGCCCGGCACGTAAATGCCTGGCTCGATTGTAAAGACCATATTCTCTTTAATTGTCCCTTTCCCGTTCCGTGCTATATTCGGCAATTCATGGATCTGAAGCCCCACCCCGTGCCCTGTACCATGCCCGAAGAACTCTCCGTATCCTGCCTTTTTTATAACATACCTGGCAGAATTGTCAACCTTTTTACTTTCCATGCCGGGCGAAATAACAGAGACAGCTTTTTTATTCGCTTCTAATACTGTTTGATAAATCTCCTTTTTTTTGCCCATATCAACTCCCTTAATAAGCAAGGTCCTTGTCATATCGGAAAAATACCCTCCTGCCTCTCCTCCCCAGTCTATAACAACAAGGTCTCCGCCATTAAGCCTCTTTTCTGAGGCTCTCGCATGAGGCATTGACGAATTTCTGCCGGAAGCGACTATTATACCAAATGGAATACAACTGCATCCTTTTTTCTTGAGCCTTTCCTCAAGCATTCTTGCAAGCTTATTCTCTGATACCCCCTCTCTTATGTACGGCCTCACATCGAGAAAGGCGGCTTCAGCGCGTCTTACCGCCATTTTTATCAGGCCTATCTCCTCATCGTCTTTTATGGCACGCAGTTTTTCTATAACATTTTTAAACGGCTTCATGACAAGGCCCTTTTTCAAAAGCCTCCTGAAAAATTCATATGATACAGACACCTCAAAGCCAAGCCTTTTTATGCCAAGCATCCTTGAGAGCTTCAATATGGTTCTGGCCCTCTCGCCTTTTTCTATCACTACGTCCCACCCGTTTATTCCTGTCTCGGCCTGTTCTCTGTACCTGAAGTCAGTAACAAAAATATTTCTCTCCCTTGCAATTAATAAAAACCCCGATGAGCCGCTAAACCCCGTAAGATACCTGATATTATTCACATCGGTTACAAGTAACCCGTCAATTCCTTTAAAGGACTTCCTTATCGCAGAAAGTTGTAAGGTCACCTTTACTCTTAGTTGGAAGAGAGGATATTTTTTGAAGCCCTTAAGGCAAGGAGATAACTCTCTGCGCCAAGGCCGCTTATCTGCCCTGTTGCTACCTCTGCTATGTAGGACTTTTTTCTGAACTCCTCGCGCTTATGAATATTGGAGAGATGCACCTCGATCACGGGTTTGCCTACTGCTGATATGGCATCTCTTATTGCAATGCTCGTATGAGTATAGGCAGCAGGATTTATTATAAGCACATCGTAATCCTTTTTCTGTATGGCATCAATTATCTCTGCCTCGCTGTTTGTCTGCATGATAGAGAGCTTCAGCTTAAGTTCTGAGGCCAGGGCCATCATCTTTCTGTTAATCTTATCAAGAGAGAACGTCCCGTAAATTTCGGGCTCTCTTTTACCAAGCATATTTAAATTAGGCCCGTGTATAACTAAAACTTTCACAATTCCTCCCATCAGGTACCGGGCATTAGGTTTTAGGTCTCATCTGCTAGTTACTAAAACCTGGCACCTGAAAACTGATAGCTATTCTATCAGTTTTATCTATCTAAACTCAACTGCCTCTTTTTTATCTCCTTTCGTATTCATTGCGTTAATATTCTCACTTTAGGTAAAATATCAAAATGAGGCAAGGCAGATGGCTTTTATAAGAACCGGTTCAGCTAAGATATTCTCTTTACTCATTGCGCTGCTTATCGGCGGATGCGCATCAACAGAAATAATCCCTGTGATACCTGCAGCACAGAATTCCCCGGAAGAGATACTCAGGGCAAAAGAGATATGGCAAAAAATCGAAGAGCGAAGCAGGACAGTCGAAAATAACGCTGAATGGATAGATAATTCATACACAGGGATAAATATCAGGTCGCTCTCTACTCTGCCTATAGGTAAATATGCAGACTATAAAAAATTTCTTGATAACGGCACAGTTTATATAATCAACCATCCTGGATACTATACCTTCTTCCACCACCCGAAGATAAGCGGAAAAGACAACTCCCCCGCAAAAGGCATAATGGATATATTTCTGGAGAAAGGCAGCGCTTCATGGACAAATGTTTTTTGGGAAAATTCTCCTGAAAAAGGCGGCGCAAACAGATATAACAAAGAGTTCATAAGAATAATGAAAGAATTCGAAAGGATAGAAAGTAATTTTCTGGAGTTTAAATCCACTGAACAAAAGCTGGTTATTATTATAGTGCCAGGAAATTATAAAAAATATTCAAACTACACCTATAAAAATGGCAACGATGAATATGCCAGATATCTAAATGAGGTAACAAACCTGTCTGAATCTGTGCTTTATCTGGAATCAAAAAAGCCAAATCGCGGGCAGCTTCTGGAGGAGGATCTGAACACCCTTATCGAGTTTTTACAGAAAACAGGTGCAACCTCGGTAATGCTCGGCGGAGAATATTTAGGCAGGTGTGAAGAAGATTTTTACAAACATCTGTCAAGAGCAACCGGCGCCGCTATCCCTGTTTTTATTGTCCCTGAGCTTTCGCCTGTTTCGCCGGATGACATGAACAGAAGGATGAAAGACCTGCTCGGCCCAGATAATAAATTAGATGTTCAGGCAGCTACATACAATATATTAAACAACAAGTATGAAAAATTAGAAACTACCCCGAAGCTCAGGAATCTTAAATCCCGCTTGAGTTATGAAAGGCCGCGTGAAAATAATATTCCGGACCCATAAATTTGACTGTCTTAAAGTTTCAGCAGCGTAAGCCCTGAAACAGGGTCAAGCTCTCTTACGGCATTAATCCCCTCAAGCTCAATAATAACTGCCTCAAGGACCAGGAATGTCTCTGACTTTTCCCGCAAACATCCAACCTTCACCATATCCTTTTTCCCAAAGGCACCATGGAAATGGACCTTGGGGTCGTCACCCTGATAAAATATAGTACCCAGCCCAACAACCTCGTGGCTCTCTTTGAGTTCTTTCCATACAGGAGCAGGAGGAATGACATCCTTCTCGGGACCGACAACAATACTGCCTTCGCGCATGCCGCCGATAATATAAAAAATGCCTGCTCTTATATTTTCCTTTTTTGCAATATTCACAAGATTAGCAAGCACATCTTCATGGTCTTCAAACCGTGCTACAACAACCCGCCCTGTCTTCCCAGTCTGATATTTCATAAATTTTACTCCCTTATTTCTGCCATGCTCTTATTAATTTCACATCCGGGCTAAGCTTGAAAACTGAGTACTTGCAGCGGGGCTGACTGCTCAGGGAACAGCCGTAATGTCTTTTACAGAGGCCCCTATAACAAACACCTTGATATTATTACTCCCCTCATCCGCCGGCATCAGAAAAAAACCAGCCTTCTTTTCATCAGGCTTGGAAATAAAAAAGCCCTTTTCCCATGGCATATCTCCTTCAAGATATCCAATCATTGATTCCCCATCCTTAAACCTGACAAACATCTTCCTGCCTTTCCTCTGCCTATGCTCATACTTTTTTCTCTCTCTGTACTTTTTGTCGCCCTCAAAAGTCCTGACAAAGAGTATTGCCTTCAGTTCCTGCACAGATATCTCCTGAACGCTGTCCATTCCCGGTTCTTCGAACAGGATTGTCCGGGAATCCTGAGAAAATTTTTTAAGATACCCCTTCAGCAACTTGCCATGATTGAACCTTATAACAACCTTATCACCCGTTGACATGGTTAAATTCTATGGGTTGATAATCAATAAGTCAAGGAAAATTCCGGCATGAAAATTAACAGAGCCATCCGGACTCTCATAACCTTCGCTTCATTGAACAACCGGAGCAAGAACTGTTATATTTATTCATGAGTAAACGCATTTTTCATATCCTGTTAATTATAGTAGTTGGCTTTCTTGTTTACTCCAACACCTTCAATGTGCCATTTCATTTCGATGACAGAAATAATATCGTTGAAAACTATAAATTAAGGGATTTAAGTAACTCCTGGCCGCCGTCAGGTTCAAGGTGGGTCGGCTTTTTAACATTTGCTCTGAATTATTATTTCGGAGGACTGAATACCATTGGTTATCACATTGCTAACCTTGTTATCCATATCTTCAATGCAATCCTAATTTATTGGCTGGTGGTGCTGACGCTCCGAGTAGTAAAGTATCAAAGGGTCATAGTATCAGAGTATCAAAGTTCCGAAGTCTCTGACACTATGATACTTGGACACTCTGACACTTCTTTGGTTGCCCTTTTTTCTGCCCTGCTCTTTGTAGCCCATCCCATCCAGACACAGGCAGTAACATACATCGTCCAGAGATTCACTTCCCTTGCAGCCATGTTTTATCTGCTTTCGCTTGTCATGTATATAAAATTCAGAAATCAGTCGGAGCGACCCTCAGCGGAGACCCGTATCGGGCAATCAGCTATCAGTAGTCAGCAAAAACTACCCGCTGCACGCTATACGCTATACGCTGTCTCTCTCATCTCCGCTGTCCTTGCCATGAAGACAAAGGAGATTGCATTTACACTGCCGATTATTGTTGCCCTTTATGAATTTATGTTCTTTGGCAACAACCAATTTGTCATTCCCGTGAAAACGGGAATCCAGGATAAGAATGAGATGGATTCCTGCTTCCGCAGGAATAACAGGATGGAAGGCGGTTACAAAAGACTTCTCTACCTCATCCCTTTTCTCCTTACCTTACTTGTTATCCCTTTAAGCCTGATAGGAATAGATAAGCCAATCGGAGATGCAATCGGTGAGATAAGAGAGGCAGCACAGGAGACAGAAGCGATTTCAAGATGGGGTTATCTGCTTACACAATTCAGGGTGATTGTTACCTATATAAGACTCTTGTTTTTACCGATAAACCAGAACCTCGATTATGACTATCCGATATATCATTCATTTTCAAATCCGCAGGTATTTCTGTCATTTCTGTTTCTTTTATCTATCTGTGGGCTTGGTGTTTATCTTTTTTACCGTTCAAGGCATAACCTCACGGCGACTTCCTTTACAAATCCCCCCTCACCCCCCTTTGACAAAGGGGGGATGGGGGGATTCCCTGACTTTCGCCTTATTTCTTTCGGTATTTTCTGGTTCTTTATCACTTTATCTGTTGAATCATCAATTATTCCTATCCGAGACGTAATCTTTGAACACAGGTTGTATCTGCCTATTATAGGCATTATTATTGTTTTTGTATCAGCCACGTTTTATATCCTTCAGGCTATGATTCAAAATCCAAGACGTTCCCTTATTGCTTGCTGCTCACTACTTGCTACTGCTGTTATTGTTCTTTCAATTGCTGCTTATCAGAGAAACATCGTCTGGCAGGATGAGATGAGTTTGTGGGAGGATGTGGTGAGAAAGAGTCCTCAGAAGGCAAGAGGGCATAATAACCTTGGTATAGCCTACAAAGATAAAGGCTTGACAGACAAGGCCATAGAACATTATCAGATTGCCTTGAGAATAAACCCGGATTATGTAGAGGCATATAATAACCTTGGTGCAGCCTACTATAATAAAGGCTTGACAGATATGGCCATAGAACATTATCAGATTGCATTGAGAATAAACCCGAATTACGCAGAGGCATATAATAACCTTGGTGCAGCCTACTATAATAAAAGCTTGACAGATAAGGGCATAGAACATTATCAGATTGCATTAAAACTTTACCCGGATTACGCAGATGCACATTATAATCTTGGAGTCACTTATGAGATAAGAGGACTGTTGGATAAGGCAATAAAAGAATATCAGATAGCATTAAGACTTAATCCAGAAGATAAGATAACAAGAAATAGAATTCTTCAGATTCAAAGAAATAAGTAGGGCGGGTGGCAGAAAATGTCGCTGCCACCCGCCCTACTTATCTAATTATTGATAATATAGGTTGCAGCGTTTATCAGTATGGCCGCTGCATCTGCACTTATATGCTGCCCTGTCTGTGCTTCAACCTGATTGATAAACGCCTGCATTATATTATCCGATGCCTGCCCATTGCCAATTGCAGCAGCATCTGCTGCATTAAGAACTTTTGAAAGCAAACTATTGGCTATGCCTGCATTGTCTATCTGACCCGATGCAAGTATCTGTTGAATCAATGAATTGAGTCCATTTGTTGTTGCGATTACACTATATGCCGCACTCACAGTTATTGCATTTCCTGCATTATCTGAGGCTGTTACGCTGTAGGTAAAAGCGCCAAGGCCAAGACCGTCCCCTCCAGTAAGGCTATCACTGCTTGTGGCAACACCTGACAGTGCGTCTGTTACAGTATAACTTGCAGTTGGCGCTAAACCAAGTGCATAGGTTGCCCCGTTAGAAACTCCGCTTATGGTGATTACAGGAGGTGTTTTGTCGATATTCAATGTTACAGAGGCACTCGCACTGTTCCCAGCTTTATCAACTGCTGTGCCTGTGATCACCTGATTGGCGCCCTCATTTGTAACATTTACAGAAGATAGGCATAACGCAATACCTGACCCTGAATCACTACACATAAATGTAACTGCGACATCCGTATTATTCCAGCCGTTTACATTAGGAGCAGGGTTTGTTGTTGCTATTATCTCAGGCGGTATTGTATCATCGTATATGTCTCTGTCTTCACAGCCTCACTATTCCCTGCAATATCCTTTGAATAAAACCTCAGCACTGTTGAAGCAGATATATTAATAGGGGTTCCAGTGTACTGAATCGTTGGCGTGCATCCGCCTACTGTACAGTAATAAGTTGTTGCACAGCCACTGCCTGCTCCATCATTACAGTAAAGCATAACACTCTTTGAGGAATTGTACGTCCCGCCTGATGGTAAGGCAGCGGTTGTTGGCGGCGTTGTGTCACATATCCCTGTTATTTGAACAGGGATCCACCTATTATCCAATGTGCAGTCTCCTAATTGACCCTGCGGATTAAATCCCCAGGCCCATAAGGTCCCGTCTGATTTCAAGGCTATGGTATGCCCCCCTCCTCCTGAAATTGAAGCCCAGGTGTTATCAGCGCCTATCTGCTGCGGGGTGTTTCTAGTAGTATTATTTGTGCCGTCTCCTAACTGACCCGCCCAGTTCCATCCCCAGGCCCATAAGGTCCCGTCTGATTTCAGGGCTATGGTATGATAGAACCTGCTGCAATTGAAACCCAAGTGTTATCGGTTCCTGTCTGCTGCGGGGTAGCCGCTTCTGAAGGCAAGGCAACAAAAATAACAACAGAACAGAAAAGCAGTAAAAACAATAGTCGCAAGTTCCGTGATCCATGTTTCATTAACGAAAAGTTTCGAGTAGCAGAAAACAATCTCATCAAATTACGCAATCTTTTCATGTTAATCCCTCCTTTGATTTTTTACAGGCAAATTTTAATCAGCCTCTCTTCAGAAAAAGATGCTGTTTTATAGCATTCGGTAAATCTTTGTGTCAAGAGAAATTTGAGTTTTTGTTACGCCAAGGAATGTCCTCTTGTTACCAATTCAGAAAGGCGTTAAAGCGGACAGCTGTTTATTCCTGAATCCTTGTGAAAAGGTTGATTGCTATAATCCCGAACACAAGAGGCACAACCCATGTGGCCACCACAGCCGGCAGTATTCCGGCATATCCCAGCGATAAAAACATTGCATGGCCAAACCAGTAAAGAAGGCTTATAAAAATACCGATTGCAGTTGTGACAAGCCCCCCTCCTGTTCTCCGCCCCATGGGCAGGGATATTCCGAGCAATACCATGAAAAAATCGATAAAAGGATATGAGATTTTCGAATTCAGATCAACTATGAGCTTTAGGTTCTTAAACCCTGCTTCCTCGAGTTTCTTTGTGTATCTGAAAAGCTCTCTTATCCCCATCTCTTCGGGCTTTTGAATATCCTCTGCAAAAACAGCAGGAGACTCTATAAAAGGATATTCCAGTTCTTCGTACCTGTTTATTGATGCATCCGGTATATTATATAAAACTATATTTTTCAGTTTCCACTTGCCCTCTGACCCTTTAACCTCAATCCATTCTGCTTCCTCAGCCTCTATCCTCTCTTTTAGAGAGCCATTGCTAACCTTGAATATGCTGATATTCCTTGAAATCTTTTTCCCAGGCACATACAACCCTATTTTTACTATTGAACCATCCGATGTCCTCAGCCATACAGTGCCTTCCCTGAATGAAAACTTTTTGCCCTTTTTTACAATTGCCTCTTTAAGTTCATGTGCCTTTTTTGAAAACTCGGGCACTATAAATTCTCCGAGGATAAAACCACAAAGGCTCAAAAATAATCCTCCAACCAAAAAAGGCCTCATAATCGTCTTTAGGCGGCCTCCTGCCGCTTTAATTGCCGTTATCTCCTCCCTTTTTTTTGCCTGGCTGAAAACAAATAAACTGCAGAGAAGTATTGCCATCGGAAGCAGATAAAGAAGGTAGCGGGGGAAATTAAAGAGGGCATAAAGCAAAAGACTTTTCAGAGATGGTTTATATGGCAGAAAATCATCTATCTTATCAATAAGGTCCAGAAGGCTGAATATAGAGGCAAGCCCGATGGCAATTACAAATAAAACTTTGAAAAATTCTTTCAGGTAATACCGTTGTATTATCAGCATTGCTACCTTTTACTTTCCTCCCTGAACATCCATACCGCAAAAAACCCTAGTATAACCGTGGGGCTCCATGCGCCGATATAGTGGGCAATCTTTCCTGTCCTTGCAAGATTCTCACCATAAATCAACATTATATAAAATGCAGCAAATACGAATAGCCCTATTGTAAGCCCGCCGAGCCTTCCGGTTTTCCCTGCCACCAATGACAGGGAAGGGCCGAGCAGCATAAGTATAAGGCAGACAGACGGCAATGACAGCCTCCTGTGCAGTTCAAGGTATAATGGCACAGCATCAGGAAGAGATGTCTTCCTCGCATCACGGAACAAGGCAAAGGGCGTCAGTTCACTGTTCTTCCTGGCCGGCTGGTCTGCAACAAGGTTTAAGGCCAGATGATAACCTTCGAAAAAGATCTCTGTCGAGCTATTCACGTTTGCGATGTGCATATACCCATCCTTCAGATAAAAAGAGATATCCGATGTATCTACGTTGGAAATCTTGCCTTCCTTTGCCATCAAAACCTTTGGCTCCTTCTTATTTCTCTCATCATATATAAATATTTCTTTCATTCTGTTTACATCCGGCTTTTCCTTTACAAACAGGACGATATCCTTGAACAATGTGGCGAATACGCCTTCTTCTATAGCTGCCGGCGCCCTCTGCGTTATTACGCCGGAGATAGTCTCTCTCAGTTTTACCATGCTCCGGGGCCCAAGATAAAAACTCACAAGCAGACCCGCCAAAAAACAGGTTGTCCCTATCATAAAGACAGGCCTAACCATTGTCTTAAACGGCATGCCGCTTGCCCTGAGTATCACCAGTTCATTGTCAGCATTCATCCTGCCATAGGTGATCAGAGTTGCCACCAACAAAGACATCGGCAGCGTAAGAACCAGCATCGGCGGCTGCAGATACAGGATTATCTTTATCATGTCAAGCATGGACGCTCCGACAACAGAAAGGATTCTGCTCAATCTCAGAATCTTTTCCGTTATAAGAATGAAATTAAGGGATATCAGGCTCAAAAAAAAAGTAAGCGCCAGCTCTTTAAGCATTTCCCTATGTATTGTATAGATTCTCATTTTTTACCTAAGATATTTTACATTATTTAAAAAATAGATGCGTGAAATCACATCCGGACTTATAAAGCAAGGCGCTTTGTATTTCTGAAGGTTGACAACAAAATCAAATTAATTTTATTCTATAAGTCTATTTTTATTCCGGGCCGCTAGCTCAGTTGGTAGAGCAACGCCCTTTTAAGGCGTGGGTCGAAGGTTCGAATCCTTCGCGGCTCACCATGTCCCCATCGTCTAGTCCGGCCTAGGACATCGCCCTTTCAAGGCGGTAACATGGGTTCGAATCCCATTGGGGACGCCATTGAACTCAAAAGACGCTGTTTGGATTCAGCGTCTTTTTGTTTTCAAATAATATCTGCGGCATAGTATAATAAAATTTATTCAAAAACCAATAGGGCATTATAATTTGTCATGCTGAACGTGTTTCAGCATCTTAGACCCTGAAATAAATTCAGGGTGACATCTTTAAAAGTTTTTAATTAAAAGAGGTGAATGAATATTATGCTCCCATTTTGTTTGCATGCCAAGACAATATCAGATGCATGGTTTCAGCTTATATATAACATATTCGACCATTCGTATATGCAGAAGATACAGAGAGGTTCGTTTGAGAATGAGCAATACCGCCTTCAGTATCCGGGCATTGCCGTATTCATAGAACATCCTGGAGAGGATATGATACCAGTAATGCCTCCTGGACTTAATATACCGGCCCCGACAACAATGGAATACATTGAAGATTATTTTGCTAATTATCTTATGGACCCGGAACTCTCTGAAAACGAAACTTATAAATACGCAAGCAGGATTCATCATCCGATGCCAAAAGGCGGAACACAGCTTGAAAGGGTTATCGAGGTACTTAAAGAAACCCCCCTTACAAATCAGGCCATAATCGAAATAGGTTCTCCTGAAGACCATGACGTATGTATGGGCAATGACGGAAAACTTGACCCGCCCTGCCTGAGGCTTCTTGATTTCAAGGCTGTTCCTGTTGGAGATGAATTTGCTCTGACTGTAAGCTGCTATTTCCGTTCATGGGACCTCTGGGCAGGTTTCCCGACAAACCTCGGAGGAATAGAAATTCTGAAAACTTATGTTGCAAGCGAAACAAACCTCAAAAACGGCCCTATCTATGCCTACAGCGCCGGCGCCCATATCTACGGCTATCAGGAAGAACTGGCAAGGATAAGAACGCTGAAAACCGCGATTAAAAAATAAAATCAGGGCAGGATATTTCTTCGAATTACTTATTCAAAACCTTTGCTGCGTCTTTGGCAAAATAGGTGAGTATCAAATCAGCGCCTGCGCGTTTTATAGATGTGAGAACCTCCATCATCGCGCGCTTTTCATCAATCCATCCGAGCTTTGCCCCTGCCTTAATCAATGAATATTCTCCGCTTACGTTATAGGCAGCGACAGGCACATCAAAGGCATCTTTCACGTCGGAGATTATGTCAAGGTATGTCATCGCAGGCTTGACCATCACAATATCCGCGCCCTCTTCAATATCAAGGCTAACTTCTTTTAATGCCTCTCTCCTGTTTGCAGGGTCCATCTGATATGAGCGCCTGTCACCAAACCGAGGAGTTGATTCAGCAGCCTCCCTGAAAGGCCCGTAAAATGCAGATGCATATTTTGCTGCATAACTCATTATGGGAGTCTCTGAAAAGCCTTCTTCATCAAGAGCAATTCTTATTGCCTCAACCCTTCCGTCCATCATATCAGAAGGCGCAACCATGTCAGCGCCTGCCTTTGCATGAGACACAGCCTCTCTGGCCAGCAGTTCGAGGGTCGGGTCATTTTTTACATCGCCCTTTTCAATTATCCCGCAGTGGCCATGGCTTGTGTATTCGCACATGCAGACATCGGTAATTACATAAAGCTGAGGAACTTTATCTTTTATTGCTTTAATTGCTTTTTGTACAACGCCGTGAGGGTCATAAGCGCTTGAGCCGGTTTCATCCTTATGCTCCGGTATCCCGAATAACAAAACAGAAGGTATGCCGAGGGAATGAACCTCTTTTGCATGCTTTACAATCCTGTCAACAGATTCCTGAAAACATCCGGGCATTGATTTTATTTCCTTGCGGATATTCTTGCCAAAGGTTGCAAAAAGCGGATATATAAAGTCATCAGGAGACAATGAGGTCTCCCTCACCATTCTCCTGATGACTTCATTCTTTCTTATTCTTCTTGGCCTGTGAAAAGGAAACATATACGTTTATATATAGCGTCTATAGCGTTTATCGGGTTATAGCATTTTCAGGTCTAATCAGCAAACAATACAAACCCTCGGCGCTATAACGCCATGAACTGTTTTATCCGCAGCTGCTGCAGCCGGAACTGCTGCATGACGGCGCCTTGCCGCCTGTGAGGACAAAACCCTGTCTTTCTCCATCGTCAACAAAGTCAATACCCATACCATCGAGTTTCTGGCATGTGTTCTTGTCTATAAAGACTTTGAGGCCGTTCTTCTCTATGACTTCATCGCCCTCACCGGGCTTCTCATCTATATCCATGCCATAGGATGGGCCGCAACAGCCGCCCTCTGCCGAATATACGCGAAGTCCCCACTCTGCCTTTCCTTCAGCAGTAAGTAGTTGTTTTGCCTTTTCTGCTGCTACATCTGTTATTGTTATCACACTAACCTCCTTGTTTGTTCCACATAAAAATCTTGCTATCGTCGTGAAACCTTATACTTTAAGAATAAAATAAAAGGGCTGAAAAAGCAACCTTTGTTGCACAAAGGGCGTGTAAAGTACAGGAGGGAATTGTCTTCGAGCGGCTTTATTTTGCCTCACAACCCATTCATTCAGTTATAATTAACCATGTCAAAAATCAACCTCAAGTCCCTCGGCAAAGACAAAATGAAGGAATTTGTGAAAGCTGAGGGGCTGCCTGCTTACAGGGCGAAACAGCTCATCCACTGGATATACGAAAAAAAGGCAGAGTCCATAGGCCGGATTACTGAGTTATCAAAAGAAACAAGAGAAAAACTTTCGGACCCGGCCTATATCAGCAATCTTAACTTACTCAGCAGGCAGGCCTCAAAAGACGGGACTGAAAAATTCCTCTTTGGATTAGAGGATGGAGAATCAATAGAAAGCGTCCTTATCCCTGACAAGGACCGCCTTACACTCTGCATATCATCACAGGCCGGCTGCACAATGGGATGCGGATTTTGCCTTACAGGAAAAATCGGGTTCAAGAGAAATCTTAAGGCGCATGAGATTGTTGACCAGATAATTGCAGTGATGAGAATCAAGGGGCATGGGTCAAGGGGCATGGGTCAAGGGATTACGAACATTGTCTTCATGGGAATGGGAGAACCTCTGCTGAATTTTGATGAAGTTGTAGAAGCGCTTAAACGCATAACCGAGTTTATGGGTATTTCAAAAAGAAGGATAACTCTTTCAACGTGCGGTATTGCTCCGAAAATTTCTGAGCTTTACAAAAAAGCCCCTCATGTTAACCTGGCAATATCGCTGAATGCAGCGGATAACAGGACAAGAGACATGCTTATGCCTGTAAACAGGAAATATCCTATTGAACATCTGCTTTCCGCCTGCAGGAAAATCCCGCTTCCGACAAGAAGCAGTATTACATTTGAGTATGTAATGCTCGATGGGGTAAATGACAGGCCTTCTGATGCGCAAAACCTTGTAAGGATTCTCAGGGGAATCCCCTCAAAGGTGAATCTCATACCTTTCAACCCTTACGAGGGAAGCAAATTCAAAAGGCCGTCTGATGAAAAAGTCTTTGCATTCCAGAAGGTTCTCATTAATGCAGGGATAAACGCATTCATAAGAAAAAGCAAGGGGCAGGATATCCTTGCTGCGTGCGGGCAGCTGAAGGCAGGATATAAATGAATCCGGAGGAGAATAAGCCGGAGATAATCTTTTCGCTCATTCTCGGGCCTTGCCCTCCGAGGTATTTTGCCTCACCCCCCTTTGTTCCCCCCTTGCCAAGGGGGGAATTTAAGAGGGGTAGTTTTCGGAATATCGTCAAAATAAAACCGCTCAAAGACAATCCCCGGCTTATTTTTAAAAAACCATGAATAAAGTAATTATATTATTAGGCCCGACCGGCGTCGGAAAGACAGGGGCATCCATTCTCCTTGCAAAGGCCCTTGACACAGAGATAATCAGCGCTGATTCCATGCAGATATATAAGGGCATGGATATCGGAACTGCAAAGCCTTCAGTAAAGCAGCGCGAAGAAGTAAGGCATCACATGATTGACATTGTCGAGCCATCTGAAACATACAGCGTTGGAAGATACATAGAAGAAGTCGTGCCTGTTATTGATTCTTTGCATAAAAAAGGAAAGGTTCCAATTATTGCCGGAGGCACAGGCCTCTACATTAAGGCAATGACAAGGGGGATATTCAGCGGGCCTTCTGCCGACTGGGAATTAAGAGAAGAGCTTGCTGCGCTTGAGGAAGAACAGGAGGGTTCTCTCTATAGCTACCTGCAAGAGCTTGACCCGGAAGCAGCCTCAAAAGTAATGCCTGCTGATAAAAGGCGCGTTGTGAGGGCAATCGAGGTCTGCCTCAAGACAAGACAGGGCATATCCGAACTTCAGCAAAAATTAACGAGCCCGCTTCCCTATGAATTTATAAAGATCGGGCTTACAAGGGACAGAAAAGAACTTTATAAAATAATCGAAGGGCGAGTTGATGAGATGATAAAGGCGGGATTGGTTAATGAAGTAAAAAATCTCATTCACCCATTCACCCGCTCACCCATTCATCAGCTGAGTTCCATTCAGGCAATAGGATATAAAGAGATTGCGATGTATCTGAAGGGAGAATTTCCGTTTGAAGAAGCTGTCAGGCTCATCAAGAGAAACACAAAACGCTATGCCAAAAGGCAGTTCACCTGGTTTAAAAAAGAAGAGGATATCCACTGGATTGATATCACAGGGATTTATAGCAATAAGGAAATTTCTGAGCGCGCAGAGCAGATGCTTAACAGGTTATATGATAAAGCTTGCTTTATTAACAAAAATCTTTTATCGTAGATAAAAATAAAAAAGAGTTCGATGAACTCACTGTAAATGCTGAGTCAATCGAAACAAGGAGACGGTCATGAGTAATTCCGCAAAAGGCCAGAACCTTCAGGACAACTATCTGAATCAGCTCAGGAAAGACAAGATTCCGGTAGTTATCTATCTTATTAACGGGGTGAGGTTAAAAGGCATGATTAAGGGGTTTGACAGCTTTGTCATCCTTCTTAAGGAAGCATCCCAGCAGATGATTTACAAGCATGCCATATCAACAATAGTGCCTGAAAGAGATATAGACCTGAGATTTGAAATGACCAATGAGACATAAAAACCCGCTTCCGACTGTCGACATTATCATAGAGCATAAAGGCGGGATTGTGCTGATAAAAAGAAAATATACTCCGAAAGGGTGGGCCCTGCCGGGCGGTTTTGTGGATTACCGTGAAAGCCTTGAATCTGCCGCAAAAAGAGAAGCGAAAGAGGAGACAGGGTTGAGAGTTGAGCTTGTAAGGCAGTTCCATACATACTCTGCTCCTGAAAGAGATCTGAGGCGCCATACAATCTCAACTATTTATATTGCAAAAGGGAAAGGCGTTTTAAAAGCAGGCGATGACGCCAGAGAAGCGGAGATATTCAAAAAGGACAATCTGCCTTCACCCTTGATGTTTGACCATAAGAAGATTATCAATGACTATTTCACGAGGAGGTATTAATTAGATGCTCCATTTTATGAGAAAGCATGCAAAGTTTTTTTATGTGTTTTTCTTTTTGATCATCATCTCATTTATAGGCTTCTACGCCGGCCCCCTTGATAAATCAACAACAATCCCTCTTGCAGAGGTCGGCAAGGAAAGGATAACACTCGACGATTACTACAGGACATACGACAGGGCAAGGAACCTCTACAGGGACATCTATAAAGAAAAGTTCGACGAAGAGATGGAAAAAAAACTAAAGCTCAAGGAAAAGGTGATTGAGAGCCTTATAGAAGAAAAAGTGCTGCTGCTTGCCGCAAAGGAAATAGGGATAATTATAAAAGATGAAGAACTTGAAGAGGCCATAACGCATGAGCAGGCATTCACAAGAAATGGCGTATTCGACAGAGAGATATACCTCAGGACCCTGGAGCTTAACAGGATTACGCCTGAGATGTTCGAGAATTCAAAGAGACAGGAATTGACGCTTGCAAAAATAAAGAAAATCATTGGCGAATCCGTTGATCTGACAGATGATAAAATACAGCAAATGTCAGGCGATGAGAAAATAGCAAAGGCCCTCAGGCAAACGGTGCTGGCTGACAAGAGGGAAAGGGCTGTTAAATCTTATGTTGACGGCCTGAAAAAGCAGATGAAGATCAAGATTAATACCGAGCTTATATCCTGAAGCGGCTTAAGTATAAAGACCATCCGTCGTATAGAATCTCCCTGAACATTCCAATGCCTGAGGATAGAGATAGGGAATGCTTATCAGTCTATTGAATTTTTCTATTTTACAGCCTTTCTTTCACTGTGTTAATTTTAAAGTCCTCACCTGAAAGGGCAGGGTTTTTATGGAAAAAACACTTGAAAAGATTCTGGGAGAATACAGGAAAAATGAAGGGAACCTCATTTCCATACTTCAGGATATTGAAGATTCCTTTGGTTACCTTCCTGAAGATGCTGTAAACTGGTTTTCCGCAAGGCTCGATATTCCGGCAAGCCGTTTCTATGGTGTTGCCACATTCTATTCCCAGTTCCATTTTAAACCAAGAGGAAAGAATATAATCACGGCATGCTGCGGCACCGCCTGTCATGTCAAGGGGTCTGAGAGGCTGATAAACGGCATACGAAAAGAGCTTGACCTTTCAGAAGGAGACGATACAACAAAGGACAAGGAATTCACACTTGAAAAAGTCAACTGCATCGGCGCCTGCAGCATAGCGCCGGTAATTATAATTAACAAAAAAGTAAACGGAAAGGTATCGGCTGATAAACTGCTTAAGGAACTAAGGTCTTTAAAGGACATTAAAGGTGAAGGCAAATAATACGACCATAAGAGTCTGCATGGGAACAGGAGGCATTGCCGCAGGCGGCGCTGAAGTCCTTAATGCCTTCAAAAAAGAGCTGAATCTGGCAGGCATAAAGGCAAATGTCGAAAAAAACTGCTCGATGCACAAGGTCGGATGCCGCGGGCTCTGTGCAAAAGATGTTCTGGTAGACGTAATTATCAACGATGAAAAAACGACCTACCAGTTTATTAAATCCGACATGGTGCCGAGAATCATAAAAGAACACATAATCGGAAAAACTCCTGTCATAGACTGGGTAGTAGGAGAAGACTACCACACATTCCATGAAAAACAGTTCAAGGTCGTTCTTTCGGACTGCGGCACCATAGACCCGGAAGACATAGGCGCATATATTGGAGTAAAAGGGTATGAGGCTGCAAAAAAAGTTCTGACCTCCTTAAAACCGGAGGAAGTTGTCGAGACAATCAAGGCCTCAGGGCTCAGGGGCAGGGGTGGTGCGGGATTCCCAACCGGCGTCAAATGGGAAATCGCAATGAAACAGGATTCAAAACAGAAATACCTTATATGCAATGCTGATGAAGGCGACCCCGGTGCATTCATGGACAGGTCTGTAATTGAGGGCAACCCCCATGCTGTCATCGAAGGCATGATTATAGGCGCTTATGCCATAGGGGCAGATAAAGGCTATGTGTATATCCGGGCAGAGTATCCATTGGCAGTGGAAAGGCTCAAGAAGGCCTTATCGGATGCAAGGAAAAATAACTTCCTCGGCAAAAAAATACTAGGCACAAAATTGAATTTTGACATAAAGGTCAAGCTTGGCGCAGGCGCATTTGTATGCGGAGAAGAGACAGCGTTGATCGCCTCTATCGAGGGCCAGCGCGGGATGCCGCGTGCAAAACCGCCCTTCCCTGTTTATCACGGCCTGTGGGGAAAACCAACAGTGATTAATAATGTCGAGACCCTTGCAAATGTCCCCTGTATTATCAGAAACGGCGCCAGGTGGTTTGCGTCATTCGGCACTGAAAAATCCAAAGGCACAAAGGTCTTTGCATTAACCGGAAAGATTAAAAACTCAGGCCTTATCGAAGTGCCGATGGGGATTCCACTAAGAGAGATTATTTATGATATTGGCGGGGGAACAGAAAGCGGGAAGGCATTAAAGGCCGTCCAGACAGGAGGCCCTTCCGGCGGCTGCATACCGGCAGATATGCTTGACACACCTGTGGATTTTGAATCACTTGCCAAGGTGGGTTCAATTGTCGGCTCCGGCGGCATGGTGGTTCTTGATGAGACCAATTGTATGGTGAATATTGCAAAATATTTTCTTGAATTCACGCAGGCAGAATCATGCGGTAAATGCGTGCCGTGCAGGATAGGGACAAAGAGGCTTCTTGAAATCCTCGGCAGGATAACAAAAGGCAAAGGGGAAAAAGGCGATATAGAACTTCTTGAAAAACTCAGCAGGGATATAAAGGCAGCATCTCTCTGCGGTCTTGGCCAGACAGCCCCCAATCCTGTACTGAGCACTATAAAATATTTCCGGCATGAATATGAGGCGCATTTACAGGGCAAATGTCCGGCAGCAGTCTGCAAAGAACTGCTTACTTACTATGTCCTCGAACAATTCTGCAAAGGTTGCGGCGCATGCCTCAGGGCATGCCCGGCAGGAGCTATAACAGGAGAGAAAAAGAAACCTCATTTTATAGATTCCGAGATATGCATAAAATGCGGCGCGTGTTTTGATGCCTGCAAATTCAAGGCAGTGGCAAAGGAATAAGATACGATGCAAGATGCAGGATACAAGATTCAGGATAATAAACATGAATCGTGCATCATGAATCATGCATCAGGTTTCTCAGGAGAAAAAGAATGCTGAAACTAACAATTGATGGCAAAACAACAGAGGTTCCCGAAGGCACGACTGTCCTTGAAGCGGCAAGGATGCTCAATATCCAGATACCAACTCTGTGCCACCATCCAAAGCTTACGCCCTTCGGGGGTTGCAGGATGTGTATAGTTGAGGTAAAGGGAGTTCCAAGGCCGCTGACTTCCTGCACCACGCCTGTATCAGAAGGCATGGAAGTTACAACCTCAAGCCCTGAGATCGAAGACCTGAGGAGAACAGTCCTTGAACTCATTCTTTCAGATCATCCAAATGACTGCATGATATGTGAAAAGGCAGGAGACTGCACCTTGCAGGAGCTTGCATACTTTTACGGCATAAAGGAAAACCGGTTTGCAGGTGAAAGACGGGTATATGAAAAAAGAGACGGGAATCCATTTATCGAAAGGGATATGGAAAAGTGCATACTCTGCGGAAGATGCGTTAAGGTATGCGATGAGGTTCAGGGCGTTGAGGCCATAGACTTTACATATCGCGGCTTTAAGTCCAAGATATGTCCCCCGTTTGAAAAAGACCTTAAGTGCGAGTTCTGCGGCCAGTGTGTTGCCGTATGCCCTACCGGTGCGTTAACAGGCAGGATGTGGGCGCTCCGCGGGAGACAAAAGGATATAAAGGAAGTCGACACTACATGTGCATACTGCGGGACAGGATGTAATATTACCCTTCATGTAAGAGCCAATGAAGTCATAAGAGTAACTTCTAAGGAAGATAAATGGAACGAGGGATGGCTCTGTGTCAAAGGCAGATTCGGCTATACATTCATAAACAGCCCGGACAGGCTTACAAAACCAATGATAAGAATAGCTCCTAAGCTATCAGCTAACAGCTATCAGCTAACAGCTAATCTTTTTAAGGAAGTTTCCTGGGACGAGGCACTTGACTACACTGCACAGAGGCTCAAAGAGATAAAAGGAAAACATGGCCCTGATGCAATAGCAGGCCTTTCTTCTGCCCGATGCACTACTGAAGAAAACTACCTTTTCCAGAAATTCGTAAGGGCCGGCTTAGGGACAAATAATATTGACCACTGCGCCCGTCTCTGACACGCGCCTACTGTGGCCAGTCTGGCCACGATATTCGGCTCAGGGGCCATGACAAACACCATAAGAGAGATAGAGGGCATGGAGGTCATCTTTATAATAGGCTCCAACACTAAAGAGACGCATCCTGTTATTGCAAACCGTATGCTGAAGGCCGTAAAAAAGGGAGCAAAAATAATAATAGCTGACCCGCGAAAGGTTCCGTTGGTCAGGTTCTCCGAAATATTCCTGAGGCTAAACCCGGGCACAGATGTTGCACTCATAAATGGAATAGCGCACGTGATATTAAAGGAAGGCCTTAACAATAGAGAATTTGTTATTGCAAGGACAGATGGTTTCGATAAATGGAAAGAGTCCATAGAATCATTCACTCCGGAGAATGCCTCAAAGATAACAGGCGTCCCAAAAGAAGATATAATCAAGGCGGCCCTTCTCTACGGAGGCTCAAGAAAGGCAGGGATATTTTATACTATGGGCATCACGCAGCATACCCACGGGACAGATAATGTCAATGCAATAGCAAACCTCGCGCTCCTTACAGGGAATATAGGGAAGGAACACACAGGCATAAATCCTCTGAGGGGGCAGAATAATGTCCAGGGTGCGTGTGACGCAGGATGTCTCCCCAACGTCTATCCCGGCTACCAGAGAATTGACATGCCAATGGTCAAAAAGAAATTTGAAGAAGCATGGCATGCATCTCTATCAGACAAAGAAGGGCTGAAATCAACAGAGATGATAGGGTCAGCATATGAGGAAAAACTTAAGGCCCTTTACATAATGGGTGAAAACCCCATGCTTACAGACCCGAATATTGAACATACCCGCAAGGCGCTCGGAAAACTCGATTTCCTTGTTGTGCAGGACATATTTCTTACGGAAACGGCAGCCCTTGCAGATGTAGTGCTGCCGGCTACATGCTTTGCCGAAAAAACCGGGACATTCATAAATACAGAGAGAAAGGTACAACTCGTAAGAAAGGCCGTAGATCCTCCGGGAGATGCAAAAGAAGATATGTGGATAATCTCTGAACTGTCCGGCAGAATGGGGCATGATATGAAATACTCCTCTGCAGAAGAAGTATTTGAAGAACTTGGCAGGTTATGGCCTGCGTTGTCAGGCATATCATATAACAGGATACGGAACCATGGCATCCACTGGCCCTGCCCCACAAAAGACCATCCAGGAACAGAGTATCTCTACAAGGCAGGATTTCCGCGCGGAAGGGTCTCGTTCACGCCTGTAAAATATATACCTGCAGCAGAGCCTGCAGACAAGGACTACCCGTTTGTACTTACAACAGGAAGGAATCTGTTCCAGTATCACAGCGGTTCCATGACACGCAGGGTCGCCCAGATCGAGGCACACGCAGGCGAGCCTTATGTTGAAATAAATGCAGAAGATGCCAGGAAACTTGGAGTGAAGCCTGATGAAAAAATAAAGGTGAGTTCAAGGAGGGGACAGGTTGAGATAAAGGCAAGGATTACCGATAGTGTTTCAGAAGGAACAGTCTTTATCCCCATGCATTACAAAGAGGCTGCTGCAAATGTCATAACAAGTGATGCTCTTGACCCGTACGCAAAAACACCGGAATTTAAGGTCTGTGCAGTCAGGATAGAAAAAACGGCTTGAACGGTTTAAACTGCTTAAACAGTTATAAGAGGAGGAAATATGGTGAGCATTAAAGAGCTTAAAAAACAGGTTCTTTTTGAGGACATCAGTGACAAAGAGATGGGGAAATTAGCAAAGGTCATAAAGGAACTTTCATTAAAGAAAGATGAACTTCTTTTCAAAGAGGGAGATGACACAAAGGGCATTTATATGATCCGTTCAGGAAAGATAGAGATAACAAAAGTGACTCCTGATGGATGGAAACAGACTATTGCAGTCCTGACGCCGGGCCATTTTTTTGGAGAACTCTCAATACTCGAGAAACGCAAGCACGAGGCTATTGCAGTAGTCATCGAGAATACAGAACTGCTGAAACTTCCGAAGGAAGAATTTGAGAAAATGGAAAAAGAAGACGTTGCCCTTGCCTCACAGATACTTAAAAAACTGGCGCTGGTCATGAGCAAGAACCTAAGGCGCATGAATGAAAAGTTTTTGAATGCATTAATCAATTACTGATACAAGATGCAGGATACAGGATGCACGATAAAACCCATGAATCATGCATCAATTTCTATAAAATAAAGGAGGATTCACAAAATGCCGTATGATGCAACGAAGTTAGCCGACTGGCAGATTTCCGAAGAAGCTGAAAAGAACATGCCGACCCCTGAAGAGTGGCGCGAGAAACTCGGGCTTCAAAAAGACGAGATGCTGCCCATGGGACGCCTTTCCAAGATTGACTTTCTCAAGGTCATCAATCGTCTCAAAAATCAGCCTGACGGCAAATACATAGAGGTTACAGCCATCACCCCGACACCTCTGGGCGAGGGCAAAAGCACAACATCGTGCGGTTTGATGGAAGGCCTTGGAAAGCGGGGCGTAAATGTGGGAGGCGCGCTGCGCCAGCCATCCGGCGGCCCCACAATGAACGTAAAAGGCACTGCGGCCGGCGGCGGCAATTCCCTGCTGATTCCCATGACAGAGTTCTCACTGGGGCTCACCGGCGATATCAATGACATCATGAATGCACACAACCTGGCCATGGTGGCAATGACAGCCCGGATGCAGCACGAACGTAACTATAACGATGAGCAGCTGCAGCGGCTCACAAAAATGAGGCGGCTCGACATAGACCCCACCCGCGTTGAGATGGGATGGATAATGGACTTCTGCGCGCAGAGCCTCCGCAATATAATCATCGGCATCGGCGGCAGGCAGGACGGATTTATGATGCAGTCCAAGTTCGGTATCGCAGTTGGGTCTGAGTGCATGGCAATACTGTCAGTAGCCAATGACCTCGCTGACCTTAAAAAGCGCCTGAACAATATCACAGTTGCCTTTGATAAGAGCGGCAAACCAGTCACCACAGGCGATCTGGAAGTCGGCAATGCAATGGCTGCCTTCATGCGGAATACCATTAACCCTACCCTCATGTGCACCGCAGAATACAACCCGTGTTTTGTACATGCAGGGCCTTTTGCCAACATCGCAGTAGGCCAGTCCTCTATCATCGCCGACCGTGTTGGTTTAAAGCTATTCGACTACCACGTAACCGAGTCCGGCTTTGCAGCAGACATCGGCTTTGAAAAATTCTGGAACGTCAAGTGCCGCTTCAGCGGGCTGAAACCCCACGTATCCGTGCTCACCACTACTGTCCGGGCACTTAAAATGCACGGCGGCGGGCCAAAGGTAGTGGCAGGGAAGCCCCTTCCTGAAGAATACACAAAGGAAAATTTAGCGCTTGTTGAAAAAGGCTGCGCCAACATGGTTCATATGATAAATGTTATCCGCAAGTCAGGCATAAACCCGGTTGTTTGCGTCAACCGTTTTTATACTGACACAAATGCTGAAGTGGCTGTGGTCAAAAAAGCAGCAGAGGCAGCAGGCGCCCGCTGCGCTGAATCCCAGCACTGGCTTAAGGGCGGTGAGGGAGCGCTTGAACTGGCCGATGCAGTCATAGACGCATGCAACCAGAAGAACGACTTCAAATACCTCTATCCGTTAGAGATGAAGCTGCGCGACCGCGTTGCGCTCATAGCAAAAGAGGTGTACGGAGCCGACAGTGTCTCCTGGCTGCCCGATGCTGAGGCAAAGGCCAAGATGCTGGAAGACGATCCCAAGTACGCTGACTTCGCAACCATGATGGTCAAGACCCATCTGAGCCTCACCCACGATCCCACGGTCAAGGGGGTTCCTAAAGGGTGGACGCTGCCCATCAGAGATATATTGATTTACTCCGGCGCCAAATTCCTCTGCCCCTGCGCAGGCACCATCAGCCTCATGCCCGGAACAAGTTCCAATCCTGCATACAGAAGGGTTGATGTAGATGTGAATACAGGAAAAGTGAGCGGATTGTTCTAAGCACTTTTAAAGCCACACCCAAAAAAGCCTCCGGAATTTTCCGGGGGCTTTTTTGTTCAGCTGGCATAGGATATAATACTGTATGGGACCGGCTAACCAAAAGTCTATTCCACTGACAGTTGCAATCATTCTTTCATTAATATTCCATACCTCCATTATCGCCGCTGTTCCTCTTGCCGGGGTATTTAATTTTGGAGGGCTTCTCAGCGACAGGCCGCTTTACGCAAAGATAGTATCTGAAAACTCACGGGAACACGCTTCTCGAAGGCCGGCAAAAAAAACGCCTGTTTATCCGTCAGCAGGGGATGAAGATATATTATCAAATAATAATAAACCTTCTGAAAGGGAAGATGCCCTTGAGCCGGCATCGGAAAAAGACGGCCCCAAATTAAATACTGAAAAAAATCCTGCAGAAGACATTGCTAAAAATGAAATAAATCCTATGCCTGTCACAAAAAAAGAAGAACTTATTCAACTGCTGCCGGTTTCAAAGGAAAGTTTTTTTTATGATATATACTGGCTTGGCATTCACGTTGGGGAAGCAGCACTTGAGGCATCAAATAACAATGGGCTTATAAGAATAACCTCGCGGGTTAATTCCGACCCGTTTATATCAGCTTTTTACAAGGTAGAGGATTACGCTGAAAGCAATATGATAAACGGCAAACCCTCGACATTTAAAACAAAGCAGAACGAGGGTAAAAAACGCAGCGATAAAGAAACCTTTTTTAATATTGAAAAACAAACAGTTTTACATATCAACCACATAAAGGAAACAACCGATGAACACAGCATTAATACAGCTGTGTTATGGGACCTTTTATCAGGCTTTTATTACTTAAGGACACAAAATCTTAATATCGGGGAAGCTGTTTATATCAACATCTTTGACAGCAATAAATTCTATCAGGCAGAAGTCCAGGTGATAAAAAAAGATACTATAAAGCTGCTGAATGAAAAAGAGACAAGCGCCATGCTCGTGAAACCAATACTCAAATCAGAAGGTTTATTTCAAAATAAGGGTGATATATCCATCTGGCTTACTGATGACGAAGCAAAGACGCCGGTGCGGGTAGAAACTGAGGTGTCTATAGGGAAGGTAACAGCAGAATTGAAAGCTATTAAAATAGAAAAATGAAATGGAGGCTGCACTTTGGTATTTAAGTGCCCTCCGCCTCCCGCCCTTAGCTCTAAAACCCGGGATATTGTCACAGACTTTAATGCATAATATTGTTGTATAATAAATAAATTACTTCTATAAGGAAGAGTTTGGGAAAAAATAAACGTTGTGAGATTTGGGCCATCGGCGGTGGAAAAGGCGGAACAGGGAAAAGCTTTATTACCAGCAGTATCGGCACTTATCTGGCTACAAAAGGCAAACAAGTTGTATTGGTAGATGCTGACTGGGGCGGCGCAAACCTCCATTCCTTCCTGGGCACAAACAGGCCGCAAAATTCCCTTACAGATTTTTTCGAAAAGAAAGTGCCATTAAAAGAGCTTATCGTTAACTGCGGCATATCTGAACTGGGCTTGATAATGGGCAACCTTCCCTCGCTGGATTCCGGAGATATTAAATATGCCCAGAAGATCAAATTTTTTAACCATATCAAAAAGCTTGATACGCATTACATCCTTATCGATCTCGGCGCAGGCTCCCATAGCAACACTATGGACACCTTTCTGCTTGCCGACAAGATGATCGTCGTAATAGTGCCGGAGATAACCGCCATAGAAAATATGTACCACTTTATAAAAAATGTATTTTTCAGGAAACTGAAAACTGTGCTCCAGGCCCATGGGGCAAAGGATTCTCTGCAGGATGCATGGAAAAACAGGGAAATGCACGGGATAAAAACCCTTAAAGAACTCATCACTTATCTGGCGGGCATATCACCTCATATAAAAGATATTATAGATAAAGAGATGTCAGATTTCAGGATACATATTATACTGAACCAGATAAAAAGCAGCCGTGACATAGCGGTCGGAACGTCTATAAAGAGCGTTTGCAATAAATTTTTGGGACTTCATACTTTATATGCAGGATATATAGAATATGACACTTGTGTGACAAGCTGTATTAATAAAAAGCAGCAATACATGCTCACATATCCTTTTTCGCATATTGCAAAGTCAATTGGCAGGCTTTCAGATAACCTGATGGAGGGAAAGGAGGTAACAGTAGCAAAAGATGAATGTGTCCCAGGAAGATTGTAACAGGTATCTTGAGATTCTCGAACTCAGCCCTAATGCCTCATTGTCAGAGATAAGAAGTTCATATCTTTACCTCAGGGCGCTTTATTCAAGCGACTCTATTGTTACAGCTGCCATCGCGCATGAATTCCCTGAGAACGACAGGCAGGCGATACTTAAGCAGATAGAGGAGGCATATTTAAAACTTGCAGAGTTCTTCAAAAACAAAGCCGCCGCACAGGAATATAAAGAAAGGCCTCCTGTTGCCAATAGTAACATTAAAGATTTTTTAGCCAATATTACAACATTCAGCGGCCCGGCACTACAAACGATAAGAGAAAGGCTTATGGTTGAACTGAAAGACATTGCAAATTTCACAAAGATCCGCAAACAGTATTTTGAGAATATCGAACTTGAGAGGTTTGAAGCCCTCCCGACCGAGGTTTATCTCAGAGGCTATGTTGTTGAATATGCCCGTTATCTTTCTCTTGACCCTGCCAGGGTAGCCGATGATTATCTGGCAAGGTACAGGGCATGGAAGGCCTCAGTATGAAACTCTGTTAGAGACCAAAGGTCTCTAACAGAGTGAACAATAGCAGGTTATTTCTCAATAATCTTAACCTTCATCTCAATCCTCTCATTGGGATTATCATTTCTGTCCTTTGGCTGGCTCACTATTTTGTCTGCCACTTCCATTCCTGAGACAACCTCACCAAAGACAGTATATTGCCTGTCCAGAAACGGCGCATCAGCCACACAGATAAAAAACTGCGAACCTGCGCTGTCAGGGTTTGCAGACCGGGCAGCAGAGAGAATTCCCTTTTTGTGAGACTTCGCATTAAACTCAGCCTTGACCGCATATCCGGGGCCGCCCATCCCGTGCTTTGCCTTGTCGGGACTTTTTGAGTTTGGGTCCCCTCCCTGGATCATGAAACCCGGAATAACACGATGAAAGGTTGTTCCGTCATAGAATCCTTTTTTTGCAAGTTCAATAAAATTATTAACATGATTTGGCGCAACATCAGGGAAAAACCTTAGTTCAATGTTCCCGAATTTAGTCTCAATTACCGCCTTTGTACCAGCCATCTTTTTAATCTCCTCTTTTGTAAATTTTTTGTTTTTTATTTCTCCGTAAACGGAAACAGCAAATAACAGCATTAACAGCATCACAAAACCTGTCCTTAAAAATCTCATAAGCCCTCCATATATACTTTAATATTATTTAGTGTTTAAAGGCCCTCTGGCCTGTAAACACCATCGCCACTTTAGGGGCTGCCTCATTACAGGCCTCAATAACCTCGAAATCACGCTCTGAGCCTCCTGGCTGAACAACTGCGGAAACTCCCTGCCTGATGCCGACATCAATTCCATCCCTGAACGGGAAAAATGCATCAGAGACCATTATAGAACCGATAAGGCCGCCTTTGTTTTTCTTTGTCTCTTCATCTATTTCAGCAAGAGCTTTCCTGTCACGTTTCCCCTGTTCTGCCTCAAGCTCAAAGGTTTTATAAGGGATTCCGTATTTTTTAAAGCATAGTGCATCAGCATATTTTGTATATGCCTTGAACACAGCTATCTCAGCAACGCCTACCCTGTCCTGCTCGCCTGTTCCTATGCCTGCTGTCACACCATCTTTTACATAAATAACAGAGTTTGAGGTGATCCCCTGTTCAACGTTCCACCCGAAAAGCATATCATCATATTCCCTGTCTGTGGGCTTCCTTTCAACTGAATACTCTTTGCCTTTATATGTTGCCTTTGCAGAGAGGAAGTCGTCCTTTGTCTTTATCCTGTTCATCGGAGACTGCTGGACAATGATGCCGCCGTCAACCAATGACTTAAATTCAACAAAACGAAAATTTCTGTATCTTTCCAGCCCGGTAATCTTGCTGACCTTTATAATCCTGAGATTTTTTCTCTTTGAGAGGATGCTTACCGCGCCTTCTTCAAAATCAGGCGCTGCAACCACCTCAAGATAATTGCTGTTAACAGCCTCTGCTGTCTTTTTATCCATTGCCCTGTTAACAACAAGACAGCCGCCAAATGCCGCAATCCTGTCTGCCATATTTGCACGGTCGTATGCATCGGCAATATCTCTGCCGTAAGCTGCCCCACAGGGATTGTTATGCTTTAGAATCACGGCAGCAGGCCTGGCCATAAGGTATTTTAAAATGTTCAAGGCGTTATCAAGGTCTGTGAGGTTTGTCTTACCGGGATGTTTTCCCGCCTGAATCATGTCAGCTTCTGTAATGCTGCTTACAAGGCCGTTTCCGGGATTTATATACTGGCATCCGCCGAGAATCAAATTCCCGTTAACCAATTCATAAAGGGCTGCCTGCTGGTCCGGGTTTTCTCCGTATCGAAGGCCCTTTTCTATCAGCTCGCCTGTCTTTTCATCAGGTATCTTCCAGGCGCGTTTCCTGTAGACCAGTGTCTGCCCTCCTAACTTTATTGTCATGTCCTCAGGAAAATTATCATCCATAATAGTGCGGTACATCTTTTTTAAGTCAGACATAAAAACCCCCTGGCGCTGATTAGATTTGAATATTTACAATAATAACAGAAGAAGAAAAAAGAAAAAAGAGTTTTCGGATTCTGTTAAAATTGATATATGAAAAAGGTCGGATTTTTATATGACGATATCTTTCTAAAACACGAGACACCTGAGTGGCACCCCGAGTCCAAAGAAAGGCTTATTGCGATAATCAACACTCTTAAAAACTCTGATGTGTGGGACAACCTTGTCCATATTAAACCAATAAAAGCCGAATACAAAGACATAGAGGCTGTTCATACCCATGACTATGTCGAAAAAATAAAAAAAATGAAACCCGGTTATGCAGACCCTGACACTTATATCTCCGAAAAAAGCCTTGAGGCCTCATTATATGCGGCAGGAGCTGTCATAGAGGCTGTTAACAAATGTAAGTCTGGAGATATAGGAAGGGCCTTCTGCGCAGTGCGCCCTCCGGGACACCATGCAGAGGCAAACAGGGCAATGGGTTTTTGCATATTCAATAATATTGCTGTTGGCGCAAGATATGCTCAAAAAATCGGGTACAGGAAAATATTCATTATTGACTTTGATGTTCATCATGGAAACGGCACGCAGCATACATTTGAGGAAGATGACACGGTTTTTTATTTCAGCACCCACCAATACCCGCACTATCCCGGCACAGGGGATGAATCAGAGAAAGGCAAAAAAAAGGGTGACGGTTTTACATATAACATCCCCATGAGCAGCGGCTCAGGTGATAACCAATATTTCTCTGCATATAATGAGATACTGCCTCCCCTTGTTAAGAAGTTTGCGCCTGATATGATCATGGTTTCCGCAGGATATGACATACATGCAAGAGACCCGCTGGCAGGGATAAATGTATCAGATAAAGGGATACAAAATATCGTAAGCGGCATCTTCTCGTGTTCGCCACTCATCACTCATTGCTCATCGCTGCCTTTTATTTTCACCCTCGAGGGAGGCTATAACCTTCAGGCGCTCGGCAATTCGGTATTGCTCACAGTCACAGAGATGCTCGGCTGATACCCCGCCGAATTTACCCCTGTTATTACCCTTGACTATATAATTCAGACTGCTATACTTATCTTTAGAGAAGGCCTATGAAGGAAAATTCCTTATGACTAATCAGCCGCGCATACTGCTTGTAGATGATGAATCTTTTATCCTCGGTTCCCTTAGTGGAATCCTGAACGGGCAGTTTGATGTCACGACAGCAGAAAAAGGGACCGAGGCAATAGATATATTTAAATCATCACATTTCCCTCTTGTAATATCTGATTTAATGCTTCCGGATATCTCAGGGCTTGATATTATTACACAGGTCAAGGCAATCAGCCCTGAAAGTCAGGCTATAATGATCAGCGGACAGGGAACTATTGATGTGGCTGTAGAGGCTATGAAGAGGGGGGCCTTTGACTTTGTGACAAAGCCGTTTAATTCAGAGCACATGATCCAGCTGAGCCTTAAGGCCTTTAAATTATACGAATCGCTGACAGAAAACAAAAGGCTTAAAGAGACAATTAAAAACCTTGCTCCTTCTGAGTTCCTTGGAGAACATCCATCAGTAAAAAAACTGCTCGATATGGTTAAGACCGTAGCCAGAACTGAAAGCACAGTTCTTCTGGAAGGAGAGTCAGGAACAGGCAAAGAGATAATCTCAAGAATGATTCACAAGAATTCATCGAGAGTTTCCGGCCCATTCGTTGCCGTGAACTGCGGTGCATTGCCGGATGGCCTTGTAGAAAGCGAACTCTTCGGCCATGAGAAGGGCGCATTTACAGGCGCACATGAAAGATTGATAGGCCGTTTTGAGAGGGCGCAGAAAGGAACGCTCTTCCTTGATGAAATAAATACCCTTCCGCTGACTTCACAGGCCAAACTCTTAAGGGTCATCGAAGAAAGGTACATCGAAAGGCTAGGCAGTGAAAAATCTATTGATGTAAATATAAGGCTGGTAGCTGCTTCAAGTCAAAACCTCTGGGACGCTGTAGAAAAAAAGAGCTTCAGGGAAGACCTTTATTACCGGCTGAAGGTAATAGATATAAAAATTGCACCCCTGAGAGAAAGGGTTAACGATATACCTCTGCTTGCCCTTCATTTTATGAAAAAACACAACAACAAAATAAAAAGTACGGCAACAGGCATTTCGAGTGAGGCGCTAAAGGCAATGATGGGATATTCATGGCCCGGGAATGTCAGAGAGCTTGAAAATGCCATAGAGCATGCATTTATTATTGCAAAAGGCCCGTCCATTATGCCCGATGACCTCCCTATATTTAACCATGCCCCGGCTAATGATAAATATTCAACCCTTGCGGAAGCTGAAAGGTCCATCGTTATAAAGGCGCTTAAAGATGCCGGGGGCAACAAGTATAAGGCAGCAAAGGTTCTCGGGATACCGAGGACAAGCCTTTACAGCAAGATTAAGAAATTTGAGCTTACTTAACCCTGTCCTGTATCCGTCTGTCTGAACAGATTCCGACTCACAGGCCTTTCTTAACTCACGATAAACAAAATGTTTCTCCCTGGCAAAAGAATTGCTTTTAACTGTATAAGCAGGGATAGCATAAAAATATAGCTTGAGGAGGAAATAGCAATGAGAGCAGATTATATAAACCCATTTGTTGATTCTGCACAGAACGTAATCGAAGGCCTGGTACCCTCAGGGATGAACATAAGAAGAAGCGCTCTGCTATTAAAAGAGTCCCTTTCAGCCAATGGCATCTCTGCAACAATCTTTCTTGCCGGAGCTGTAGAAGGCCGCATCGTACTGGACCTGGAGCCGGAAGTGGCAAAAAAGATAGCAGGAGCCATGAACGGGATAGAAATCTGCGAGATGGACCATCTTGCTATTGATACAATCTGTGAGCTGACAAATATAATCATAGGCAAGGCAGTCACGTCATTAAATAATAAAGGCTTCAGGTTCAAATCATCTCCCCCAAGTTATTTTATAGGCGAAAAAATATTTCATGGGCTTGAGTCGCTCTGCATTTCCCTGCATACAACATGGGGTGAGGTAAAGATACAGGCAGCCATCAAAGATAAGAAATAAAAAACCCGCCGGCACTGCTGCAAATTTGAAAGGCCAACCTCTCTTGGGTTATAGTAAATATTGCCTTTTCAGCCCCGGCTGATTCGTTCGTCCCGGCTTATCGGAACGAGCCGCTGAAGAAACTGAGGCAAAAACTATTTCCGGACTTTAACATGCAAACCCATATAATTATAAAAGGCGCACGGGAACACAACCTCAAGAACATTGATTTAACCATCCCAAGGGAAAAGATAACCGTTATCACAGGCCCTTCGGGTTCAGGGAAGTCCTCTCTTGCCATTGATACAATCTATGCAGAAGGACAGAGGCGGTATGTTGAAAGCCTTTCAGTCTATGCAAGACAGTTTCTTGAACAGCTTCAAAAACCGGAGGTGGACCTTATAGAGGGACTCTCTCCATCCATTGCAATCGAGCAGAAGACAGTAACAAAAAGCCCGCGCTCAACTCTCGGAACAATAACAGAGATTTATGACTATATGCGCGTACTCTATACAAGGATAGGAAAACCTTACTGTCATCAATGCGGTTCCCTGATAACCACGCAGGAATCTCAGAACATTATAGATTCTGTCATGTCATTCCCCCGGGGGACACGCATGCAGATATTTGCGCCGATTGTGAGGGACAGAAAAGGCGAATACAAAAAAGAACTCTATGAAATGCTCAGGGATGGTTTTATAAGGGCCAGGATAGACGGCAGAATGGTCGACCTCACGCAGGATATAAAACTTAAAAAACAGCAAAGGCATACAATTGAGATACTTATAGACAGGCTGATAATAAAGCCGGGGGCCGAAAGACAGATAAAAAATGCCATTGACTCAGCCCTGGGATACGCAGACACAGTCATAATCAATCTGCTGGATGAAAACAGGGATATCCCGTTCAGCAGGGCCATGGCATGTTCCAACTGCGGGATAAGCTATCCGGAGATTAATCCGAGGTTTTTTTCATTCAACAGCAAACACGGCGCATGCCCCAGATGCAACGGGCTTGGATTTGAGGGCATTGAAGATGATGCAACAGAAATTATTGATAATAAAATATGCAGGCTGTGCAACGGATTAAGACTGAGAAAAGAGGCCTTAAGCATAAAGATACAGGGGGTAAATATTGCTGAATTTGCAAAGATGTCCGTAGGCAATGCAATTCCATTTGTAAATTCAATGAATCTCACGGACAGAGAGAAAATAATAGGGCTGCGGGTATTGAAGGAGGTCAGCGACAGGCTTTCTTTTCTTGCTAAAGTCGGCCTCGGCTATCTGACCCTTGACAGGCTGTCGCTTACACTTTCAGGAGGCGAGGCGCAGAGGATAAGGCTTGCAACACAAATGGGTTCGTCCCTTACAGGAGTGCTTTATGTCCTTGATGAGCCGAGCATAGGGCTTCATCCAAGAGACTGCACAAAATTGCTGGAAAGCCTCTCATCAATAAGAGATGCCGGCAATACTGTCATAGTCGTTGAACATGATGAAGAAACAATAAGATGGGCCGACCATATCGTTGATATGGGGCCGGGTGCCGGAGTCAGAGGCGGGTGGGTTGTTGCAGAAGGCTCACCTGAAGAGATTGAGAATAACAAAAATTCCTTAACAGGCAGATATCTCAAGGGTGAATTAAGCATACCTGTCCCTGACAAAAGAAGGCAGCCCAAAGACTTCATAAAAATCATTGGCGCATCAGAATTCAACCTTAAAAATATAGATGTAAAAATACCGCTCGGAGTTTTCACCTGCGTAACAGGCGTTTCAGGTTCCGGCAAGAGCACGCTTGTATTGGAAATCCTTTATAAGGCCCTTGCAAAAAAACTGTACGAAGGAAACATAGCCCCCGGCAGCTGCAGGGAGATTACGGGGCTGGATAAAGTTGACCGCGTTATATGTGTTGACCAGTCTCCGCTCGGCCGCACACCAAGGTCTAATCCTGCAACATACACAGGGATATTTACATATATCAGGGATTTATTCGCACAACTCCAGGACTCGAGGGTGAGGGGATATGCTGCGTCAAGGTTCAGTTTTAATGTATCAGGCGGGAGATGCGAGTCATGCCATGGCGGCGGGACACTGAAAGTCGCCATGCACTTTCTGCCAGAGGTTTATATCCCATGCAATGTGTGCAAGAGCAAGAGATACAATAAAGAGACCCTCGAAATAAGATATAAAGGTAAAAATATATCCGAGGTCCTTGAGATGACAGTTTCAGAGGCAGTTCAGTTTTTCGCTGCAATATCATTGATAAGACAGAAACTCGAAGTGCTTGAGGATGTGGGGCTTGGTTATATACAACTGGGGCAGTCTGCTACAACCCTTTCAGGCGGAGAAGCTCAAAGGGTAAGGCTGTCAAAAGAGCTCGGGAAGAAATCAACAGGCAACACATTATATCTTCTCGACGAACCTACAACAGGGCTTCATTTTGTTGACATACAAAAACTGCTTGAGGTAATAAACAGCCTTATAGACCTCGGGAATTCCGTGGTGGTCATAGAACATAATTCAGATGTGGTAAAATCAGCAGACCACATAATCGACCTCGGGCCTGAAGGCGGAGAAAAAGGAGGCATGGTTATGGCCTTTGGAACACCCGAAGAGGTGAGCATGAACCCTGATTCGTATACAGGAATGTTTTTGAGAAATAAACTTTCAAAAACTAATAAAGCAGGAGTGGCATGAAATATAAAGTTTTAATCAGGAGGTTTGATGGGCCTTTTTGACCAATTGAAAAACGGACTTGCAAAGACAAGAAAGGGCTTTGTTGAAAAAGTAGAAGCTATCTTCAGCAAAGGCAGGATAGACAAGGAGACTATTGAGGAACTTGAAGAAGCGCTCATAACATCCGATGTCGGAATACATGCCGCTCAGGAAATAGTCAATTTCCTCAGAGAAAAGATCAGGAAAGGTGAAATTGAAGACACCCTCTCGGCCAAAGAAGCGCTAAAAAAAGAGATGGCCTCTTTGCTTGGCTCTTCTGCCCCTGTTGTCTTATTCGGAGAGAGGCCGTTTGTCATCCTTACAGTCGGTGTAAATGGCGTTGGAAAGACCACAACCATAGGAAAGCTTGCAAGCAGGTTTGCGTCTGAGGGGCATTCCGTGCTCCTCGGCGCCTCTGACACATTCAGGGCTGCTGCAATAGAGCAGCTCGAGATATGGGCAAAGAGGGCCGGCGCCTCTATAGTAAAGCACCAGAGCGGCTCTGACCCTGCTGCTGTTGCGTTTGACGCGATAGAATCAGCAAGACATAAAAAAATAGATGTCGTCATTATAGACACAGCAGGCAGGCTTCATACAAAAAGCCCTTTGATGGAAGAATTGAAAAAGGTTAAGCGCGTTGTGCAAAAGGCAATGCCTCTTGCGCCTCAGGAGGTACTGCTGGTTGTTGATGCAACCACAGGCCAGAATGCATTAAGACAGGCCCAGCTGTTCAATGAGGCCATTGGCATTACAGGAGTTGCGCTTACAAAACTAGACGGAACAGCAAAAGGCGGGATTGTATTTGCGATAAAAAAAGAACTCGGCATCCCTGTACGGCTGATAGGAGTCGGCGAAGGCGTTGATGACCTCAGGGATTTTGATCCAAAAGAATTTGTTGAGGCTTTATTTGATTAACGGCGGCCGGCGAAAGCCGCCCGCCGTTAACATAACAAACTACTTCTTCATCTTCCCCTTGCCGTAGCTGTGAACCTTCCCGGCTTTTTTTGCGGCCCATTTTACATCCTTATTCTTATGGCAGTTGAGACAGGCAAAATCTAATGTAACAAAGCCCTTTGCGAATTCATTCATCTCCGGCTTTCCGTCCTTATCCATCACCTGCTTGCCGTCCTTGTCGAGTTTCGGCTCTTTGTAGAACATCGCTGCTTTAGGATCAACATTAATCTTAAAGGTGTGGGTCATTACATCACCTTCAAGCTTGCTCTTGTTTACGGCAGATTTGGTTGCCTTTGGCATGTGGCAGTCTGCGCAGCTTACGCCTACAGCTTCCATAGCGCTTCCTTTGTAATCAGCAGCCTGTTTGCTGTGGCATGACGCACAGTCTTTCTTAACGCTGACATGAGCCTTTTTGTGAGGATTATGGCAGGTTACACAATCAAGCCCTTTATGAGGCCCTGCGAGCATCTCGTTATATTGTTCGTGGTGCTCTATAAACCCGCCCTTTGCAGGTATCTTGTCCTTTGAACCCCTGATATGGCATTTACCGCATGCAGCAGAAGATTTGTCAACTTTAATCCTGGTCTTGTCAGCGCTCATTGCATGGTCGCCTCCTGCTCCATGGCATTCCTCGCATTGGATGCCGGCAAATGTCCATGTGCCAACAATGCCCTCAAGGCCGTCCTGCATGCCTTCTTTCTTGAAGTTTGTCATATGGCATGGGCCGCAGTCGTATTTTTTCTTCTTGCCTTTTTCATAGTAAGACCATGAGCCGTCTGCAAGGTTGTACTGGGCCTTCAGATCAGAACCGTCCTTCGCAGCAGTAATTATGTAGCCCTTCTTGTCCATATACCTTGCCTTCTTCGTGGCGCCGCCTATTACATAAGATATATCATCCCATGAATAGCCCTTTGGCAAAGGCAGGGGCCAGAACTTTACGGTATCCACCTTTTGAATCTTATAAGGGTGGCCTGATACCCTGAAATCATTGTGCTGGTCAGGATGACACTTAAAACATGTGTCCGAGCCCACGTACTCAGCTGATATTGCACTCCCTGTAAGAGATACAAAAAAAATAAAAACAAACAACAAAAACCTGACCTCTTTCATGCTCATAAAACCTCCTTTTATTCATGAGGGAAGCTTCTCTCTGCTGTCCTATTCAAACCGTACCACTTTTTTAAACGGCTTGCAAGGAAAATTTTGCAGATGAAACCTGTTGAAAAATCAGGGATGAATCTTCCCCATAAACTCAATCCATATCGGAAGGGCAGCCTTTGAACCTGTTTCTTTTGCGCCGATTGGCTTGTGGTCATCCCTGCCAACCCAGACGCCTGCTGCAAGCTTATCGTCAAATCCTATAAACCATGCATCAGTATAATCATTTGTTGTGCCTGTTTTTCCATAAACAGGCCTCTTTATTTCTTTAGCGCTCATGGCAGTCCCTTCTTCCACAACAGCCCTGAGCAATATCTTTATCTCTTTCACTTCATCCTCTGACAAAAGGTCTTCCATAGCAGGCCTTGCCTCCTCTATGACTATCCCATCCCTGTTCACTATCCTTTCGTATAATACCGGCTTGGCCCTGCGCCCCGAAGCAAATACTGAATAGGCAGAGACCATCTCTAACACATTCACATCAGAGGCCCCTATAGCCAGAGACATATAGGGCAGAAGTTCACTCTTAATCCCGAGTCTCTTTGCCATTTCAATAACGTTATTTATTCCAATTTTGTCTGCAAGCCTCACAGTAGCGGCATTAAGGGAATGGGCCAGGGCGGCCTTCAGGGTAACGCTTCCATAGTATCTGCCGTCATAGTTTTTGGGAGACCACATCTGCCCTGGCCCTGAACCCTTAAACGATACAGGTGAATCATCTATTTTGTCCCCTGATGCCATGCCACCTTTAATTGCAGTAATATAAACGATTGGTTTGAATGCAGAGCCAGGCTGTCTTGATGCATTTACCGCCCGGTTGAACTGGTTCTTCCAGAAATCAACTCCTCCGACCATAGCCTTTATATGCCCTGTCCTTACGTCTATTGCTATAAGCGCTGCCTCTACTCCCGGCCTTGTACGTTTTTCTATGGCAGGGAGCCATTTCTTTACTGCTTCTTCTGCTTTCTGCTGCAAGGCGAAGTCCAGGGTCGAATAAATTTTATACCCTGCAATGTACAGCTCATTTCCATATTTTGCTTCAAGGTCCTGCCGCAGAGTTTCTATGAAATAAGGCGCGTCATATCTTCTGAAATTGGGGGTTGCGGGCAGAGGAGATTTTTCAGCTTCTGCAAATTGAGGCTCAGTTATAAATTTATGTTTCAGCATATCTTTTAAAACCCTTTCTCTCCTTTCCCCTGCCTTTTCCGGATTTCTGAAGGGAGAATATAGAGAAGGCGCCTTTGGAAGTGATGCAAGAAGCGCTGCCTCGCCCACGTTTAATTCACTGACCGGTTTGTTGAAATAGGTACGGGCTGCTGCCTCAATGCCATATGCCCTTGTCCCGAAATAGGCCTGGTTAAGATACAGTCCGAGTATCTCATCCTTGGTGTAGTGCTTTTCTATCTGGATGGAAAGGGCAGCTTCCTTGATTTTTCTTTTTATGCTCCTGTCAGGTTTTAAAAAAAGCATCTTTGCAAGCTGCTGGGTTATAGTGCTTCCGCCCTGGACAATGCTTCCGGCCTTAATGTCCTGATAGAAGGCCCTGACAACCCCTATGATGTCAACCCCGGGGTGCCTGTAAAATCTTATGTCTTCCACGGATACAAATGCCTTCTTCACATGCTCGGGTATTTTGTAATAAGGGATAAAGGTCCTTCTTTCGACATAAAATTCTGCAATCAGTTTCCCGTCAGCGGAATAAACCCGGGAGGATTCTATGGGTGCATACTCCTCAAGCGCCTTTATGCTTGGCAGGTCAGATACTGTCCAGTAGAAGAACCCGATAATAATGCCTGCAACAGCTGAAAATAGAGCAGCTGCTTTCAAAAAAATACTTGCCCTTGATGCTCTGCCCTTCTCTGCCTTTTTCAGGTCTTCTTCAAGTCTTGACATAGTTAATTATAATTGATAAATAAGCTATTTTTTGTTAAAATTTAAAATGTCGGAAGAAGCTAAACGGGCAGGGCTGCTTCTCAGGGGCGTAGCAAAGGCTATTGATTTTATCATTGTCGCAGCAGCAGCAGAGATAATACCAAGGGCTGGATTTTTTGCAGGCCTTGCCTATCTGTTCATCAGCGACGGTCTTTTTGAAGGAAGAAGCCTCGGGAAACAGCTTATAGGCTTAAGGGTTATTTCCACGGCTACCGGTAAGATATGCTCGGTCAAAGATTCTATACTGAGGAACTTTGTGCTTTGTACTGGCGTTTTGCTTTGGAAGATCCCGTTGGTTGGATGGATTTTTATGGTGCTTATTCTGGCATTTGAGTTTATAATGCTTCTTGGAAGCAAAGAAGGAATGCGTTTGGGCGATGAGATTGCAAAGACAACAGTTATCGAAATTGATAAAAGCTGAAAATTAAAGAAGGAGAAAAAAATGTTTTTTAATAATATTCTCGGCTGGTTTTCAAATGACCTTGCCATAGACCTGGGGACAGCAAACACCCTTGTATTTGTCAAAGGCAAGGGTATCGTATGCGACGAGCCCTCTGTCGTTGTTATAAGAAAAGACACCAAGAAACCTATTGCAGTCGGCATAGAGGCAAAGAAGATGCTTGGCAAGACCCCGGCTAACATTATAGCTATAAGGCCGATGAAAGACGGCGTTATAGCGGATTTTGATGCAACAGGAGAGATGCTCAAATATTTTATTGCAAAGGTGCATAACAGGCGCAGCTTTGTGTCACCGAGAGTGATTGTAGGCGTCCCCTCAGGTATAACACAGGTTGAGCAGCGCGCTGTAAAAGATGCAGCACAGGCGTCAGGGGCACGGGAAGTATATCTCATAGAAGAACCGATGGCTGCGGCAGTCGGCGTGGGCCTGCCTGTCGGCGAACCTTCAGGAAATATGATAGTTGACATCGGCGGAGGCACTACTGACATAGCAGTCATATCTCTTGACGGCATTGTATACAGCAAGGCCGTGAGAGTCGGCGGCGACAAGATGGATGAGGCGCTCATAGCGCACATGAAACGCAGATATAATCTCATGATAGGCGACAGGACAGCCGAGCAGATAAAGATAGAGATAGGTTCTGCCTATCCGTCAAACGGAGATGCCCCCAGAGAAATGGAAATAAAGGGAAGGGACCTGATATCAGGTATCCCCAAGACCATAACAATCAATGAGGATGAAATAAGAGAGGCCCTTAGTGAACCCGTAAACATAATCCTTGATACAGTAAAGGTCGCTCTTGAAAATACGCCGCCTGAACTTGCGGCGGATATTGTTGACCGCGGGATTGTGCTTGCCGGCGGCGGAGCGCTACTGAGAGGGCTTGATTTTCTGATAAAAGAAGAAACAGGGCTTCCTGTTATAGTGGCAGATGATCCCTTAACTGCTGTGGTGAGGGGAGTTGGGAAAATGCTTGATGAACTCGAACTTCTAAGGAAGATAGCTATTAATTAATGCCCAGAAAAAGGCTTTTGCTTTTTTTCTCTCTCGTTATTGTGTCATTCATACTGATGACATACCAGAGCAACAGGAAAATATCAAATCCTCTGCGCCTGTTAAAGTATCCTGTTAATGCAGCTAATAATACCATCCATTCCATGTGCTCATCGATAAAAGGCTCATTCAAAAAAATGCGCCTGAGAGACGAAGAAAACAGAAGATTAAGGGAAGAGAACGGCAATCTGCTTATGGAGAGGCAGAGATACAGGGATGCAGCGCTTGAAAATGCAAGGCTCAGGGACCTGCTTTTCCTGAAAGAAAAAGAGAGAAAATATGTAACTGCTGCAAGGGTTATTGCAAGGGGGAATGAGCGATGGGCCAATACACTTGTAATAGATAAAGGCAGCCGCGACGGCATAGAAAAAGACATGGCGGTGATAACTCCCAGAGGCCTTGTAGGCAAGATATTATCCTCTTCAGACTCCTACTCATCGGTACTCCTTATCAATGACATAAACTTTTCAGCAGCCATAAGGCTGCATGAAAGCAGGACAGAAGGCATAATCTCAGGCACAGGCTCAAAGACCTGCATCCTTAAATATGTCTCACACGAATATGAAGTGAAGGCAAGTGAGATGGTGCTGACTTCAGGGCTTGACTCCCTTTTCCCCGCAGATATACCGGTCGGCTCTGTAACCAAAATAACAAAAAAAGGCGCAGGCCTTTTTCAGAATATAGAGGTCACCCCTTTTCAGGATACAAAAACTCTCGAAGAGGTTGTAATAGCAAGGCGATGAAAAAGGCCTTATTCCTCGGCATAATATTTCTTGCACTTCTGCTTGAGAGCCGCATATCAGTGTTTGGAACGCCCCCGAACCTGACAGCAGCGATTGCCTATTATCTCGGGCTGAAACATGGCGAAACAAAAGGAATATTTTTAGGCTCATTAATCGGCCTTTTAGAAGACGGCCTTTCCGGAAACATCCTCGGCCCTAACCTCCTGGGGAAAGGCCTTGTCGGGTTTTTTGCGTCATTCATGTCAGGAAGTTTTTTCAGGTGGACGCCCTTGTTTGGAATGTTCGGAATATTTTTTCTTACTGCCCTCGACGGGATTACTGTATTTTTTTCGAGAGTTGCCTTTGAACTTATGCCGACATCCATTCCCAATGCAATCTCAATAGTAATTATATCTGCAATCATGAATTCTTTCCTCGGCATATTCATAAGACCTCAAAATGATTAATAACAACAGAGACAGTATACGGATAGCAAGCCTTGTAATTATAGGGCTGTTCATCCTGTTCACAATCAGGTTATGGCAGCTTCAGGTCCTGCAGGGAAAAGAATACAGAAAAATTTCTACAGAAAATATGCTTCGCATTATCAAGATCCCTGCGCCAAGAGGAATAATATACGACAGGAACGGCATCCCTTTGGTAAAAAATTCTCCGTATTTCTACGCATCACTTATGCCCGAACACCTGGAAAATGTGGATATTAACTCCCTCGCAGAGATACTGGGCTTAAACAGCGTTGACCTCTATGCCAAGATAAATAAAAAGAGGCTGAACCCGTTTGAGCCGATAAAACTTAAGGAAAGCCTCACATTCGCTGAAATAGCAGCAGTAGAGGCAAGGCGTTCTGATTTCCCCGGCCTGATAATAGACATAGATATGAGCAGGGAATATCTGTATGGCGATGTGGGCGCCCATCTCATAGGGTATCTCGGCAAAATTAACCCCTCTCAGTCAAAAGACCCTGAATTCAGAGATGTGCCTCCTGATGCATTTATCGGACAGTGGGGAGCTGAACTGCTTTTTGACAGGACTTTGCGCGGGACTTTTGGCGAGAGGATTATAGAAGTCGACGCCCTCGGAAGAGAGATAAGGCCCCTGCAGGATAAACCCCCTGTTAAAGGTGATGACCTGAGACTCAGCATTGACATTAACCTCCAGAAGGCAGCAGAGGAACTGTATGCAGACAGGGCAGGAGCATTGGTCGCCCTTAATCCAAATACAGGAGAAGTACTCGGTTTCGTCAGCAAACCGTCTTTTGATCCGAACAAATTTGCACGGGGCATTAGTTATGACCAATGGATAGAGCTGAATCAGGACAAAAAACTTCCGATGTTAAACAGGGCCTTGCAAAGCCAGTATCCGCCGGGTTCAACATTCAAGATAGTCACAGCAACAGCAGCGCTCAATGAGGGGGTTATTACCCCTGAAACCAAGGTTAACTGCAGCGGAGGCATTAATTATGGAACCTGGCGTTTCGGCTGCTGGAAAAAAAACGGGCATGGGACCATCTCTTTGCACAGGGCCATAGTTGAGTCATGTGACGTATATTTTTATGAGGCAGGAAAACGTGTCGGGATAGACAAGCTTGCAGAATATGCAAGGAGACTCGGGCTTGGCAGTGAGACAGGACTGCCCCTGGTTAAAGAACGGGCAGGCCTCATTCCTGATACAAAGTGGAAACTGGAAAAAAGAAATCAGCAGTGGTACCTCGGTGAGACATTCAATGCAGCTATTGGCCAGGGTTATGTCGCGGTAACCCCGATGCAGATGGCACAGTTGATGAGCGCTGTTGCCAACGGCGGCTTTATATACAGCCCGACAATAATTAAATTGGAAACCCTGCCCTCTCCTGCCAGAAAGGCAGATGTAAAACCTGAAACCCTTGAGCTTGTAAAAAACGGGCTTTACGGTGTTGTTAATGAAGCAGGCGGGACAGGAGGCGCATCCAGGTCAAAAATTGTTACTGTCGGAGGGAAAACAGGAACAGCACAGGTTGTCGGCATAAGAAAGAGTTCAAACCTGCTGCCTGAAAGATTCCGGGACCATGCCTGGTTTGTTGCCTTTGCGCCGGTAGAAAAAACTGAGATTGCATTGTGTGCATTTGTCGAGCATGGAGGCCATGGCGGCGGGGCTGCAGCTCCGATTGCAAAACTTGCGATAGAGGGATATTTTAAAAACAAAGGAGCAGAGAGAATTCAAGGTAGCAAGGAGCAGAAGAAGGACAAAAATGCTGAAAATTGACCGGAGATTAATCAGAAATTTTGACTGGGCCACATTCTCTCTCGTAATTCTCCTGTCCATTATAGGAATAATGACGATATACAGTGCAACACGGCCTTTACTGCCAAACGAACAGCCTGCCTTTCACATAAAACAGATTTACTGGCTTCTCATAGGAATGTCAGCCCTGTTCCTGATCGTGAGTTTTGATTATATCTGGCTCAGCAGATTCGCATCCCCTCTGTATGCAGCAGGCATAGTCCTGCTTTTAGCAGTCCTTATTGCCGGGAAAACAGGAATGGGCGCGCAGAGATGGCTGAACATCGGGCCGTTATCTTTCCAGCCGTCTGAGTTCTTCAGGCTCATCTTTATAATATTCATTTCCAGATACTTCATCACAGTCCAGGACAGGATGAGTTTAATCTCCATGCTGAAGAGCTTTTTAATGTTCACATTTATCCCTTTGGTCATTCTGATTAAACAGCCTGACCTCGGAACTGCAATAATCCTGCTGATAATGTTTCTGTCCATCAGCCTTGCAAAGGGGCTGCAAAAAAAAGTCATTGCGCTTCTTATCATACTGGGAATAATATCAATCCCTTTTATAGGCAATATTTTCTGGGAAGGGTTGAAAGATTACCAGAAAAACAGGCTGATAGCATTTATGGAACCGGACGCAGACCCTGCAGGAATCGGCTACCATATTAATCAATCAAAGGTTGCAATAGGGGCAGGCGGATTTCTGGGGAAAGGTTATCTGCATGGAACCCAGGGGCCATTCAGATTTCTCCCTGAAAAACAGACTGATTTTATATTTGCGGTATTTGCAGAAGAATGGGGGCTGTTTGGAAGCGTTTTTCTTTTACTCGTTTATCTTGCTTTAATCCTCCGCGGCCTTGATACTGCACTAAAGGCAAAAGATGAATTCGGCAAACTCCTTGCATCCGGAATAACATTCATGTTCTCAACCTATTTTTTCATAAATGTCGGCATGACCCTTGGCATTATGCCTGTAGTCGGAATACCTTTGCCATTTATGAGTTATGGCGGGACAGCGCTCCTCTCAAACTTCATTGCGGCCGGCATCCTTATAAACATAAGGGCAAGAAGGTATGAACTCTTTTATTGAAAGCTCCTCTTCTGTTATAATTATTATCTTCCAGGCTGACAGCTTTCATCTATGAGCTATCAGCTATTTAATCGGCGGTGTAGCTCAGACGGTTAGAGCATGCGGCTCATATCCGCAGTGTCCGGGGTTCGATTCCCTGCACCGCCACCAAAAATCTTTTCTGTATCTGCTTGAAAACAAACAATTTATATTTCTTGACGGGGACACAAAACAGAGCTAACATATAATTAGGAAAAGGGATTGCGGTTCCCCGGACGGGTTAAGCCAGAGGACTAAGTAAATGGTAAAGGGAGCCGGGTGTTGGATGCGGTGAGCAAGCCTCCACAAACTCAGGAGGACGCCTGAAGCATCCGGCGGGGCGCCCACTTAAAAAAGAGCTTATTGGCTTCCCGCTTCTGGGGTATCGCATTAAAATACACGCTTATTCGGGAGCCATACAAAAGGCAGTGGTCATCCTGTAAAACGGCATGGCAGAGGCTGAAACAGCCGACCTCAGGGTTGTCCAAGGAAGCAGACCTTAGTGTGGCTCCTTTTATTTTTTATTCTCGTCCAAAAACTCCCCGTAATGTTCTTTCATGCATGCGGGACACAAACCATGGGAAAACTCTGCTGCAGAATGTTCACTGATATAAGCTTCAATCTGTACCCAGTCTTTGCCGACCCGAATCTTCTTACAGAATGAGCAGACAGGCAAGAACCCCTCAAGATATTTAATCCGCTTCAAAAGCCGCCATGTGAAATAAGTAGTTAAGGCACACAAAACAAGGACATAAACACCCTCAATAAAAGCCTCAAACCAGTTTATGGGTGTAGCAAGCCCCCCGAAAACATTATGCGGAAAATCAAATACCTCATCCCCAACTATCAGAAACAGCAGAATTCCGTACACTATCACCTGATACAATATTAATTTTTTTGTAATTATGTCTTTGGTCATCTTATTGCCCTAAAATAATTGATTGCCCTTATGGCTTAAATTGTAGCAAATCCCGGATTTATTACAAGAGCCTATTTCTGCTTAGATGCAACTTGTGTGGAATTAGCGATAAATCAATACCGCGCCAAAGATAAAGGAATGATATTCTTGTTTCCTATAACTCCGGTTTCAACTGCGGGAAAAGTATCACATCCCTGATTGACTGGGAATCAGTAAGAAGCATTACCAGGCGGTCAATCCCTATACCCTCTCCTGCTGCAGGAGGCATCCCGTGCTCGAGCGCCCTTACAAAATCCTCATCCATCCACATGGTCTCCTCATCGCCCTTTTCTTTTGCCTCGACCTGCTTCTGGAACCGCTCCCTCTGGTCCATGGGGTCATTTAATTCAGAAAATGCATTTGCAATCTCTCTGCCTGCAACAAACAGTTCGAACCTCTCAACAAGCTCAGGATTATCTTTCTTTCTTTTTGCCAGAGGTGAAAGCTCAACAGGATAGTCTGTTATGAATGTCGGCTGTATTAATTCAGGCTCTACCTTTTCCTTGAAAATCTCGTCGAGAATCTTGCCCAGGGATGCGCCTTTTTCAATATCTATTTTATTTTCCCTTGCCCATGCCGTAGCCTTATCAACATTTTTTAATATATCAGCAGGAACTCCCTTCTGAGCAAGAGAATCCAGCAAGGGTATCCTGGGCCACGGCGGAGTGAAGTCTATTTCAGTATCCCCAAAAGAGACTTTTAAAGCGCCGATTGCCTTTTGCGCAACAAAAGGGATTATCTCCTCTGTCAAAGACATAAGATAGTTGTAGTCCTTATATGCGATATAAAATTCAAGCATGGAAAATTCAGGATTATGTTTTGTTGATATGCCTTCATTCCTGAAGTTCTTGTTAAGCTCATAAACTCTTTCGTATCCCCCGACCAGAAGCCTCTTGAGGTAAAGCTCAGGCGCAATCCTGAGATAGAGGTCAATATCGAGCGCATTATGATGGGTCTTGAAAGGCCGTGCAGCTGCGCCTCCGGGTATCTGATGCATCATCGGGGTCTCGACCTCAATAAAACCCTTTCCCTCGAGAAAATCCCTTACTGCCTTGATGATTGCGCTTCTTTTTTTGAACGCCTCTTTGACCTCGGGGTTAACGATTAAATCAACATACCTCTGCCTGTACCTCATCTCAATATCTTTAAGCCCATGCCATTTTTCAGGCAAGGGCCTCAGGGATTTTGTAAGGAACTGAAAATCCTGAACCTCTACTGTAAGCTCATTCGTCCTGGTCCTGAAAAGTTTTCCGCTGACTCCGATAATATCGCCGATATCGAATTTTTTGACCACGCTATATTTCTCATTAAGAACATCTTTTCTGAGATAGACCTGAATCCTGCCTGTTGAATCCTGAATATGCGCAAACGCAGCCTTCCCGAAATCGCGCATTGCAACTATCCTTCCTGCAATCACACATAAAGCAGGAGAAGCCTCAAGCGCCTCTTTGGTATGGGCCTCATATTTATTCAATAATTCTGCTGCGTGGTCTTTTGCATCAAAGACACCGCCAAACGGCTCAACGCCCATTGCCTTGAGCTCTTCGAGCTTCTTAATACGCTGCTCTATCTGGTCATTTATCTCTTCCATTTCTCTCCTTAAATTTTTTGCGTAATTTAAAAGTATAATGATTAGCTCTGAGGCAAGTCAAGGCAGCGAATTCTCTCTCCTGTCTTCACATCCTTTTCCTCTTAAACTCCTTAGCCATAACACCCCTTCCTAATTATTCTCCACAGTCCCATCTACTGCCTCAAATGAAAAGGCACGCTTGTGGATACAACTCCTTTCTTGAACAAGAGAATGCCTTTTAAAAATAAGGCTGTCTGGTTATGAAGCAGATGATGCCACCATTTCGAGGGCACGAATTCCGGCAGCACAACGGTAATGACACCGTCTTTGTATTTTTCACGGATGGAGTCTATATAATCCATCAGAGGCTCCATCACTGACCTGTAAGGGGAGTGCATGATTTCGAGCCTTACACCCATGCAATGCTGGTCCCATTTAGCCAGAAGCTCCTGCCTCTCCGTAAGGTCTATGCTTACGTACAGCGCCACAACGTCATCCGAGATGGCCTTCCCGTATTTTATCGCGTTGATGACAGCCTGTTGCAGCCCTGAAATCGGGATGATGACGGTGTGGTGACTGTATTCTTTCTCCCCTGTAATGCATTTTTTGAGTGAAAGCTGATCGGCAACTAAAAGATAATGCTGGTGCACCTTATGTGTCAGGAAAACCAGCAAGGGTATAGCTATGAGAACTATCCATGCACCGTGGGTAAATTTTTCTACTGCGATTACCACAAGGACTATGCCGGTTGTGATGCCCCCGATACCGTTTATAATAGCGCTTTTGCGCCAACCCTTTCCCCTATCCTTGAACCAGTGCCTCACCATTCCTGCCTGTGACAAGGTAAAGGCTGTGAAAACACCGACAGCATAAAGAGGAATAAGCGAATGGGTATCTCCCCTAAAGAGCACTACCAACAGGGCCGAAAGAAAGCCGAGTATCAGGATGCCGTTTGAAAATACAAGCTTGTCTCCCCGATTGCCTAACTGTCTCGGCAGATAACGGTCATTTGCCATGATGGAAGAAAGCCTCGGAAAATCTGCAAACGAAGTGTTCGCTGCAAGGATGAGCACCAGCATTGTGGCAAACTGGATCGTGTAATAGACAGCGCCTTTGGAAAATATAGTTCGCGCAAGCTGAGATACAACGGTCTCGTTTGAGTTTGGAAGTATTCCGTAATAATTGGCGAAATAAGCTATGCCGATGGTGAGAACGGCGAGGATGAACGCCATCCAGACGAGGGTAATTCCGGCGTTTTTAGCCTCAGGAGCTTTGAATGCGCGGACCCCGTTTGAGATGGCCTCGATACCGGTAAGAGTGGCGCACCCGGAAGCAAATGCCTTTAATATTATGAACACAGGGAAAATGCTTGCCGCCGTCCCTGCAACCTCATGATACTGGATGCGCGGAAGCGAAAAGGATTTCGTAAGGCTTGCCGCTATGAGCAGAAGCAGGCTCCCTATGAAGATATATACCGGTGACGAAAACACCTTTCCTGACTCTCTTACACCTCTAAGGTTTATTATAGTGATAAACAGTATGGACGCAATGCACATTGTAACGGTGTATTCCCTGGTCACCGGAAATGCCGAAGTAATGGCTGCTATGCCGGCGGCCACGCTGACCGTTACCGTAAGGACGTAATCTATAAGCAGGGCCGCTCCTGCAACAAGCCCCGGAAGCACGCCGAGATTATCCTTGGCAACTATATATGCCCCACCTCCGGAGGAATATGCATGGACGGTCTGGAAATAGGATATCGCCACGATTGCGACAAGGATTACAATGGCAACGGCAATAGGCACCGTAAAACTGAGGAGTGCAGCGCCTCCGGCCATAAGGGCAAACATTATCTCTTCTGTTCCGTAAGCTACGGATGAAAGCGGGTCTGACGAGAATACAGCAAGCCCCACCTTTTTAGACAGGCGCTCGTGCTTCTCCTTAATGGTTTCGATAGGCTGTCCTATGAGAAAACTTTTGATAGACATAGATCCTCCTTTGGGGCAGTCAGGAGGAAATAAAAAAACCGCCCGGGCGGCGGTCTTTAATTTCGGCCTTTGCCCTTCCAAATGCCTGCGAGGTTAGCTGACGGGCTCGGGACTGGAAGTTCCCTATCCTTTCGGTCTAAGACCTGTAAGGAATACGCCCCATATTCTGGGTCCCCCGCGTCCATTCTTTGAATGGACTTCGGCTGCTATTTGATTTTAATTTACTCCTTCCACTGTGAATTGTCAATAGTCAGAATTACCTCAACCGGTATCGCGCCAAAAACTTCCTCAGCTCTTCTGCCGCAAAGAGCAATACCGCAAATGGTATCAGGACAAGCCACATCTGCGCTGCAATCGGAGAGGTTGCAAATATCGCATTGCCCCAGGGGTGATAAACGATGAATAATTGCAGTCCGATTTCAAAGGCTATGCCGATGAATATTAATTTATTCGAGAAAAATCCTATACTTAATATTGGTTCTCTTGATGAACGGCACGCAAAGACATTCCCTATCTGCGTGATTATTATTGCAGTAAGGCAGGCTGTTGTTGCCTGCATGTAAAGAATATTATTAGTTGGAAGCATCGTTCCCCACGTCCATCCTCCGCCATACAATACCCAGAAAAATCCGAACATGCAGGCAGTGGCCTCTATCAGTCCTAAAAAAAGGTAAGCCCTGCTGATTAGCGGCATGTTCAGCAAGCGTTCTTTTACCTTTCTCGGCGGCTGCTTCATTATCCCCGGCGTCGGCTTTTCGGAACCGAGCGCAAGTGCCGGAAGCATATCAGTCCCAAGGTCAATCGCAAGTATCTGCATTATTGTCAAAGGCAATGGAATCCGTAAGAGTATGTATGCAAGATATGGAACTGCCTCAGGGATGTTCGATGCAAAGATATATGTTATGAATTTTTTTATGTTTTCATAAACTGTTCTTCCTTCTTCAATAGCATTCACAATAGTTGCAAAATTATCATCAAGCAAAACCATGTCCGAAGCCTCTTTTGCGACATCAGTGCCTGCGATACCCATCGAGACGCCAATGTCCGCCCTTTTTAAAGCAGGAGCATCATTTACCCCGTCGCCTGTTACAGCAACCCTCTCGCCCTGTTCCTTGAGGACATTAACGACCCTGAGTTTATGCTTTGGAGTCATCCTTGAAAAAATAATCTCCTCATTCGATAAAACGCTGTGGAGTTCTGCATCTGACATCTTCAGGAATTCAGCGCCTTCCACTACCGTGCCCTTACCCCTTACAAGTCCTATCTCCTTTGCAATTGCCAATGCTGTCCTTGAGCCATCCCCGGTGATCATGATTATTCTGATGCCTGCTTCCCTGCATTTCTGTATGGCCCCTGCAACTTCAGGCCTCGGGGGATCTTCAAGCCCTATGAATCCCATAAAAATCAGCTCCCGTTCAGCATCTTCCTTACTTGCAATAACTTCACCGATCTCTACTTCCCTGTATGCAAATGCAAGGACCCTTAAGCCTTGATCCATCAATGAATGATAAAGTTCAACTGACTTTTCTTCCATCGCCTTATTAAATGGCACAATATCTTTACCCTTGAAACAGTGGTTGCATATCTGCAATATGCTTTCAGGCGAGCCCTTTGCCAGCACATAGGTTGCATCACGCATCGAACTTATTATGCTCATCCTCTTCCTGTCAGAGTCAAAAGGAAACTCCCTAAGCCTTTTATTTTCAATATGGCCGATACTGTCTGCTGCTGCTTTATAAAGCGCAACCTCTGTCGGCTCTCCCTTCAGGTTCCCCTCAGCCTCTTTTGTATTGTTACAGAGCAGTGCGATATGGAACAATGAAATCCCCTGAACTTTTCCAGGCGCATCAGCGTACAAACACGCAACCTTTTTCACTTCCATTTTATTCTGGGTCAAGGTGCCTGTCTTGTCAGTGCAAATAACCGAGACCGAGCCAAGGGTCTCCACCGATGCGAGATTTTTAATCAAGGCATTCCTCTTTGCCAGCCTCTGGCTGCCCATTGCAAGGGCAAGCGTTACCGTCGGAAGCATGCCTTCAGGAATAAGGGCCACTGTTATGCCAATGGCAAATATAAAGTTTTCCCAGAAAGTTCTTCCTATCACAAATCCAAGCACGAAAAAAAATATGCCGACTGCAGCAGCTATCGTAGCCACAACCCTTGTCGCCTTTACAATCTCTTTCTGCAGGGGGCTGAGTCCTGCCTCAACAGCACTTGTCAGGTGAGCAATACGGCCAAATTCTGTTCTCATTCCAGTTGAAAAAGCAATGCCCTTTGCCGAACCGCTGACAACCATTGTGCCTGCAAAAGCTATATTGGGGCTGTTTATTATCTCGCCTGAAAAAGGCTCTTTTATTCTTCCGGCAGGCTCTGATTCCCCTGTTAAAGGAGCATTGTTCACCTTTATCTCATTCGTTTCTATGATTCTGATATCAGCAGGTACTTTATCACCCTCTGCAACCAAAATAATATCGCCCGGGACAACCTCCCTTGCAGATATCTCTGTCTCTTTCCCGTTTCTTACAACTTTCACGTAGAACGGCAGGAGTTTTTTCATTGCCGCCAATGCCTTTTCCGCCCTGTATTCCTGGATAAAGGCAAAGATTGCATTAATGAATATTACCCCGACTATCGCAAGCCCGAGGGTGAGCATGCCTTCACCCGGATGAATGTATTCAGAGAGGAAAGAAAACAGCGCTGCTACCCAGAGGAGGATAGCAAGAAAATGTGTAAGCTGGCTTAAAAATTTAAGGATAAGAGGTTTTTTCTTTACCTCTTCAATTTCGTTATAGCCAAATTCCGCGAGTCTCCTTTTTGCCTCTTCCCCTGATAACCCATCTGCTGAGGTAACGAGGATCTGAAAGACTTCATCTGTTGAAAGACTATTTATCTTCATGCCTTGGCTTGAGAATTATTAAATCACATGGTGTTTCTCTTAAAACCACTTCCACAGGGTTACCTTTGAATATTGAACCCAGCAGATTTCTTTCGCTCGCTCCCATAATCACAAGGTCAAATCTTTTTGCAGCAGCCTCGATTGTTATGCTCCTCCCGGCCCTTCCCGGAACCAGTCTTTTTTCATGGATGATTTTATATTTGTTGAGCTGTTCCATGAAATGCGATATGTCCTTTGACATTTTCTTTTCCCATTCAATTGGCGTAAGATGCACTTCACCGTGGAAAAAACTTGTTATTGGTTTGGTTGCATGAAGAAGGTATATATTGGAGCCGAAGGCGTTTGCTATTGCGGCTGAGAAATATGACCTTTCAGCAAGATGGCCAATCCTTGCCTTGAGGGGGACAAGTATTTTCTTGGGGTGTATCCTTCCCATATGTACAACCCTCACCAGCGCAACAGAACATGGAAGCGCCAATGAAAGGTCCCTGGCAACTGTCCCGGCATAAAATCTTTTTTCAACATCCTCCCTCCGCGTTGCTGCAAAGGCAATATCTATCTCTTCATGCCTGACGATTTCACTTATCTTTTTCACAGGGTCGCCTGTCTCTGTTATTGCCTCGATGTCTATAGCCATCTTTTTAGCATCGATGAATATTCTCTTCATGGCTTCTTCTGCCCTGTTAAAAATGGAAACTTGCTGGCCCTTTTCAGCGACAAAACAAAAATAGAGCCTGGCGCCAACGGTCTTTGCAAGGTGCATTGCATAACGGGCAGCGACTTCAGAGTTCAGGTGTTCATTGACTGCAGCGAGGATCTTCTTATACATAAGCAAATTATACAGCTATACGGTTTGATTTCCAAACAGTAGAAGGCATAAAAAAAGAAGGCATGTTAAGATGCCTTCTTTTTTTATTTTGATCTGTTTTTTAGCTTAGGACTTCTGAATAAAAATCTCCCACTGATCCTGTCCTTCCAGCTTTACTGCCTCCAGCTTGTGCCCCTGTTTCTCTGCCCACTTTGGAAGTGAATCTTCTGCTGATGCAGGCGCATCACAGAGTATCTTCAATATCTGTCCGCTTGACAACTTTTCCACGGCCTTCTTCGTAAGAACCAGTGGATAGGGACATACCCTTCCAAGAACATCGAGTGTCTGATCCGGTGTCTTGCTGCTTAGTTCACCCATTTTTATTAACCTCCTTTTTTATTTTAGAAGAACATTATGTGCTTTGATTCTTCGATAGCCTTCTGTATCTGTGCAAAAGGTACAATCTGTAATTTTTTATCAGCGCCCATTTCCTCTGCATCAGGCAGCGAATCTTCGGAAATTCCGTATTTTGCCAGGTCTTCCTTGCATATAAACACATCGAGGTCAACAAGAAGGGCGTTTTTAATATGGGCCTCTGAACTTGTTACACCATACATATCCATAGCCTTCTGGCCTTTCTGAAGACCCAGAACTCCTTCACCGATAAAGCATAATGTCGGCGTTACCAGCTCACCGTCTTCAAGAAGTATTTCTACGGTCTGATACGAAATAGCATGGGTTATTCCAAGCCTCGATGTCTCCCCTTTATACTGTGGTTTCTGCACTATGAAAGCAAGCTTTACATTTTCACCCATCTTATTCACCTCCTATCAAGAGAACCCTGTCTGATTTGTGTACCTTTGCAAGATACCAGTGCATTGCATTCCACTGCACCTTCTCTATGGCGTCAGTTTTCTGAACACCTCTTGCTACAGTACATGCCTCACACGTACAAATCTCTACGCCCTTTGCAAGAAGAGCAGTCAGAAATTTTTCTCCTGTTGAATAGTCCTTAAGGTGTTTCTGGTGCGACTTAATAGAGCCTGTTGCATTCCCCGAAAACCATATATTCACCTTGTGTCCTTTAGTCGCTGCTGCATCAGCAAGTTTTAAGGCAAAGTCATAAGTCATATTTCCTACAAGTCCCGGAAAACATCCTATTGTTAAAGTTCCCATTATATCCCTCCTATAACCAGGCTAACTTTTCATATTCGTTCATCATAAGATCAACCAATTCGCCATAATTAACAACCTTCACGCGCTTGTCAACATCGCTGTCCTTAATCCCTCTTGTCTGCAGGTCCTCTGATAAGGCGTAAAGATTCGATGTTTTATCCAGCACAGATGAGGATTTTCCATTCTCCTTAAGCGTTGCATGGTAAACGCCATTCAGCACAAGTATGATACCCAGTTTGTCGGTTTTTAACCTGTCCAGAGTATCAACCGTCAACTTATAATCACTTACCAATACTCCTAACTTCATACGTTACCTCCCATCATTAGATTTTTTGTAAAAAAGAAGTCTTACAAGGTTAGATTTTATACCAAGTTAGGAGTTACTTTGTCAATAATAAAAACCATATAAAGTCAAAATATAATTTTAGGTTCGAAATATATCCGGTATTCAGGTTAAAATTATTAATGGACAGGTTCAGGCTTTCCACATCCTTTACCCCAAAGGGCGACCAGCCCAAAGCAATTGAAGGGCTTACCCTCGGGATAGAAAAAAACCTCATGCATCAGGTGCTGCTCGGGGTTACAGGCTCCGGCAAGACATTTACAATCGCAAATGTAATTGCAAATGTGAACAAACCTGCGCTCATTATTGCACATAACAAGACACTCGCGGCGCAGCTATACGGCGAGTTCAGGGAGCTGTTCCCTGAAAACGCTGTGGAATTTTTTGTCAGTTATTATGACTACTACCAGCCCGAGGCTTATATACCGACTACTGACACATATATTGAAAAAGACGCATCTATAAATGATGACATTGACAGGCTGAGGCATTCGGCAACAAGGGCTGTGCTTGAAAGAAGAGATACTATTGTCATTGCATCTGTATCCTGCATATACGGCATCGGCTCTCCAAAGGATTATATGGATATGCACCTGAAGCTGGAGGAAGGCATGCATACAGAGAGAGACGAAATCTTAAGAAGGCTTGTCGAGATGCAGTACAACCGCTCTGATATTGATTTCAGAAGAGGCTCATTCAGGGTTAGAGGAGACATCGTGGAGATTTATCCTTCGGTCTCTCTGGATAAAGCCCTGCGGGTTGAGTTTTTCGGAAACGACATAGATGCAATCGCCGAATTTGATCCCCTGACAGGAGAAAAAATCAGGAAACTTGAGAAGGTTGCATTATTTCCAAACAGCCACTGGATAACACCAAGGGAAAGGCTCGAACCTGCATTAAAAAAAATAGAAGCTGAGATGAAAGAAAGGGTTGAATTCTTTCTGAAGCAGGGCAAGGCCATCGAGGCTCAGAGGATCGAACAAAAGACACGCTTTGACCTTGAGATGCTGAAGGAATTTGGTTATTGTCACGGCATCGAAAACTATTCAAGGCATCTGAGCGGCAGGGCAGCAGGCGAACCCTCATACACACTGCTTGATTATTTCCCTGAGGACCTTCTGATTGTGATAGACGAATCCCATGCAACTGTGCCGCAGATAGGCGGCATGTATGAAGGCGACCGTTCAAGAAAACAGACGCTTATTGATTACGGCTTCAGGATTCCGTCAGCTCTCGACAACAGGCCCTTGAGATTCAATGAGTTTGAACACAGGGTAAAACAGGCAATATATATATCTGCCACTCCAGGGAATTATGAGCTTGAAAAATCAGGGGGAAAAGTCGTGGAGCAGATTATCAGGCCGACAGGCCTGATTGACCCGAAGATAATAGTTAAGCCTGTATCATCACAGGTAGACGACCTGCTCTCGGAAATCAGAAAACGGGCTGAAAAAGGCGAACGCATACTTGTTACAACCCTTACAAAGAAGATGGCAGAAGACCTGACGGATTACTATGCCAATCTCGGGGTAAGGGTAAGGTATCTTCATTCCGGAATACACACGCTTGAAAGAGTGGAGATAATAAGAGACCTGAGGCTTGGAAAATTTGATGTGCTGATCGGGGTAAATCTTCTGAGAGAGGGGCTTGACCTTCCGGAGGTATCCCTGGTTGCGATATTCGATGCTGACAAAGAAGGCTTCCTTCGTTCAGAACGCTCCCTGATACAGACAGCAGGACGCGCTGCGCGCAATATAAACGGAGAGGTCATACTGTATGCAGACAATATCACGGGTTCAATACAGAAGGCCTTGTCCGAGACCGAAAGGAGAAGAAAGATACAGGAAAGATATAATAAAGAGATGAATATCACCCCTGAGACTGTCAAGAGCAACATAAAAGATATCCTGAGTTCAATCTACGAATCAGATTACTGGACAGTCCCTGTAGCTGCAGAGGAAACAGCTGAATATGGATATAATGATGCCGGCCTTAAAAAACTTGAAGAAGAGATGAAAGATGCAGCAAAAAAACTGGAATTTGAACGCGCGGCAAAGATACGGGACAGGCTTAAGGAGATAAAAAACAAAATGCTTGTCATGGGGATAAAAGGAGAAAAAGATTGAACCACAGAATTCTAAATTCCAGGACAAACACGGTTGTAGAATTTAACACCTTTCTGGAATCCCTGAAAACCAGAGACATTATTTATATCGGAGAATTGCACCAAATTCCGCAGGTCTTATCATTTCAAATAGATGTGCTCTCAGGGCTCCTGAATGAGGGCTTTAAACCGGCCATAGGCCTTGAGATGTTTAATGTCCTCCAGCAGGAAATGCTCGATTATTATATGGCAGGGATTATACCTCCAGGGCAATTTTCGAACCTTTATGAGCTGGGGCCGGAAGGCTTTGACCTCAGTCACTATATAAAAATTATTGAGATCGCGAGGGAAAACAGGCTCAGGGCAATCGGCCTGAACATACCAAGGAGCATTGCAGCAGCTGTTGCAAAACATGGATTGGACAAAAGAGAACTCGAATGTTTTCATCTGAGAGAAGACGAAATAAAAAATTGTAGCAACCGATATAAAAAATCATTGAGCGACATTTACAAAAAACATCCGCATGCTGAGATAACAGAGGAGAATTTTATCCTTGCGCAATCAATCAAGGATGAGATGATGGCAGAGACTATAGTGCATCGAGTCACATCTGACAAGGCGCAGATACCGTTTATCGTCATAGCCGGCAGGGGGCATATGGAATACGGGCTCGGGATACCTGAGAGAGTAAAACATAAATTGAGCGCAGCAGGGAAATCCGTATCGGATATCATGATAATCACTGCCTATGACGATGAACCGATTAAAAAGGGAATGGCTGATTATATACTTTTGATTTAAAACCCGTTCTGATAAAATAACTCCAGCCATTGGGAGCGCATAGGGCTCTGGTGTCCCTCCCGGACTTCAAATCCGGTGTTTCCGGCCACAAACCGGAAGGGTGGGTTCGATTCCCACACGCTCCCGCCAAGCTTTCCTTTAGAATCAATGGGTTAAGGCTAAAATAACAGGCAAAAAATAGGTAGTGAATAGGTAGTAAATTAAATCTTGCCTTTTGATTTCAGGTACCTGAGGATACAGTCTTCAATCCTGATTTTAAGAAACTGGCAGAAGGGCTAAAGAGCGAAAGCGCGGAAGCAGGGTTGCAGGCAAGGCTAACAACAGGCCAGCGCATCATTTCAAAAGGAGTTCATAGATGATAATCAATTCAAAAAATTTGCACTTAATTCAATGAGCATGAATAGGCAACTTACGCATTAAACAAAGGCGTGTTATTTCCGCAGGGAGACGATGAAAAAACTTCTCAGAATAGACGAGGTAATGACAACTCTGCCGTATTCGGTGAGCAAGATATACGAGCTTATAAAAGAAGGGAAGTTAATAGCGGCTTGTCCGAACGGCGTAGGGAAAAAACCCATCTTTATAACAAGTGAAAGTCTTGAGGCTTATGTCGAAAGGATAGTTGTCCATCCCGATGAATGGAAAGACCCCGAATTGTCGAGGGATAAAAGAAAAGTAATCAACAAAGGGTGAAGGCATAACTGAACAAACTCACTACTTCTGCTTGTACTTCTTTAAGAGGTCTTCCAGGGCTTCTTCGATAAGCACATTGAAGGAAACATTTTTATCGATAGCAAGATGCTTAATTTTCTTGATCATCTCTGTGTTTACCCGGGCGCCTAACTGCTGTCTTGTCACAGTTGATTTTGGTCTGACCATACGAGAATAATAAACGAGTTATTGGTAACTTGTCAATATAAATTAATGTTGACACGGTAACAGATAAATGGTAATATGGTAACACAATAACAAAATACAGATAAGGGAGGTATACCATGGCAGAATTAAAAGTCATAAAAGGAACAGAGAATCAAAAAAAGAGCACGCCGATAAAAGACGCAAAGGAGGTGACTATGAATTGAGAGCATACCGTTGGGCATTTTAGATTCCCGGTCCTCTTTTTGAGGAATTAAAAATCAAAAAATAAGAAAGGGGCTTAGCAATGGCAAAAACAAATTTAAAAGTTGTAGAGAGTAAGCGTGATTCATTAGCAGAAGCATGCAAAGTCGCTGAGAAATTCAGGGAACAGGGAAATGATTACATTTATAGTTTTTTGAAGAAAAAAGAGGAGCCTGTTGACGAAAAGATACATGTCCTTGTGAGAGAGACTTTAGTAAAACTTGCGCCATTAAAGGCAATGTTGGAAGATGAAGACATGGAAAAGCTTGATGATTTTTACAAGCTAACTGCTACGATTGACACTGTGAGAGAAATTCACAATCTGCTTACAGCAGCTGATGATATGTATTTCACCGTTCATTAAAAGGGGTGAGCGCATGAAAATGGAAAGTCTAAGAAAGGTAAAAAATGAATCGAAAAGTAATGTAGTAGATTTTAAGAACTGGCAAATGGAGAGAAAAAAATTTGTCCAGTTTCAGGACAAGCAGCAGATAGATAACTCAACGCCAGGTGATTTTTTAGCCAGACTGGCGCGGCTAAGCAATGACGATCCTGAAACCTTTAATAAGATTAAGCGCCTTGTTTACGCAATGTTGTGTGAGAGCACATGAATACGTGGCGTTGCTTGAACTGTGTACTGAATTCAATGCTGAGCGCGCTGAAAACACTATTCAAATGGTCAAACAAGACATCTTTGCATCAAAGGAAATTGCAGCAACTCGCTTAAGAGAGGAAATACATAATCTCGATATTGTCATAGGCAGAAATGGAGATTTTAAGGGAAAAGCAGAAAAACTAAAGGCTGAATGCAACAAGATGTATGTTTCTCTATAGAATATTCTTGACAGACACCATGTTATTTTATATTATAACTACAGGCTTGTAATTATAATATAAAGGGGGAATAAATGAACTTTAACAGTAAAACGGTCTCAAAGGTAACAGGCTTAAGTTTCAGGCAGATTGATTACTGGGACAGAACCCATTTTATAAAACCTACTGTAAGTGAGGCATCTGGTTATGGCTCTGTCAGACTTTATTCTTTTAATGACCTGATTCAATTGAGAGTTGCAAAAACCTTGATGGATAAAGGTATCAGCCTGCAGAAGATAAGGAAGGCCATAACCTACCTCAAAAAGAACATGCCGGAGATAGAAAAGCCTCTTTCTGAATTGAGGTTTTTGACAGATGGAGAGACAATCTTCGTGCTTACTAAAGACAAGAAAGAGATTATAGATACCCTAAAGAGCGGCCAGCTTGTTTTTTCCATAGCGCTGGGAGAGATAGTAGAGAATCTCAAAGGCGAGGTCATAGCCATACAGAAAGAAAAGAAATACACGGTCAATGCAAGAGGAAGGAAATACCCCGTAGTGCTTCATACAGACACCGAGGACGGCGGATACTGGATTGAGTGCCCTTCCCTTCCGGGATGTGCCTCCCAGGGTGATACAGTGGAAGAAGCCCTTGAAATGATAAAGGATGCGATAGGGGGATACATCGCCGTCTCAGAGCAAAAGAAGGTGCTTAAGAAGGCTTCATGAGCAGTCTTCACGGCCTCAAACCCGATAGAGTTATAAAGGCATTTGAAAGAGCCGGTTGGACCGTTAAAAGGCAGACAGGCAGCCACGCGATATTAACCAGAGAAGGGAGCCCGTATATTCTTTCAATCCCTGTGCATAAAGGCAAACCTGTCAAGCAGGGCCTTCTGAGAGGACAGATACAAAAGGCAGGAATGACAGTTGATGAGTTTTTGAGGCTATATAAATAAAGCATTTATAATGACTGGTAATTAATTTCAGGGGATAGCGCCGGTTGATCGCCGGGCGCGATAAGGTGAGGACTCCTGCTCACCCTCCCTTGATGATTCAGGAGAGATCGTAAAGGAGAAGCGGTAAAGGGAATGGGAAAGAAAAAGAAATCGCCTTCAAATAAAAAAGTAGAAGTCCGTCCGTCTATAGATGATTGTCCTGATAAAAATTGTATCGCCTGCGATGATAGTCCTCTTCTCTATTTTGTCAAACACCCACCAAAAGGCACTTTAAGCCCAAAAGAACTTGAAAAGATGTCTCTCTTTATCGGAGAGCATGAAATAAAGTCCGTAACAAATGAAGATGGTGTTAAATTGCCAGTAAGCTTTCATATCATCTCAAGAGCCGAAAAATTCAAAGAAACTGGAAATCCAGTGTATGCGATTGAATCGTTTATAAATGCACACGAGGCGGGACTTTATCCGCCATTGTCAATACTGAATTTCTTAGCCGATACATTCAAAAAATATCATGAGATAGCCGGTAAAGGTAAAAAAACAAGCCTTGATAAGTTATTAGGATTTAGCAATGGGAAAGGACAGGATAAGGCTTTCAAGCAAGTAATGATGGCCGATGAACGAAACCAAACATTGATGGTGGACATTTATATCTTAAGGAGATTATTTGGCCTTTCAGTTGAAAAAGCTGCTGCGATGGTAGGTATGCGTTTAGAAGAAATCCCAGATGAGAAATGGAATAAGACAGAATTTAAAATTAATAAAATCGTAGATCGCTCCTTAAAAGATGAATACAATAAGAACTGGAAAAAAAATTTAGAGCAAGATGCTCATGTTGAAAGAACTACCGAGTTTTTTTCAAAATGGACAGAAGAAGACAAGATTGAATACCTGAAAAAATACCCGCCAATATCAATACCTGAAAAATTAAGACAGAAATATAAAATTAAAGCGTAAATATCTTTGACGTATGAAATGCCCTATTTCATACGATTGAAGACACCTGTCCCTTCTGATTTAATATCTCCATAAGCTGCACGAAGTATTTTTTGAGCAGCAAAGGAGAAAGATTTTTGGAAAAGAAAAATGACAAAAGCTCGGCAGCAGAAATTGAGTTGGCCGATGCCTACATCGTAGCAGTGTTTGCCTTCGAAAATTCCCGCGATCCTAATAACAAACCTTTCGAAATACAACCATATCTCAAGGCTCAAAATGAAGTTGCCTGGCGCATATCCGGAAAAGGTATACTTCACGTCCTGGAAAAAATCTCCGGCGATAATTTAATTCCGATTAATTCCTATATAAAATCGCTAAAAGAGATAAGGTCTTCTATTTTTTTATACAAACAATTTGGCAGGGGTAGATATGAGTGATGTAAAAAAAATTGATGGAAAGCTTGCTTTGATTGCAATTGAGATGTTCAAGAAAAACAAAACTATCCAAAACGAATTCGGGAATGTTTCTGAATACTATGATGCTCTTGAGAAGAAAGTTCATTCGGCTAAAGCACGCCAGGATGCATCAGAAGATAAAACTGCTCTTCATACGAAGAGGCAATAAAAAAAAGAAAAAAGGAGAAAGGGAAAATGGACGACAGAATAAAAAAGTTTTTAAGTGTCAAGGACGCACTCAAAAAAAATCAAAGCACACACGCAGCCCTTCAGAAAAAAAGGAATGATGTCGAAGCGCAAAAGACAGGGCTCTTTTCGGAGGCTGCTGAGGCAGAGAAAAATTTAAACAAGGCACTTATAGATTATAGCTCTGACGTTATAAGTGCGGGCGAGCTGGAAGCGGCGCGTCAAAAAAAGAAACTGGCCGAGGCGGAGATTGAAAATTGTGTTGACCTCCTCCGTGCAATTGATTCGAAACTTAACTCAGTCAAAATAGACATTGACCAGGGCAGTGTTATGTATCGCGGGGCCGAAACGCAGGCGTGGCAGGTAGTCTTTGAGCAACTAAGCATTGAGGTTAAGGAGATTTTGTTTAAATCCATCGGCGATAAATTTCTCAAACTGCAAATCGCACACTTGGAGATGGGCCGGCGACTGAGTCCAGCGGATTTTTTACTTACGGCTTGCGTTTCGGTTTTTCCGGAACATGGCGTATCAGGTGAAGAAATGATAAAAATCCGGGGGAATCTGGAGAAGGAATTTTTCAATGCGGCTGGAACCAAATAAAAGAGTTAGGTATGAGTTGCATGTAAACACAAAAAAGTTAACCTGCAAGTATTCCTTTGCTCCGGGAATACATGAAGATTGACAGGGCGTATTATCTTAGCGGTGACTGAGAGATACGGCGGCCTCTCCCGGCCTGACACCGCAGGCAATATGAGGCTAAAAACAAAAAAAGAAAGGGGATAAGAAAAAATGGACTTGAAAGAATTGTTAGACGCGTATAAGACTGCCAAAGTCGAACTCGATGCGGTAATCCAGAAGCCGAAGCTTCTGCATGAGAAAATTGAAGCGGCAAATAGACAATTAAATTATTTGGAGAATGCTATCAGTGAGGTTGCGAGAGAAAAAGAACGAACCCTTATTGGTTTTGCTTCCGGCAACCTGACGGAAGCCGATCTTAAGGCAGTGCGCGATAGTCTTAAAAAGTTGAACAACGAGAAAGCCGAAATCGAAGAACTCTTGGACGCCTCGGATAAAGCCAGTCGGCAGATTCAAAAAGAGACAATGGCCTTATCATCAAGGGTTACCAACTGCAGGCGTGTATTCTGGAGTGCTGTATTAGCAGAATTGAAAAATGAAAAAATTACTGGCGATATGGTCTCAGCGGTTTATGAAATTTACGCGGCCGCCTCCCTTAGTGGCGAAGTAGAAATGTATGGAAGCTTCCTGCACCTGTTGTTTCCTTTACCGTCGATTGCTGAAGTTAAGAAAGTGCAAGGTGAGCTTGTAGAAAAATATGGCGTTAAATAGAGAATTACACAGACGGAAGATTCCACGGTATATTGGAGGCCTATATGAATAATCAGGACATTCCACACTTAGGTTTTAAAGTTCGGCTTAAGAGCCTGGGGAAATTTGTTCATCTTGTCCCGAATGAAAAAGCGAAAGAATATTTTCTTAGCAAAGGTATCAAAGAGCGGATTATTGTTATAGGCGATATTGTTTCAATATCAAAGTTTCCGCCTGCGGTCCGTAAAGAGATTTTAAATGTTACGGTAAAAATTACAGAGGCTGTTAAAAGGGGTGCAATAGAGGATGATGCCCGTAAGGGTAAAATCGAATTTTTATAGGAGATTGCAATGGCAAAAATTAGCGATTCAAATTTAAGCCTTGAAATTACCGCAACAGATAATACTGGCCAGGCCATAAATTCTGCAAAGCAGAGACTCGGAGACTTCGGCTCTTCAACAGGCAGCGCTCTCGATAAGATGAAGGCGCCCTGCCCTCTTTTTTCAGGAGGAAGAGAGACATTGTGACAGGTAATTATGCAATTCATAAATAGGAGGAAAAAATAAAAATGGAAAAAGAGAAGATTCAAGAGCGTCTAAGCGAAATCGGAGAACTCCTCAAAGAAAAGCAGAAAGAGCTTAACCGGATTGAGAGTCAGCAACAGATTTTCAATGAGAAGTTCAGAGCCATGGAACAGGAGAGACGGGAGCTGTTAGATTCATTCGAAAAGCTTATGGGGGAACTGGCTGCTCTCACTAATGAAGTGAAAATACTCAAAGAAAAAATACTACAACAAAATTAAAAGGAGACGACACAATGGAACCATGCAATTTGATTTTGAGAGAGGAAAAGGAAGGCATTTGGGTTGAACATACATACAGAGGAGCAAACATCAAGCTTAAAATCAGGCCCGCGAATACAGACAAGACAGACGAGTTGCTGGCAAAGCACACAACGCACCAGCACATCAAAGACCCGGACTCACGGCAGATGGTTAAGGTCGCTGAGGTCAACAGTAAGGCTTTATTTGAGGATATGGCTGATTACTATCTGGAAGACTTTGAGGGTATCGGATATGCAAAAGACAGACCTTTGGAAGCGAACAGGAAAAATAAACTTCTTGTTGCAAACCTCCCGCCGGTTAACAATGAGCAATCGTTATGGGATTTCATAAAGGAGACAGCAAACAGACTGCGAACACTGAACGAAGATGAGGCAGAGGAACAAATAAAAAACTCATAGAGGCTACCCGATGGCTTTACGGCACAAGGCAGAAATATTGCGATGCCTGCCAAACGGTAGCCCGACGAAAAAACAAGGAGCTTGATTGCGATGAATGCAAAGGAAGAGCACCTGAGATTATTCTGGGAAACAGGAAAATATTTAAATGTTTTACCTTATGCGATACACAATATCAGAGCAATACACATGGAATCAGCGCCCTCAAATGGGACGTTGTTATTGAGGCTGCAAGGGCAATGAATATTAAGATAGACGGTTTGTTTTTCAGCAAGCTCAGAGCTTTTGAAAACACGCTATTAACTGAGGTGAGAAGGTAATATGAGAGAAAATGAAGTCAAATTATTTCTTTCAGTTGACGGAGGCCAGGCCGTAGCAAATGAATTTCAAAAGGTAACAGGTTCATTACAGAAATTCAAAAAAGAAACACCCATCACTGAGACCTATGAGTTGAGCAAAGCATTTAAACAACTCGGAATGTCTATGGGTTCTATGGGTAGTCTTCCCATAATCGGAGACTTGGCCTCAACGGGCTCTACAATAGCGCACACGGCAGGCGGATTGAAGAATCTCATGTCTGGCATCAAGACACTCGGGTCCGTCTCTGTCGGAGCTCTCGGTGCGGCAGGGACGGCCGGTCTGATTGCAGGCGTAGGAGCTGCCGCCTACCTTGCAGGCGAGAAAATAGATGAGCTGTTTTATAAATTTACAGGGAGAGACCTTTCCGGATTCAATAAGATAAAGGATTTATGGAAAGACATAGCGCAAGAGACTGAATTTTTAAACAGTAAGCTCGAAAATACTAATAAAAAACTCGCAATGCTCGGCATGGCCGGAGCAGATGCGAAAGAGAGAATGAAAGGCTTTAATGAAGCTGTTAAGGCCGGAGCTGTTGTCTATGACCAGGCAAGCGGCAAGTGGCTTACGTCAGCGCAAAATCAAGAGAAATTATTTCAGGAGCACGAAAAGTCATGGAAGGAAATGACAGAAGCCGGCGAAAAATACAGGAAAGAGCAAAAAGAGCTCAATGATGCAACTGAAAACTGGAAATTTAAAATTGAGGGCCTAAATCCTGCCCTGAGCGATCTGGATAAACAGATCGCTTCATTGAACAGAGAGGCAGCACAGTTACGCGAAAAGTTCGGGGATAAAGGCTGGATATCTGAGGGATTGAAACAGGGGATTGAATTCTACAAAGAGCAGGACGCGCTCAATAAATGGGTAGCCTCTTTGAAGTCTGCCGTTGAAAAGGAGAAGGAATCAATTAAACAGCGGATTGATTATCTCTCTTCATGGCGGGATAAGGTTGCCCAGTATTATGACGCTGCCATTGCAAAGGCAGAGGAATATTACAATAAGGCCCGTTCACTCGATGATAGTATCTCAAAATCCAAAGAATTTCTTGCCGGCTATAATGCGCCCCAATTAGCACCAGCAGAGCAGATGGAAAGAGAACGAGACTCACTTAAAGGTGTAATAAGCTCTGCATGGATAAGCGAAGATCCTACCTTCATAACAAACACCCTCTCGAAATTGGAAGGCTTCTTAACAAAGTATAAAGACCAAAAAGATTTTCTCGGATTCTCTCTCGACTTTTCAGGCTTGGTAAAAGAATATGAGAACCTGACGGGGAAGCTTGAACGTATGCGGGAAGGGATAGACAGGCAGTCTGTATCTTATCAGAAACTTGCTTCCACGGCAGCAGAAAAAATCCGAGAAATTGACAACTGGGTTCTAACCCTCCAGGCAAATCTTAAAGACCTTGAAAAACCCATAGACGTGAAAGCGGATACCACGGAGGCAATGACAAACCTCAGTACGGTACTATCAACTCTTCAAAACCTAACAGGTCAAACATGGGTGATACCTGTTAAATATGGATTTGATAAACCCGAGAATCCACCGCCACCGCCAGGACAAGGTAATTATAGGCCTGAGTTACCATTCCCGGGCTCATCACCTGCAACCCTACCTTCTACATCTCAACCTTCTGCCTTTCAAGATTATGGCGGAGGAGTTTACCACTATGGCCCGGAAGTGAAATACGACTTTCAGGATTACGGCAACGTCAAGGTTTACGATATTTACGATAAGGGCACGGATTACGTGCCTAGGACAGGCCCGTATATTCTTCACCAGGGCGAGCAGGTCATTCCGGCGGATAAGAAGAACAATGGCTCTCAGATAAGCATAACACTTTCACCGACAATAGTGATTAACGGCGCCAGCGGCAATGTAGCGCAACTGGCAGCGGATATAGATCGGCACTTGGCAGAGTTGATTAAATACAACCGAAGCGCCCTGAAAGAGGCACTGAATGAAGCTTAACCAGAAAAGGCAAGGGAACCTTCGTCTTATTACGCGAAACTCGAACCTGAGGCAAATGGTAAAGGTGCAGGGTAAAAAATCGAGGGGGCGTTCGCGCACAAAATGGAAGCAGTTACTGGCAAATGTTAAAGCACTCATAATGGAACTTCAGGAGCAGGAGAAGAGGATTGAGAACCTTATTAAAGAGTGAAAAAGTTTTACGGGTCCTTCCAGAGGGCATACCCAATACGGACAGCGAAGCCTGCAAGAAACGGCTACGATTTGAATTTTTTTCGGGGTGGAATTATGGACGAGCTTGAATATACCGCAAAAATAATAAGTTTTCCCAATAGCGCGCTCAACTCTTTTTCTGCGGACTTCCTGAATGAAGCGGATTGCAATTCGTGGTTCATCTCCCTGGCACATCCCGCAGACCCGAGCTGCCCGAAGTGTAAAACCAAAATCACCGACAACATCACACTAAAAAACTTCTTATCGCTCAAACGCTGCACATGTAAAAACTGCAAACTCTGGTTCACAGCAAAGACAGGGACCATCTTGCAGGATTCTAAAATCTCAGTCAGAGAATTTTACCTTCTCTCCCTATTGCTCAGTTTAAAAATTCCGACATCGGAAATATCGCGCATCTTAAAAACCACACAGGGAACAGTGAATCTCTGGCAGAAGAAAATTGATTTATTCAAGGAGGCCGCATGAAGGAATCAATAAATGCCTGAAATTAAGTGGATAAAAATCACAACCGACATCTTCGAAGACGACAAGATTGACTTCATAGATTCCCTGCCAGAGAAGGACACCATCCTGATCCTATGGGTCAAACTCCTCACCCTCGCCGGCAAGGTCAACAATAGGGGACTGATATACCTGACCCCTGAAATCCCATACACTGAGGAAATGCTTTCCCACAAATTCAAACGTCCCATCAACACAGTTAAGCTGGCCATAGAGACCTTCAACCGCCTGGGCATGATAGACATCCTCGACAACGGGCATATCGCAATACCAAACTGGGAAAAACATCAAAACCTTGAAGGTATGGAAAAAGTTCGGCAGCACACAAAAAACAGAGTACAAAAATACAGGGAAAATCAAAGACTTATAGACTGTAACGTTACAGTAACGCACTGTAACACCAATGTAACGCAACAGAATAAGAATAAGAATAAGAATAAAGAATTAAAAGATACACATCAGCCTCAAAAGTCTGATGTTCAAGAATTTATAGATTTTTACTTTCAGGAATATCAAAAGAAGTTCAAAATAAAACCTCCCTTTAAAGGCGGACGGGACGGGAAAACCGTTAAAACCCTGTTAAAAGCGATGACCGTAGACATCCTAAAAACCACTGTAATTCGCTTCTTAGAGACAGAGGATTTGTTTTTCAGAAAAAACGGATATGACATCCCGCGCTTTGAAAAGTTCCTTGACGGAATGAAATGCGGCGCATACGAGGCCGCATCGTCATGGATACCAGAGAGTAAACCTCAAGACAATGTCATCCTTGACCCGTCCACCGGCAACCCGGCGCAGACATTAAGACCGAAAGCAACCCCCCGCAAGGAGCTGGTATGAGCCACTTTGCGACCGAAGCCGAAAGAGCAATACTTGGAGCCATCATCGCTGAGCCCGACACACTACTTCAGGCCTCCGACATCATCTGCCCTGAAGACTTTTCCACAACGAGCCATCGCCTGATTTACAACGCTCTCTTCGACCTCTATCAGCTTGGCGAAAAAACAGACTTCATTGCACTCATTGACCGGCTCAAAGAAAAAGGGCATATACAACAAGCAGGCGGTGAAGATTACATCATAGACATCGCCAACGATCACATCAGCTCAGCGAGCATCAAACTCCACTCCCGCATTGTGCACGACAAATCACTCCTCCGCAGGGCCGGAGCCTGGGCGCAAACAGTGGCAGATCAATCCAAAAACGGAATTGAAGATATTCCTGAATGGCTTGGCAAAGTTGAAAGCGAACTTGTCGAACTCGCTCAATCCGCAAAAAGCAAAACAAGCCCCTACACAGACGACATTCTCAAGACCCTCGACCAATACTGGGATGATTCCTTAAATGGGAAAGAAATCTGCATCGCCCCCCCTGCCTTTTTGAAAGAACCCATTCCCGGATTCTATCCCAAACACCTTTGGATAATCGGCGGCTACACAGGCAAAGGCAAAAGCAAATTCCTTAATCAACTGTTGGTAGATGCCATGGACGCTGGCGCAAAAATTCTGCTCTTTTCACTCGAAGATTCCCGTGAAGAAAAAATGATGGGCTTAATATCAAACCTTGCAGATATATCCTACAAAGCGCTCATCACAGGCCGCATCACAGGCTATGAAGACCGCATCGAGAAGGCTAAGAAAATGATAGCCAAATGGAATCCCATCATCTATGACGATGTCCGCACCGTTGACGACATCCGCCTCAAATCCAAAAAACACAAAATCCGTGAAGGCGTTGACATCATCGCCATAGACTACATTCAGAACCTTGCGATCCGAAATACCCTCTATGAAACCATGGCTGACGCTGCCGGCAAACTCTATGCCCTTGTCAAAGAACTCAAGGTCACATGTCTTGCCGTCTCGCAGATAGATAACGAATCAGCCAAGAAAGAATCTAACATCATCGGCCTCAAAGGCGCCGGAGAACTCGCTGCAGCAGCGCACATAGTCCTCTGGCTCACTCGCGTAAAAGGCCAGGGCAAAGAACGGCATATGGATTGCACCATTAAAAAAAACAGGCCATTCGGTGAAACAGCAAAAATAGAACTTACCTTCACAGAAAAATGGACAGGCCTAACGGGAAGGTCACTATGAAACAAAAACACATGGACGAAGATGTCATGAAACTGCAAGAACTTTTTTGGCAATTCAGCAGGGCTGAAATTTCACTGGCGGAGTTGCAGCAGCGCGTCAAAGAGATTGCAGGGAAGCAATTGAAACTTCCAGAAAAAATGGCAGAGGCAACGAGATGATAATCAACATCAAAGTTCAAGGCATCAAAGAAGCAATGGCAAAACTTGATCCGGAAAAAGTTAAAAGAGCCGCAGCAGCAGCCCTGAATCGCGCCGTTAAGTCAGGCCGGACAGAAGCCTCAGAGCAGATAAGGCAAATATGGGATATCAAAAAGTCTGACCTCGACAGAAAGATAGACATCAAAGGCGCACTGGCAAGCAACCTTTCCGCAATACTCACAGTGAGAGGCAAACCTATCAATCTACTTTATTTTCCTACAAGTCAGATAGCAGGAAGCAGGTCAATTCGGCTCAAGAAAAAAGGAAGAATTTCCGCCGATGCGCAACTTAAAACAGGCAGAGCGGGCAGAGGATATAGCGGTGTAACATCGCAAATACAACTTGGCCATAAAACAGTGCTACCCAAAGCCTTCATCTCAAGGGCCACAAAGGGCGGAATCCCCTTAGTTTTGATTCGCAGTTCCAAAGCCAAGAGCCGGTCAGGACGTAAAGAAGGCTTGCTTGCCATCAAAGTAATTACCGAGGCATCAATCTTTAAACAGGGCCGCGTGCTCCAAAAAGTTATCGCAAAAATTAAAACACAATGGCAAAAAGAATGGGACAATCAGAAAAAACAACTTCAAAGCGGGCAGGGATGGATGGGAAAATGACCTCCACATTCCAAAAAAAAGACAAAGTCCTCGCGCAGGAAGAAAACGTCCTGTCCGCCGCAGTTAAGCGCACCATGAAGGCATACAACAAAAGCTCCACAGTCGCCAATCTCAAAGACTATCAGGCCGCAAAAACAGCTCTTGGGGAATTCAGGAACAAAAAACAGCAGCAGGAAAACCCTGAACAAGCCAGGTTCACCGTGCCAGATGCTGTTGACTACCTCAAGGTGCAAGGATTTAAAATCGAAAAATCCAAACTCTATAACGAAAAAGCAATCGTTGGCTTCAAGACCATAGACAACGCCGTCACATTCACAAAAAAAGACCTCGATAAATACGCAAAAAAATTCCTCTCCCTGCTCACAGAGGCAGACTCAAACAACGCAGAAGAAAAAATGAAGTGGGAGACCAAAATTGCAGAGCAGAAATTTCATGACATGGAATTCGAGGCAAAAATCAAAGAAGGGCGCTACGTCCTTTGCTCCGAAGTCGAGCAGATGCTTGCTGCCCGCGCAGCATTCCTCAAAGAAAACCTTGGCCAGGGTTTCATCCACTCCCGCGCACCGAAGCTTGCGGAGATTCTCAAAGGCAATCCTGACAACATCCCCGAGCTGATAGATTTTTATCTTAAACACATAGAAGAAGTCTTTGATTATTATTCAAAGCCCATGCGCTTTGAAGTTCCCGCAGCGATGATAAATGAAGAAGAGGAGCAGAATGCAGACTAATCCCTTGACCCCTGGCCTTTTCTACTCCTTCCGCTTCTTTCCTGCCGAGCGTCAGGTGTTTGAGAAAAAAGAAGAATTGAAACTCTCCGAGCATACGGAAAAACACAGGGTAGTTATCAAAAGCAGCAAGCCCGGCCCATGGAAAAATGAAAACAACCCCGCACTCAAGGGCATCATGGACCTGATGGAATTCTCAAAGAAATTATTCGTGCTCGTCAAATGTGTTCAGGGCGGCGGCTCAGAAGCAGCCCATAACTACGTCTACAAAAAAATGAGCACATCGAGGCACAACGCTTTGCTCGTTATGGAGTCAGAACGCAAAACAGCAAGGACCATGAAGCAGCGATTCATCCCCGCTGTTAAGGCCTCGCCCAAATTAGCGGAAAAACTGTCCGACAATCCTGACGACACAACAAACTATTCCATCACGCTTCGGACAGGGTTCAACATCAATATCGGCTGGTCAAATTCCGCTGCAGCACTCGCCTCAGATCCTTACGAGACAGTCGTTCTCGACGAGATAGACAAATACAAAAGCTCGCTTAATATCGAAGAAGCTAAAGATCGCATCACTACATACGGCGAGACAGGCAAGGGCATAATCCTCTCAACTCCGGGACACGAAAACGGCCCCATCATGCAGGAATATAAAACCTGCGAAGCGCATTATGATTTTCACGCAGTCTGTCCCGACTGCCGGCAAGATCAGAAAATGAACTTTCAGAATATCACATGGCCTGACAAAGACAAAGCCTTCAAAGACGACAAAGAAAGGCATAGAGTTGCAAACATAATCGAGCGCGATAAAACAGCGAGGTATAAATGCGAGCATTGCGGCAGCATGTGGAATGATTATGCGAGAGACCAGGCGCTTATCCTCGGCTCGCAAAATAATTTAAACAGCATCAATGGATGGAAGCCCAGAGAAGAAGTCAATAAACGGCCTGTCTCAATCGGCGTGAAATTCCCAAGCTGGCTCTCGCCGTTTAAATCCCTTTCAACAATCTCCGCCAGATGGCTTCGGGCGCAGGGCAACATCGCCAAGTTGCAGAAATGGTACAACAACGAAGCAGCAGAGCCTTTCAGTGAAGAACTGACAGGCAAGACAATCAAAGAAGACGTGCTTTATGCCCGGAGGCACATCTACGGCCCGGAAGACGCCAAATGGCAGATTCCTATGCCCGGCTGCGTGCTTACCTGTTTTGTGGACGTACAAAGCAATAGGCTTGACCTTGAGACTATCGCCTGGGGCAAGGACTATGAATCATGGGGCATAGAATATCAGCAGCTCTATGGCGATCCTGACCATCCTGAACTCTGGCAATCCCTCGATACCTACCTCCGCAAAGAATTCATCCATGAATCAGGCAATAAACTCTCAATCTCCATCTGCGGCATAGATGAAGGCTACAAATCAACCCCTGTCAGGGAATTTGTCGCAAAGAGGAAAGGAGTCTTTAACTGCAAAGGCAGTTCTCATGATAGCAAACAACTTATAACGCTCAATCGTTCGCGCCAGCCCAAATACACCCACTCCGGTAAACTATATATCCAGCCCTTGATAATAGGCACAAATGAAGCCAAGAAAACGCTTTTCAGTTGGATGGAGATAACAGAGCCCGGTCCCGGGTTCATGCACTGGCACGAAGGCTACAGTTATGATTATTTCAAAATGCTCACAGCAGAAAAAATGGATACACAATATAAGCGCGGCGGCTTTCCCTCGATAGTCTTTAAGCCACAATTTAAAGGTATACGAAATGAAGCCCTCGATATACGAGTCGGTAACTATGCCATGATAAAATTGCTAAACCCAGACTTTAAACATATAGCAGTAGGGCTGACGTCAGGGATAAAGATTGTAGGAGCGGCCGGCGCTCCGCCCGTCAGAGGCAGGCGTATTGTTTCAAAAGGAGTCTGAGTGAGCACAAACTTGACATTATCTGATGAGATAGCAGAAAATCCCTTGATTATATCCTGGGGGTTTTCCATGACAAATATCAGACCAGAGGGTAAATGTCCTGTTTGTTTCAGCTCGTTCAAGTTTGATAAGAGGCGCGGGTTTATCTGTCCTGCTCACCTTACCACGCCTCAAAGATACGTAATCAGGCCATTCTACAAGGGAGAGAGAATCACAAGGGGGACAACCTTTGACGGCAAGACAATACGGACGCTGGCTGATGCGCTTACTCTCTTAAGGCAGTTTAAAGACGAAAAAGATAGACGGATTCTCGATATAACAAAGTGGAAGAGCAAACTTAAAATAGAGTATGCTTTCAAACATCTCATCTGGAAATGGTATCAGGAAAAAGAAGACCTGATGAACAGGGGAAAGTTAGCAAGAGGCTATGTCCCAAAACTGAGAACCTACATAACCAATTACTATGAGTCTTTCTTTAAAGGCATTGATGTTCGGGAGATACTTTCCTGTAAGGATTTTGCCAGACAGCTTAACAAATCCCCCAAGTATCAGAAGAACATCTTAGATGCCCTCTGCAGCTTCTTCAGGTGGCTCAGAGATGAGGAGCGCCTTATCCAGACTATACCGGTGTTCCCTAAGATAGAAGTGCCGGAATACGAGCCTCAGATAGCAAGCAAGGATGTCCGGTTAGCGTTTCTGCAATTAATTTCTGAAAACGAGCCGGAACACATTCCGATATTTACTTATCTAATCCATCAAGGGTGCAGGCCGTCAGAGGTAAGGGCCTTAATGGGAGATTGTATTGAGGGCGATCAGGTTTCATACAGAAGAAACTTTTCAGGCAGACGGCTTGTTGAACACACAAAAACCAAAAGAATACGTTATAACTACCTGTTCCCGGAAACAAGAGCTGTTCTACCGAGGGTCTTTCCAAAACAGTTTGTATTCACACATGGCAGCGGCAGGTCCTATAGCCAGGACTTCTTGAATGACATCTACAAGCGCACTCTACAGAAATTCAATGAGAAGTATGGAACTAATCTTGACATGCCTCTTTATGAATTTACCAAGCATAGTTTTGGCACCGAGTTTATAAACGCACATCCTGAACACGAGAAGCTTTTGCAGGAATGGTTCGGACATACCAAGCCTGAAATGACGAGACGTTATGCAAAATTAAAAGTGGTTGATGCCTTTAGAAAGTTGGACAATGTGAAACGGATAGGTAGCGAATGGGTAGTAGAGGGGGTAAAAACCCCTTAAAAAACAATTCGGTGGGTGGGTTCGATTCCCACACGCTCCCGCCATTAAACTTCGCCAAAGGCTTCGCTTAATTTGGCTGAGTTGTATAAAGGCAGAACAAGGCAATGTACTATACTTATATATTGAAAAGCATTAAAACTGCCGGAGCAATCTACATCGGCCACACAAGCGATTTGAAGTCAAGAGTATCCCAGCATAATAGTCCGAACAATAATGGTTACAGCAAACGACATGCACCGTGGGCAGTGGAAACATATATTGCGTTCGCCGATGAAAAAGATGCCAAAACCTTTGAACTGTATTTGAAATCGAGTTCAGGCAAAGCATTTATGAAGAAACGGTTAATATCCAATGAATTTAGAGAAGCCTTGGAGAAGTTTAATAATGGAAGGATTAAAAATCGGGTAAGCGTAGCGTAGCGAAGTTTACCGCTCCCGCCAAGCTTTGCTTTAGAATCAATGGGTTAAGGCTAAAATAACAGGTGAAAAATAGGTAGTGAATAGGTAGTAATAACAAAAAATGCGTGCTCCCACCGGAAGCGGCAAAGCAATAACGATTGCAAAACGAATATAATAAATTATGGCCAAAAATAAAAAAGACTCTGACTCCGAAGAACAGTCACAAAATACTAATATAGTCTTTGGAGAACGAGACTCGGAAAGCGACAGCCTGTATATGGAGCTCAGTAATACGCAGACTAAGGAATTAATAGAATATGGCGTAGAAAAAAATAACGAAACCTCCAGGGCAAGACGAAATAATGATGATACACTGATCTCCTCTCATAAAGGTTCCAGTCCACAGGGAGAAGCTAATACCTTACCAACGTGCGTAACCCTTGTGCAAGCACTTAATGAAGCTGGAGAGAACTGGAGCCATCCAATAGATAATACTGAAAAAGATGATAACGTAGACTGTATAGCATACGACAAAGATAACAACAAAAAAGAGCTACATATTCAAGTAGTTCGGGCAAAGAGTGATAAAAATTTCTGGCGGCATCTCGCAAAGAAAGGACAGATAGAGCAGGAGGTATCTATAAATGAACTACTAACAGATTTAAAATTATCAATTGAGAAAAAATCTGAAATTCCTCCTCCTCAGCGTCAACATCTTGTACTCGCTCTTGACGCGACAAAGCTTCCCGTCTTTATCTTTGATGATGTTTTGAAGGAATATATTTTGCGATACGGCGCTTGGACACATTCTCTTGGATTTCAAAGCGTATGGCTCGTAGGGCCCTTGTCAACTAATACAAAGCGCCTTGATATTAAATCTTCCCTTTAGATTCTAAGTATCTAAGAATACAGTCTTCTATGAAGTCGTTCCGGCCAGAGTACTGCTTATCCTTCTTGATTGCCTCATCTGTCAAATAATGGGGTCATCGCCCATTCTAAAAACCTCATAGACCCTTCCTCCTGCCTTCCATAAAAAATCTTCAATGAGCTTAGATCCCACAATTCATGACAGGAAGCAAAAGAACTAAATCATAGTTTCCCACTAAGAGGTTAAAGGAAAAGCCGAAAGGCTTAAAGTCTGAGTGCAACAGGATGTACGTTCCGATATATATAGCATCTTCTTGACAGCTATTTTATTGTTGGCATATAATACCTACAGAATATGGACGCTCAGCTAATCAGGCTCGATAAGGTTATAGATGAACTTGGTAATACCATTGAGATTAAGATGTGGCAATTACCTGAACCTACAGAAGATAAACCACATGGGTATAAATATTCCCTTGTTTATGTTATAGAAAATGAGAGAATAATAGGCTATGACAACGCAGAAGGCAAAGGAGACCACAGGCATATTAGAGAACTGATAGAGCCATATCATTTTATCAGTCTCAAAAAATTAGCTCACGATTTTTTCAGAGATATTGAAAGATACAAGAGAGGTGAATTATGAGAGTAAAAAAAATCAAAATCGGAATCAAAGACTTGAAGACGGCGCTGGAAGACTTTGTTAAAACAGGAGAAGCTATTGAGCGTGGAGAGAAGGTCAAGAAAGAGAGCGGTGTTTATTTCACCAGCTTTGAGGCGTTCAGAAAGGTATTAACTCCTAAGAGACTTGAACTCCTGCATACAATCAAGACCCGGAAGCCTTCATCTATCCATGAGCTTGCAAGGATGGCTAAGAGGGATGTTAAGAATGTGGCAGATGATGTGAAATATCTCGAACAGATAGGCTTGATTGAGAAGAAGGAAACAGATCACAAAACAGCGCCGGTGACTAAGTATGACCGGATAGCATTAGAGATAGCTGTATAAAGAATTCAGGGGATAGCTCCGGTTGATCGCCGGGCGCGATAAGGTGATGCCTTCTGCTCACTTTCCCTTGATGATTCACCTGTTTTTTTATGAAATCAAGTATTAATACCCCCTAAAAACCTTCAGCAAAGCACCAGCAATTCCTATTTTATACAAATCAAAATTTCACCAATGTTTTTGCTACATCTAAAAAATGTCCGCCCTGCTCAAAATTCATGGCATGGCACAAGGAACTAAATCATCGTTTCCGCTGAACAGACATTGCAAATATCTTGATTGGTTAAATATAATGACGGCATAAGCATAGCCCTGTTAAAGAAATGGGTTGGACACTCCTTGATTCCCTGATAAGCGAGGGAGGACGCATTTTTTGAGTTTGCAATCAGGAAGTGAAAGCATATTTTTCGGATAGACGGAATGAGGAGGTTATT
>WPIF01000025.1 GCA_009773185.1 Nitrospirota bacterium | reverse complement strand
AGATAATCAAATACGTGAAATGGCAGGAAAGCCAGGATTCAGGTCAAGCGAAGCTTGTTCTGTGAAAAAGTGCCACGGGCTTGCCCGTGGGTATCTACACTCCTTAACCTGAAATGCATACTGAAAAACACTCAGGTTTATCTTGTTCTCCATGAGTATAAAAACAGGTCTGATAGTATGCCTCTGTAGGAGATAATGATAGTCTGAGAGCAGGTAATCATATGCATAGTTAATTCTAAAGTCGTATGGCATACGGCCCATGCTGCCCCTTTTTGAAAGGTCGAGAGAAAGAATATGATCCTGAACATCCATGTCTCTCATTTTATTGGTAATGGTCTGGTAAAAGCCGTAGGATGCCGCAAGGTCAAAATTGGGTTTTCTTATAAAGACATACTCGCCCCTCAGATAGAAAAGTTCTATAGTGCTTTTTCTTTCCTTATTTCTCAGATTAAAGACATTGGTGGTCGGGACAAGGATTATATTGTCGTCATATTGAAGCTTGGTGGTTAAATCTATGCTGAAATTTTTCTTGGGTATCTCTTTCACTATTAAAGTTGCGATGAGCCTTTGTGAAGGTTCTGCCAACGGCGACGTCGGGTCGGTAATGATAATCTGTTTATAAGCTGCTGATGCCTCTTTGTTGTTGCCAAGCTGCTGTTGGGCAAGTCCTGTATAGTAAAGAATAAGGCTTGCAATGGTCTTATCCTTTGTCTTAGCCTTCTCAAGATAACTTAAAGTTTTTTTATAATCGCCTGTCTGATAATAGGCAAAGCCGAGAAAATACCCAAGGTCTTCTCTCGCAGGCTCTTTCTTATAGACCTTCTCCAGATGGGCTATGGAATCCTGATATGACTTTTGTTGAATCAAAATTACGCCAAGTTGAAAATGAGCATCCGTATATTCCGGATCTTTTGCAAGCGCCTTCTTGAAATACTCAACAGCTTTTTCTGACTCATTGAGTTGCAAATACGCAAGACCCATGTAAAATGGGATATCAGGGTCGTCAGGAAAGATAGTAACCGCCTTTTGAAATTCATTAAGCGCTTCTTTGTATTTGCCGTTTTTGTAATGCTCCATTCCAGAGACAAGCGGCTGATATTGAGCATCCTGTGCAAAAGAAACAGATTGAATGAAGATACAGGTGATAATTGTAATTAAAAAAATCTGCCGTTTGTTAAACATAAGCATAACCATGACCTCCTGTGTATATGGGACTACCTTTTATTTAGCGTTATTTTTAATAATGGGCATTGTATAGCATAAGTAGACCTTATATGCCAAGTTTTAAAATAAAATCGTATCAACAGTTCCTTATTATCATAGTCTGCGTTCGCATATTATCAAGTCAAAAGAGGTATCTCATGGCGGATATGAGCAAACAGGTGGGCAAGAGGATAAAACAGATTCGGAAAGCCGCGAGGCTGACCCAGGAAAGTCTTGCTGAAAAGGCAGGGTTGAGCGTTGAATATATAAGCAGATTAGAGCGGGGGCTATCGCAGCCCTCATTTAAAACCCTTGAAGCGCTGGCAAAATCCCTCAATGTGAATGCGAAAGATTTCTTTGATTTCAAAGGGACTGTTGTGTTCCGGGACAAGAAACAAGACGCCAGGCAGAAGAAGGAGTATATTGACGCTATATCTTCTGAACTGCCTGAAATGGAAGTGCGCGAGTTAATAGTGGTCTACAATGTTTTGAAGGGGTTAACGGGTTTACCCCGTTAGAAACTGCGCGGGCTATATTTTTTATAAATTCTGCTTGACAGTTCTGTCATTGCAATCATAAAATGTATCTATGAAAGTTGATACGACTCTTTTAAAAAGCATGAAGGCTGTTGGACTTCCCGAATCGGACAATGTTGTCAGGGAATCCATAGCCCTCTTTCTCTTCCAGAAAAAGCTTGTATCTATAGGTAAGGCTGCGGAGCTTGCAAATATGAGCCTTGCGCAGTTTATGGAACTCTTACGGTCTTTAAAAATACCGCAGGCAGAATACACAGAGGATGACCTCGCTGCTGATATGGCGACCATAAAAAGGCTGAGACGAGGGAAACACAGAAATTGATCGTTGTATCTAATGCAAGTCCGCTTATAAACATATCCAGACTTAAACTTTTCCATCATCTACTGGCCTTGTATGAAAAATTAGTTATCCCTGAAGCAGTATTTATAGAGGTAGCTGAAAAAGGCGCTGGAAGAACCGGCGACACTGAAGTTTCAGCCGGCTTAAAATCAGGATTTATTGAAAAGAAACGGGTTAGCAATGCCCTTGCAGTGTCTGCACTCTCTGAGTTTTTCGGAGGTGGAGAAGCAGAGGCTATAGTGCTTGCATCTGAAATATCTGCTGATGCCATTTTGCTTGATGACAATAAAGCAAGGATTGTTGCCCAGTCTATGAAACTCCATATTATAGGAACTATCGGCATTTTGTTGGAACTTAAGAATAAAAATATTATTCCCAAAGTCAAGCCATATCTCAATGAAGCCATTAAGTATGGGTTCAGAATAAGCCCTGACCTATATAATAAAGTCCTGCAAAAGGCCGGAGAATAAAAATTCCGCCTATAAAATAAAATTACGGATTTACAGTCATTATCTTTCTTGCAATGTCAGGGTAACTTGCCATAAACCTCAGCTCATCGTCAGTGAGGGGTTTCTGTGTATGCAGGTTGGCATACTGGGCAAGCTCGAGTACATTTCTTGCCTCATTGTCATCATTGAAATGGATTCCCATTTTGTCATAGACATGCCTGAAGCCTTTTAGCCCTCCATACTCGCCTGTTGTGATAACCCTTCCTGTTTCGAGAAGCTCCGGCTCTCCTCTTCCAACGTCCTCCGGGTCGTAAAGCTCATAATTTCTTCTGTCCTTGAGGGCGCCGTCTGCATGGATGCCTGATTCGTGGGCAAAGGCATTGGAACCTACACCGGGCTGGTTTATTGGAATTGGAAGATTGAATGCGTATGATGCATATTTTGCAATCTTCCATGCCCTTTTCAGGTCTACATGTTCGTCAAGGTGAACTTTTTTACTTAACCCATGTGAGAATTTAAGGGCAAGGATTGTGGAGACAAGGTCACAGTTGCCGCAGCGTTCTCCGTATCCGTTTATAGTGGTGTTAATGTATGAATCAGCTCCGCCTTCAAGCGCGCCCTGAGCGCCGGCCACTGATACCGCCTCTGCCATCCCGAGGTCGTTGTGGCAGTGCATCTCTATCGGGAACTTTGTTGCAAATGCAAGCGCCTTTATCCTTTCATAAATTGTTATCGGGTCGTCAGTCCCGAGCGTGTCGCAGTATCTGAATCTGTCTGCTCCCGCCTCTTTGCCTGCAATTACAAATTCTATCAGCCTGTCAAGTTCTGTCCTGGAGGCGTCTTCTGCATTGAGGCCGACAGTCTCTGCGCCTGATTCCTTTGCTGTTTTTACAGCCTCCATAGCTGTTTTAACAATATCCTTAAATGTCTTTCGGCCCTGGAACTTTCCCTGTATCATTATCTCTGAGGTGGATATGGATATGTTCAGGTGTTTTATATCAGGACAGTTTTTAAAGGTAAGCCTCACATCCTCGGGGACTGCCCTGCACCAGCCCTCAAGGTGGATTCTCTTTATGGCCCCTGCCTTCACAAGTTCAAGGTTGCCATTGATATAATTTACCTCATGCTTAAGCGTAGGGAACCCGATTTCGCTCTGGTATACGCCCATTTCATCGAGATAGAGGTTGAGCATGGTCTTTGAAAGTTTCGGGAGGAGTATTCTTGATGTCTGGACACCGTCCCTGTTTGTTACGTCAATCAGATATACCTTGTTCTTCATTCCGTGCCTCATTTTGCTAAAAATTTATTTTCAGTAAGTAAATATTATAAACAAATCATGGACAATATTACAAATTTCCGGCGGACAGGGATTTATCGGGCCATGATAATTATAATTTGAACTTGACAGCAATAAAGCATATTATTTAAAGTCTTTCATGAAGACGGGAAGCTTATTAATAGTATTCGCTCTTATTGTTTCTGTAATATCGCCGTTACACCCGGTGGTTTCCCATGAATCTGATAAAGGCAAGGCAATGCTTCTCACACTTGATGTATGCGATAAAGCGGGCCAGTCCTTATCTTCAAATGCCGATATGGTTTCCATACATGAATGTCAGAGCAAATTCATCCCTTTAGGATTTTCAGGTTTTCACAGGGTTTCAAATCCTGCATTTAGTTCATCCTTAATTTCCTTTCAGAAAGAACGTCCTCCAAGAGTCTAATCCCAGTTCCGAAGTCTCCGAGCCAAAGTTTTTTAAGGATTACAGGCTGACTGCCTGTATGAGGAAAGTTTTTTCAAACTTTTCTCCCCGTTAAAATAGGCTCTGCTTCGGAAATTATTGAAAAATAACTCTGAAGCAGGGCCACTTTTTTTACTATACGTTGCTTTTGCATTGAAATTTTATACTAAGGATTATGGTTTTATTGGCAAGGGGGGTTCCCCCTTAATTAAAAATATGGAGGTAAGATTTATGGAAGATGGAAAGTTGTTAGATGAAAAGTTGTCAAGACGGGGCCTTATTAAAGGCGCTGTGTGTACAGCAGGAGTCGCTGCCCTGACAATGGGAGGGCTGAGTCTCTTGTCAAAGGCGGAAGCTAAAGAGACGCCGCTGCCATGGCCGTACAAAAAGTTAGACCTTGAAGAGGTTGCAGATATAACTTATAACCAGTGGTATAAGGGATTTTGTATGAACGCAGTTATTACCGGGATACTTACCCCCCTTCAAAAAAAGGTGGGGGAGCCGTATACCTCATTCCCGATAGATTCCTTTGTGTGGGGACACGGTGGAGTAGTAGGCTGGGGGACAATGTGTGGAACAATGCTTGGGGCTGCTGTTGCTGCAAACCTGATAGCCGGACCCGGCGTCAATAAAACCGGTGAACGTATAACCAACGAAGTTATACATTACTATTCCGAAACAGAGCTGCCACTTTATAAGCCAAAGAATCCAAAGACAACCGGAGAGATTATAAAAAGCAAAAGCGACTCTCCTCTTTGCCATATTTCGGTAGGCAAATGGATGAAGAAGGCAGACCGCGGATTTTGGAGCCCTGAGAGAAAAGACAGGTGTGCCAGGCTTTCAGCAGATATAGCAGTTCGCACAGCACAACTGTTAAATGAATTGGCTGACGGCAAGTTTAAACCAACACATGACCTGCCTGCCTTAGTCTACGGCATAACAGCACAGCACAACTGTACTGAATGTCACGGAGCTAAAGTGCCGGAAATAAACACAAAGGGTAATCCAGCAAAATAATTGGAAACCCCTGAATACATTGCCAAGGCGGGGGCATAGCCCCCGCTAAAGCATACGGGATTACCGCCCAGCACAACTGTAATGAATGCTATCCGAACAATATGGCGGATGTGGGCAAATAACATAGAGTAAAGGGGACTGCCAGGCTGGCAAGAAACGGGGAGTATGGGGTTGGTGCCCCACCAGGTCTGCAAAACCTGCGGTACGGTGGCTGAAAAAGCTCGTGGTGTGTTCGATTCGCACTACTCCCCTCCAAATGGAAAGGGGCGTAAGCCCCCTTGCCTAATATTTCAAAAAAAGAAGGAGGCATATTATGTTTGGTCTTGGATTACCTGAGTTGATGGTCATATTGGTAATAGTCATGGTACTGTTTGGAGCCAAGAGGTTGCCGGAACTGGCAAGCGGAATGGGAAAAGCTATCAAAAATTTCAAAAAGTCTTCCACCGAGCCTGATGAGATTGATGTTACTCCCAAGAAAAGCATTGTTGAAGACAAAAATCCCGGGGTAGAGGAAAAAGGTAAATGTGTATAGGGCACAAATAAACTTTAGGGAGTTTTATGTTTGATATCGGATTACAGGAATTAATAATAATTTTTGTTGTTGCACTTTTGGTCATAGGCCCTCAAAAACTCCCTGAATTTAGCCGGACACTCGGCAAGTGGGTTTATGAGATAAAAAAAGGTGTTCATGCCGCAAAAGCCGGGATGGAAGACGAATATAAAGAGCAACTTGCGGTGTCTGAAGACATTATTAAGTCTAACGCTGAAGAAAAAAAAGCAGACGGAAATCATTCTGATCCAGGGGCAAAGGAAGGGAAGGGTTAGTTGAAAGAGTCAAAATTGCCTTTGACAGAACATCTTGTTGAATTGCGCAAAAGGATTTTGGTATCTCTTGCCTCTGTTTTTCTGCTATTTGCTTTTGTTTTCAATTATTCGGAAAAGATTTTCGGACTTTTGACCCTTCCTCTCAAATCTGAACTCAAACTGGATTTTACAACGCCGTACATACATGCAAAAGAAAAGACCGCTGTATCTCTTGTTTTTCTTGCCCCTGGAGAGGCGTTCTGGATGCACCTTAAGGTTTCTTTTATCGCATCATTTATTCTCTCTTTGCCGATAATTTTTTATCAGTTGTGGAAGTTTATTTCACCAGGACTACTGGCAAGAGAAAAGAAATATTTTCTGCCCTTTGTTTTTTTTGCGACTGCTCTGTTTACGGCAGGTGCAGTATTCTGTTTTTTGGTAATCCTTCCATTCGCAATGACTTTTTTGCTTGGGTATAAAACAGAGAATATGGTTCCCATGCTTTCTGTGGGTAGCTATATTGATTTTTGCCTTAAGTTCATTTTGGCATTCGGCGCGATTTTTGAACTTCCTCTGGTCATAATCTTTCTCACAAAACTCGGATTCGTTACCCCAAAGACGTTGTCAAAAAACAGAAAATACGCGGTTCTTTTTGCATTTGTTGGTGGGGCAGTGCTTACGCCGACACCGGATGCCTTTAATCAGACTTTAATGGCGGTACCCATAATAATTTTGTATGAAATTGGCATTCTTCTTTCGCGGATTATGCAGAGAAAGAAAGCCGTGTTGCTTTAAGCGAACTAATTTTAAAACACTGTGAAGGAGGTCAGATTTATGGAAGATGGGAAGTTGTCAAGAAGGTATCTGTTTGGCTGTAAAAAAATACTAAATAGCTGAAACATACAACAAAACGAGGAGGAAGAAAAATGGCTTCAAATATTAAAGGACGCAGCATCAAGATGAGGAATGGTTTTATTTCGCTTTTGTTTTTAGTTTTCAGTATCATACTTCCCCTGAATTCTTTCGCCGCCGGTGCAGCGGACGGGGTGGAGAACCCTAAGGCCTGTAAGCAATGCGGGATGGACAGGGCCGTTTTTGCCCGGAGCAGGATGCTCATTGTCTATGCCGATGGTGCCACTGTTGGAGTCTGTAGTCTCCACTGTGCAGCAGCAGAGATGAAACAAAACAAAAACAAGCAGATCAAGTCGCTCATGGTTGCCGATTACACGACACTAACACTGATAGACGCAAAGACTGCAACCTGGGTGGTCGGGGGCAAGAAAGAGGGCGTTATGACATCTTTGGCAAAATGGGCATTTGCCAGGGAGGAGGACGCGCAAAAATTTGTTCAGGAAAACGGCGGGAAGGTAACACCCTTCGACCAGGCGACAGAAGCCGCAGGGGCGGAAGTGGGCGAGAGCACGGAGATGAAACACGAGCAGCAGTCTCACATGAGCCACAATATGAAACATATGGACATGGGCCCCGGCGCTCAAATGGTGTTTAATCCTGCTTTTGGCGACCAGATATACCATACCCACCCGGCCGGTATGTGGATGGTCAATTACCAATACATGCATATGAAGATGAGCGGCCTGCGGGCAGGCAATAAGGACGTTGATCAGAATACTGTCAGCTACAAAAGGGGCAAGCCTTATAACTATATGATGATCCCCACCACTATGAGCATGGACATGCAAATGCTGATGGTCATGTACGGGTTCACCGACCAACTGACCGGGATGGTCATGGGTAATCATCAGGAGAATGAGATGGCCATGCTGATGGACATGGGCCCGGGGAAAAAGATTACGCGCGAGGACCCTATGCGCACACAGGGCTTCGGGGACGTGGAGTTAAGAGGAATATACAAGGTTAATAAATACCTCGTCGGCAGTCTTGGCCTCAGCCTTCCGACCGGCGACATTGACCAGAAGGTAGAGATGATGCACAAGGAATACCGCGCCCCCTATGATATGCAACTCGGGTCAGGCACATATGACCTGAAGCCTGCGCTTACCTATAATGGACTTAGCAACGATGCTAAATGGAACTGGGGAGCGCAAACTATGTACACGTATCGCATGGACGACAACAAGAACGGTTACCGCCTTGGCAATGTCTTCAAGGTGAACAGTTGGTTCCAGCGTGCCTTAGGCCCTGCTTCCTCCTGGCTGCGGCTGGCTTATAGTGATACAGGCCGGATCAGGGGACACGACCCTGAGATAGATAAACTCATCCATCCTGTCACAGGTATGGGCGCTCCAACGCCTGATGCTGACCCTGATAACTACGGCGGCCGGCGCCTCGATGGTGCGCTTGGCGTAAGCTACCAGAAGGGACCTTTTAGTGTTGGAGTTGAAGGCGGTGTACCAATGTATCAAAACCTGAACGGCCTGCAGTTGAAAACTGTATGGTTTATCAATGCCGGTATCCAGGTAATGTTTTAAGTCAGGAAATTTATCATACATTAAGTCTGTTTTCGGGGCTCGGGAGTATGGTACCGTGGCCCCGTGGGGTTTGTAAAACCTGAAACATGGTGGATAATGCTTTGCTGATGATTTAACTCAACTCAATTAAATCCACTTGACCGCAGGCTCTCTTTTCTGCGGGGGCTCGGTATGCGCCTTCGGATAGCCGAGCAATATGGGGCCAAATATCTTTTCGTCGTCCTTAAGTTCAAGCGCCTTTATGACATCAGCATTATCTGTAACCATTGAACCAAAGCCAACCCAGCAGCTTCCTATGCCCAGGGAATATGCGGAAAGCATAATATTCTCGCAGGCGAGAGGGCATGAGTGGTCTGCATATCTGCCGTAGCCTATAACAAAAAGTATTGCCGGCGCAGAATAATAAATAGGGTCTTCCATTTCCTCATAGCGTTTCATTATTGATTTATATCTCTCAGGGTCAGAGTCTTTTACATGCTCAAGAATCTTTTTAGCATTTGGAAGCGCTGCATTGAGGAGCTTTTTTTTCAGCGCCTTATCCTCGACAACAACAAAGCGCCAGGGCTGGCTGTTCATTGCAGAGGGGGCCTGATTCCCGGCCTCTATTATTGCATTCATGATATCTTTTGGAATTGGTTTGGGATCATAAGACCTTACCGACCTTCTCTTTTTTATTGCCTCAATAACAGGGTTCATGTTCCCTCCTATTTAAAATCTCTTTACATCTATTATAAAATGAGCTTATTGGGGTTTATTTAATTCCTCTGCCTTTATATAATCGGCATCGGCTTTTTCATGCTGCTCTATTGCCTTGTAAGCATGCCCCCGATTGATATAAGCAGCGGGGTCTTTGGGGTTAAGTTGAATGACCTTTGTGAAATCAGCGATAGCCAGGTCATACTGTTGCAGGGCATAATAGATAAGTCCCCGGTTGAAATAAGCAGAATCGTTTTTTTTGCTTAGGGTGATTGCCTTGGTATAGTCAGCGTAGGCTTCTTTATATTCTTTCCTGTCGTAATAGACATTGCCTCTGTTGGTATATGCCCGGTGGCTCTTTGGATTTAACTCAATGGCCCTTGAGTAGTCAGCCAGTGCCTGTTCATATTCTTTCTTGTCATAATAGGCATTCCCACGGTTGTTATAGGCATAGTAATATTTCGGGTTCAGTTCAATAGCTTTGGTGAAATCAGCAATGGCCTCGTCATATTGTCCCTTGGCTGCATAAGCCTTTCCCCTTTTGTTATAGGCATGATAATACTTTGGTTTTAGCTCAATAGCCTTGGTTAAGTCAGTTATAGACTCGTCATATTGTCCCTCGGCTGCGCTGGCTTTGGCCTGTTTATAGTAGGTTTTTGCATCTGCGCCATAGCATACAGCAGCAAGGAATAGTACAGTTAAGAAAGATGCACAGGCTTTCAATATAATTCTCATACAGACGCCAATTTCTCCAACTCCATGAACACCGCCTCTTCAGGAGATTTTTTGTATGCTATTACAAAAGGAGTGAAAAATCAAGTTTAAACCTATTTTAACTTCAGTCAATCTCGGTTGCGAGTCGTACCGACATGTTAATTTCGTGCGCTCTTTCTGTAAAATAAGGTTATGAGTTTCAGGATAAGCAGAGAGGACTTTGAAAAGCTTGCTGAAAAGGCGCTGGAAACCTTGCCTGTGGAATACAGGAAGTATTTTACTAATATTACGATTACTGTTGAAGATTATCCGTCAGCGGAAGACACAGGACGGGTGAATGCAGGAAGAGAAAGCCTGCTCGGGCTTTTCAGCGGCGTGCCGCATCCAAGGAAGGGCGGGTTTTTTGAAATCCCCTATCCCCTGCCTGACAGGATAATTCTTTTCCAGAAGAACATAGAGGGTATATGCTCCTCTGAAAAAGAGCTTATCGAACAAATCCAGAAAACTCTTATCCACGAGGTTGGACATTATTTTGGGCTGTCGGAGAAGGAGTTGAGGAAATACGGAGTATGACTATTTTTTCTGTTTAAGCTCCGAGATATTCCCAAACAAGAAAGCGCTTTCCTGAAACAAGAATTTAATTTCCAGAACACAGTGAAATTCAAGGGTTTTTATTCTGGTATCAGGATTGCTTCTATGGGAGAATATAAAAAACACAATAAGGAGGTGAGAAGAGATGAAGAGATTGACAGCAGTGCTTTTGGCAGTTGTTTTTGTGCTGGGCATATCAGTGTATGTGTTTGCACAAAATCCGGAGGGAACCAAGTCTTCTATGAGTGTAGAACAGAGAAAAGAAAAAATGATCACTCTCATTGACGAGCGCATAAAGATGCTTCAGGAAGCAAAGACATGTATCGAGGCCGCTAAGACAAGAGAAGATTTTAGGGCGTGCAAGAAGAATTTCAGGGAAGAAAGAAGAGAACTGAGAGAAGAGATGAGAGAGCGCAGAGGGATGAAAGAGCGTAGAATGAACAAGCCTTCTTAAGATGAATAATAGAGGCAGGTCTGAGCCTGCCTCTATTGCCCCATGCCTGTATATAGTGGTTGTCTCCTTTTGTGGCCACAAAATATAGTCAACCCTTCAATTTTATTAATTTTTTTCTTGACAAGACCCCTCTTAACCCCTATATTAGTGGTAAAAAGTGGTAGAAGGTGGAGGGAAAGTGCCTTCTTTTTCAGGTAAATATTACTACACAGTAGACCCAAAGGGCAGAATCATCATACCTGCTCCTTTCAGGGAGATCATTTCTGCTAATTATAGTTCAAAGCTTTACATTGTCAATGCTGCATTTGACAGGTGCCTTCATATATATCCCTCGGAGGAATGGGTAAAGCTTGAGGATAGGGTAAGGGCTATGCCGAAGATGGATGAAGCAGTGAAATTTTTTATGAGAAGGGTTATTGCGTCTGCTGTTGAATCTGAACTGGATAAGCAGGGCAGGGTTCTCATACCTGTGGCCCACAGAGGAGACGCTGCAATAAACGGGGATATTGTTATTGTCGGGCAGATAGAAAAGATAGAGCTGTGGGACAGGAAAGAGTGGGATGCAATGATAGACCCGGCAAGGATAGATAAAAAGGCTGTTGAAGAACGGCTCGTTAGTTACGGGCTTTAGAGGTTGTTTGCTGTGAAGGTGATTCATCTCCCTGTTATGCTGAGGGAGGTGATAGTGTTGCTTAAACCAGAATCCGGGGGGATATATGTTGATGCAACAGTTGGGCTTGGCGGCCACTCAGAAGAAATACTCAAACATATCGGCAGCGGCATGCTTATCGGCATTGACAGGGATGACGAGGCCTTGAATATGGCAGGCAGCAGGCTCGCAGACAGCAGGGTTGTCTTGAAGAAGGGAAGGTTTTCCGATGTTGGCCGGCTGGTTGCAGAAACAGGGGTCACAGAGGTTGACGGTATTTTATTTGATATCGGCACTTCCATGTTCCATTTAAAAACTGCAGAAAGGGGATTCAGTTTTCTTTCTGAAGAACCACTGGATATGAGGATGGACAGGTCGCAGGATTTAACGGCAGCATACATTGTCAATAAATATCCTGAAAAGGATATAGACAGAATTTTGTGGGAATACGGAGAAGAGCGGCTCTCCCGCAAGATAGCAAGGGCCATAGTGGATTACAGGGCCAGGAAAAAGATAGGCACATGCGCTGAGCTGTCGGATATTGTTTGCAGTGTTTATAAAGGAAGGGGAAAGCTTCATCCTGCAACAAAGACGTTTCAGGCCTTGAGAATTGCCGTGAATGATGAGATGAATGAACTTAAAAAAGGGCTTGACGCGTCAGCGGGAATTCTAAAAAGCAAAGGAAGGCTCTGTGTCATTTCATACCATTCCCTCGAGGACAGGATAGTAAAGAACTTTATCAGGGACAATCAGAAGCTGGGAGTATTTGATGTACTGACAAAAAAACCGCTGGTCCCTGCATATGAGGAAGTCAGGCTTAATCCTTCAGCAAGGAGCGCGAAACTGAGAGGAGCAGAAAAAAAATGACCCATCCGCATAGTCACAGGGGTATTTTTTCTTTTGTCTTAATCCCTTTGGCAGTGGTGCTTCTTTTATTCGGGATTTTCTCGATTGTATGGCTCAGATCCAGCGTAAGGACCGTCGAGTACAGCATTGCCCAGCTTGATAATAAGAGAATGGAAATCCTTAAAGAGAGAAAGATGCTTATGGCAGAGAAGGCAAGCCTGTTGTCTATCCAGAATGTCAAAAATACAGGGGATGGGAAAGTCGGATTGGTTTTTCCCGACAGGGTAAAAGTGATTTATGTAAAGAAGGAAAAGGGAGTTACACCATATAAAGCGTCTCTTGACGGGAGGCGGTTATCTGAACCCTAAAAATAGCGGGAAAAGGTATTGATGAGGAAGAGAGCGATAATTCTTAATACCGCAATAATCTTCGGCTTTGTTGCGGTATTTTTACGTCTCGTAGACCTGATGGTCCTCAACCACGGAAGGCTCTCTGAAAGGGCCAATATACAGCAGCTCAAACAGGAAGACATACAGGTGAGGCGGGGTTTTATATTTGACAGGCGGGGGAGGGAACTCGGGGTGAATCTTGAGGTGGAATCGCTGTATTGCAATCCTGATGCAGTTGCGTCCCCGGAGACTGCAGCGTATGCCATTTCAAGGGTGACCGGCAAGAGAGAAGATGCAGTACTTGCGAAATTTTCTTCAAAAGGAAGATTTGTGTGGGTGGAAAGGAAGCTTAATCTTGAGGCTGCAGAGAGAATAAGAAAGATGGGGATAAAAGGGCTCGGCTTCATGCCTGACGCAAAGAGATTTTATCCGAAGGGAAGGCTGGCATCCCATATCATCGGCGCCGTAGGTATAGACAACCAGGCATTGGAGGGCGTTGAACTCAAGTATGATAAATTTCTGAAAACACCCGGCGGCAAGATATTGGTTACGCGTGACGCAACCGGCAGGACGCTTTCTAAGGGTGAGGACATGGAATCAAAGGGCAATAATATAGTCCTGACAATAGATGAGGGGCTGCAGTATATCGTAGAGAAAGGGCTGGATAACGCAATGCTGCGCTGGCAGGCATCTGCTGCGACCGTAATAATGATGAACCCTTTTACAGGAGAGATATTGGCCCTTGCAAACAGGCCGGCCTATGATTCAAATAGTTCCATGAATGCAAAGGACTTTGAAAAAAGGAACAGGGCAATTACAGATTGCTATGAGCCGGGGTCTACCTTCAAGATAATTGTGGGCGCAGCTGTCATTGAGGAAAAAGAGGTAAATCTTGATACCAGGTTTGACTGCAGCAAAGGGGCAATATCGGTTGGGAATGCTGTTATACACGATGAGCACAAACATGGCGTGCTTACCTTCAAAGAGGTTATACAGAAATCATCAAATGTCGGTTCTGCGATGCTGGGGATGCAGCTTGGCAAAGAGAGGCTTTATAAGTACGCAAAGCTTTTCGGGTTTGGAGAGAAGACAGGCATAGACCTGCCCGGCGAGGTATCCGGCTGGATAAGGCCTCCTGAAAAATGGTCCGGCATGTCGCTTGGCACGATAGCCATCGGGCAGGAGGTTGCAGTTACCCCATTGCAGATACTGAGGGCCTACTCGGCAATAGCAAATGGAGGTATTCTTATCAAACCCCATGTTGTGTCAGAGATAAGGTCACCGGACGGGACTCTCATATATTCATTTACACCCGCAGGGAACAAGGCGGCCATCTCCAGGCAGACAGCGGATATATTCAAAGACATCTTAAAGACTGTAACAGAGGAGGGCGGAACAGGCAGGAGTGCCTCTGTTGAAGGAAATCAGGTTGCAGGCAAGACAGGCACTGCACAGATCATAGACCCGAAGACAAGAAGATATTCCAGGGAAAAATATGTAAGTTCATTTGTGGGGTTTGTTCCGGCGGATAATCCCATGATAGCAATGATTGTGGTTGTTTATGAGCCGAGGGGACAGATTTACGGCGGTGTTGTTGCAGCGCCTGTCTTTAAGGAAATCGCAAAACAATCTCTCTCTTATCTTAATGTGCCGAGAGAGGATACAAATGAGAAAAATGTTTTGGTTGTTGAGAGGAGATAGGGGAAAATTTAAAATGCAAAATTCAAAATTAGAAATTTCAGGGCAAAATTTAAAATTATCTTTGAATTTTGATTTTTGATTTAATTGGGATGAAATTTAAGGTGCTTATAAAAGATATGGAGATAAAAGAGATAACAGGCAGCGCTGATATTGATGTCATAGGGGTTGCCTATGATTCAAGGAAGGTTAAACAGGGGGATGTTTTTGTCGCCATGAAAGGGGAAAAGGTTGACGGCCATGGCTTTATCAATGACGCCGTTAAACGAGGTGCAGCAGCCGTAGTGTATGAAAAGGTAACCGGCAGTGAGCTGAAAACTGACAGCAATAAGCTGACTGCCATTAAAGTCAATGACAGCAGAAAGGCCCTGGCATATATTTCCAACAATTTTTATGAAAGGCCTTCTGATGAACTGGCAATAACAGGTGTCACAGGCACAAATGGCAAAACAACTACGACCTATCTGCTTAAATCGATACTGGAGGCATGGGGGAAAGAGGTCGGCCTCATAGGCACAATCAATTACATTGTGAAAGACAGGCATTATGATGCGCCTCATACTACGCCCGAAGCCCCTGAATTTCAGGCTATGCTGAGTGAGATGCTTTTAGCGGGGTGCAGTCATGTTGTAACAGAGGTGTCATCACATGCCCTTGCACAACGGCGTGTTGATTATACGAATTTTGATGTGGCAGTTTTCACAAATCTGACGAGGGACCACCTGGATTTTCACGCGACAATGGAGGATTATTTCAGGGCAAAAGAAAGATTATTCAAAGAGATTCTCTTAACAGAGGGGACTTCTGTAATAAATTATGATGATGTCTGGGGAAGAAAATTAATAGGGGATATCAGCGGGAAGGTACTTACATACGGGCTCGAAGCCGGCGCAGACATGGCTGCGGTGAATATAAAAGACTCCTTTGAAGGGCTTGTTATAGATATTAAATTCGGAGACAGAATTCATGCTGTCAAGTCTCCCCTGGCAGGAATGCACAATGTCTACAACATACTTTCCGCAGCAGGCGCTGCCGTCAGCCTCAATGTCCCGTGGGATGTGATAATTGACGGCATAAGAAAAATGAGTTCCGTGAAAGGCAGATTTGAAAAGGTTGACGCAGGACAGGACTTCCTGTGCATAGTTGATTATGCGCATACAGAAGATGCGCTCGAAAGGCTGATATACACGGCAAGGGAGCTCATGAAAAGTTCAGAAGCCAGGAGTCAGAAGTCAGAAGTCAGACAACAACGCATTATCACTGTTTTTGGTTGCGGCGGAAACAGGGACAAAGGGAAAAGGCCTGTAATGGGGAAGATAGCAACAAGCCTCAGCGATTATGTTGTTATTACTTCTGACAACCCCAGAGATGAAGATCCTGGAGAGATAATAAAGGAGATAGAATCAGGGGCCTCACGAAGGAACTATGTCATCGAACCGGACAGGAGAGAGGCCATAATAAAAGCCGTAAAACTCGCTGAGGCAGGGGATATATTGCTTGTTGCCGGGAAGGGACATGAGGATTATCAGGAGATAAAGGGCATAAGGCATAAATTCAGCGACAGGGAAGCGCTTGAGGACACAATAAGAGACAGAACTAAAAATGTTTGAGATAGAGGTTATGGGAACTTTAACAGTCGAAGATATCATTAAGGCCACAGGCGGGAAGGTTGTTTACGGCAACGGTAATTTCCATGCCTTTACAGGTGTATCCATAGATTCCAGGGCGATAAGGGAGGGTGAACTGTTTATTGCACTGAGGGGCTCAAAATATGACGGCCACGATTTTCTTTATAAGGCCCTTGAAAAAGGAAGCGGCGCACTGGTGAATTTTCCTCCTGCAGAACCTCTGAGGGGAAAGATAATAATCTATGTAAAAAACACGCTGAATGCGCTTCAGGATATTGCGCACTATATGCGCATGAGAAGCAACATACCTGTTATCGGCATAACAGGCACAAACGGCAAGACAACGACAAAGGAATTAATCGCATCTATTCTGGGCACGAGATACAGGGTTCTTAAGAATACAGGGAACCTTAATAACCATATAGGCCTTCCGTTGAGCCTGACAAAACTCGGTGACGAGGATGAAATGATTGTTCTTGAGATGGGTGCAAGCGCTCAGGGAGACATAAAAGAGCTGTGCGGGATTGCTGTGCCTGATTATGGGGTTGTGACAAACATAGGCCCGGGGCATCTTGAAGGGTTCGGGAGCATTGAGGCTGTGAGAAACACAAAGCTTGAGCTTCTGGATACTGTGAAGGGGGTCGCAGTAAGCGCAGACGATGCATTTCTTATGCAGGGTCTTTCAATGTATCACGGGAAGGTTGTTACATTCGGGATAGAAAATAAGGCTGATATATTTGCAAGGGATATTAATGTCAGGGACAGGGGCTCTGATTTTCTGCTGTGCCTTGGCGCAGGGCGTGAGGTAGAAATAAACCTGAAAATACCAGGGACATTTAACATCTATAATACACTTGCCGCTGCATCTGTGGGAGCTATATTCAATATTGACCTTCAGTCCATAAAGGCCGGCATTGAATCGTTTAAAGGCGTTCCGATGAGGCTTGAGATTAAAGAGCTGTTCGGGGCAACAGTGATAAGCGATGTGTATAATGCAAACCCTGCATCCATGGAAGAGGCAGTGAAGGAGCTTGTAAGGCTGAGAAAAGCCAGGGCTATTGCTGTTCTTGGAGATATGCTTGAACTGGGTTCCTATGCTGAAGAGGCGCACAGAAAGCTGGGCGAATGGATGTCGAAACTTCCAATAGATATTTTTATTGCGGTTGGCCCCCTGATGGCAGAAGCAGAATCCCTGTTTGCTGAAAAGGGAGGGCAGTCCTTCCGTGCAGCTACGGCATTGGAGGCAGGGGAAATACTTACAGGTATTTGCAGGGAAGATGACACTGTGCTTGTTAAGGGCTCAAGGGGAATGGGCATGGAAAAGGTTTTACAAACAAATAAAGGAACGGGAAATGCTGTATAGCCTTCTTTATAAATTGCATGACTGGTTTTCTCCTCTGAATGTTTTCAGGTACATAACATTCAGGACCGCCCTTGCGGTGATTACCGCGATGCTTATCACATTTATACTCGGCCCCAGTGTTATAAAAAGGCTCAGGAGGTTCAGCGTCACCCAGCATATAAGAGATGACGGGCCGCAGACACATTTAGGAAAGACAGGAACGCCGACTATGGGCGGCGTGCTTATAATCATCTCCATACTCAGCACTATTTTATTGTGGGGCGACCTTACGAATGCATATATATGGGTAATGTCCTTCTCTATCGTGGGCTTTGGCGCCATAGGGTTTATTGATGATTATCTCAAGATTATAAAAAAGGATTCCAAAGGTTTACGCGCCTGCTATAAGTTCGGGGCGCAGATATTGCTTGCCTTAATGATAGGCATGTTCCTTTATATGAATCCAAAGGACCCTTTCAGCGCTGTCCTGAGCGTCCCTTTTTTCAAAAAATGGCTTTTTGACTTGGGGTGGTTTTATATCCCTTTTTCTGTTGTTGTTATTGTAGGATCCTCTAATGCGGTTAATCTCACTGACGGCATTGACGGCCTTGCCATAGGGCTTGTCGGGATTGCAGTGCTTGCAACAGGCATTCTCGTTTATATCTCGGGTAATTTTAAGTTCTCACAGTATCTGCAGGTACTGTATCTTCCGGGCACGGGAGAGTTGACCGTGCTTTGCGGCGCCATGCTCGGAGCATCCCTTGGTTTTCTCTGGTATAACTCATACCCTGCCGATGTCTTCATGGGAGATGTCGGTTCACTCTCGCTCGGCGGTTCGCTCGGGACGCTTGCTGTAATAACAAAACATGAAATAGTGCTTGCGGTTGTCGGAGGAATATTCGTTATAGAGACGCTTTCAGTTGTGCTTCAGGTTTCGTCATTTAAACTTACAGGCAAAAGGATATTCAGGATGGCTCCGATACACCACCACTTTGAACTGAAGGGATGGCCTGAGCCGAAGGTTATAGTCAGGTTCTGGATAGTGGGGATAATGCTGGCTCTTTTGAGCCTTGCAACCTTGAAATTGAGGTAATAATGAAAAGGTACTCTCAGATAAACCTTATTGTTAGGAGAGGATATAGCATTTTCGCTCATTCTCGGGCTATCGCCCTCCGAGGTATTTTGCCTCACAACCCCCTTAAATCCCCCTTAACAAAGGGGGACTTAGGGGGTTGTCGGAATATCGGCAAAATAAAACCGCTCAAATACCATATCCTCTCATTGTTTCTTTTACTTGTCACTTGTCACTTGTTACTTGTCACCTCCTCTTCTGCAGATGAAATAAAATCAAAGGCTGCGCTGGCAATGGAGGATTCTACCGGCAGGGTCCTTTTTGCGAAAAATCCCAATCTAAAGCTGCCTCCTGCAAGCACAACAAAACTTGTGACAGCAATGGTCGTGCTTGACAGGGCCCGGCTGAATGAAACTGTAACAATAAGCGGGATGGCGGCAGAAGTGCCCTCGATAAAAGGGACCAGATTTAAGGCAGGCGAGACCGTGACTGTCGAGACACTGCTTTATGCTGCGCTTCTGAGGTCAGCCAATGGCGCTGCCTTCGCGCTTGCAGAACATGTTGCCGGCTCGGAAGAAAAGTTCGTGGAACTTATGAACAGGAAAATTGCTGCGGTTGGCGCGTCTGACACAAAGTTTATAAATGCAACAGGGCTTCCCGGGAAAGGCCAGCAGATAACAGCATACGACCTTGCGAAAATACTCAGGCACGCCCTCAAATATCCGGTGATAAGGGAGATTATCGGCACCAGAGAAGCAGATATTTCAACATCTGAGGGCAGGACAATCTCACTTGAGAATACGAACAAGCTTTTGTGGTCTGATGAAGGAGCAGTCGGCGGCAAGACAGGATACACAAGATTGGCACGGCATTGCTTTGTATATGCAGGGAAAAGAGAAGGCGAGACAGTAATCGTTGCTATTCTGGGAGCGCCAAGCAGAAAGATGCTGTGGGATGAAGCAGAACAGCTGGAGGGAAAAGGTTTTGATGTCATAGCAAGCGACGGGCAGCCGGTTATTTACTTTACAAAAGCGGATTACACGAAGCCTGCCGGAAAGACAGCCTGCAAAAAAAAATCCAGAGGTAATAAATCAAAGTATGCAAAGGCCTTAGCAAAGAAAAAATCAAAGAAGGCCCAGGCAACAGTGGCGGAAGGCCGGAAACGTAAAGGCGCTGAAGCGAAGAAGAGCGGTAAAAAAGGAGAGCAGAAAAGCATAAGGGCTGAGGCCTTCAGGGCTCCCGGGCTTTTCAGTTAAGGATATGGAAATAAAAGGCAAAAAAATACTCATATTCGGGCTTGCAAGGAGCGGTGCAGGGGCAGCCAATCTGCTTGCAAGGAGCGGTGCGGAAGTGACAGTCACTGATAAGAAATCAAAAGAGGAATTAACAGGATTTATTGAAAGGCTTTTGCCTTCTGTGGGGCTTGCACTGGGCGGCCATCCTGACGGGATATTTAAGAATACGGATTTGATAGTGGTAAGCCCGGGAGTTCCGCTGGATATTCCGCTTTTAAAAAAGGCAAAAGATGCCGGCATAAAGATTATCGGCGAACTCGAGCTTGCATACCAGATAATAAGAGAGAGCAAAGGGCAGAGAGCAGAGCGCACAGAGTTTTTAGCCGTAACAGGTACGAATGGGAAATCAACTACTACAAGCTTGCTTTATGAGATGGTTAAAAGTAGCGGGTTTAAGGCTATGATTGGCGGAAATATAGGAAATGCGCTGACAGAAGAGATATATAAAAAAGTTGGGGATAAAGATGCTCTCAGCTCTCAGCTCTCAGCCCTTAACTGCATTGTTGCAGAGGTATCAAGTTTTCAGCTTGAGTCAATAGATGAGTTCAGGCCCAATGGTGCGGCTATCCTTAATATAACGCCTGACCATCTCGACAGGTACCACCATTCCATGGATGAATACAGGGATGCAAAGGCCCGGGTATTTTTGAACCAGCAGAAAGAGGATTTCCTTGTGCTTAATGCGGATGACCCTGAAGTCATGAAAGTTGAAAGTGAAAAGTTAAAGACGAAAAATGAAAAGCCGAAAACTGTTTACTTTAGTCGTCAAAGGGAAGTTGAGGGGATTTATTTCAAAAAAGGGATGTTATATTGTAATTTTTCTCACTTACCCCTAACCCCTAACCCCTTGCCCCTGATAAGCGCTTCGGATATAAAAATCAAAGGTGTCCACAACCTGGAGAATGCCATGGCTGCTTCGGCCATGGCTCTCCTTGCAAAATGTCCTATTGCTGCAATTGTTAAAACCCTGAAGGAGTTCCCGGGCCTTGAACACAGGCTTGAATTTGTCAGGGACCTTGACGGAGTGGATTATATCAATGACTCAAAGGGCACAAATGTCGGGGCAGTGATAAAGTCACTTGAGAGTTTTTCAGCGCCTGTAATCCTGATCGCAGGAGGCAGGGATAAGGCAGGCGATTTTTCTATCCTCAGGCCTCTCGTAAAAGAAAGGGTAAAGGCCCTTGTCCTTATCGGAGAGGCAGGGGAAAAAATAAACAAGGCCCTGGGAGACCTGACTGAAACCAGATTTGCCAATAACTTTAAAGATGCTGTGATGATTTCCAGAAGGTGTGCATCAAGAGGGGATGTGGTGCTGCTTTCGCCTGCGTGTGCAAGCTTTGATATGTTCAGGGATTTTGAGGACAGGGGAAGGCAGTTTAAAAAAATAGTGGGGGATTTAAACTGAATGCACAAGACATATGACAGATGGCTTTTGCTGATAACGGTTTTACTTGTGGGCTTTGGCTCTCTCATGATATACAGCTCGACATCGGTTGTAACCCCGTCGCTGGCCAAAAAGAATATCACCCAGTTTTTTTATTTTAAGAAACACCTTTTTACAATGTTTCTTGGTTTTGGAATTATGTTTACTGCCTATAGACTGAAGCCCGGCGCCATAAAAAAGCTTGCACTGCCTTTGCTCATATTCTCTTTTCTGCTCCTTGTGCTCGTCTTTATCCCCGGGATAGGGATATCTGCAGGCGGCGCAAGAAGGTGGATAAGGCTCTGGCCTTCAACGTTTCAGCCTTCGGAACTGGTTAAGCTTTCGATGGTTATATTCCTTGCAAAGTATATGTCAATGCAGGACTACAGGACTGACAGTTTTGTATCATTTATAAAACCTATCGGAATCATGGCCGTATTTCAGGTCATATTTCTTAAGCAGCCTGATTTTGGCGCAACTGTAAGCCTGGGGATCCTGACGCTTTCAATGCTTTTTCTCTCAGGGATGAGGCTCAGGTATTTGTTGTCCCTGACAGTGTTCGCCGCTCCTTTAATAATAAAACTTGTTAAAGAACCATACCGCTGGAAGCGCATAACATCTTTTCTTAACCCATGGGATGACCCTCAGGGAAGCGGTTTCCAGCTTATACAGTCATTTATTGCTTTGGGCAGCGGAGGGCTTAAGGGAGTCGGCCTTGGCGAGAGCAAACAAAAATTGATGTTCCTCCCGGAAACGCATACTGATTTTATTTTTTCATTAGTTGGTGAAGAACTTGGCCTTATAGGCGCCACAATAGTCATTGCATTATTCCTTGTGCTGTTTATCAAGGGGATTTCTACCACTAGCAAGGCCAAAGACAGTTTTGTATATTACCTGTCTTTCGGCCTTTCGATAATGATAGCGCTTCAGGCATTAATAAATTTCTTTGTCGTGACAGGCATGATTCCGACGAAAGGGCTTCCGCTGCCTTTTATAAGCTATGGGGGGTCCTCCTTGCTTATGAATATGGCGGCGGTGGGCATTCTGCTTAATCTTTCAAAAGGAGAAGATGAAAGAAAGGTGATTGACAGGACCAGGGATATGGTGGTCAGGAAAAAGGCACTAAGGGCGGTGTATGGGAACAGAAGTTAAATCAGTGTCAGTAGTCAGCGACGGTGTCGGTATTTGCTGTTCACTGTTCACTGTTCACTGTTCACTGGGAGTTTTATGAGGGTGATAATTGCGGGCGGAGGAACAGGTGGGCATTTGTTTCCCGGACTTGCGATAGCAGAAGAACTCAAAAGAAGGGATGAAAAGACAGAAGTGATATTCGTTGGCACCGAGCATGGCATTGAGGCGCGGATTATCCCACGTGAGGGATATCCGATAAAATTTTTGAGGGCAGAAGGCCTGGTAGGAGTGTCCATATTGAGAAAATTAAGGGCGGTGTTGAAGATGTTTTTTTCGATAGCCGATTCTTACAGCATTATCCGGGCTGTAAGGCCTGATATTGTGATAGGTGTCGGCGGCTATGCGTCTGTCGGCCCTGTGTTTACGGCATTTCTTGCATCTGCGCCAACGATGATAGTAGAGCAGAACTCTGTGCCGGGACTTGCAAATAAAGTGCTCGGGAAATTTGCAGGCGCTGTTGGGGTTACATATCAGGAAAGCATACCGTTTTTTCCGAATGCAAAGACATTTCTTACAGGGAATCCGATAAGGATGCGGATTATTAAGGGCAGTAAAGACGCAGCCTATAACATTTTTTCGCTTGAGAGGGACAAATTTACAATATTTATTTTTGGCGGCAGTTCAGGAGCAAAGAGCATAAACCGGGCAATGGTGGATGCCTTTAATCATATGCCTGACCTTAAAGAGAATGTCCAGTTTTTGCACCAGACCGGCGAGCGTGACTATGAATATGTCAGGGAGTCTTACAGGAAGTGGGGGTTTAAGGGGACAGTAGCGCCTTTTATATACCAGATGGCAGAGGCGTATGCTGTTGCGGATGTCGTTATTTCCAGGGCAGGCGCGACAACGCTTGCTGAGCTTACTGCTATCGGAAAACCTGCGATACTTATCCCGTATCCGTATGCAGCGGGCCATCATCAGGAGCTTAATGCAGGCAAACTTCTTGAGATGAAGGCTGCGCGGATGATACTGGACCATGAACTGAGAGGAGATATACTTGCGGAAAATATCAGGGAGCTGTATGCGAATGAAGAGTTGAGGTCTGAGATGGAAAAGCAGAGCAGGACTGTCGGCAGGCCTGATGCTGCCCAGAGGATAGTAGATATAGCAATGAGCCTTATAAAGAACAGGTGATTTTAGAAGAGGTGAGTTGGCATGTTTGAACAATACAGGATAATCCATTTTGTCGGTATCGGAGGAATAGGGATGAGCGGCATCGCCGAGGTCCTGCATAATCTCGGCTATGAGGTAACAGGCTCAGATATCAAAGATTCCGATACCACTAACAGGCTTAGCAGCCTCGGCATAAAGATATATGTAGGCCACAAGGCAGAAAATGTTGATGATGCTCATGTCGTTGTTATTTCTTCGGCTGTTTCCAAAGACAACCCTGAGGTGGCTGCGGCAAAAGAGAAATCAATACCTGTAATCCCGCGCGCCGAGATGCTTGCAGAACTGGCAAGGATGAAATACGGTGTGCTTATTGCAGGCGCTCACGGCAAGACAACGACCACATCCTTAATCTCAACAGTGCTTGCCCATGGCGGCCTTGATCCCACAGTTGTTATCGGCGGCAGGCTTATAGCTACAGGGAGCAATGCAAGGCTGGGGCAGGGAGATTTCCTCATCGCGGAGGCTGATGAGAGTGACGGCTCATTCCTGAAGCTTTCCCCGACAATTGCAGTTGTTACAAATATAGACCGGGAGCATATGGATTTTTTCAGGACAATGGATGCATTAAGAGAGGCATTCCTGTCCTTTATGAACAAGGTCCCGTTTTATGGCGCATCAATAGTCTGCATTGAGAATGAGGACATCCGGAAGCTTGTCCCCTCTGTACACAGAAGGTGCATAACATACGGGCTTTCATCTGATGCCGATATATATGCCGTTGATATAAAAAAGGGTTTCATGTCAGTGAGTTTTAATGTGATGCATAAGGGCAAAAATATCGGGAATTTCAGTCTTCCTGTGCCTGGCCTGCACAATGTCCTTAACAGCCTTGCGTGCATAGCGGTTGCAATGGAACTGAAGATGGAAACCGGCAAGGTCAAAGAGGCCCTGAACAGGTTCAGCGGAATACAGCGGAGATTTGAATTAAAGGGAGATGAAAAAGGGGTGAAGGTCTTTGATGACTACGGGCATCATCCAACAGAGATAAAGGCAACGCTCAGGGCAGCAAAGGAAGGGCTGATTGATAAAACGCAGAGAGCGGAGAGCAGAGAGCAGAGAAATGGCGGAAGATTGTTTGTCGTATTTCAACCCCACAGGTATACAAGGACAAGGGACCTCATAGACGAGTTTTCCGGATGTTTCGCCGATGCTGATGTGCTTTATCTGATGGACATATATCCTGCAGGCGAAAAACCAATAGACGGCATTAATTCCAATGTCCTGTTCGACAGGATAAAAAAAACAGGGCATACAGGAGCTGTTTATTTTTCCGACAGAGAAAAACTTATGGAAAATCTTTTGTTGAGGTTGAGGCAGGGAGATGTGGTCTTTACACTGGGAGCCGGAGATGTCTGGAAGGCCGGAGAAGAGATATTGAAAAGGTTGCGGTTAAAGGCGGGTGGATAAAATGTCAATCATTGCAGACGAGCATTTATGGCAGGAGATAATCTCTCCTGACAGTTTTTCAGGAGAAGTTATGTTCGGGGAAATAATGAAGAGGCATACCTCACTTAAAATAGGAGGCCCTGCCGATATTTTTGTATTTCCGCAGGAAGTGATTTCCCTGAAAAATAGTATTGTTGCGTTAAAAAAGAAAAATATTCCGTTTATGCCGGTTGGCGGAGGCACTAACCTCCTTGTAAGGGATGGGGGCATAGAAGGCGTGGTGGTTTCTCTCAGGGATTGCAGGCGCATTGAGGTCGTAGACGATACAAAGGACCTGGCCTCGCTTTTTGTGGAATCAGGAGTGCCTTTGCAGAAGCTTGTGAGCTTTGCAAGAGAAAACGGGTTCTCAGGCCTTGAAGGGCTTGTTGGAATACCGGGTTCTGCCGGCGGCGCAATTGCCGGCAATGCCGGGGCATACGGTTATTCAATGAAGAACGTGGTTATTTCTGCCACAGTGATGCACGCTGACGGCAGGCTTGCCAAGCTGGGAACTGAAGAACTCGGGCTTGAATACAGGAAGGCAAATATTCCGGCAGGCTCTATCATCCTGAGCGCTAACATAAGGCTGAGAAAAGATATAAAAGAAGACATTGCAAAGAGGGGCGAAGGTTTCCTGAAGGAAAAACGCGGGAGGCAGCCCTTATCCGAGCTGTCGGCAGGATGCGTGTTCAAGAATCCTGAGGGCACGTCAGGCGGGAAATTGATAGATGAAGCAGGGTGCAAGGGGATGAGGATTGGAGATGCAGAGGTCAGCGCTGTTCATGCCAATTTTTTAATTAATAAAGGCAATGCAAGCGCATCTGATTTTATAAAGCTTATGGATGCGGTGAGGGCAAAGGTGCTGGCGACCTTTGGTGTGGAGCTTGAGACTGAGATAAAGGTTGTGGGGAGAGAAAATGCTTAAGGCATGGCATAGTATCCTCGCTCATTCTCGTCCCGATAAAATCGGGACTGACTCCTCCGCCCCAGCGGATTCGCCTGTGGCGAAGAGGATTTTGCCTCTTTATTTTTATAAAGATTACTGTTGGACTATCGGCAAAATAAACCGCTCAGATACAATGCCATGCTTTTCGAGGAGAGCATTTTGCTGACAGATAAAAAAATAGGAGTTCTCATGGGCGGTGTGTCTGCTGAGAGGGAGGTCTCTCTCAGAAGCGGGAAGGCTGTTTTTAATGCCCTGAAGAATCTCGGATACAATGTTGTTTCAATGGATGTTTCATCAAATGTGTGCGGGGAGCTAAAAAGAGAGCGCATTGATATGGCGTTCCTTGTCCTTCACGGAGGCTGGGGCGAGGATGGTTCAATACAGGGGCTTCTGGATGTGATGGGCATCCCGTATACAGGCTCCGGTGTGCTTGCCTCTGCGCTTGCAATGAACAAAGAGGCATCCAAAAAAATATTCCTCTATCACAAAATCCCTGTTCCTCCTTTTGCAGTAGTTACTCAGAAAACGCTCAACGCTCAACGCTTAACGCTTAACTTTTCTTTGCCCTGGGTTGTAAAGCCTGCATCAGAGGGTTCAAGTGTGGGCGTGAGTATTATTAAAAACAAAAAACAGGTCAAGGACGCCTTTGAGAAATGTTTTGAATACGGCAGGGAAATAATCGTGGAGAAATATATCAGGGGCAAGGAGGTCCAGATAGGAATCCTTAATGACAAGAGCCTGGGCGGCGTTGAGGTCAGGCCGGCTCTTGAGTTTTATAACTATGAAGCAAAATATACTCCGGGGCTTACTGAATATATCCTCCCTCCCGAGATAAGCGAGAAAACCTACAGGAAGGCAAAAGATATTGCTCTCTACGCTCATAAAGCTCTGGGCTGCAGCGGCGCAACAAGGGTTGACCTGATTATAGGCAGGAGCGGGAACCCTTATGTCCTTGAGGTGAATACCATCCCGGGCATGACCGAGACGAGCCTTCTCCCGAAGATTGCAAGGCTGGCAGGCCTTGATTTTCCGATGCTCATAGAGGAGATGCTTAAAGATGCGATTAACAGAGCCGGAAGGGCAAAGATATGAGAACAAAAAAGATAAATAAGCAATCATCGGCACAGAAGACAGGAAAGAGGCGCTGGCCGTTGAAGCTGGGAATGCTGATTTTATTGATGGGAGGCATATATTTCGGCGGAAGATATGTATTTAATGTTGTAAGCCATACAATGTTTCCGGTGAAGGAGATTATTTTTTCAGGCAACAAACATCTTACAGACAATGAACTAAAGGCAATAATGGGGCTTAAAGAAAATGAGGGGCTGATAGGAATATCGAGCAGGGACCTTTCGGCAAAACTTTTGAAATCTGCATGGGTCAGGTCTGTCAGCTTCAGAAAAGATTTTCCCTACAGGCTTCTGGTCAGGATAGAAGAGTCTGCGCCCTATGCCCTTCTTGAAATGAACGGCCGCACATTCTTTGTTGATGACAGGGGCAACCTGCTGGAGGAGATAAAAGGCGGTTCAGTTCCTTTCCTGCCGGTAATCTCGGGAGACCCCTTTAAAAACAGTGAGACCTTTTCAGAGGCATTGAATCTCGTAAAGGCGATGAAGGGGAAGGGTTTTATCAATATGAAGGGCCGTGTGGAGGTCATTATGCCAAAGGGCGCAGGGTCTGAAGATATCTCCATGCAGGTTGACGGCACGCTGGTAAAAGTCGGGTACGGAGAATACGAGGAAAAGCTCGGAAGGCTTATTGAACTCGAAGATGAAATAAGAAAGAGGGGCATCCCTGTTGATTATATTGACCTCAGGTTTGCCAACAGGGTTGTCGTTAAACCGATAAGTGAGGTCATAAGATGAGAAGGGGCAGCATTATCGCAGGGCTTGATGTCGGCACAACAAAGATATGCGCCCTTGTAGCCGAGGTGCTGGACAATAAAATTAATATACTCGGGATGGGCTCAGCGCCTTCCACAGGCCTGAGAAAAGGGGTTGTGATAAATATAGAGTCTACTGTTGATTCAATAAAAAAGGCAGTGGCAATGGCTGAAACAGCAGCAGGAGTTGAGATAAGGTCTGTTTATGTCGGGATTGCCGGGGGGCACATAAAGGGTTTTGAGAGTTATGGAGCAGTCGGCATCAGGGGGAAGGAGGTCAGGCCCCAGGATGTTGAGCGTGCCATAGATTCCGCAAGCGTTGTATATGTTCCATTAGACAGGGAAGTCCTTCATGTAATCCCCACCGAGTTCATGCTCGATGGCCAGGACGGGATAAAAGACCCTGTTGGCATGTCAGGCGTAAGGCTTGAGGTAAAGGTGCATATAGTTACAGGAGCTGTATCGTCTGTGCAGAACCTGCTTAAATGCTGTGAAAGGGCAGGCCTTGAAGTTATTGATATTGTGCTTGAGCCCATTGCGTCTGCAGAGGCAGTGCTTACAGGCGATGAGAAAGACCTTGGTGTCGCCCTGATTGACATCGGAGGAGGCACAACAGACATTGCCATATACAGGGACGGAAGCCTGAGGCATACTGCGGTCCTTGCGCTCGGCGGCAATCATTTCACAAGTGACATTGGTATCGGCCTGAGGATCCCTGTGCTGGAAGCTGAGAGGGTCAAGAAAAAATACGGGTGTGCAATAACAGGCATGGTTGACGGAACAGCGGAGATGGACGTTACAGGAGCAGATAAACAGGTGAGGAAGATCCCAAGAAAATATATTGCGGAAATTATACAGCCAAGGTGTGAGGAACTGACTGAACTTATAAAGAGGGAAATAGAAAGCGTCTCAGCTAAAGAACTTGGCCTTTCAGGGGCTGTGTTGACAGGCGGCGCCTCTTTGCTTGAAGGGCTTGACCGGCTGGTGGAGGCAGACCTGGGGCTTTCAGTAAGGATAGGAATGCCGGAAGGGATAAAGACGAAACATATCCCGCATGCCTCAGGCATAGAGAATAATTTGAATAATCCAATGTATTCAACAGGCATAGGGCTTATTCTCCATGGCTCCATGAACGGGAGCCAGAGGGTTTTTTATGGGGACATGTTTAACGGGATATTCGACAGGATGAAGGAATGGGTAGGGAATCTGTTCGGAGTTAACGGGCATGATTTAAGAGGGAAAACAGTAACCATGAAGCAGAGGGTTTAAGGAATAAGGATGATATACAACTTTTTAAAGACACGGCATAGCATCCTCTCTCATTCTCGCTCGTCCGCCCGAGGCGGACAAGCTCCGAGGATTTTGCCTGTCCATGCATTTTGCATAGAGGCAGGCAAAATAAGCCGCTCGGACACTATCCCGTGTCTTTTACATGAATCTCTAAGACAGTTTAATACAGTTCCGCTTATGAACAAGTTTATGGATATAAATTTCAGAAAAATAAAAAAGGGGGTGCTTTATGTTTGAAATGGAAGAAGTAAGAGGGCAGGGAGCAAGTATAAAGGTTATAGGGCTTGGAGGCGCAGGAGGGAATGCCGTTAACAACATGATAGCCTCTAATCTCCATGGTGTTGAATTCATAGCAGTGAATACAGACAGCCAGGTTCTTGAAACTTCACTGGCTCCGACAAAGGTGCAGATAGGGCTGGAGCTGACAAAAGGCCTTGGAGCTGGCTCGAACCCCGAGATCGGAAAAGAAGCGGCACTGGAAGACAAAGAAGCTATTGCCGAATGCCTCAGGGGTTCTGATATGGTCTTTATAACAGCAGGCATGGGCGGAGGCACCGGCACAGGCGCATCTCCTGTTGTCGCAGGCATTGCAAGGGAGCTTGGCGCCCTGACAGTTGCTATTGTAACAAAACCATTTTTCTATGAAGGAAGGAAAAGGGCCATCAATGCGGATATCGGCATGAAAGAACTTCAGAACTATGTTGATGCCCTGATTGTTATACCCAATGACAGGATAGGCCTTGTTGTTGAAAAAGGCACGCCGATGCTCAAGTCCTTTGCCGTGGCAAACGATGTGCTGAGGCAGGCTGTTCAGGGCATATCGGATTTAATCCTTATCCCCGGCCTTATAAACCTGGATTTTGCGGATATAAAAACTATCATGGCAAATGCAGGAAGGGCTGTCATGGGAGTGGGCCTTGGCAGAGGAGAAAACGGCGCTCTGGAGGCGGCCAAAAAGGCCATCTCAAATCCATTGCTTGAAAATTCCTCCACTGAGGGCGCAAAGGGAATTGTTATCAATATTACCGGCGGCCTTGAACTTTCACAAAGCTCTGTTCAGGATGCAGCTGCATTTATATATGACATGGCAGATGATGAAGCAAACATAATTTTCGGCGCAGTCATTGACCCTGATATTGAAGACGAGGTCAGGGTTACTGTGATTGCAACAGGTTTTGAGGAGAAGAAAGAAAAGGTCGAACTGCCGCAGATCAAGAAGTGGATGCCTGTAAAAGAGCCGATAACATTTAAAGGCTCAGACCGGGTACTTTCGAAAAATCTCAGGCCTGAGTATGCAGTGGCCCCGGCAGCAGCCAGCGACCTGATGCCGTATGAAGACCCGCTGGATATTCCGACGTTTATGAGAAAGGCTTCACAGCACAGCTTATAGAGTTGTTTCCCCCCAATAGGGGCTTCCATCCCCCTGGAAGCCCCTCCCCCTCCCTGAAAAATATTTGCCCTGCAAAGCATATCATTGCGAGGGCAAAGCCCGTGGCAATTTCTGAGATATTTTTTGAGGGCGATTGAACAGGATAGGATTTTTTGCTGAGGGTATACTGCGGATTATGAATTACAGTGCTAAGAGTTAAGTATGGTGTTACCGGAATTCACCAGCAGGAATCTACAACAAGGGAACTTTATAACCAGCCTGTCTGAAATGCTCATCAAAAGTAAGCGCCTGTTTCACTCCGAATTCATCCAGCGCAATGAATGAAAAGCAGTCTATCATGCCCCATGACTTGTCATTACGCTTTTTATAGAGTGACAGGGCTTTTTCGAATCTGTCAAAAGTAACAGGGATAACCGTGGTTAGGGGGTCGGCCTGTATTTTATCTATCATCCTTATTGCAAGCGGTTTTTGAAGCGGAAGGCAAAGGCTGTTTGCGAGTTCAATAAGAATAAGCTGCGTGGTTAGAAAAGGGCCATGATATTTTTCTGATGCCTCTACAGCAGCTTTATGCAGGTTATCTTTTTTATTGACCAGTGCTATCAAATAGCCGGTGTCGAGGAAGATGCCGCTCATTTTTTCGGGAGGCCGTAAAGATAATGGTCGTGGTGCTTTGAGAAATCCCTTGGTAAATCTATATCAGCAGCCATATCAGCCAGCCCAGACAGAAGAAAGGATTTCCTCTTGCCATTTTTCTTGCGTGTCTTAAGTCCCTTGATGAACTTCTCCACGTCATCCAGCATAGCCGTTGGCAGGACATCTATCTCTTTTTTTATTTTCTCCGCTTTAAGCATGACATTAACTCCTTTCGATATAATTTTAGCATAAAGGAATTGTTTTGGGGAAAAGGAAAGGGGATAGGAGATGGCTGGAACTCTGTCGGCATATTCTGCCACAGCTACTTTCCAATTAATAAACTAAAATGGTGAATAACTGCCTGTCCCTATTCCTTTTTTTGAATTACGGCATCAGGAATTAAGTGTAGTGTCCTGGAAATTTCATAATTCAAGCGGTTAAGCATACTTCTCCTGCAAGTCAACAGCGATGGGAAGCCGTATTGTTTGTAGCCTAAGTGTAGGAATACGCATTTTTAATGCGCAAAAAAAGGAATTTAAATTAAATAGGACTATCTCATTAAACCTTAAGCAAAGCTAAAAACGATTGCATCTTTCGGAAGCTTCATTCCTTTTATTTCATGAATGAACCCTTTTTCAAGAGCAAAGTCTGGGGATTTGACTTCCCCTTGCAAGAACAGATTATCAAGTTCAGACTTGGAGATTTTTGTAAGTTCTGTGATTGTATTTGATATTTTATTTTGGTCAACTTCTAGACTGCTTAGGCGTTCTTTTAATTGGAACATCGTCATGGACGTTTGGGCTGGGAAATTAGTTACTATGCCATGGAACAAGAAAGATGAATTAGGATTGGCGTATCGTTCTTCACCAGCTAAAAAAATAATTGTAGCAATTGAATCAACAGAGCCAATATTATGCATGATAAGCTTACAAGGAAGTGATTTGAGATAATTATGAAGAATCATACCTGCAGCAACACTACCGCCAGGAGAGGCGATATTAATTTGAAGGATATCTGGCTGCTGTTGCTGAAAAATCTGAGTGCAGAAACTAATAAATTGAAAAACACGCTGAGGAATAATTTCTTCAAAAAAATTAATGTAAATGGTCTTGGCTGGAACTGGCATCTTAATTCTCCTTTTTTATTTTATTTACAGAATATTATTTTTATATCGCTTATGCATTTGGATGGATTATATAAAGGGGATAAGGGACTGTCAAGCAAATTTTCACTGAAATACAATAGGAAGCAACTGATAATTCAGTTTAAATATAAACCGAGCCCTTAAAACGACCCGCAGGCTATCAAGACCTGCCTTTTTTCTTCCCTTCTGGCTAGTTCTGCGAAGGTCTTTCCATTCTAGCGAGATGATAAGTTAATTTAATGAGAAATAAATAAGAGCCAATTTGAGATAACGACAATATGCAATTTTTAGCCTTTATTGCTTTAATCGAATTTAAAAAAGCATTAGAAATGGTCACCATTCTTGAAAAATCAATAAAGCTTTCCGGCAAACCTTTTTGTGCAGGAAGATAAAAATATCTGAAAATGTCATTTTTACGAATAGCAGTTAATAGGTCGTCAATTCGCTCTTTATTTTCTTCATAATTGTTTAAGAATTTATACTCATCAAACGAAACGATGGGAGAAACTACGATGAAATCGTGACGATTTAGTTGCATGTCACATGTGTGAGAAATCAAAGCAACCGCATCTTTTCCCAAGAGAGTTTCACCCGAGTCATCAATGAAGCATACAGGAATATCTAAAATTATATCACCTTGGAAAAGTGTGCTAGCATCAGCAATCCCTACCCCGTATAACCATTTCTCAAGATTGACCGGAAATGTTTTTAAACACCTTAAAAGTTCTGGCTTATGTTCCGGCAGGATTACACTTGATCTATTAATAGCATCTTCTAGTGCCATTGATTAAATCTTTAATTTTTTATATCTTTTCTGAATAAAATTGTGCATCATGGCAGATTCTTCTGCGGAAATATCTCTAGAATTTTTGAATAAAAAGTTGCCTATTTCCAAGAAATTACTTGCAGCCTCTATGCTTGTTACAATAGGCTCAGTTAATGGGAAAAATTTTCCATTAATTACTCTGTACTGTGGTTCGAAAAAACCGTCTAAAACATAGGTCTCTGGTGTAGATGTTTCCTCGGATGTTGTATCTTTAATTGGCTCAAATGACATCAAGTGCAATGTTACTATTGTAGTAGCCAATGTTGCTATCATAGTTTGGTTATTCAGATTCATATTCATATTTTTATCCTTTTTTTGTTAAAGCAGAATTAACTAACGTAGCGTGTTGATAGTTATTATTAAATTTGCCCAAGGCTTTCTCAATTTTTTTTGCATCCTTATTGACCTGATAATGGTAATTCATTTTGAGAAATTTATTGCTCGATGTAATGTTGTATTGCACATTTAGCACAGCCGCATCATCTGCACCGAGGAGTAAAGAATGTTGGATGTTTGTTTCAGGCCGTGCTATCGCATTAATTCGCTTATAAAATTCCGAATTATTAGTTCCTGCGCAATTTGCAATATCTATAGTATAGTTTTCATCGGCATCAAGCACATAGGTAAAATTGTATCCAATGGCTTGTATGGGCGTATGTGAAAGAGTCCGGTATAAATTAATTGCCGCAAAATCAGCGAGTTTAAACAACTCTTCATTTTCCTTTGATGGATTGATTATAAATTTATCATTTGAGGGAATAAAATATAAATCATTAATTTTCGATCTGAAATTAGTGGCTAGCCCCATACTCACTTCCATTTCAATCGGCGACTTAGTTCCTGATGGAACTTGTAGCGCATTTTTGACGATCCATTGGGGTTCAATGATAGCAACATTCCACGCGCCAACAATTACTAAAGTCGCATCCTCGATTTTAAACGTACTCATCTTTAACCATTATACAAAAAATGAGCAAGTTTTAAAAGACACTTCACTTATAATTCGGGTCGCCCCATTTTTAATATTTCTTAACCGCAAACAGTCTCCTCTCCAAAAACCTGCCAGCATTATAACAAGGAAGCTCGGAAGCAAGCAAGCGCAGAAGCGAGTAAGTTCAATAGTCAAAAGTTCAATAGTCAAAAGTTCAATAGTCAAAAGTTCAATAGTCAAAAGTTCAATAGTCAAAAGTGCCATATCAAGAGAAACAGGGTTCTCGCCTCGGCGAGTCGCCTGTGGCGACAAGGGGGCGAGGGAAAGTAATACGACTAAAAGCGAAGTTCGTATGGCATGGGTAATTTGTCCTGTAAAATCTAAAGTTCAACTTTATAATTGTCAAGGATCATTAAAGGGGCAAGAAGGGAAAAAGGGTAGAGGGATGAGAGGATAAGCCTCTCACCCCTCTGGGGGAAACAACTTAAAAACTTATTCAATCAGTGGCTGTGTCCATGCTCCGGTTCTTCTTCATACCCGACGAACATTGCCTTTATATGCGCAAAAGTCGAATGCCCGAGCGTTGCCAGATAGATGTGGACAAACAGGAACGAGGTGAAGAACAGGAACAGCAGCACATGGACGCTGTCTACTATCTTTATCCCTCCTGCAAGGCCGATCCACTGTGAGAAGCCTTTCACATCCCACATCAGAAGCCCTGTTGCTATCTGCATCGGGATGAAGAGCGCCATGATGTTCAGATAGGCCATCTGCTGCATGGGATTGAATTTGTTATCCGGCGTGCTGTGGTGCGGATTCTCCTCACCAACAAATATTCCGTATCCATAATACCTTGCCTGCCGTATGCTTCCCTCGATAAGGCTTCTGAGGCTGAATTCAGGTATATAGATATTGAACTTGCCCGAGACAAGATAGTAAATCAGCCAGATAAAGAAGTTGAAGAGCAGAACAAACCCTAATATGTTGTGGATATCAACAGCGGTCTTGAACGATGTTAATTTAAAAACATCGCGGTACCTTATCTGGAGCCCTGTGACTATCAACAGCAGAAAGCTTAATGCATTTATCCAGTGCCATATCCTTACCGGCAGTGGATGGAGGTATATTTTTTTCATCTCCTGCCCTCCTTCCTTAGTTTGTTAAGTCTCCTGGCCTCTCTTATCGGCGAGGTCAGTATCCTTAATGTTATGTGGACTATCGGAACTGACATGCCGCCGACGACCATCAGTATTCCAATGATATCCAGTATCTTTATCCGCGTGCCGCCAAGCGCATAGAACTGGTTTAAAGGCAGTATTGTGAACATGGAGCCCAACACCGCCGGGTTTACATTGTAGCGCTCTTCATGGCCGTCCGGCGTGATAATTGCCATACTGACTGCCTTGAAGGACTTTGAATCGGCATCATGGCATCTGTCGCACTGTTTTAGCGCCTTGCCCTTGGGAGCCAGACTATGAGACTGGTTGCAATCATTAAGCCCGAGCGTTCCCGTAAGGTTCATTTTTGTGCCGCTATCGCCGAGCTTCTGGTACATATCCCAGAGCTGCTGGTCTTCAATGCCATTTGCCTTGGCCAGTGTTAAACTTTCGTAGTTTGCTCCAAGAAATTGTTTTACCCTGGCTTTGGAGATATTCTCGCCCGAAGCGCTGTCAGTTACGCGCAGGTAAACCCTGCGTTCCGCATCAGGGACATGACAGGCAGTGCAGGCTACAGCCTCAAGATGTATATCTGAGTTTGGAAGCCACTCTTTATGGAGGGCCGCTGCGTTCTTGTGGCACCCCATGCATGTTGCCCTGGGCGACCTTGATGCAAGAGCAGGCCTCATCTCATGTGCAGAATGGCAGGAAGAGCATATAGGCGCATTGCCCTTGCCGTTAGTTTTTGCCTGGCCATGGACGCTTGATTTGTAGGCCTCAAATGTAGCCTCATGACATTTTTTGCATGGCACCCCGCTTATTGTTTCTACCAGTGCCTTATGTCCCACAGAGTGGGCGCCGTGACAGTCTGTGCATACAGGGGCTTTAAGGTTGCCCTGCGTAAGCATATTGGAGTGAATGCTTCCCTGATACTGTTTGTATTTTTCAGGGTGACACCCCTTGCACACCCCGGCTACGGATATTGATAGTTCGCGTTTGCTTCCGAAAGTCTTTACCGGGTGCTCTTTTTTGGAAAACTGGGTGTGGCAATCAGAACAGTTGTGGTTGCCGTGCACCGATTTCCTTAGAATTGTTTCATCGATTGTAAGAGAAAGAGTTTCCCCTTTCATTGAGAGATTCAGGTCTTTTTTGTGACAGGTGAGACAGTACTGAGAGTTGCTGGCTGTTGCTTTACCTCCTGAGACTTTGCTGATGGAGTGGGAACCATGGCAATCTGAACACGGCGGGGCATTGGCCCGGGTTATGGCTTGCTTGTGTATTGGCTTTGCCAGAACCTGTTCATCGCTATGGCATGTCTTGCAAGCTTTTGAGATCTGAATTGCAAACTCTTTTTTGCTTGCATACTGGGCTGAGGGGTGGTTGTCCATGGAGACTGTGCTGTGGCAGCTGGTGCAGGTCAGGAAGCCGTGCACGGTATTTTTGAAGTGGCTTTCTTCGATGTAGACAGAAACTTTTTCCTTGTTCTTGAATGTCTTGACAACGCCCTGTGCTGAGTGGCAGCCCATGCACATTGCAGCCTCGTCGGATTTCAGGGCATCAGAAGCTACTGCTATGCGCGAGAGAAGTGTAATTACGATGAGCAGAGACATCAATGGGAGCAGGCATATAAACAGCAGGCCTGAAATGGGGCCGAGGATGAAGATGCCTGTGGCCGGCACCTTCAGGTATCTTACCTGTCTGCTGCCGGGGAGAATTTTTTCATGCTCCAGTTCAATGCTCTCTCCGCTGGACAGATTCCAGTAAGTTCCCTTTTTTACGACTTGTCCGCCATAAAATCTGAACATTTTTGCTACCTCCTTTCTTTGGATTTAGGTTTTCTAATAATTAAAATATATAGGCAGCCTTATAAAAAGTCAACCATAATTTTTTATAGCCTGATGCGCCGGGCTGATTGTCCGGGCCGGAAAAGGAAAATACAAGTAAAGCTGCTATTTTTCTGTGCTGATGGAGCGGATGAATTCTGCGAGGTTGGCCCAGTCTTCTGCGTGCATATCAAGAAATTCAACTCCAATGTCATATATCTTTGGGTCGCTTTCATTTATCTCTGTGCAGGAGACAATTCTTCCAAGGAACCTTATAGCCTTGCCGTCCTTAAGGTATATATCTGCTGGTACTCCTTCGTCAGGCATTCCCTGCAGCCGGCCCCGGAAAGGCGTTATGTCTTTGAGAAGCAGTTCCATTGGCATCCTGTCTTCCGGATTCATTGGCTGCATGGTCTCTATGAGCATGCCGAAAGGGCTGATAAGCTTGACCTTGTACCCGAAGGGGTCGCACAGGACAGCATTTTTCTCCGCAGCAATCTTGACCCTTAAGCCCATAAGCCTCTCTTTGCTTGCCGCGACTTTGTGCGTATCCATGAAATCAATAAGAGCAGTTGCTTTATCGGTAAGGACATCATGAAATTTTATGCCGACATTATATACAGGCGTTACATCGGTAAGAGTCTCTTTTTGTGATTTTTTTAGAACAGACCATATAACAATCCCCTTCAGCTCTATCTGTTTGCCTTTATCCTCAATAAGAATAGAATATTCTTTGCCTACAACAAGGCTTTTCTTGACCTCTATTGCAGCTCCGCCTAAACTCAGGTTCAATATGTTCAGTTCTGAAAGAGTCTTGAGTATCTTGCCGTAGACACCTTTTACCCTGATCCTTTTATGGCGTCTTTTTTCTTCCATAGATAAACACTATCACAAAAATATCTGCGGTGCAATAGGAGAGATTTTGTCTTAACGGGATTTTGTATTTTAAATCTGTTGTCAAGGTAATCTTCTGTATGGTATTCTTTTTCTATTGTTTTGTTTTGTCACCCTGAACTTGTTTCAGGGTCTAACACGTTATCAGAGTTCCACGGGCTTGCCCGTGGGTGAATGATGTCCGGAGATATTTTGGTATACTGATGCATTGTGGAGAACCGTTTATCAG
>WPIF01000024.1 GCA_009773185.1 Nitrospirota bacterium | reverse complement strand
GGCATGGAAGAGAAGCTGAAAAAAATCTTCTCTCTGTATTATAAAAAACACGTTGAGTCAACGAGCCTTCGGTAACATTTTATTATGAGGCAACTGGCAGGTGTCAAGGGTTCAAGGGTTCATAGCTCCTGAAAACTGCGGCTATGCGCTATCGCTTCTTGAAGATGCAGAAAAGCAGTTTACAGTTCATTGAATTCTTCTATTGTCAGCCCTGCCTGCTTTAGCAGTTTCCTTAACAACCCCGGGCCAAGCTCATCATGCTGGGGAACGGATAAAGTCCATTGAAAGCCGGGCTTGGTGAGCATTACATGGGAGCCTTTTTGACGGACAGCAGTCCAACCTGCGCGTTTAAATTTTTTTACGGCCTCTTCACCTGAAACAAGCTTAAGGCCGGGACTCATTATACAGTTACTTCTATAAGATGAGAAGGCTTAGAGACGGTTTTTGATTCCATGACCTCAAGCCATCCCTCAATTGCCTCTTTGATGTTTGCAAGGGCTGCATCATGGGTTTTACCTTGAGAAAAACACCCGGGCAATGCAGGAACTTCAGCGACATAGTAACCTGCTTCGTCTTGTTCTATGATTACATGTAGTTTCAAGCTATGCCTCCTTTTCCGTGAATGGTTAATTATATCATACAATTTGATGGATTATAAACTGGGTTTACTGTACGCCGATGATACGCTTTTTATTACTTCAAGCAGCGGCAAGTTAAGTTTTTTGGCAAGTCTTTTACAGTCTTCATATTCAGGCGTTATCCTTACTGTCTTGTCCCCGAGTTTTGAGAGCTTGAGGTTTATTTTTCCGAATTTTGTATTGAGGTTTTTTATCTCTCTGTCCAATGTCTTTCTGCCAGCAGAATAAAACCTGAGCCCTATTGTTGTTGTTTCCTCAAAGATGATATTCATCAGGTTCTCTTTATCTGAATCATTGCAGAGCACTGAAAGTTTTATCCCCGGCCTTCCTTTTTTCATTATCACCTGTGTGAGAAAAACATCAAGCGCGCCTGCTCTGAATAACCTCTCCATCACATATTCATAGACCTGCGGGTTCATGTCATCAATATTTGTCTCGATGACTGTGATTGTTTGCTCTTTGCTCTCTGCTCTCTGCTCTCTGCTCTCTCCGACAAAAATTCTCAGCACATTTGCCTTGCCCTTAAAATCCCTGCCTCCGGCTCCTATGCCAATCTTTTTGACAGACATACCCGGCATATTTCCAAAACCGGATGCTGTCTCTCTTATTATCACAGCGCCTGTTGGGGTTGTCAGCTCAAAATTTGTTCCGTCAGAATAAATCTGACTTCTGACTTCTCGCCCCAGCGAGTCGCCGAAGGAGACTGACTTCTGACTTCTGAGGACTTCCGCTGTTGCAGGCGCGGGCACAGGCAGGACGCCATGCTCTGTTTTAACAAAGCCGCTGCCGAGGTTTACAGGAGATGAATAGACTTTCTCTATGGCGAGGATATTGAGACAGATGAGAGTGCCCATGATATCAACGATGCAGTCAACAGCGCCAAGTTCATGCAGATGGATCTTATCAAAGCGCTCGCCATGCACCTTTGCCTCTGCCTCGAAAAGCTTTCTGAAGATTTTGAGGCCTTTTTGTTTGATATTGTCGGAGAGTCTGGATGTTTTGATTATCTTTTCAATGTCTTTCCATTTTTTAGCTGAGAGCTGAGAGCTGAGAGCTGAGAGCTGTAAAACATCCACCTTTGTCGCCCTGAAGCCTGCGCGTTTGACCTTTCTGGCTCTGAGCTTATAGCCCTTTATTGGAATCTTTCCGAGTTCCTGCTCTAATTTTTTTACAGGGACGCCTGCATCAACGAGCGCGCCGAGGCACATGTCGCCGCTAATTCCTGACGAGCAGTCAAAGTAGGCTGTTTTCAAATTAAAGTTTCCTTTGAAACAGAGAGAGATAGGATATAATATTCTCGCTCATTCTCGCTCCGCTCCGAGGATTTTGCCTCTTTATTTTTAAATAAACGTTATTGACTATCGGCAAAAAAAACCGCTCAAATACCATATCCTATCTCCTGTTATAATCATAATTAAGATATATCTGCCGGTGAAAACACAACCTCATCCCTGAATGATTTTATCATATATATGGTTTTTCTTATCTCAGGGTTCAGCACATCAACCATGGCAGCATCAAGGCCTGCTCCTGCAAGATAACTCAGGAATACAGAATTCATCCCCGGCTGTAATTTCCCGGGCATGCCTGCTGAGACGTTAGATATCCATGCAATTGTATTTATCGGCGGTTCAACCATTTCTGTCAAGGCGCGAATACAATCGTGAGAGTTTATCAGATGGTCCTGCCCCATGCCTTTCCCGATATGAACAACAGAAGGGTCAGCGAACAGCCTTTCATTCGGGATATCAGCGGCATTGGCTTCTTCCAGCAAGTCTCCGAGTATCTGCAGTTTTGCCTCGAGGGATGAAGGGACCACATTTTTTGAAGCCCTGAGAACAAGGTTTGTTTTTTTATCCGCAACTAAAGACAGCAATTTTTTGCGGTCAGAAGGCTCAGTGGCAGAAAGATAATTTATCAGCGGCGGTTTATTACACAATGGAATAGCCTTTTTTAAGGCCTCGATATTTCTTGAATCAAGCGATATAGTAAGCCCTGTTGCCTTCACTATAGCCTCTACAACCATGGGCAGCGCTTCTGCATCGCCGCTTCCGTCAAGAGAGCACTGCACATTAATAACCTCTGCGCCTGCATCAGCAAGCTCTTTGGAAAGCCGGGATATGGCCTTAGAGTCCTTTTTCTTTACAGCCTCCATGTATTTCTTGTTTCTTGTATGAAGATTCTCTGCTATTACTATCATCTTGCCCTCCTTGCATTTGACTCTGTGCTTTTAACTCGATTATAGCACCCATTTGCTTTCAAGAAAATAGTATTTATTTTTGGCGGTATTTATCGTTATAATAACAACCTTACTTCTTATTAAGTTTACTGGAGAGGAGAAAGCATGATAATAACTAAAAAGCGGGAATTTAAGGAATTGATGGAAAACATAAAAACCTACAAGAGTTTCTTTTTGCTCGGGTGCTCTGAATGCGCAACACTGTGCGGCACAGGCGGAGAGCCTGAGCTTAAGGCAATGAAAGAAACTCTGGAGGCAGAAGGAAAAACTGTCACCGGTACTTTTGTTGCAAAGACAGGCTGTCAGGTCCTCGGGACAAAGGTGGAATTAAAGCCTTTTAAAGAAGCGCTGGACAAGGCAGAGTGCATAATTGTAATGTCCTGCGGCGCAGGAACTCAGTCTGCGGTAGAGCTTTATGAGGACAAGCCTGTTTATCCTGCAAATGACAGTATGTTCCTCGGGAACATGACAAGGCTTCAGTTCTTTGATGAAAGATGTTCCTTGTGCGGGAAGTGCATTCTCGATAAGACCGGGGGCATTTGCCCTATAACAGCATGTCCCAAAGGTCTTTTGAACGGGCCCTGCGGAGGATGCAAGGACGGGCACTGCGAGATAAGCCCGGATATTAAATGCGCATGGGTAAGGATATATGAGAGGATGAAAAAACTCGACAGGCTTCAGGAACTCTGTGAGGTGACACTGGAGGCAAAAGACTGGTCAGCTTCGCAGAAGCCGAGAACACTTGTGGCAAGGGAGGAAAAGAAGAAATGAGCTTTAAGGATATATTGAATTCAGGCAAGTTTGCTGTAACTGCTGAGGTCGGGCCGCCAAAGGGCACTGATATCAAAGAAATGATTCACCACATGGAGCTTCTTAAGGGCAAGCTGGATGCCGTGAATGTAACAGACAACCAGTCTGCTGTGATGCGTATATGTTCCCTGGCTGTGTGCAAGGTTGCAATGGAGCACGGGCTTGAGCCGATACTCCAGATGACATGCCGCGACAGGAACAGGATAGGCCTTCAGTCAGACCTGCTTGGCGCAAGTATTCTGGGAATTAAAAATGTTTTATGCATGACAGGAGACCATGTCTCTGCAGGCGACCATAAAGGCGCAAAGCCTGTTTATGATATAGAGTCAGTCCAGCTTCTTAAGGCTGTTGACGGCCTTAATAAAGGCAAAGATATATCAGGCAATGACCTTAAGGGTTCTACTGATTTTTTTCAGGGCGCGGTTGTGACTCCTGAGGCAAACCCCCTGGAACCGCAGCTTATGAAGTTTGATAAAAAAGTGAGGGCAGGCGCAAACTTTTTTCAGACGCAGGCAATATATGATATAGAAAAATTCAGGGAATTTATGAAGCATGCAAGGAAATTTCCCGTGAAAATACTCGCCGGTTTTGTTGTTTTGAAATCCGTTGGTATGGCCAACTTCCTTAATAACAATGTGCCTGGCATCAGGGTCCCGCAGGCCTTGATTGACGAACTCAAGGCTGCCGGCAAGGAAAAGGCCCTTGATACAGGGATGAACATTACTGCAAGGCATATAAAACAGTTAAAAGACGAAAAGATCTGCGATGGCGTTCATATAATGGCAATCGGCATGGAAGACAAGGTGCCCATGATTATGGAGAGGGCAGGGCTGTTATAAATTCGAGTTTTTTTGCTGCATGAGGATAAGGTATTTCCGCTCATTCCGGATTTATTTATGAACTCAAACGGCGTTTTTGAGGTTGTAATGCTGCTCTGTTTCGGCGCTGCCTGGCCGGTGTCTATCTATAAGTCTTATACCTCCGGAACCACTGCCGGGAAGAGTGTAATTTTTTTAATCATAGTTTTAATCGGATATATTGCCGGTATCCTTCACAAGGTTTTCAACAGCCTTGATTTTGTGATATGGTTATACGTAATGAATGCTGTAATGGTATCCATAGATATACTTTTATATGTCCGCAACAGGATGTTGTCAGCAAGGAGGTAACCATGGACAAAGGAATGAAGATTGCCATAAATACCGGCGGCGGAGACGCCCCGGGCCTGAATGCAGTTATTGAGGCGGTGGTCATGGCGGCATATAACAGGCACTGGGAGGTGTATGGAATCAAAAACGGGTATGCCGGCCTTCTTGATACTGACGAAATCATTCATTTAACACCGGACAAGGTCAGGCATATATCAAATCTCGGGGGGACGATCATAGGGACTACGAATAAGGGTAACCCGTTTAAGATGCCGGTTACAAACATGGCAGGGGAAACCGGGATCCGTGATGTCTCGGATAAGGTTGTGGAAAATTTCAAGAGGCTTTGTTTTGACTGCCTCATCGCAGTCGGAGGCGACGGGAGTATCAAGATAGCCTATGATTTTTATAAAAAAGGAATCCCTGTTATCTGTGTGCCTAAAACCATTGATAATGACCTCGGTGCAACTGTAATCACCTTTGGGTTTGACACTGCCGTGAGCATTGCCACCGAAGCCATAGACCGGCTTCATTCCACTGCCAAGTCGCATGACCGGGTGATGGTGGTTGAGGTCATGGGAAGGAGCGCCGGCTGGATTGCCCTTAACAGCGGCCTGTCCGGAGCAGCGGATGTTATTCTTATTCCTGAGATTCCTTTTGATATTAACCGGGTCTGTGAGCATATCATGGCCGGAGAACTGCGCGGGCAGCGTTACGCTATTGTAGTTGTGGCAGAGGGAGCTGTTCCTGCCGGCGGAACCTTTATTGATAAAGGCATGGGGGAGATAGGCCGCCAGGAAGTTGTTCTTGGCGGGGTCGGAGAATTTGTGGCCAAAAAAATAGCTGAAAAAACAGGTAAGGACACAAGGTCACTGGTCCTGGGCCATCTCCAGAGGGGCGGGTCTCCGACAACATTTGACAGGCTGATATCCCTTCGTTTTGGCGCTGCTGCCGTACGCATGGTGGAAGCAAAAAATTTTGGCACAATGGTCTCTCTTGAGCCTCCTGAAATGAAGGCTGTTCCGCTTGAGGATGTTATTGGAAACATAAAACATGTCCCAATAGAAAGCGATTCAATAAAAACAGCCAGGGAAATAGGAATATCTTTCGGGGACTGAACAATATTTTACAACCAGCACTTGCCCTGCTTTCAGAGTGTCAGTATTTTGTATGCAGACAGCCCCGGTTATTTTTGACAGTTTTTGATAGTTTGGGATATAATGTTACTCGCTTTAAGCGGCGGAAAACATTATTTTTTGGGGAGTCGTCCAGTGGCAGGACGGCAGACTCTGGATCTGCTTACAGGGGTTCGAATCCTCTCTCCCCAGCCATATTCAAAGTTAGAAGTTTAAAGTTAAAAGTGAAAAGTTTTAAAATTCTTAACTCTCAACTTTTAACTCTTTTTTTAAGTTGGTCCCATCGTCTAGAGGCCTAGGACGTGGCCCTCTCAAGGCTAAAACACGGGTTCGAATCCCGTTGGGACCGCCAAAGCATTTGCATCTGTTCTGCATTGAACTTTTTAAAACTTTAGTTGCAAAACATCCCTTATATATGGAAAATGTATATGTCATGAAAAAGGCAGCGTTAACAGCTGTAATTTTTTTAGCGGTATTGGTTATTCCTGTTTTTGCACTGGAAAAGACCGACGTCACTGTCAGGGCAGGGAGGCAGGAAGGAATTCTCCGGTTAGTATTTGAGGCTGAGGAATCTTTTCTGAAAAAGACAAATGTTTCTTTGTCAGGCATGCAGATAAATGTTGAGTTTCCGTTTGTTTTTAATCTTAAGCCACAAAAGGATTTTAACCTTGAAATATCAGCAAAGGAAAGGATCCTGACAATAAATCTTAAGGAACCTTTTGAGATGAAGGTCTTGAGGCTTTCTTCTCCGCCACGGCTTGTGGTAGACATATCGGCAGTAAACGCAAAAGGGCCTGCAGACATAAAAGCGCAGGCAGAGGTTATGTTATCGCAGAAGGTTTTTGTTATTGACCCGGGCCACGGGGGGTATGATTTTGGAATTATGGGCAGTGAATTGAAAGAGAAGGACGTTGCCCTTGCGATTGCAAAGGATATAGAAGCTATATTGATAAAGAGGGGTAAAGCGGTTTTTCTCACGAGGAAGAGTGACCAGTCTGTGCAGCTCAGGGACAGGGCCATGTTTGCTAACCAGAAAATGCCGGAGATATTTATAAGCATACATACCGCAGCATCTGAGAGCTTTGTCTTGTACGTGCCCATGATTGCTGAAACGGGTTCTGAGCAGCCGGCATCAGATGCGTATGGCCTAAGTTCAAGGCAGAGAAAATATGCCCAGAAGAGCATGAAGCTTGCGGAGGCTCTTGGAAAGGCTGTTAAGGAGGAGTTTAATCTTAATGTTGTCCAGAGGGAGATGTCATTGCCTGTGCTTAATTCTGTTGGCGCGCCTGCTGTTTTAGTTGAGGCGCCTTCATTTAAGATTATGAGTTATGACCAGAAGACACGTGCAAGGCTTGCAGAGGCAATCATAAAAGGAATTTCTTATTATGGGCAATAAAAAATATCGGTGGGCAATAATCCTTGTTTTGTTGTTTGCGGGCGGCCTGGCAGGGGGTTTTTTTTATTTTTCAAAAAAATTTCCCTCACAACCCTCTCCTGAAAAAGAGGCAGAAGAGACAGGCATCATGCCGACAGGAGACCTGTTTACGCTGAGAGTCTATTATCCGGTGGAAGGCCGGCTCCAGATGGAAGAAAGGAAAGTGCAGAGGAAAATGGCACAGATGGCTGTTGCAGAGGCGGTGCTCGGTGAATTTTTTAAAGGGCCTGTTAATTCAAAAGGTTCGGAGGTGCCCAGGGACACAAAACTTCTTGGTTTATACAGGGGCAGTGACAGCATCCTGTACGTTGACTTGTCGGATGAATTCAGAAGGAACTTCAGCGGGGACATAGCGGCAGAATTTTTGCTATTGAAAGGTATCTTTGAAAGTCTTATTTCAAATGTGCAGGACATAACTGATGTAAAAATATTGATAGAGGGCAGGGAGATGGAAAGTCTCGGAGGGCATATATATCTGCTCTATCCGTTAAAAGATACAGTTTCACAGGAAACCGGAGCGGCTGGCAAAAGTGGCCTCTGAGAATAACAGCCCCATAGGGGTTTTTGATTCCGGAATAGGCGGGCTTACAGTCCTGAAGGAGATATTCAGGGTGTTGCCTGCTGAAAGCACTATCTATCTCGGTGATACAGCGAGGGTCCCTTATGGCATAAGGTCTTCTGAAACTGTTATGAGATATTCTTTTGAGAACACCCGGTTTCTTGTATCAAAGGGCATAAAACTATTGGTTATTGCATGCAATACGGCATCTTCTGTCAGTCTGGCTGCAATCAGGAAGAGCGTGTCTATCCCGGTTATCGGTGTTATAGAGCCCGGTGCAGAAGCAGCACTTAAAAGCACGGGGAATAAGAAAATCGGAATAATAGGGACAGAGGCAACAGTCAGAAGCAGCGCATATAAAAAGACAATAAAGGCGCTTGACAAGAGCGCAGAGATATTCAGCCTTCCATGCCCGCTCTTTGTACCATTGGTTGAAGAAGGGTGGACCGAGGGCGAGGTTGCAAGGGTGGTGGCAGAAAAATATCTCAGCGGCATAAAGGATAAGGGCATAGACACCCTTGTCCTGGGTTGTACGCATTATCCTTTGCTGAAAAATGTTATTTCAATGGTTATGGGCCCGGATGTAAGACTTATAGATTCTGCTGTCGAGACCGCAAAAAAGATAAAAGATATTCTGAAAAAAGACAGCGGGGAGAGAAAATTAAAGGGAAAGCCCTCAAGGGAATTTTATGTCACTGATTCTCCTGAAAGGTTTATAAAGGTTGGCGAGAGGTTTCTCGAACAGAAGATAAAATATATAGAAAAAATAGCTGTCAGCTGTTAGCTGATTGCTGAAGGCATAGCTTTAAGAATGGAGGATAGATGAGGCCTGACAAGAGGAAGAACACTGACATGAGAGAACTGAAAATAACCAGAAATTTTATAGGCACTGCAGAAGGTTCTGTGCTTATCGAGATGGGAGACACAAGGGTTATCTGCACTGCATCAATAGAAGAGAAAGTCCCCCAGTTTCTGAAAGACCAGAAGAAGGGATGGGTAACTGCAGAGTATTCTATGCTGCCTAAATCATCCAGGACGAGGATAATGCGTGAGTCCAGTGCAGGGAGGATCGGAGGCAGGACTCATGAGATCCAGAGGCTTATTGGAAGGGCACTGAGGTCTGTTGTTGACCTGACTATGATTGGCGAAAGGACGATCTGGATAGATTGTGATGTTATTCAGGCAGACGGCAGTACGAGGACAGTCAGTGTAACAGGTGCCTTTATCTGTCTTGCAGATGTACTGAACTATGCCTTGAGGAACGGGTTAATAGAAAGGATGCCATTAAAAGATTACCTTGCAGCAGTAAGTGTCGGGGTTGTAAATGGCGAGCCGGTCCTTGACCTTACCTATGCCGAGGATTCGTCGGCAGAGGTTGATATGAATGTAGTGATGACAGGCAGCGGGAACCTTGTCGAAGTGCAGGGCACTGCAGAGGGGCTGCCGTTTTCAAAAGATACGCTGGACAGTCTTATAGAACTTGCATCAGATGGGATAAAGAGACTGGTGGATATCCAGAAAAAGACTATAAGGATAGAAGGTAATGTCCTGAGCTTTTAAATGTGGTAAAATAGTAAACTATACAATATATCATTAGGAGGCAATCTTGAATAAATACAGGAATCTGTTTATCTGGGTCTTGATGGCAGTAATGACAATACTCCTGATTAATCTCCTGAACACGCCAAAGAAGGCTGAGGAGGAAATGATATTCTCAGAATTCATAGCAAAGCTTGATGCAGGCAATGTCGAGGAGGTTGTCATAAAAGAAAATTATGTCATGGGCCGCTTAAATGATGGTAAAAAATTCAAGACCTATCTGGCGGAATACCCTGACCTTGTCAAGGAGTTAAAGGCAAAGGGAGTGAAGATTACGGCAAAGCCGCCTGAACAGAACCCATGGTATGTGAATTTCTTTTTTTCCTGGGGCCCCATAATATTTCTCGTGCTGGTCTGGATATTCTTTATGCGCCAGATGCAGACAGGGGGGAACAAGGCATTATCATTCGGAAAGAGCAAGGCAAAGCTTGTGTCTGATAAGGCTGTAAAGATAACCTTTGCTGATGTAGCGGGAATAGAAGAGGCAAAGTATGAGGTTCAGGAGATAATAGATTTTCTCAAGGCCCCCCAGAAATTTTCAAAACTCGGAGGCAAGATACCAAAGGGTGTGCTCCTTGTCGGCGCTCCGGGCACGGGCAAGACCCTTCTGGCAAAGGCAATTGCAGGAGAGGCCGGCGTTCCGTTTTTTTCGATATCAGGCTCTGATTTTGTCGAGATGTTTGTCGGCGTCGGGGCATCGCGTGTAAGAGATTTATTTGAACAGTCAAAGAAAAATGCGCCGTGCATAATTTTTATTGATGAAATAGATGCTGTGGGCCGCCACAGGGGAGCAGGACTCGGCGGAGGCCACGACGAGAGGGAGCAGACTTTAAACCAGCTGCTGGTAGAGATGGACGGGTTTGAGGGAAACGAAGGAGTGATAATTCTTGCAGCTACTAACAGGCCTGATGTGCTTGACCCTGCGTTGCTAAGGCCGGGAAGGTTTGACAGACAGGTCGTTGTGCCGGTGCCTGATGTAAACGGCAGGCACGAGATATTAAAGGTGCATACGAAAAGTATTCCACTTGATGAAAATGTAAATCTTGAGCTTATTGCGCGGGGAGTGCCTGGATTTTCAGGGGCTGACCTGGCCAATCTTGTAAATGAAGCAGCGCTCCTTGCTGCAAGAAAATCAAAGAGCAAGGTTGACATGTCTGACTTTGAGTTTGCAAAGGATAAAGTTCTGATGGGCGTTGAGCGTAAGAGCATGATAATAAGCGAATCAGAAAAGAAGAATACCGCCTATCATGAGGCAGGGCATGCCCTTGTGGCAAAGCTTACGCCCGGAACAGACCCTATTCATAAGGTAAGCATCATCCCGAGGGGAAGGGCGCTTGGTGTAACACAGCAGCTTCCTATTGATGACAAATATACTTATTCAAAGGATTATTTATTGCAGACACTTGCAGTATTTCTCGGCGGGCGGGCTGCTGAGGAGCTTGCGTTAAAACATATGACAACAGGCGCGGGCAATGACCTTGAGAGGGCAACAGACCTTGCAAGGAGAATGGTTACGGAATGGGGGATGAGTGAAAAACTCGGGCCATTGACCTTCGGCAAAAAAGAGGAACAGGTATTCCTTGGAAGGGATATAGCCAAGCATAAGGATTACAGCGAAAAAACAGCAGAGGACATAGACGAGGAAGTGAAACGCATAGTCATCGAGGCATACGAAAGGGCGAAGACGCTTCTTGCGAATAACTTTGATACGCTTGATGTCTTTGCAAAGACATTGCTTGAGAAAGAGACAATGGATGCAGTGGAGATAGACGCGATGATTAAGGAGATTGATTCAAAGAAGGCTTTGCAGGTTTGACGTTTTTACCTCATAAGAGATTTAAAAACACTGCCTTTTTCTGTTAGAATCTTCTGTGTTCGTCCAACAGGTAATCAACGGTCTTACGGTCGGAGGCGTCTATGCGCTCATAGCCCTGGGCTATACAATGGTCTACGGGATACTCGAGCTTATAAATTTTGCGCATGGAGAAATTTACATGCTCGGCGCATATCTCGGGATTATATTCCTCGGTTTTTTTACAGCCATCGGACTTACATCATACAGCCTTCCGTTAGCCCTGGCGCTGACATTTGTACTTTCCATAGTTTTTTGTTCAGCGTATGGTTTTACAATAGAAAAAACAGCTTATAAGCCTTTGAGAAATGCATCAAGGCTCAGCCCATTGATAAGCGCCATCGGTGTTTCGATCTTTCTTCAGAATTATGTAATGCTCACGCAGGGCGCAACCGATAAGGTCTTTCCGCATCTGTTTGAGGAAACAGGCTTTGAGATGCAGGGCATGACTTTTACATATATACAGATTTTTATAATCGTTGTTTCGGCTGTTTTGATGATGCTCCTTAATCTCTTTATAACAAAAACAAGGATGGGTAAGGCCATGAGGGCAGTGGCGCAGGATAAGACAATGGCTTCTCTGGTCGGTATCAACATTGACACTGTTATATCCGTTACCTTTGTCATAGGCTCCGGGCTTGCTGCGGTTGCAGGCCTGATGGTTGCGATGTACTACGGGCTTGTGAATTATTCCATAGGGTATATCGCCGGCATAAAGGCATTTACCGCAGCAGTGCTTGGCGGTATAGGGAGTATCCCCGGCGCGATGTTCGGTGGAATACTCCTCGGCCTGGTTGAGAGTCTAAGCTCGAGTTATATATCCCCTGAATACAAGGACGCATACGCATTTATCATCCTGATTATCATTCTGTTCATCAAGCCGTCCGGCCTTTTTGGAAAGGCTCATGAGGAAAAGGTATAGGAAATGAGAGAACAAAGAGCAGAGAGCAAAGAGCAGAGAGCAAAGGATACGGATAAAAAAAGATTGGGGTTTGTCTTAAGGCCGGTAATAATTGCATTATGGCTTGCCCTGCTGTTTCTACCTTTCAGGGGAATTAAGGATGCATTAATCCTTTTTGTAACGCTCTCAATATTACTATTCATTTTTAGAGCGCTGTCTGGTTATGCAAAAACACTGACGGAAAAGTTCAATGTCATAAGACAATCTGTAAGCAGCGGCCTGGAAACCGTGTATGCAAGGCCTAAAACTCCCCGGTTTGTTGCTTATTTGCTTTTACTTGGTTTTATTCTTTCTGTCCCCTTTTTTGCCAAAGATTATTTTATTGACGTGCTGATACTTGCGGGCATCTATGTAATATTGGCGCAGGGGCTTAATGTTGTTGTCGGCTTTGCAGGATTATTAAATCTCGGGTTTGTTGCCTTTTATGCAATAGGCGCTTATTCTTATGCGTTGCTTAATACAAAAATGGGCTTGGGGTTCTGGTCAGCCCTTCCTCTGTCAGTCGTGCTTGCCAGTTTTTCAGGGTTCCTGCTTGCAGTCCCGGCGTTAAGGCTTAAAGGAGATTATCTTGCCATAGTCACCCTCGGGTTTGGAGAGATAGTGCGCCTTGTGCTTAACAACTGGGATTCTGTGACAAAGGGCCCTAATGGAATAGGAGGTATAGAACCCCCTTATTTATTTGCTACGCCCCTCGGAGGATTAAGTTACTATTATTATTTTATCCTGGCATTTGTGGCGCTGACAGTATTTATGGTCAGAAGGGTTTATAAATCGAGAACCGGAAGAGCATGGGTTGCAATAAGGGAAGACGAGATTGCATCTTCTTCAATAGGCATAAACACGACCGCGTATAAATTATATGCATTTGCATTTGGCGCTTTCTGGGCCGGGGCTGCCGGCGCTTTATTTGCAGCCAAGATGCAGTTTGTATCTCCTGAGAGCTTTACATTTATGGAATCCGTGCTGATACTCAGCATGGTGATTCTGGGCGGCCTGGGAAGCATACCGGGCGTTATCCTGGGTGCAGTCATACTTGTGATACTGCCGGAGATGTTAAGAGAGATACAGCTTTACAGGATGCTTGCACTTGGGAGCGGCCTTGTTCTGCTTATGATATTCAGGCCTCAGGGCCTTTTCCGTCCCGGGCGCCTCAGTCGGCTCGCCGGGGAGAGCAGATATCTGATGGGAGGGAAGGGTGTATCTTTTAGAAGTTAGAGACCTTACCAAACATTTTGGCGGCATCAGGGCGATCGAAGAGGTCAGGTTCAGGGTCATGGAAGGTTCTATAACGAGCATTATAGGGCCGAATGGCGCAGGAAAGACCACACTCTTTAACTGCCTTACCGGAATAACACAACCTACAAAGGGCAGGGTAAGTTTCCTCGACACAGAGATTACAGGTTTCCGGCCAAGCAGTATTGTAAAACTTGGCATTGCAAGGACCTTCCAGAATATCAGGCTTTTTAAAGAGATGAGCGTTTTTGAGAATATAATGGTGTCCCAGCACTGCAGAACAGGAGCCGGACTTTTCGCCTCGATATTAAGGGGGAATGCATTTAAGAAAGAGGAGAAAATAATAGAGGAAAAGGCCCTGGAATATCTCGAACTCGTAGGGCTGGAGGACTTTGCTGAAACGCTTTCCTGGAATCTCCCTTATGGAAGCCAGAAAAGGCTTGAGATTGCAAGGGCAATTGCAACGGAGCCGCGGCTTATGCTGCTTGACGAACCAACAGCAGGCATGAACCCTCAGGAGACATCAGAGATGATGGAACTTATAAAGAAGCTTCAGGAACTCGGAAAGACAATCATTCTGATAGAGCATGACATGAAAGTTGTCATGGGTATTTCGGAAAATATAGTTGTACTGGACCATGGTGTCAGGATTGCAGAGGGGACTCCGGGAGAGATAAGAAAAAATCCGCTGGTAATCGAGGCATATCTTGGAAAAGAACATTGACATGCGGTGGAAGGGAACAATCTTCTCGCTCTTTCTCGCTGCGCTCCGAGGCATTTCCCCTCTCTTATTTTTCAGATTACTTTACTTTATGGAATATCGGGGAAATAAAACCGCTCGAAGACAATTCCCTTCCCGCATATGGGAGAGCGGAAATGCTTGAACTGAATAACATACATACATTTTACGGGCCTGTAGAGGCGTTAAAGGGGGTTACCCTGAAGATCGATCAGGGTGAGATAGTCTGCCTCATTGGAAACAATGGAGCCGGCAAATCAACAACGTTGATGACAATATCAGGGATACTGAGACCCGGAAGCGGAAGCATATCTTTTACCGGAGAAGATATTACTGATGTGCCTCCCCACAGGATTGTTGAGATGGGAATAAGCCATGTGCCTGAAGGCAGAAGGATATTTCCGAGGCTGACCGTAAAGGAAAACCTTGAGATGGGAGCATATACTAAAAATACAAAGTTCAAAGTTCAAAATTCAAAGTTTAAGAATCAATTTGACAAGGTTTATGAATTATTTCCTGTTCTTAAAGAGAGGGGGAAACAGATGGGAGGGACATTGAGCGGAGGAGAGCAGCAGATGCTCGCTATATCAAGGGCCCTGATGTCAGACCCTAAGCTCCTTCTCCTTGATGAACCTTCTCTGGGGCTTGCGCCACTGATTGTAACCAGGATATTCAGGGCAATAAAAGAGATAAACCATGACGGCATCACTGTTCTTCTTGTGGAGCAGAATGCTCATGCAGCCTTAAATCTTTCTAACAGGGGGTATGTACTTGAAAGCGGCAAGATAACAATGCATGGTTTGGGAAAAGGACTTCTTAATGACGAGCAGGTGAAAAAGGCATATTTAGGAGAATAATTTTTTATTAGCTTTAATCAGACAGGTATTTGCAAATATATAATGGAGCCTATATGAACATAGCTCCGGCCCTGAAATAGTCTTCAAGTTCCTGAGACCATCTTACCGATGCCATATGCAGTTTGCCTTTTTGATGCTCATCAGCCCATTGCAGGACATGGCCTGCCTCAAGCGGAAAATTTGTGACAATTCCTATTCCGGCCTGGGTGGTATTTATTATTTTACCTTCAATTTCTATTTTTTTTAAGTCCTCTGATTCCGTAAACAAGACTGAAAATGTAATGGTATCATTATAAGGTGTTCTTTCAGATTCCCTTTTTTCTCCAGAATCCTGCATTTTATCTCCTGAATCTATATTTACAATAAAAAAGCCCAACCTCTGTAAGGTTGAGCTTTTTGTCGAATTTAAACTTTATTTCGGCAGTCCCGCTATCCCTACTCAAGGACCGGTGACTTTGCGCCCTACCCTTACAGATAGTTTGCCTTTATCGTCTTTTAAAGCATATCACAAATAATATTTAATTGTCAATATGTTTTGCTGTATTTCCTCATTCTTTGTTTGAATGACGCAAAAAAATGGGATTATTTTTTGCGCCCCCTTCCTTTGCCGCCATCCCCGGTACCCGTGCTTCTTTCTGTATCTGTGTCTTTGCCTTTGCCTTCTCTAAAATCTGACTTTGCTTTCTTATCTTTTCCTTTTCCCTTCCCCTTGCCATCATCAGATTTTGAACCCGGGCCTAAATCTCCTCTTTTGAGTTCATGGAATTCCCTGGAGCCGGGCTTGATCCCGAGATTTTTTGCGATGACTCCCCATCCTTTTCCTTTATGGGTTCTGTATTCCTTAACAACCATTTCTGTCGGCTGCTTTGCAATCTGGCCGACCCTGAGGCACATATAAGCGTCTCCAGGCCTGTCAACAGATTTTATGAGTACGTCTACCTGCGGCATTGGAACTCCGAACTGGGCGCTCAAGTTTGCCTTGAATCCCGGTAAATCTGCCTCGGCCTGCACGTTTAGCGTATGAATGAAGCTATCCAAATCGCTGCCCTCAACGTAAACGGGAAGGACAAGAAAACATAAGAACATAACTGCAGCTGCGACCTTGAAAATATTTTTCATATTTACACCTCCTGTTGGGTAATTTTCTGTTTTATGCGCTCATCCTGCTTTTTCAAGTATCTCCTTTATCATCTGGTTTACCAGCTTGCCGTCTGCTTTGCCTTTGACCTTTGGCATGAGCTCTTTCATGAGTTTCCCTATTTCCTTCATGCCAACAACCCCTGTTTCCTGAATCGTTGCTTTGATTATCTCACAGAGTTCTTCCGGCGTCAACTGTTTTGGGAGATATTCCTGAATGATGCTTATCTCTGTGTTTTCTTTATCTGCAAGGTCTTTTCTATTTGCCTTTTCATACTGTTCAGCAGATTCTTTTCGCTGTTTTACCATTGTGGACAAAACCCCCATGATATCATCTTCCGTTAAATCGCCTTTGCCGCGTTTTGCAATCTCAGCATTTTTGACAGCTGATTTTATCATTCTCAGGGTTGTTGTCTTGAGTTCATCTTTAGATTTCATGCTTGTAATCAGGTCTTCATTTATCTTTTTTAAAATATCCATAATTAGGTCTCCCTTTTTGTTTTTTTATAGTATAACTCATTTGGATGTTTTAGACGAAACTCAGGGTGAGGTAAGATGTAAACCAATTCAATTCTTCAGTTGACAATCACTGCGGTTTTTCGGGAGAATAACCTGTGATTGATATTTTGGCAGATAAGGTACTTAACGGAGGCCTGCTAACAAACGAAGAGGCCTTTCAGGTTGCCGGGGTTCAACGGAAAAACCTGTTCAATCTCTTTTCTTTTGCCAATAAAATAAGAGAGAAGTTCAGGACAGATTCTGTTGACCTCTGCGCGATTGTAAATGCAAAGTCAGGCGCATGCCCTGAAGACTGCTCATACTGTGCCCAGTCTTCAAAGAGCAAGGCCGGCATTGAAGTCTATCCTCTTATCAGAAAAGAGGTTGTGCTTGAAAAGGCAAAAGAGGCAAAAGAGGCCGGCGTAAAGAGATTCTGCATTGTCACAAGCGGAAGAAGGATTGGCAAGGCTGAATTGTTTGAAATCGTTACCATGGTAAAAAAAATAAGGCGTATAGGGCTGTTGCCATGCGCGACATTAGGGCTTCTCAGCAAGGGTGAACTATTATTTCTCAAGGAAAGCGGGCTTGAGCGTTATCATCACAATCTCGAAACCTCAGAAAGATTTTTCCCTGCGATATGCAGGACACACACGTATAATGACAAATTGAAAACCATAGAGGCAGCTAAATCAGCAGGCCTTTCTGTATGTTCAGGGGGGATATTCGGACTTGGCGAGACATGGGAGGACAGGATAGACATGGCGTTTGCCTTGAAAGAGCTGGATGTTAATTCTATCCCTGTAAATTTCTTAATTCCGGTTAAAGGGACATCACTTGGTGATATGGATATGCTTTATCCATTTGAAGCGCTGAAGATTATCAGCCTTTACCGGTTCCTGCTCCCCGGGAAAGAGATTCGCATTTGCGGCGGCAGGATGCAGGTTCTGGGCGAGTTCAACTCAATGGTTTTTATTGCGGGAGCCGATTCATTGCTTACAGGAAACTATCTTACTACGACCGGCAGGACGTTTAAGGACGATCTGCGACTGATAAAAGACTATGGATTACGGTTGGCCTGAATGGCCGGTAATCCGTTTGGGATTAAGCCTTTCTTTAAGATAAACGGCTCCGGGATCATCGGGGTTTATCCTTGAGGCCTTTTTTATTTCATCCTTTGCCTTATCTATTAAGCCCTTGTTTATAAGGATAAATGCTATAGCCGAGTGCTCTGCAGATAGATCGGGTTTGAGCTTCAGGCAGATTTCAAGTTCCCTAAGCACCTCATCATGATAGAAACTTCCCATATTGTAAAGGAGAAATGCCTTTGCGAGCCTCGGTTCTTGATTTTCAGGATTCAGAGATATTTCTTTGTTAATCTGTTCTACGGCAGCATGAGCGTTCCCGGAATGCAGATATTGCTGAAGGTAAGAGAAATCATTAAAGCTCGGCTTTGTTATTTTGTATTCATATTTTTCGATTATCCCTAGGTTTTTCTCTATTCGCTTAAGATAAACTGCGGAGTGGTCATCCCAGTAAACAAGAGCCCAGTCGGCATTTTCGTTTATGTGTTTGGGATAGCGGCTGTCTTTCAGATCGTACTCTAGCAGAGCATAATCAAATCCCCATTTCTGCTCGGCAGATTTCCACTCATCAGTATTACTAAGCATCTTGAGATAGTTATTGTAAAAATCCGGACTGTAGAGTCGCCTATAACGCCCATCAATAAAAACTTTTCTATCAGACGGTGAACTCCATATTATGTAACCTCCCAAGGAATAGCTGTTGAACATTTTCCCTTTTATATTTTCTTTTTCAAGAAAAGCTATTGCGCTATCTGGAAAGGCACGTTCTTTTATACCAATTCCAAAGGAATAGATTTTACTTTTCAGCGAAAGTGCAGCGATTGCTAATATTAAAATAGATATTACAAGATTCGTTATAGTTTTTTTTGCTAAAACAGGGGAGAAACTCTTTAATAGTTTTTCTATCGGATTGGCGAAAAATATTACCGAAACAAATGAAAAAAATTCTATTATTCTGACCTGTAAAAGAGATTCTATAAAAAAAACTATAAATAAGAGAAGGTGATAAATATTTTTCCATCCCCGCATAAAAACAAAATATATAATAGAGCCGATTGCAAGTATTTGATACCCAAATGTATATCCAAATCCATATCCCCAAAGGAGTTGCAATGAGACGGGTTGATATTCTCCCACGGTTTTACTGTACGGGTCGCTTGCTAACTTTAAAACCAGTGAATATATGTTCTCCATTTCAGGATTAAATAGGGAGGACGCTATGACAGCTGCCAATACAATCAGCAGCATGGAATTTGTTCTTTTCTCGATGAATTCCCCTATTACAAAAAGGGAAAAAATGAGAGGACCGAAAACTGCACCGGCGCTCATATTTGCCCAGACAATTTCTATTAAAGGTAAAAAATAGAGAATCTTAATATTTCTCTTTTTTTCATAATGGCTGATAATAAAAAGGAAGATGGGGAGAAACAAATAAGAGAAAAGGTAAGGCCTAACGAATAGTCTAAATCTTATGGAAAGAAGCACTAATACAAGAGTTATAATGGTTGCATAGAATCCGGCGTTTTCATCCTGATGCAGATTTTTCATTGTCATGAAAAGGAATAGAAATGTAAGAAGCAAAATGGATGCCTTTAATATATTGACACATATAAGTCCGCCTGCCTTATATGAAATATATATTATGAGGTCTGCAAGCCATTCTGCATTAAACTGAGGTTGTCCATTAAACGTATATGAGAATTCATCAGCTTTATATACATTTCCCGTGTTATAAATCGTTTCGCCCAGCTTAAGATGCCACCATAAATCGTAGTCAGCATATTTGGTGATTGATATAAAAACCACAAGGAATATGAAGCTTAAGATAACCAGGTTTTTGCTGCTTGCTATCACAAACATCTCCTTTTTCTGTAGACAATAAATAATTATATTATATATGTGTCTGTAACGGCAATGTAGTGTATAATCTCAATCATGTTCAGCATCCGGATGAGGGCGGCGAAAAAGACCGGGGTTAGGGGTCAGGGGTTAGGGGTTAGACGAAAACTCAGGGAAACACACATCTCCGGCGCTGAAGGGATATATGAAGAGAAAGATGTGCTGCAAATCTGCAATGAATATCTCAAAAGGGCGGTGAATCATCCGCGGGGCAAGCCTGATGAGATTGTAATCACAATTGAAACAATAAAACAAAAAATAAAAACTATCCCTTTATTATCTGTAAAAACAGTCAAATGCAAATCTCCTGATGAGGCAAAAGGAATTATTATTCAAAAGCTGGCATCTTCCGGTGTTTCAAAAAAGGCTGTAAATAATGGGTTTAAGGTCTTGAAGGCTCAAAGGGCAATGCGGGGTGCATCTTTGATACTTGCGGAATCAGGCAGGCGTGTTGAACCTGATAAAAATCGCGGGGTAAGAGCATCAAGAATGGGAATAGGGAAAACTGCAGGGAGGATGCTTGCTCAAAAACTGTCAAAGATGGGAATAAACACCGCGACTGTGAAAGAGGCATTAATCCTTGCATCAAAAGTTGCATCGTGCCCGGATATTATTGCAGAGGCCTGTGTCTCTGACGACCCTGATTATACGACAGGCTATTTTGCCTCCGGGAAAAAGGGATATCTGAGGTTGGTTAATATCAAGGAACCAGGAGAAATGCACGGGGGAAGGGTATTTTTTATAAAAGAGAACGCAGACATTGCCGGAGTCATACGATATCTCGAAAGAATACCTGTAATTATCAGGAGGGTATAACCTTTGTTCCATCCGCAGCAGAAGTCCTTTCAGTGCCTGAAACATTTTTCATAAGTAAATTTTGAGCTGCCTATTCATTGTTTTTCAAAATAGATGTACAATAAAGACATGGGTAATCAGCAAAATGCTAAATCAGGCAATACCCCGCAATCTAACAGCGGCAGCCATAAGCAGGATAATCCTCATACAGCAATTGAAATCTTTTCGAATATGATAAGAACAGTCCATGACACTATTATTACGGTCAATTCAGAAAAAGTAATTATTTTTTGCAACGGTTCTGTACAGAAAATATTCGGTTATACCCCTGATGAGCTGCAGGGTGTATCCATATCTTCCATTATGCCTGAGCAATACCAAAAAACCCATCTCGAAGCACTCGAGACAACCTATGCCGCGGACAATTTTAAGATTATATGGGAATATGTTGAATTTACGGGACTGAAAAAAGACAGGACAGAGTTCCCTGCCGAGCTTTCTCTTTCAACATGGCTGTTGGACGGCAGGAGATATTTCACCTATTTGATCAGCGACATAACAGGCCGGAAAATGGCAATGGAAGAACTGGTGAGAAGCAACGAGGAATTATCACGCAAGCATGAAGAATTAAGCTTGTTTTTTAAAAAAATTGAATCAATAAAAAAGGAATGGGAAAAGACTATGGACTGCGTGGGCGACATAGTCATCCTTGCCGACAATAATGGCAGAATAAAAAGGTGCAACAAAACATTTAAGGAGTTTATAGGAAAATCATACGAAGATATCCTAGGCAAAGACTGGAAAGAATTGTTGTTCATTGGCGAGGTTGAAGCAGGAGCATTTTATGGGCAGAGGACCGAATATCTGCATAAGCCAAACAACAGGTGGTACGTAATCACATCATATCCTTTTGTTGATTCGTCTAAAAATGAAATCGCAGGCACTGCGATAATGATACATGATTCTACTGAAATAAAAATGATGACAAGTGAGCTTGAAAAGAAGAACAGAGAACTGGAGGACGCATATTCAGAGCTTAAGGCTGCTCAATCCAGGATTCTTCAGCAGGAAAAGATGGCATCCATAGGCCAGCTTGCTGCCGGCGTTGCGCATGAGATCAACAACCCGATAGGTTTTATATCAAGCAATCTTGGGACTCTCGATAAATATATTTCAAGGCTCACTGATTTTATAGGCGCACAGTCAAAAGCAATAGAACAGTTTGACAGGACAAAAAATCTTATCGAAGAGATAGATGAAAAGAAAAGGCAGCTTAAGCTTGATTACATAATTCCGGATATTAAACAGCTCATAGCGGAATCTCTTGATGGCACTCAAAGGGTAAAGAGCATAGTTAATGACCTCAAAAGCTTTTCAAGAATGGATGAGACAGAACACAGATTAGCTGATATAAACTCAGGCCTTGACAGCACCATAAACATTGTATGGAATGAGATTAAATATAAGGCTGTTCTCAAGAAAGAGTACGGCAATATCCCATTGACCAGATGCAATCTCGGCCAGCTTAACCAGGTTTTTATGAACATGCTTGTCAACGCAGCCCATGCCATTGAAAAACAGGGGGAAATCACTGTAAAGACCTGGGATAACGGTGATTCAATATATATATCCATATCAGACACCGGATGCGGAATACCACAGGATAAGTTAAACGATATATTCGAGCCTTTTTTTACAACTAAAGAACTCGGTAAAGGTACCGGGCTCGGGTTAAGCATTGCTTACAATATAATAAAAAAACATAATGGAGATATAAAAGTGGACAGCAAGCTGGGCGAAGGCACAACATTTACCTTAAGAATACCGGTTGTGGATTAAGGATGAAATGGGCGAACATATAAGAATCCTCTGCGTTGATGATGAACAGAACGTCCTGAAATCTCTGGAAAGATTTTTTATAGACGACAATTATGAAATACTTTGTGCAGCCTCCGGAGAAGAAGGGCTTGAGATAATGCAGAAGGCCGCACCTGTACAGATTGTAATATCTGACTATAGGATGCCGGGGATGAACGGCGTGGAGTTTCTTAAGGAGGTCTGCAGCCGCTGGCCTGACACTGTGAGGCTCGTCCTTTCAGGATATGCTGACACATCAGCAGTTGTTTCTGCTATCAACGAAGGCCAGATATACAAGTTTATCCCGAAACCATGGGATGAAAATGAATTGAGGGTAGCAATATCCAATTCCATTGACAGGTACTTTCTGTATAAGAAAAACCTTCAGCTTATCGGGGAACTGAAAAGATTAAAGGATATGCTTGATGGATTGCCTGCTGCGGTACTCTGTATTGATCCGGATGGTTTGATAGTTTTTATCAACCAAAAGGGCAATGAGCTCTTTCAGAAAGAGGGCGGGCTTATACCCGGAACAAGCAACAGGTATGCGCTTCCGGCAGAGATACAGCCCGGCATTGATGAAGCAGCTAAAGACAAGCCAGAGATATCAGGGGCTGTACTGATAAATAACCGCAGGTTTGGCTTTAAAGCTTCCAGCCTTTTATTCCCTGACGAGCGCAGAGGAACTATATTGCTTTTTGAGCGGGAGGGCAGAGTTGCCTGAAAATATTTTATTTGTTGATGATGAAGAGAATATCCTGCGTTCAGTTGAACGTATTTTTTTAGGCGATAATGTAAAAGACGTAAGGATACTGAAGGCAAAAGGTGCACAGGAGGCCTTGCAGTTCCTTGAAAAGGAAAATATCGCAGTCCTTGTATCTGACAATCTCATGCCGGACATGAAAGGCATAGAACTCCTCTCGAAGGTAAAGGAGATTTCACCTGATACGGTCAGGATACTAATGACAGCCTATGCTGACCTGCCGACTGCCATTGATGCGATAAATAAGGGAGAAGTATACCGGTTTATTGTTAAGCCATGGGAGAACAGCATCCTTATCGAAATCGTGCAGGAAGGGATAAACCGTTTTAAGATCGTGCAGTCTTTAAGAAAAGCAGATGAGCCGATGCTGCTGTCGCTGGCCCAGACAGTGGAACTGAAAGATCCGTATACAAGGGGGCACTGTGACAGGGTTGCAGGATATGCGCTTATGATAGCCGAAGCCTTAAAGCTCGATGAAGGCAAAAAAAATGAAATCAAATATGGAAGCTGGCTGCATGACTGCGGAAAGATAGGCGTTCCCGAGAGGATATTAAACTATAACGGACCCCTTGGTGAAGCTGAGACAGATATCATGAAGAAGCATCCTTTGTGGGGAGCTGACGTTGCAAGGCAGGCACAGTTATCTGCGGGTGTTGTGAATGTCATACTTTATCACCATGAAAGATATGATGGCCGGGGTTATCCATCAGGAATAGGCGGCAAAAACATACCTCTTGAGGCAAGAATAGTATCGGTTGCTGATGCTTTTGATGCCATGACAACCGACAGGCCATACCGGAAGCAGCGTGATACCCATGAGGCCCTCGGGATAATATCATCATTGAAAGGTAAGAGTCTTGATCCAGAGGTGGTGGACATATTTCTGTCTATTATCCAGGAAAAACTTAAATCAGGAGACAATTTTTTTGATGAGAGCAGGCAGGCAAAAAAATGATCGAGTATGATGAACTCGAAAAAAGGATGGTATTGAAGCTGGTGTATTACGGCCCTGCGCTTTCCGGCAAGACAACTAACCTTCTGCGGTTGCACGACCTCCTGGAACGCAAGGGAAGAGGAGACCTGATGGTACTGGACACCAAAGACGACAGGACAATATTTTTTGACCTCCTTCCATTTTTTCTGGTAGCGCCAAGCGGATTGAAAATAAAACTAAAGGTATATACTGTTCCGGGGCAGGTCAGGCATGACTCTACCAGAAAGGCTGTGCTTCAAAGGGCTGACGGGGTTGCTTTTATTGCCGACTCCCAGTTATCCGAGGCGTCCAACAATTTTGAGAGCTTCAGCAATCTTGAGAAAAATCTTGCTATTGTGGGGCTTGATATAGAAGAAATACCATTGGTCATACAGTTTAATAAAAGAGACTTGCCGGATATCATTCCTGAGGAAGATATAAAACGTGTCTGGGGGCCTTCGGGGATGCCTGTCTTGATGGCCTCGGCGCTTGAAGGGTGGGGTGTCATAGAAACATTCCGGAATCTGGCTGAACTCGCATATCAGCATATTGATAAGAGGTATGAACTTAAGGAAAATCACGGTCTTGACAAGGAAACCTTTGTCCTGAAATTAACAAGAAGGCCGGATGAGGCCGGTAATAATACTGTGAAAAACAGCATTAGAACGTAATGACGTGATATAAGATATGGAGAAAAAACAGAAGAGAGCCGAAAATATTGAATACATAGTAGGCGCTGAGAAGAAAATTCAGGATATCATCACAGATGCGGAGGTGATGCCGATTCTTAAAGGGGCTGTTAAGGCAGGGGCCTCTTCAGCAATAATAGCAGACGCCCAAAACAAGAACCTGTGGACATGCGGCAGTCATCCTGAAGGTTCCTTTTTTACAGAAACACTGCCTGTCTATCTTGAAGGCGAGGCTGTAGGGAAGCTTGAGGTTGCCGGCGACAGCAAAGACAGGGAATATCTCAGGGGGCTCTCCGGACTGCTTATAGATACCATACACATGATTCTGCATACAAACCTCAAGAGGATGCTGACCACTGAGACGCATACAACAGTGGTCAATAAGTCCTATGAGGAACTTCTTGAGATAAACAGAAAGTTGAGCATATCAGAATCCAGGTACCGTGAACTTGCCGAAAACCTGGAAAAGAAAGTTCAGGAACGGACAGAGGAACTGAGGCGGGCGCATGCAGGAATGCTGCAGCAGGAAAAAATGGCAGCCATCGGCCAGCTTGCTGCAGGCGTGGCCCACGAGATAAATAATCCGCTTGGTTTTATATCCAGCAATATTAATACCTTCAGTAAATATGTATCAAGACTTAAGGACATGGTGGCCTTTTATAATGCCTCACTCGGAGATAGCAGAGTTCCCGAGAGCGTTAGAAAATCCTCACGTCAGAAATGGGATGCACTGAAGCTTGATTTTATATCTTCAGACATAGAAGAACTGATAAAACAGAGCCTCGAAGGCGCTGAAAGGGTAAAAAAGATAGTTTCTGACCTGAAGGGTTTTTCACATATTGACGAGGGCACAGAGGCTGTTATTGACATTAATACAGAAATAGACAGAACCCTGAATGTCCTTACCCATGAAATACCGGAAGGAACTGAAATCATAAAAGATTATCATCCCTTGCCGGGATTCAAATGCAACCCGGCCCTGCTCTGCCAGGTATTCCTCAATATTATACTTAACGCAATACAGGCAAAAAAACTTACCCTTAAACTTTTCATAAGCACGGGCTATAATAATAGCAGGATAGTCATAAGGTTTTCAGATAATGGCAGGGGAATACCCGAAGAGATAAGGAGCAGAATCTTTGAGCCGTTTTATACAACCAAAGATGTGGGTAAAGGCACGGGCATGGGGCTTACAGCAGCTTATGAAACAATCACTGGTTACGGCGGGACTATTGAGGTCGAAAGCCGGACTGAAGAAGGGGCAACCTTTACCATAACTCTGCCTGTAAAGAGGGAATAAGATGTCAAAATATTCAAAACTTTTCAAGGATGTGACAAAAGGCGAGGATACTGTGCCTTCTCAGGAGGATGTTGCCTATGATCTCAACCCTGAAAAAGAGGAAAGATTTTCTATCCTTTTTGTGGATGACGAGGAGAATGTCCTTAATGCTCTCAGGCGGATTTTTCTCGAAGAGAATTACGGGATATTTACTGCTGCCTCTGCAGCTGACGCACTTCAGATAATGGAACAAGAAAAGATTCACCTTGTTATTTCGGACCACAGGATGCCTGTGATTACAGGCGCCCAGCTGCTGAAAGAAATAAAACAAAAGTGGCCTGACACCATAAGGATAATGCTTACAGGATATTCTGATGTTCAGTCTATCATGGGGGCGGTAAACGAAGGCGCTGTATATAAATTCATAACAAAGCCCTGGAATGACGAAGACCTCAGGCTTACAGTAAGCCTTGCACTTCAGCAGTATGTCCTTATACAGGAAAACAAGAAATTAAAGGATATCGCCAAAAAGCAGCAGATAAAGATCAAGAATTACTCTATCCTGTTTGATGAAAACAGGGGTATATTGGGGAATATTCTTGTAAAGGCAGGTGTAATCACCAAGACTGACCTTGAGAGGGCGCTTAATGAAAAACATGAAGATGAGTTCTTGAGCGATACCCTCATGAGGCTCGGAATTACATCCGAATCGAAGATTATACGGGCGCTTCAGAGCCACCTGAAAATAGAATATATAGACCTTAAAGAGATGAACCTGAATCATTCAGTTGTCAGAATTTTACCGAAAGGACTCTGTGAAAAGAACAGGCTGATCCCTATAAAATTTGACGGCAGGCAGATTACACTTGCAATGGCTGACCCCTCGGATATATTCAAATACGACAATATCGCAATAATGACCGGCCTGAAAGTAGTGCCCGTTATAGCAAGCAGTTCGGACATCATGTTTCAGTTAAAAAAGATCTACGGCGACGTTCAGGGTGAAAGCACCGAGATGGAAGAATTCACTGACATTGAACCGCTTGATGAAATTGATATTGTTATTGACGAAGAAGATAAGGATATTAATGTCCAGGAACTCCTGAGTTCTTCAGAGATTCCCCCTATCATAAGGATAGTAAATGCAATAATTTCAGAGGCCATACGTTATTTGGCAAGCGATATACATATCGAACCAAAGTCAAAATATTCGCTTGTAAGATACAGGATTGACGGCATGCTTCACGGGAAGATAAAAATACCATTGGACCTTCACTCCGCAACCATATCAAGGATCAAGATTCTTGCCAAGATGGACATATCTGAAAGGCGAAGGCCTCAGGATGGGAGGATCACTGTAAAGGCAGGCACAAGGATGGTGGATATGAGGGTGTCAACAATGCCTACTATCAATGGTGAAAAAGTTGTTATGCGCATACTTGACAAAAATGCATCTGTAAAAAAGCTGGATGAGCTGGGAGTAAGTCCGGATGATCTGCAAAAAATCTATAAACTTGTTAAAAAACCACAGGGGATAATCATATCAACAGGCCCTACAGGCAGCGGGAAGACAACGTTGCTCTACTCGCTGTTAAACGAGATGATTCAGACCACAAAAAACTTCGAGACCATTGAAGACCCTGTTGAGTATTACCTTGAAGACGCAAGCCAGGTATATATCAGGGAAAAGATAGGACTGTCATTCCCTTCTGTCCTGCGTTCCACTCTCAGGCAGGACCCTGATGTGATACTTGTTGGGGAGGTCAGAGACTTTGAGACAGCAGATGTTGCGTTTAAGGCTGCCCTAACAGGCCATATGGTTTTAACATCGCTTCATACAAACAACTCTGTTGCATCCATAACAAGATTGATTGATATGGGCATCAAGCCATATATTATTGCATCGGCCCTTGAAAGCATTATTGCACAGAGACTGGTCAGGAAGATATGTAAATACTGCAAGGTTCGGGAACAGCCTGATAAGAACCTCATGGACCTGCTGAAGATACCGGTTGATTCGTTCAATGGGAATGTCTTTAAAGGCAAGGGATGCGAGAAGTGCAATAATACGGGATATATGGGCAGGACCGGCATCTTTGAGCTCTTTGTGATGAATGATGATTTCAGGCATTTAATCAGCGCCAGCTACAAAGAATCCGAACTCATTGATATTGCATGCTCGAGCGGAATGAAGACACTTATTGAAGTCGGCATAGAAAAGGTCAGAACCGGAGAGACCACACTTGAAGAACTCATAAGGGTTATCGGACCTCAGACAAAATATGAAAGGAAATGTGAAATATGCCAGAATATTATTGATGCTAATTTTTTGTTCTGTCCGTTCTGCGGCTCATTCAAGCAGAATGTCTGCAAACATTGTAAGATGCCCATGGAAAAGGATTGGGTTATCTGTCCTCATTGCGGCAGAGCAAAGTCAACAAATAAAGAAGATATTTCAGAGACAGGGGGATAAGCTATGCAGGATACGATACTTATAGTAGATGATGAGCCGAATGTAATTTCGTCACTGAAGAGAGCGCTGGTTGATGAGCCTTATGCGATATACTCGGTAAACAGCGGCGAGGACGGGCTGAAGCTCCTGAAGCAGCATAAGATAAAGTTGATAATATCCGACGAAAGGATGCCCGGCATGGCGGGTTCAGACTTTTTATCGCTTGCAAAAAAGGAATTTCCCGATGCCATCAGGATTATATTGACCGGCCACGCAAGCATTGGCGCTGCCATGAAGGCCATAAACAAAGGAGAGATATACAGGTTTTTCACCAAGCCGTGGGATGAAATTGAACTTAAGATTGCAATCCGTATGGCGCTGGAGAAATATAATCTTGAGGCGGAAAACAAAAGGCTGCTGAAGATTGTAAAACGCCAGGCTGTGGATTTAAAAATGATAGAAAAGAAATATCCGAGCATTACGGATCTGGAAAAGGATAAGGATGGCTTTATTACATTGCCTGAAATATCACAGAAAGAGTTTGACTCTATCGTGGCGCAGATTGAAAAAGAATACAGCTAGAAAATCAGGCTTCAAAAATTTCAGTCATAAAATCTGAATAATGGCTGCAAACAATAAGGCAATAACATACCATTACAAATTCAGGTTTAATGACGGGACAGAAAAAGAACTCGAGGTAAAGCTCGACAGAAAAACCCTGGGCCTTTTGCGCAGCGAAAGGGACGCCTGTCCTGAATGGGCGGCATTGAAGTTCTTCAAGTGCCCTAATTGCCCGCTTAGCGAAGACTTGCATAAGTTTTGCCCGATAGCAAAAAATTTTATAGATATTGTTGAGTCCTTCGGGAGTTCCATATCCTATGAAGAAGCGGATGTATCGGTCATTACAGAAGAAAGGGAATATTTTAAACACACAACATTGCAGAAAGCGCTGAGTTCTTTAACAGGGATTTATATGGTCACAAGCGGCTGCCCGGTCATGGATAAGCTGAGGCCTATGGTACGGCATCACCTGCCGTTTGCATCTGAAGAAGAGACAACGTATCGCGCCCTGTCAATGTATCTTCTCGCGCAGTATTTCTTATACAAAAGAGGGATAGAACCCGACATGGCCCTGAAAAATCTCGTCAGGATTTACGAAGATGTCCGGATAGTTAATAAGACCTTTCCTAAGAGGCTTTCAAACATCAAGCTGGAAGACGCAAACGTCAACGCCCTTGTCATCCTCAATTGTTTTGCCGATTCCGTAACCTTCTCTATCACAAAAGAGATGCTGGAGGATATAGAGCTTCTGTTTGCTGCATACCTGCCTGAGAGGAAGTAACGGCTAAACTGTTAGGCCTTAGAGTATGCATCAAGTTCTTCTTCAATATCGGTTTGGCCAAGGGCAAAGGAACGGTTTTCCTGCTCTAAGTATTACACCGTCTTTTTTTTATCGTCCGTGTTGTATATTCAGCTTGAGGTTCATGCACTGCGGGGAAAGCGTCCATCCATGATAAATCTCTGCCGATTACCAACTCCTCCATGGTTGCGTGATGAGTGTTGGTCATTGGTATTAAGCGCATTTGGAAACCATGGCTTCGAGCCATTTTTTTTACTTCGTCTGCATTATCATATGTCATTAAAAAATCGCCCTTCAATGTCTCACAGGCACAAAGTAATTGTTTATGATTGAGTTCATAATGTTTATATAAACGCTTGCCGGCTTTTTTCCCGCCGGCAGTATATGGAGGGTCTATAAAATAAATAACATCTCGCCTGTAAGAGAATTCCTGCATTACCTTCAAGCCGTCATAACAACGGAAGTCTATCCTATCAGCAATAGTAGTTAAATTTAGAATTCTTTTAGCGATTGTTGCAGGATACCAGCGGGAATGAATGCCTTTCCCATTCTCACCGTATTTGAGGAACCCTGAACCTTCTGCAAGAATACCACCATGAAATGTTCGATTCTTCAAAATTGTCTGAAATGCTTTTTCTTTTTGTGTGCGCGGCAGTCTTTTGATTTCATTTATGACTGCTTCCCTGGATAATTCAAAAGTAAGGATGCGGTTCGCCAGCCATTCAGCGTCGCCATTGATTACGGATTTCCATACTGCTGCAATGTCATCGTCAAGTTCAACCATAACCGCCTTTTGAACTAAATTCTCGAAAAGAGCAGTTAAGCTGATAATTCCGCCTCCCGCAAAAGGTTCAACAAGGATTTTTGGCTTTGGAAACATGGTAGCAGTCCAATGTCTGAATGTAGGCACGAACCATGTCTTGCCTCCGGGATAACGAAAAGGGCTTCGTTGAGGAACAGAAGCTACGTTCACCGGTTTAGGGCTTGCTATTATTTCGAGTAAGTCAGGGAATAGCAGGGATTGGCTGTGAGTAGTCATTTCAGAATGGTTTCTCAATTGTCTTGTTAATCGGCGGAGTCTCAATTTGATCGTCGAGTTTCTCCTGAAGCAACTTTATAAAATCTTGAACTTTTCCAGGTGATGCCGTAGTTATTGAAAGAAGTGCAGGCTCAAACTCGGTGAAGACTTCGTCCACCTTCTTCAGTGAATAGCTTCCCGCCCCATGCCCTTTTTCTTTAATCAGTTCCAAGTCGTAAATCAGCCATGCAATGTCTGCCTTGGATTTAGACACTTTCTTTAATTTGGGCAGAGTGGCAAAGAAACTCTTATTCAATGCAACGGCGATTTTCTTTTGCCAGCTGTGCAGAATTCCACCCTTGAAAAGAAGTTGAGGCGCAAGTCTCTTTCGAGAAGATGAAAGGTAATCAGGGCGCGGATAGTTGGGTTCTTTAGTCCAATCCATTAATGCCCGGCCTTTTGCGTCCTTCATAAAGTATTCAAATGGGTCACGCACATTTCCGGAAATATATACCGCCTGAACTTCCAGCGCACCGAAATCATAAATCTTTCCTTTGTCGTCATAGGCAACGAGCACAACATCAATATTTCCGGCAGACTTTCCTTGTGAGTCATTTAAACGAACTTCTGTCAATGAACTCCAGTTCGCGTCTTTTGGGAAAAAGAAGGAAGCGGCGTCATCGGTAATAAGCCAATTTTCCCGGAATCTAATAGGACAGGTGATTACCTGATGGTTTTCATGGTAAATACTGCAAACGCCAAGAGGGGCTTTAGCTTTATCCTTCGTGCAATTCGGAACTTTGTTGTTAAAGGGGCATAGGCGATGCGTCCGGTATCTATTAGCCTTTTCTGTATCGTCAGTTGTCAAATGGCCGAATACTTCCGCCAATGGTTGTCCTACGTTTGCCATAAATGCCTTTCTTTTAAAATCAAATATTTAATGCCTCGTCTTGTAAAGATTATAACGGAATCCAATATAATTTTGCACCCCGCCCCGTGAAAAGACATTTAGCATGGTAATCGAAGCAGGCGTACTGCGTGTCTGGTAAGGCGTTGTTAGGGCTTTCTTCTGTTGATGTGCAAGTAGTTCATACGATAAAGCATATAATTGATTTTGTAAAACCTACTGAAAGCCTTTACCCCATTCTTAATAATCTGCTCCCACGGCGTTGTGACAGGCCATTTTATTTCTATTGAGCCGAGGTCAATAGATCCGCCTTGATAAATTTCGAGTAGAACATAGTTTCGTATAAGTTGAAAAATGTTGCTTTTTGTGTTCTTTAATTCTTTCATGATTTTGTGTGCCTCTACTGATGATGGCACGGCATTTTCCAAAAAATGAAAGTCGCCCAGCGATTGTAGTTCAATAAAATGTGACCAAAATTCATCAGGCATGTTTTTAATATACAGAGGATGCTGCAAATAGGAATGAAGAAGCATATCGCTGTGGTATAGTCCGAAAAAAAACATGATGCCCATCTTCTGAGATTCGATTATTGTCTCTTGGCCAAAAGGGTACACTTTAATTTTTGCCGGGAAATTCCATGTATCTTTAAAATCGCCATATGTCGAACATAGCATTAGAATCTTTTCAAAAATATTATGGAGTTCTATGGATGTCTGAACATGCTTGTCTGATATATCACCATCATTTTCGTGTATCTGTATATGATACCGCCGCATAACATTGTCCCAGTCGGGAAACTGGCCTGAAAGTGACTGAAGTTCCTTCTCAATGGATTTTTTCATCGTTAATTCCTTTTTATCGTTTGTTCCATTCAATAAATTTACTCTTTATTTGTCTTATATTCCCATATTTTCTGTACAAAGGATCATCAACGCGCGGGCTTTGTTTTTTTCCCTTGAGACCGCCTGACAAAATAATACTCCGCGATCATTATACCAAATAAAATAATTATCACTTCAGGCATGAGGAATCTTACCATAAAAAAAGAGCCGCTTTGTTTGTCTATTCTGCCTTGTCATAGCGCAGCCTGTCTTGAACTAATTGTTCTATTTGATCTCTAAGCGGGACGACCTCATCCTTTACTCTCTTCCAAGCCTCTACTTTCATTTTATGATCTTTGACTTCATAACCAATTTCTTTGTCAATCATGGTATCCCACATTAGGGCATCAATCTTTGTGAAATACATTTTGAGGTCCGATTTAAGAAAAATACTATTCTTCTGTATATAGTCGTGAAAATCGCCGCAGGCATTTTTTATTTTATTCAATTCATGATAGAACATACAATCGCGAAAGTAGTCCAGCTTAGTGTTTGTATCCTTGATCTCTTTTTTTTGAAAATCGGAAAGAACTGATTGCTTAAGGACTTCTTCTAATTGTGATTCCGTCATTACATCAAAATTAGGATAACGTTTTACGACAGTCGTAAAACGTGATAGTGAGGAAAGAGCATGGTGCAATTTTCCCCAAGCTGCTGGCAAGACTTGGAATTCTTTTTCGTGAATTTTCGAGACTCTGCTAAAAAGAGCATTTATTCTGTACCGAGTCTCTTCGAGTTCCTGTTGCTGTTTATGTTTGTATGACTCTAATTTCTCGGCAAATTTGTTCTCTATCCATTTTTGACCAAGGAACCTGAAAATGCCATATGCGATAACTATGGCTCCACCTCCATAGGCCACAATTTTGCCGATTAAGTTCAGTATTTCTTGTTCAGTAGTCATTTATTTGTGCATTTAACAATTAATATCCGACGCCTTTTCCGATAATTTGGAATAATGTAGCACAAAGCAAAGAATTAAAAAAGATAAAAAGGCAATAAAACCAATAGGACGGAAAAGGCCTTATGGCAACTCGGGATACTTTATCTTTATCTCCTCTCCTGTCAATGCCTCAACCATAAATGTTTTGAGGTATTTCTTCTCATCAGCTGTTAACCCCAGCGGCTTTAATGCCTTGTTCCCTTTTCCGCCGCCTTCGTCTAAGAAATCAATTACCTCATCAAGCGTTGCAAATATGCCGTTATGCATGTATGGCCCTGTTTTTGCAATTTCCCTGACTGTCGGCGTCCTGAATGCCTTCCAGTCTTTTTTGTTTTTTGTAATAAGATATCTGCCGGGGTCTTCTTTGAGATTTCTGTAATCTTTATAGTGATAGACCTTTGCTACGAATCTCATAGTTGCAGTAACTCTCGGTTCATCCATCAAGTCAGGATTTTCAGGCACATTCAGCGCATAAAATTTATCGTCAGAGAGATTCACTCCGTGATGGCAGTCAAGACACCCTTTGTCCTCGAATATCCGAAGCCCTTTTTTTGCATCTTCCGATAGAGCGTTTTTGTCTCCCTTCAGGTATCTATCCAATGGGGAATTTACGGAAATGAGGGTTCTTTCGAATGCAGCGATTGCCATTGCAATCCTCTGCCTTGTAACCTCGCCTCCAAAAACTTTTTTGAAGGCCTCAACATATTCAGGCACAACCCTTATCTGTTCTTCAACATAATCAAGATTCTTGTTCATCTCAAATGCTGACATCAATGGAAAGAGCGCCTGGTCTTCAAGTGTTGTTGCTCTGCCGTCATGGAAGAGGTATTTCTGGAAGGCAACATTTATGAGGGTAGGTGAGTTCCTCCAGTTTTTTGTTGTCGGATAACTGAGAGAGATGTCCTGCCCGTCTGTGAATGCAAGTTCAGGCATATGACAGGTAGCACAGCTCATGGTGCTGTCGCCTGAAAGCCTTCTGTCAAAAAATAGTTTTTTGCCGAGTTCTATTTTTTCAGGTGTCTGCGGATTTTGGTTAGGAACAGGAGCGGATTTGAAAGGCTCCAGATGGCCGGCGTACGAATAGGCTGGAAATACCGCCAAGATAAGGAATACAGAAATCAGAATCCAGAATCCAGAATAGCGATTTTTTTTATTCTGACTTCTGACTCCTGAATTCTGAATTCTACAAGTATTATTTCTTAACATTTTTAAGTTCCTCCTCTATAATCTTCTTCAAATATTCATACGGCCTGTTGCCTATGACCTTTCTGCCGTTAATGAAATATGTAGGTGTATTGTACAGGTCAAGGTCAACTGCAAGCCTCTTGTCTCTTTCTATAAGGTCAGAGTGTTTCATCTTATCAATAGAATCAGTGAATGCCCTGGCATCCAGCCCAAGCTCTTTTGCGTATTTTATAAGGCTATTTCTGTCAAGCTGAGGGGATTTTTTTATGAGCATGTCGTGCATCTCCCAGTATTTGCCCTGGTCTTTGGCAGCAAGCGCTGCCTCAGCTGCTATATGCGAGTAGTCCCTGTATTTGTAAGGATAATTTTTAATGATGAGCCTTATCCTGCCCTTGTAGTTATTCATCAGCTTTTTGACGGTCGGACCGGCCGCCACGCAGTGCGGTCATTGAAAATCAAGAAACTCTATAATGGTGACAGGGGCATTGTTGGGCCCAAGCTGCGGGGAATCTCCGATAGGGACATTGAAAAGGTTCTCGTCTGTAAATGCCGGAGAAGATAATAGCAGGAAAAAAATTGCCAGGCCTATTTTTTTCTTCATATATTCTCCTTGCTTTATAAGAGGGCGGGATATCCGGTTAATATCCCGCCCTCTCAGGAAAGTTTAAAAATGACTAATGCTGGGCTTCTGCCTCAGGGAAAACCCGCAAATATTTAGCTGAAAGTTTAAACCCGAAGATAGCAAAAGATATAAAGGCAAGTGTTACCACAAATTCCATCCATGTAGGGAAATAACTTGCCCCTCTGGCGCTGGCGTCTCTGTATAGGCCAAAGATGGCGACATTAAGCCGGTTCAGCAGGATCCCTGAAATTACCAGTATATTGATTAAAAAAATGCTTGTGATATTTTCCCGTGCATTTTTCATCAATAGCAGGAAAAGCGGGATAATAACACCAATTATCATCTCCAGGAGATACATGTTGGCTTCCATGGTCCCGTTAAATAAGGCGCTTATGCCGGGCCCCTTTGCTAAAAACCACAGTTTCATGGCCAGATAAACTATTGCGGCAATCATCGTGCCTCTTGCCAGTCCTGAAAGTATGCCAATATCAATATTATGCTTGAAGGCCTTACCGCTTATAATGGTTTCAAGGCTGACCATGGAGAGCCCCATCATAATCGCAGATGCAAGGAAAAGAGTCGGCAGTTGAGAGTTATACCAGAACGATGATAATTTTTTCGGCACGATAAGATAGACTGCCCCAAGTGATGACTGATGCAGCAGTGAAAGCAGCACGCCGAAAAGCACAACAGGCACCAGGATTTTATGAACGACATTTGCAGCCCATTCCATCCTGAGTTTTTCAAAAAACATTGGACTGGACTCAGTTGCGAGAGTTGAGGTATAGAGAACGACATGTATTGCCACAACCCACATGATTGAATGTATCTGCCACATGATAATCGGGTGCCAGATGCGGTAAGGAACGCCGATGTCAAGCGATATGGCTATAGCGGCCAGCAGATACCCGAAAAAAGCATTCAGGATAGCAGCCCTTGCAATTGGTTTGTATTTCTTCATGTTTAATATGTACACTGCGCCTGCGACAAGAAATCCTCCGGCAGCCATGGCTACGCCGCCAAGCACGTCAAGGCCTATCCAGAGGCCCCACGGGAACCGGTCATTCAGGTTGGTTACAGCGCCAAGTCCTGCCATAAGCCGGTAGATTATAATCACAAGTCCCGCTGCCATAAAAAGAAGCAAAAGCAGGGTTGTCGGCGTCCACATTTTTATTTCATGTTGTGATTTCATGCCTATTCCTCCTTATCCATATTTTTGTTGCGCCGGGTAATGGCCCAGGCAACTGCTCCTGCAGCCAGGACAACGCCAATCACAGCAGGAATTTTTCTGATGTACGCCCATGTCAGGTCAGGAAGCTCTTGCTTTGGAATATCCATGTTGAATCCGAGGGTTTCAAACGGCACTCCGGATATATACATCCAGGAAGTTCCCCCTGCCTCATCTTTTCCGTAGATGTGATTAACATATTTGCCGGGATTTTTAGTGATGCGGTTGTTCGCCTCTTTCACTACATCATTATATTCGCCATAGAACATAGTATTTGTAGGGCAGACCTTTACGCATGCCGGAACAATGTCAGCACTGACCCTGTCGGAACAGAATGTGCATTTTCTAATCCAGGGCAAGGCCTTTTCCCACTCGTACTTCGGGATATAGAACGGACAGGCGAGCATGCAGTAACGGCAGCCGATGCAACGGCTGAAGTCATAGGTCACAGGGCCTTCCTTTGTCTTTTTTAATGCAGCAACAGGACAGACAGATGCGCATGCCGGGTTTTTGCAGTGAAGGCACTGGTTCTTTACAAAGCTCCAGACCGGCGCACCATTTAGTTCCTGCTCAACATATCGTATGTGGGTAAAACATTCCGAATTCAGTTCCTTGGGGTTAGTGAAGTTTCCGTTCATTGTGGTCTTTTTCACGGAGCGTTCGTTCCATTCTTTACAGGCGATCTGGCAGCCCCTGCATCCGATACAGTGAGTTAAATCTATCAATACTGATTTTGCCATATCTCCTCCTATATCTTTTCGACATTGACCATAAAGGCCTTTGTCTCTGGTATCATTGTGTTTGCATCGCCTATGGTTGGGGTCAGAAGATTGGCGCTGTCCCCTCCGCTTTTGTCCTCAGGGTACTGCCATCCAAAACACCATGGAAGGCCTACCTGGTGAACTGTGCTTCCAGCGACCTTAAAGGGTTTAAATCTTTTTGTTACTACTGCAATTGCCCATACCTCGCCGCGGGCGGATTTGACGCGGACCTTATCGCCTGATTTTATTTTTTTCTCATTTGCAAGCTCCTCGCTGATTTCAACAAACTGCTGCGGCATCATCTCAAGCAGCCATGGTTGATGTCTTGTCATTACGCCTGTCTGCCAATGCTCTGATACGCGGTAAGTTGTCGCCACATACGGGAATCTTATATCGCAGGATATAAATATATCTTCAGGCGACCCCTTATCCTTGTCATAAAAGAGTTTTATTGTAGGATTGATCCTCTGTTTGGACATAACATTTTCCTGCAAAGGACATTCCAGGGCCTCATAGTGTTCAGGGAACGGGCCGTCTGCAAGGCCGGGACCGAATATAGCGCCCATTCCGTCAGCCCTCATGATAAACGGGTATTTGCCCTTCTCATCCGCCATAGGAGGCGCAGGCCCGTCAGGCACATCACCGTCCCATCCCGGAGCGGGCTTTTTTGTCTTCGGATCCAGTTTATCGGGATTCCATTTTATAACTGCTCTCTTTGGGTCCCACGGCCTTCCCTGAGGGTCAACAGACGCGCGGTTGTAGATTATTCTCCTGTTTACAGGCCAGGCCCAGGCCCATTCAGGATAGAGGCCAAGGCCGGTCGTATCTGTTTTTTTCCTCCGTGCCATCATATTAATCACTTTATCTTCTTTTTGAGTATAGCTCTGGCTGTATATCCAGTTTCCGCAGGATGTTGTCCCGTCTGCCTGAAGCGTAACAAATGACGCGCAGAGTTCTCCTTTTTTCCCGAGCTGCTTCGGAGGCGTGACCTTATTGTCAAAAAGGTCTTCAAGATAATAGCCATTAATCTCTTTTGCAACCTGGTGAATGTTAATCTCTTTAACCTTGCCGTCATCACCTTTTTTGCCATAGTTCCATGTCAGGTTCATTATCGGAGCAGTGAACTTGCTGCCTTTTGTCTTGTACAGTTTTTTTACCCTGAAATACAGTTCATTCATTATTTCCGAATCAGGTTTTGATTCTCCTATGGGAGGGATGGCCCTGGTTCTCCACTGCGCAAGGCGGCTGCTGTTTGTTATACTTCCTTCTTTTTCAACTGAGGACGCTGCAGGGAGCATAAAAACCTCTGTCTGGATTTCAGCGGGGTTTGTGCCGGGCGCTCTCCAGAAAGAGCCTGTCTCGTTGTCAAACAGGTTTACATTCACCATCCATTTAAGTTTTGCAAGAGCCTTTCTTACTTTTCCGGCATTGGCTCCGGAACAGGCAGGGTTCTGTCCCCATGCAAAGAAACCTTCGAACTTGCCTTTGAACATCTGGTCAAAAAGCATGAGCCATGAGGCGTTCATTCCTTCATCAAGTTTTGGAAGCCATGCATAACCGAAGTCATTATCCTTGGTGGCATTGTTCCCATAAATTGCCTTCAGATAGCTTGTTATATATTTAGGTCTGTTTCCCCACCAGTTAACGCTTTTCGGGTCTTTTGTCTTTGGCGTAAGTTTTTCGGTATATGTTTTAAGGTCAACGACTGAGGCTGTTGGAACAGGAAGATAGCCCGGGAGAATATGGAACAGGAGTCCGTGGTCTGTTGAACCCTGGACATTAGACTCGCCTCTAAGAGCATTGATGCCTCCGCCTGCAATACCAATATTGCCGAGGAGAAGCTGAATTACGGACATCGCCCTGATATTCTGAGTGCCTACCGTATGCTGTGTCCAGCCCATTGCGTAAAGCTCTGTGCCTGCCCGGTTCGGTTTTCCCGTAGAGGCATATGTCTTATATACCTCAAGGAGTTTCTCCTTTGGCGTTCCTGTTATGCTGGATACTGTATCGAGTTTATATCTGGAGTAATGTTTTTTGAGAAGCTGGAATACACAGTTTTTGTCTTTTAATGAAAGGTCTTTTTGGGGGATACCTTTTTCATCCATTTGATATGACCATGTTTTCTTATCGTATTTTCTTGTTTTATCATCATATCCCGAGAAAAGGCCTTTGAGTTCACCCGGGCCTTTGTATTCCGGATTTACAAGGAAAGCAGCATTGGTGTAATTGACCACATAATCCTTGAAGTAGAGGTGGTTGTCTAAAATGTATTTGACCATTCCGCCCAGGAAAGCTATGTCTGTGCCTGAACGCATTGGCGCATATATGTCCGCTTTTGCAGCTGTCCTTGTAAAACGCGGGTCAACGACTATGAGTTTTGCGCCTTTTTCTTTTGCCCTTAAAACCCATTTCATCGAGATGGGATGGTTTTCAGCGGGGTTTGCGCCCATTACAAGAATTACGTCTGCATTTTTAACGTCAATCCAGTGATTTGTCATTGCACCGCGACCAAACGACTCTGCCAGAGCCGCTACAGTTGCGGAGTGTCATATTCGGGCCTGATGCTCTAGATAGACAAGCCCCCATGAGCGCAGAAGTTTTTGAAGCATGTAACATTCCTCATTATCAAGCGCTGCGCTTCCTACATGGGCAATGCTGTCTGTCCTGTTGACGACAAATTCTTTTTCAACTTCTTTTTCAGTGCCGTCAGGCTGTTTTTCTTTTATCTTTGATTTGGAATTTATCTTGAATGTCCTGTCCCGTGTATCTTTTATCCTCTTTGAAATCTCATCAAGCGCCCAGTCCCATTCAACGTCTTTCCATTCTGTTGCGCCGGGAGCACGATATTTTGGTTTTGTCAGCCTGAGGGGATTGTTTATTACCTGATATAATGATGCGCCTTTGGAGCAGAGGGTACCTTCATTGGTGGGATGCTCGGGGTCGCCCTCTGTATTAATGACCTTCCCGTCCTTTGTGTGGACGATAATCCCGCAGCCAACAGAACAGTAAGGGCATATTGAATTTGTAACGGTTGCCCCTTTTATTTTTAGTTCCTGTTCTTTTGCCAAGGCCTCTTCAGGAGAAAGGCTGGCGCCGATTGCTCCGGCAACCGCTGTTCCTCCTGAAAGCTTTAAGAAGTCTCTCCTTGATAAACTCATAGGGCACCTCCAGCTTTTTAATTTTTTAGGACATTTTCGTTAATATAACCTCTTTGATTTTTTTATAGGTCAATTTATTGTTTAAATAAATTAAAAAAATGATATGCCAAAACGGATATATTGTCAAGCTTTTTTATACACTCGAATTGCCTCACAATAAATGTTACCGAAGTAAAGGATAAAAAGGAATCGTTGACTCATAATGCATGTTACCGGAAAAACATGCGCGTAAAAGGAGA
>WPIF01000023.1 GCA_009773185.1 Nitrospirota bacterium | reverse complement strand
GGCATGGAAGAGAAGCTGAAAAAAATCTTCTCTCTGTATTATAAAAAACACGTTGAGTCAACGAGCCTTCGGTAACATTTTATTATGAGGCAACTGGTAGCAAGGGATGATTTACATGCCTCTAACCATACATGTATAATTCCAGCTATGAACCTCTACCTTATTGACGGCAATTCCTATGTCTACCGCGCATTCTATGCAATAAAGGGGCTGACGAATTCAAAGGGCTTTCCAACAGGCGCAATTTATGGATTTACAAATACGCTTCTTAAGATAATAAGAGGGAAAAAGCCTGATGGAGTGGTTGTCTCCTTTGATTCGCCTGCCATGACTGAGAGGCACAAGATATTTAAGGAATATAAGGCGCAGAGGCCCGAGACCCCTAATGACCTTGTTCAGCAGTTGCCTTATGTAAGGCAGATGATTGCTGCCTTTAATATAAAGATATTCGAAGTCCCGGGATACGAGGCAGATGACCTCATAGGCACAATTGCAAAAAATTCAGCCCAAAAAGACGTGAATGTATTCATAGTCACTGCTGACAAGGACATGCTTCAGCTTGTTGATGAAAAGATAAAAATATATGACCCTGTAAAGGACCGGGTTCTGGATAAGGAATATGTCAGGGAAAAATTCGGCGTAGGCCCTGAAAGGGTTACAGAGTTCATGGCGCTTACAGGAGATACAGTTGATAATATCCCCGGCATAAAAGGCATAGGGGAAAAAACTGCCAGAGAACTTCTTTCAGCCTTTGGGAGCCTTGATGAACTCCTTCAGCATCCTGAGAAGATAAAAAAAGAAAGACTGAGGGCCATGGTATCCGAAAATAAAGACATTGCCTTATTAAGCCAGAAGCTTGCAACGATAGATATTGCAGTGCCGATTGATATCGATGTAAAAGAGTTTGGATTAAAAGAGCCTGATTGGCTTAACCTTTTGTCCTTGTATAAGGAATTCGAATTCACCAGCCTTATGAAACAGATACCGTCAGTGGTATCTGCAGAGAGAAATTCTGAGGCAGTGCTTTCTGTTGATAAACTTAAAGATATAGCATCATCCATTAAGGAAGAGTTTGCCTTTGACATAGAGGCAACAGGGAAAAATCCACTGATTGACAGTATTGTGGGCTTTTCAGTGAGCCTTAATAAGGAATCAGGATATTATATCCCGCTTTGTCATTCATATCCGGGAGCCCCGGAGCAAATTAATAAAACCGGCGCATTTAATGTGTTCGCTCCTTTTTTTGAGAACCCTGAGATAGCAAAGATAGGCCATAACCTGAAATATGACACGATGATGCTCAGGCAGGAGGGCATTAATACAAAAGGCATGCTGTATGACACGATGCTTGCCGCATATCTTATAAACCCGAATAAACCCAACCACAGCCTTGAGGAAGTTGGATTTGAGTACCTGTCATGCAGGAAAAAAACCTTTGCAGAGGTTTTGAATAAAAGAAATTCATTTGCTGATGTGCCTGTTGAAGATGCAACTGCTTATTCGGCAGGAGATGCAGTTCTTGCCCTGGAGTTAAAAGAGGTCTTATTTAATAAATTGAAAGAAAACTGCCTTGAGGGCATATATTTTGATGTTGAGATGCCCCTGATAAATATCCTTTCAGATATGGAAGAGGCAGGCGTAAAGATAGATGCAGACAAGCTTAATGACATCTCAAAGGAACTGGCAAGAGAACTTGATTCTCTTCAGAGAAGGATATATTTCCTTTCCGGAAAGGAATTCAATATAAACTCGCCCAAACAGCTTTCAAATGTCCTGTTCCACAGCCTCGGCCTTAAGCCGGGCAGGAAAACAAAGACGGGCTTTTCAACGGATGTCGGTGTGCTTGAAGAACTCGCGCTATCGCATGAACTTCCGCGTGAGATACTCACATGGAGAAGCCTTACCAAGCTTAAGACAACCTATGTGGATGTTCTGCCGGGACTTGTAAATCCAAAGACAGGGCGCGTTCATACATCGTTTAACCAGACTGCAACAGCAACAGGGAGGCTGAGCAGCAGCGACCCTAATCTTCAGAATATACCTATAAAGGGAGAATGGGGCAAGAGAATAAGGGAGACCTTTATACCGGAAAAAGGCAATCTCCTGCTTTCTGCTGATTATTCACAGGTCGAACTCAGGATACTGGCCCATCTGAGCAAAGATGAGGCGCTGGTTGAGGCGTTCACCAAAGGGATTGATGTGCATACAAGGACAGCTTCAGAGATATTTGGCGTGCCAACAGACAGGGTAACTCCTGAAATGAGGAGGACTGCAAAAACAGTGAACTTCGGCGTTATCTACGGCATATCGCCATTCGGGCTTTCAGAGACTCTTTCTGTATCATGGGATGAGGCCAAAAAATATATAGAAAAATATTTTGACAGGCATCCGGGTGTCAGGAAATATATAGAAACAGTTTTGAGCAATGTAAAACGAGATGGCTATGCAATGACATTATCAGGCAGGCGCAGGCCCGTTCCGGAACTAAAAAGCCAGAACTCAAATATAAGGTCACAGGGCGAAAGGCTGGCTGTAAATTCGCCGATACAGGGCACAGCCGCAGACATAATAAAAGCAGCGATGATAAATATATGGAGAAGGTTAAAACAGGACTGCCTTAATACAAAGATGTTGCTCCAGGTCCATGACGAGCTCTTGCTTGAGGCGCCTGAGGCAGAGTTGGAAATGGCCAGGGACATCCTTAAAATAGAGATGGAGGGCGTAATAAGGCTTGAAGTTCCCTTGAAGGTTGATATAGGATATGGCAGGAATTGGGCAGAGGCGCACTGAGTAAAAAATAGGTGATTTTAAAAAAATCTGCTACAATCTAGTTTGAAAGGAGCAAGCACATGAAAAAAGAACTTAAGAGTAAAAAAACAGCTAAGCCGGCCAGGAAAAAAACTGCGAAGAAACCCCCGGCAAAGACAAAGGCAAAAACAAAGAAAAAACCAATAAAGGAAATAAAAAAACCAAAGAAGCAGGCAAAAACAAAAAAAGAAGTAAAAAAAACAACTAAAAAAACCGCTGTAAAAAAACCTGTCAAAAAGATTAAAGGAAAAGCAAAAAAAATAACTCCAAGAAAAAAAATAACAAAGGCCTCCGGGATAGAAACAGCCGTAGAAAAAGAGCCAAAGAGAATTGCCATGCCGGGAAAGAAAGTGGTAAAATTACCGACCAGAACTCTTTGGGCAATAGAAACAAAGCCTGAAAATATATATAAAGATGTATCGAAAATAGGGCTGCCGGCAGAATACGGAGAAAACAGGATTACCCTTATGACTGTTGACCCATGGAAACTGTTTGCATATTGGGAAGTCAGAGGAAGCACACTTGCCAAACTTAAGGGCAAGCTTGTTCTGAGGGTCTATGACGTAACAGGAATATATTTTGACGGCAGAAATGCAAATATTGCCTTTGATATCCTGGTTCATGAGAGAGTAGGAGACAGTTATATAGGTGTGGGGCCTAACAGGGATTTTATTGTTGATATAGGTATTGTATCCCGTGAAGGAAGTTTTACTGCAATAGCAAGATCAGCCAGGGCAACAACCCCTGTGCTGAAAGCAGTCGCCGAAGAAGGGACAGCGCCTGAAGAAACATACGGAATAAGCCATGCTGTTGGTTATTTCTAACCAATGCTTATTGCGGTTACCGCAGGGTGCTGAGTGATTTATGAAAGCTAAACGCAAACAGACAGAAAAAAAATTAGGTAAACACAGGGAACAGCTGAAGGAGCTGGTAGAAGAACGCACCGCAGAACTGAGAGCTGCGAATGAACATCTTCGCCGGGAAATTATTGACCGTAAGCGCGTAGAAGAGGAATTGTACAAGTCTGAAAGATTTTTCAGTACGATATTCGGCAGTATTCGTGACCCCTTCAGCATTGTTGACCGTGATTACAAAATAATAAAGGCTAATGATGCGTATGCACAAATGAGAAATAAACTTGCCAAGGACTTGGTTGGTAAAAAGTGCTATAAAATATTACAAAACAGGGACACTGTCTGCGATGCCTGTGTGGTAGAAAAGACTTTCAAATCAGGAGATCCCTGCGCAAAGGATAAGCTCCTGGTTTTTCCTAACGGATTAAAAATATGGGTGGAAATCTATACTTACCCAATCGTTGACGAAACCGGAACTGTATCACATGTTGTCGAGTATACCAGAGACATTACCGACCGCAAAAAATCTGAGGAAGAAAGGACCCGGTTGATAGAAAAACTGGAATTCCTGTCAAAGACTGACAGCCTTACAGGATTGCTGAACAGGCGGGCGCTTATTGAAAGCCTCGAATATGAAGTTGACAGAGCAAAGCGATACGCTGCTGAACTCTCCCTGATACTGTGCGATATGGATTATTTTAAGGAAATAAATGATACTTATGGCCATGTGGCAGGAGACGCTGTACTGCAGGTTGTCTCTCAGGCCATACGCGATTCGCTCAGGGGGACAGATATAACAGGCCGTTACGGAGGAGATGAATTTATGGTAATACTGCCTGAAACACCTTTAGACGGTGCAAAGAATTTCGCAGAAAGGATTCGTTTATCTGTAAAAAAGGCTGAGATCGCAATAACAGAGAATCATAATATAAAAATGTCGCTAAGCCTCGGGATTACATGTTTTAATGTAGCATCGGATAATATAGACACCCTTGTAAAGCGCGCTGATTCTGCTTTATACGAGGCAAAAAAAATAGGCGGCAATGCAGTCCATGCGTTAGATTGCTTACCCATTATGCCGGCAGCTGAGTGAAAACCAGCCTCACCACTTGATTCCAAAGTTGTTTAGAAGTAAACTTCTCTTATGCTCAATTCCCTTTTTAACCCTGATTCGATTGCCGTAATCGGAGCCTCCAGGGACCCTAAAAAGGTCGGCTATGCTGTGCTGAATAACCTGATACGGTTTGGCTACAAAGGCCAAATATATCCGGTAAATCCATCAGGCGAAGAAATACTCGGGCTTAAGTCTTTTCCAGGGCTGCCTGACATCGGAGAGAAGATTGCTCTTGCAGTAATTGCGGTCCCTGCTAAATTTGTTCCTGAAACCATAGTCAAAAGCGCTGATGCCGGCGCCGGGTCAGTTGTTATTTTAAGTGCAGGATTTAAGGAAGCAGGCCCGGAAGGCGTAAGGCTTGAACAAGAGCTTGGAAAAATCAGCAGAGAACGTAATATCAGAATACTTGGCCCGAATTGCCTTGGCGTCATTAACACATCAAATAATATGAATGCAACATTTGCAGCAGGAATGCTGCCTAAAGGAAGGCTCGCTTTTTTTTCTCAGTCAGGCGCCCTTGGAATTGCAATACTGGACTGGGCAATCGGAAATAAAATAGGGTTTTCAAAATTCATAAGCCTCGGCAATAAGACCGATTTAAATGAAATAGACTTCATCGAGTATTTTATCAATGACCCTGAAACAGATATCATACTCGGATACATAGAAGATGTTGTTGATGGCAGAAGATTTTTAGAGATTGCCAGAAAAGCCACAAAAACAAAACCCGTGATCCTTTTAAAATCAGGCGGCACAGAGGCAGGAGCGCGCGCAGCCTCTTCACATACAGGCGCTCTGGCAGGCTCGGAAAACGCATTTAATGCAGCCTTTAAACAGACAGGCGTTATGAGAGCACAGGGCATTCAGGACCTTTTCGACACTGCGCTTGCTTTTTCAGGGAAAAAACTTCCTCAGGGAGACAGGCTGCTTATTATTACAAATGCAGGCGGGCCCGGAATAATTGCGGCAGACACAGCTGAAAAACTGGGCCTAAAATTGCCGCAGATGACAAAAAACACAATAGACTCCATTGTAAAACTTCTGCCTCCGAATGCGTCACTTTATAATCCAGTGGACATAATAGGCGATGCAACATCAGAAAGATATGCTGTTGTATTGGATAAGGCAATCAATGATACTAATGTTGACGGCATTATTGTAATACTCACACCTCAGGCAATGGTGGATGTCGAAAATACTGCGGAGATAATTATCAGCACATCAAAGAAAACAGACAGGCCGATAATAACATCCTTCATGGGGGATATGAGGGTCAGGGGCTCGGTAGAAAAACTAAAAGCCAATTTCATCCCTAATTTTTCTTATCCTGAAACAGCAGTAAATGCATTCAAAAAACTCAGTGATTATAATTCATGGAGAAACCTTGAGGAAGAAAAGATACTATCCTATTCATCGAATATAGATATTATAAAAACCGGGATAAATGATCTTTTACAGGCAGGCAGATTTCAGGTTGGTGAAGATGACGCAATGGCCTTGCTTTCAGAATACGGATTTATATTTCCCAGGCGGGCGTTGGCAAAGACATCAAAGGAGTCCTCTGATATGGCCTTAAGTATAGGTTTTCCTGTTGTAATGAAGATTTCATCGCCTGATATACTCCATAAAACAGATGTGGGTGGAGTTAAAATCAGGATAAACTCTAAAAAAGAGGCGGAGGATGCATTCATCGAAATTACATCAAATGCAAAAAGACTTATGCCTGATGCATTCATAAACGGAGTAATGATATATGAGATGGTTAAATCAGGCAAAGAAGTAATTCTCGGCGTAACATTTGACAGGACCTTCGGGCATATGATTATGTTCGGGCTTGGCGGTATATATGTTGAGGTTCTAAAGGATGTATCCTTCAGGATAGCGCCTGTCTTACAGAGAGAGGCATCAGCAATGGTGAATGAGATAAAAACCAATGCGCTTTTAAAAGGCGCAAGGGGTGAAAAGCCGGTGGATATTGATTCCATAATTGATGGAATATTAAGGCTGTCGGGTTTTGTAACGGATTTCCCAATGGTTCGCGAACTTGATATAAATCCATTGGTGGTTATGGAGAAAGGGGCCGTGGCCCTTGATGCAAGGATAATTTTTGAGAGGAAAGAATGAGAATAAAGGAGGAAAATATGATTCCAATATTTATAGCATCCACCAGAAGTTATTCCGGAAAGACTTTTATTGCGCTTGGACTTGCGATGAAGCTTATAAGGCAGGGGCATAAAGTTGGTTACATAAAACCCATCGGCAAAACGCCTCAAAAAAAAGGCAGCGATGTGTTTGATGCCGACGCAGTCTTTATAAAAGAGGCCTTATCTCTCCCTGACCCATTGAATATTATTTCCCCTTTTGTTCTTAGCTATGAAACCCAAAATCTTATATTTCAGGGGAAAGTCAAAGATACCAGAAAACAGATAATGGCTGCATTTAAATCTTTGAAAAGCAAAGACTTTGTTATTATCGGGGGTGCTGCTGACCTTTTTGATGGTGCAATACTGAATAGCGATAGCCTGAGCCTTATAGAAGATATGAAAGCGCAAGCCTTGATCGTGGAATCATGGGCTGGCGATACTTCTGCAGATTCTATTTTTGGTGCAGCGCATATTTTAGGTAAAAGGTTTATAGGCGGCGTTATAAACAAGGTCCCTGTAAATTCGCTCAATCACGTTAAAGATACTGTAAGGCCATTTCTTGAGAAAAAAGGGATTAAGATATTCGGTGTCTTTCAAAAAGACAGCGTCCTTGAATCCTTTACAATAAGGCAGTTGAATGATGTGCTGAACGGTAAAGTTTTATGCTGTGAAGACAAGCTTGATGAATTTGTAGAAAATTTTTCAATAGGCGCAATGGACGTTGACAGCGCGCTCAGCTATTTCAGAAGAATTCCAAATAAGGCAGTAATCACAGGCGCACACCGCTCCGACATACAGCTTGCTGCGATGGAAACATCAACAAAATGCATAGTCCTTACAGGTGGACTTTATACAAACGATGTTGTCCTCGGCAAGGCCCAGTCAAAAGGCATTCCTATAATATCAGTGACGGATGATACGTTTACTACAATTAGCAGGATTGAGACAATAATGGGCAAAACAAGGCTAAGGGGCGAAGGGAAGATAGCCCGAGCAACGGAATTAATCGCTGCTGAATTCGATATGAAAAGGTTTTTGAAGGCGCTTAAGCCTTAGAGGGTAAAACATGCGTTGTTCGAGCTTTAAGCCTTCGTGTGTTACACTAAGATGTGGAAAAGTTATTGCAAAGGCTTGCTGAATTTTACAGGCAAATATAAAAAAACTACCGCAGAAATGGTTTTGAGTATATATGGAAAAGACGGCAAAACAGATTAATCTCCGGGTAAAAGAATTTTCCTGTACAGGCTGTGTCACTGACTTAGAAACTATTTTGAATAATACAGTCGGAATTTTAAAAGCAAAGGCCGACTATGCCACGGGAATTATAAACATAGAATATGAACCTGCTGAAATCGAAGCGAACAAAATTCTTTCTATTTTTAATAAGCTGGGGCTCCAGATAAAGGTTATGTAAATTCGGAAATCCGGCGTTTGACCAAACCCGAGGCAATCTTTTAAAATCATCTTAGCGAGAGTGGCGGAACTGGCAGACGCGCAGGACTTAGGAACCGAAAAAGACGAATTTTGTAAGTGGGCTTCTGGTCTGGATATTTAGTTAACTAATTGGATTGAAAAGATAAATTGACCTTCTATGCTTTCCAATATTTTCCGTAGATTATGTAAAATCGGATACTTTCTGCTACAAATTTGCTACACTGTTTTTTTTCAGACAACGGCCACCTCTAAGGGGATTGATTGCACTTTATCAGGTCGTTCTTTTTTAAGGTAATTTATTTTTTCAAATCCTATTATCTCGCCGCTCTCGTCTTTCTTGATAATAACCCCGTTACCCAATTCTTCATTAATGCATGGCCTTGGTTTTTCAAACCACACATCAAGTGTATTGCCGACCTTATCAAAGGTTATTGTTATCTTTTCCATACAGTTTCACCTTCCTTTATCTTATCGGTTATGTATGCTGTTATTATAAAGCCGTCTCCGTTTAAATGCTTTGCAACTACACAGATATAGTATTGCATATATGGCGAATAATATAAATAGACCTCCGTATCTTCAGAGCTCTTTCTTATCTCAAGCGGATTGCTCAGGCAACTTTTAACTTCTGTCTCTTTCCCCTCCATCTCCGGATGCTTTAGCTTTGAGATAAGCTCCCAATGGGTTTTAGTAGTCCTGATAATTTTACCTGCCGCTGTTTTAACTTCAAAAAGAATTTCCATTGCCTAAAGTTTACCTGATTGCCTTCTATAATCTCAATCGCTGATTAACAAATCGCGGGCTTTAAGCAGCAATCTTAAGCAATATAATTAATTCGCAAATTATATCGCATGCGGCATAATAATTAACTAAAAATTATTTGCTTTATTTTTCAATTAGTTAAGCACCCATAGTTTAGAGATTTTTATTGACAGAACGTATGGTTTACCCTAAAATCTATCAAAAAGACGCATGCGGCATAAAAAATAATGTTCGAACCAATAAAATGAAATATAAACAAACTGCAATATTGCTCCTTCTGCTTCTCTTGCCTCTCACGGGGAATGCAGACGATACGAAAAGATATATAGAGACAAATTCACCATTTAAACTGCACGGCAGATTAATGATTTACAACGGCACACCCTCATTCCGAATATGGATTATCGGAACAAATAGGCTTCTTGGCATCCCAGGCGGCGATACGGAACCTGCTGAAATGCCAAAAGCATTAGAAGATCTATTTACAGAGCCCGGCGTCCAAGTATATGGTAATTTCGAAGTTACGCCTCTTTCCAGATATAAGTCGGGTGAAATGCAACTGGTCAAAATAAATTCGGTAGAAAATCTGATTATCTATAAAGGCGATAACTTTTATAAGAAAATGAAGAAACTCTGAGTTCGAACAATTTGCTCCAGGCGACGCGGGATTATCTGCTTTTTGTTTTCAGTTTTAGCGTGGTTGCCCCGCGCTCCTGAGCATGGTCGTTATACAAAAAAATTTAAAAACATCTCTCCACTCTCTCAAAATTCATGACAGGAAGCAAAGAACTAAATCATAGTTTCTGCTGAACATCCCTGTAAATATCTTAACTGTTAAATTCCTGCATATTGGACAAGAAATCCACAAATAAACTAAAATTAATCTTAGCGAGAGTGGCGGAACTGGCAGACGCGCAGGACTTAGGATCCTGTGGGAGACCGTAGGGGTTCAACTCCCCTCTCTCGCACCAACATCCAACCCGCGATAAAAGGCGCAAAAAGGCTCTTCCATCCCATTATTTAATTTAATAGACTTATAATACCCCTTGAAAAAAGTCAATTTATAGTTATTATATAGAAATAAATACCGGAGGATTTGATGTCGTTCAAATGCCAGCACATGAAAGGTTGTTCAATGTATAATTTCATTACAACTTCCGTCAGGATAATCCAGTTGCAGCCATTTTTAGATGAATATTGCATGAACCCTGATAAATATAAGGAATGCGCAAGATACAAAATTAAAGAAAAGGGCGGGAAATCTCCTGACAATCTTCTGCCTGACGGTAAAATACTAAAAATTTAGCCTTCTTTATCTATTTTACTCATATACTCTTCCCACTCTATCGGCAGCATGTGCTTCTTTTTGTTATTGCACTCTTTGCATGCAGGAACTACGTTCCCCTTTGCAGATTTTCCACCGCGGATAATCGGCACGATGTGGTCCATAGTGAGATCTTTGGGTTTGAATTGTCTGTCGCAGAAATAACATCTGCCTTCAGCGCACTTTCTTTTCCACCACTGGGATTTTCTGAGTTCACGGGCTTTCGCCTTCTCCCGCTTAATTTCTATTTCGGTCACTTGAGAACTGAAGGGTTCCATTCTTATTTTTCAACCTCGCTCCAGAGTATGCTCTTGTTTCTTCCATTATGCTTTGCGTAATAAAGTGCCTGGTCAGCTTTTTCAATAAGGTCTTCTTTGCTCTTTGCGTCACCCGGAGAAGTTGCTATCCCGATGCTTAGCGTGATATTAAATGGTACGCCGTCTGCTGAAAAAGACGTATCCATGACCTTTGTTCTTAATCTTTCTGCGATATTTTTTGCTCCTTTGGTATCTGTCTTGGGCAGTATTGCAGCAAACTCTTCGCCCCCATACCTTGCTGGAACATCTATATCCCTTATTGTTTCCTTTATTATTTTTGACACGCCCTTTAAAACAAGGTCCCCTACAGGATGCCCATATGCATCATTTACCTTTTTAAAGAAATCAATATCTATCAGGAGCAGGGAAGTTGGTTCTGAGTACCTGTTCAGCTCCTTGAATTTTTCCGATAGTTTTTCCTGAAAAATTCTGTGATTAAAAAGGGTTGTCAGGCCGTCGGTGGTCGCCAGTTTTTCTATTTCTGCATGCAATTTAGCATTTGCTATTGATGTTGCTGCCTGATTACACATCACTTTAAGCAGCTCTCGCTGAAAAGTATCGAGAAAATCTTTTTTCCCGGAAAGCATCACGAACAGGCCAAGCAGTTTATTTTCGTATAGCAGCGGTAAGGCCATAATAGAGCTAATATCTTCTGTCTTAAAGGGCATTACAGGGATTTGGTAATTTGTCATATCAGCTATATATAGTTGTTGTATGTTTTCAACCGCCATATTGATAAATGTCCCTTTTAAATCAAATTGATTTTTCTTTACCGGGATATTTCCTCTATAATGTATCAACTCAAACTTTTTCCCTTTTGCAATAAATAAAAATACCTGTGAAGATGCAATTTTGTCTGCACCTTCACACAGTTTTTCTGCAATTATATTTATATCAAGCGATGAAACCAGGTTAGAACTCTCTTCATTGAGTATCTTTAACCCATTGTAATCACGCGTTATTTTAGGGTATATCCTTTCCCTCTCCAGTATCCTGACAAGATAGGCAGTAAACATATGCAATGTATTCCTTTCCGGCTCACTGAAGGCTGTATATCTGGAACTGTCAACTGTTAAAACACCAACCAGTGCGGCGCCCTCCATTACAGCAATAGCGAGAAGAGAAGAAATCTTCCCTTTTTTCATGTAGCCGATTTCCAATCTCTTTTCATTAACCTCTCCGGAGTAAAAGGTCTTTTTATCTTTCAGGCATGCGGCAATTATACCCTTGCCGGCAATAATGATATCGCCTTTTTTCTCAGTTGAACTTCTCAGCGTAAAATTGTTGTGGTGCGGTACAAAAAAATTCACTGAATCAGCAAGGACTGCCTGCTTAATCGTGAGAAGAAGTTCTTTTATCTCTTCATCTGTTTTAAGCATGGATGCAAAATAATGGGATATGGCCGCGTCACTGCCAGATGACTCTATCACGGTCCCGGGCGCTATATCCCTTGCAGTGTCCTTAATTGTTTTCAGGGTAGCAAGCGCCTTTTCTTTTTCTTTCCGAAACCTGTTGAATATGAGAGAGGAAATTACGGCTGTTAACAGCAAGGAAATTGAAAAGGCTATCTCTTCATTGATGGTTCCCCTCTCAAGGAAAGCCTTCAACTCAAGGGATGTAATAAGAAGTGATAGTGGTATGATGGTTCCCCAGTTATAAAAAACTGCCATAGAGACAATAAAAGGGAAATAAGCAAGTTTCAGCCAGGACAAATTCAGGGAATGTATAAGCCCGGCATAAATTAAGGCTATCGAAAAAAGAAACTCAATTGCAAAAAATTTTCTTTTTTCGATAAAATGAAAAGCAGCGCATATTGCAAAAGTTAATGAAGCAAATGAAAACCACAGGTAAGGGAACAAAAGGTTTGTTGCATAAAAATCTTTAAATTGTCCAAGCCATAAGCCAAGCCACGTTACGACAATAAAAAGAAGCGGGATGCCTCTTTTTATCCGGAAGCCCTGCCCTTTTTTATCTCCTCTTCCCTGAAAAACTTCTTGTATAAAATTTCCCACTCAGGACTCCCCTCAACCAGTTTTTTAGAAAAGGACTGGAGTTTCTTCCGCACGGCTTCATCAATGTCAGCGCCTACTTTAAGTTCATTCGAGATTATGCGTTTTATCTCGCGTCTTACCGTCCCTTCCTCTTCATTGAGTGCTATCAAATCTCTGTCCATAAGCCCTTTAAGGAGTATATGCGTAAGATGGGATACCTTCTCTTCAGAGAGCATCATAATATCAGGTTTCTTTCCTTCACAAGTTTCTGTTTTGTAAGTTCAAAAAGCCTTCTGTAGTCGAGCCTGCCGTGCTCAATCTCAGGGCTATGCTTTTTCAGTATCTCTCTTACCTCATCATTAAGCCTGTCTTCTACCATGAGCTCTTCTAGTATAATCTCTTCAGCGCCTGCCAACAGCTTATCTATTGGAACGCGAGGCTCAATAATATCCTTGGCGACAATGCCGTCGATAACCTTTCTGGTTAACAGCGTCACCCACGTTTTGGGGATTCTCATGGCTTATTTTTCTATGAAAGAAAGGAGAGCTATGTTCCTTGCCCTTTTTATCGCTTCGTTCAGATCTCTTTGATGCTTTGCACATGCTCCCGTCATCCGTCTTGGAAGGATCTTTCCCTTGTCTGTCAGATAGTGTCTCAATGTTTTTGTGTCTTTATAATCCAAAAATTTTACTTTTTCTGCACAGAATCTACAAAATTTTTTCCTTTGAACTCTTCGCGGCTGCAATATATTCTCCTTTCTTATTTTAAGTGTCAGTTGTTAAAATGGCTCTGAATCCGTTGTTTCTTCGGGCGGAACAGCATCATCCCCTGCGTTAGAATCTTCTGCTCCTCCCTCACTCTGCGCCGAAGACCTCTTTGACAGGAATCTAACTGAATTGGCAACAACCTCGAATTTGCTCCTCTGCTGCCCTTCAGACTCCCATCTCCTCTCCTGCAGTCTTCCTTCAACAAGCACAGATTTCCCCTTGCTAAGATACTGGCCTACATTTTCAGCCTGTTTGCCAAAAACAACGATACTGATGAAAAGCGTTTCGTCTTTGAATTCGCCTTGATGCTTTATCTTTGAGTTTACGGCTATTCTGAATGAGGCAACTGCCGTCCCCTGGGGCGTATATCTAAGTTCAGGGTCTTTCGTTAAATTTCCTACCAATATTACTTTGTTATACATTTAGGCCTCGCTTTTTGGCTCTGCTTTTTCTGCAGAAACAGGTGCGCCTGCCCCGGCAGAAATTGACTGTAATACGGCTTCGCTCTGTTTTTTCGGTAACTTTAAAACCATATATTTCACTACAGGATCAAAGACTTTGTAGTAATCCTCGAGCTTTCTTATTGCTGATGAGGGGGATTTAAAGAAAAGAAGGAGATAAAATCCTTTGTTTTGCTTCTCAATCTCGTAGGCAAGCTTTCTTCTGCCCCATACATCAACCTTGAGTATTTCACCGCCGGAACTTGTTATGAGGTCTTTTATTTTTCCTGAGGCAGCTTCGATCTCTTCGTCAGAGAGCGATGCATTAATGATAATAATATTTTCATAGATGTCCATTCGAACACCTCCTTATGGATTTATCCCGACACGTCGGGATTTTTAGCCCTACCCTAAAAAGAGAGAGCAAGGAGTCAATATTTATAACACAGGAGGCTAAATAAAATCAACCGTTGGGTGAATTCATAGTTGTTTATAGTATGCGGCATTCTTTCGGTTTATATACTTTTACGCTACTTTTAGCCGCAGTGCGAGTTATCCTTTGTTTAAGTAATAATTGCTCAGCCATATCAAGCCGAAAAACCATCCTGTATAAAGAACCGTGTACATTAAAGAATACTTTATACTCAACCCCAAATTACCTTTGCATAACCGAGCTTTTAAAAAAACGATTTTCAGAGCGCGATAGAATATCCAGTAAAGTGCAAAAACAAGTAAGAGTAAGACTGACCACAACGTGGTGAAAACAAACGCCAGCAGCAAGAAAATAACAACTGTTAAAACAATCCACAGGATAATAGATACGATTATTCCTCCTATGCCGTCCCCTATATCAATATCCGGGACATCTATTGTCGGAGCATCGGCAAGGGACAGGTCAACGAATTTAAGTTCAGGAAATAAGGGCTTTCCAATTATGGTTGCGCCCTTGTAAAGGCCATAGGAAAGAAAAACAAAAAGAATAAGGGCAATAATCGAAGCCATAGTTTCAAGTTCCTCATAGATTGACCTCTTGCTAACAAAAAATACCGTGAGAGAAATCACGATTACAACAGCAGATGAAACTAATGCAATGGTCTTCATATTCCAGAGCTGTTTATTTGTGGATTGTCCTATGTTAGGCGTTCTACTTGGTTGTTCCATATATATTTTTCCCGGGCATTGCGGTTAACATCCGAAATCAGCTGCCCGAGCGGAGCGAGGGTCAGCTGTATTGATTTGTTAGCTTCGATTTATATTTATTATCAATAAATTCTTCGCCATCTTTTGAATGCACGGACATCTTCCGCTGTCAGTGAAAACCACTCGCCTTCTTTTCGTTTGCAGGCAAATCGTAAATGCCAGTAATTTTCAATTCCAGCAGGATCATCCGTTTTTATGTAGTGAATGGGCTTTACTTTTTCAGGGAGTTCTAAACGAACTTCTCCTTCACGACGAATAGGATTGTTTGTCCTACCAATTTTATATTCATTTCGTGTGCCATGCTTTATAATGTAAACATAACCAGCCTTGATAGAATTCGAATTGGTTGAATCGGATTTATTGCTTGTAGATCTTGCAGCTGCTTTGCAGTGCGAAATAATGTCATTAAACTCGCTTTTCTCTTTGCAATATTCGATCACCTTCTGAACTCTCTCCTGCTTTGAACCAAGCTGAGAAAATGCACTGCGACTCGGAAATTTCTTGTCAGTTTTGTTCTTGATTGCGAGTTCACCTTCAATTGGAAAATGATCGAGCTCGCGAATGAGTTCAATATATTTACCAATTAGAAATGCAACATCGTAGGCAACACTAAAATCATTCGGCCGACACCCTGCCTCAATGATGGCATCGCTCCAGCGTAACCATAGATTTGGATACCATTCTGATTTGCGAACTCCCGTCTCAGAAGCAAAACGCTGAAAACCAGGTGCCTTGCCGTTACATTCTTTTGCAATACGCTTTATTTCTGAAATAATTTCTTGTTTATTCATTTGGTTGTTCCTTTATTGTGCTAACATATAATCTACCTCGAAGGCAGATTCAAACTATTTGCGTCATGATAGCATTTTGAATTGAATACTGCAATATCAAAATTCTTGTTAAATATCAATGAGGCAGGCTAATGTGAGACTTTATAATTTATGATATTACAGGTCAAAAGTGTGGGAGGTTTTTTATGGGTTTTCGTACACAACAAAATTCCAAACCAGCCCGCTCGACGTGTTATACGGCGAGAAAACTATTGGATAAGCTGAAATGTTCCACGTGGAACATTTTGAAGATCAAAAGGTGTGTAATATCCCTATCCCGAACCTCACGGGTATATTGCGCTGCTTGCGCTGTTTTTCAAACAAATAAAGCTTTTTGCTTTTTATTAAAGGATATGGATATTGTGTCTCCCCAAGCTGACGAATTTTTTTGCCGAGAATCTCACCGACAACTGAAACCTCTCTGCCCCTGGCATATATAACCGTGTCAAGGTAGCCGTCATAAAGAATAAGAAATCTTCCATGGGATATGTCTGTATCCTTTGGCTCACCACGGTAATCCAATTCCTTCTCTACCACTTCAAGATAAGTGCCTTCGTCAGTATTTTTTGAGCTTGCAATTATTCCTCCAAGCATGACAATCTTTCCCTTGTGCGCATCAGTGTCTTTAAATAAAGCAGCGGTTGTAAGGTCCTTATCCACCGTTTGCCTTAACTCTTTTGGGGCCACATGGCCACAGCCCAAAAAACAAATTATACTTATTGCTATCAAAATGTTGTTTGTCATGCATTAATTATATCGCTTATTGGGCCGCTATGCCATAAATAACAAAGATTGATGTCAGCCATTTTATACCCGAACTGCCAGAGCAAGGCAAATGATATAAATTGTTCCACGTGGAACAATTTACAGTTCACTGCCCCAAAGAAGAATAGCTTTTTACAAAATCTTCGATTAACTGAATTGAAACATCATGGATAGTTATGAATTTTATTCCGTATTGGCAGGCATCTTCTGTCGGCTTTTTAATCGTCCTTACAATCTCCCCTCTAACGGAAATAGCAGACGTTCCAGGCAGGAAGAAAGAGCAATCTACAATATCTCCTATATTAAGCGCTTTCTTCGTCTCTACAAGAAGACCTGCCGTACTTATATTTACTGAAGTGGCAGCAAACTTTGCGTGTTCTTTTTCCCCTTTGACGCTTACATTTACAAATACCCTGTAAGCCTTTCGGATTGCAACCCCGAGCAGGGCAGTTGCCTTCTCAAGAAGAATCTTTGGTTTAATGGGTTTTGTAATATAATCATTCGAGCCGCATTTTTTACATCTTGCAATGTCAGTTTCTCTCGGCCTTGTTACCATGAGAATTGAAACAAACTTCAAGTCAGGGTCTTTGCGGACTAAGGAGCAAAGTTCATCTCCGGTCATGGACGGCATATCAAGGTCAACTACCATTAAGTCTACTTTAACATTCCTATGAATAGAGAGGGCCTCTGATCCGGATGTTGCTGTAAATATATGAACATCAGATCTGCTTAAAATATTTTTTTCCTCCTCTACAAAAGGTTTCAGGTCATCAACAATAAGTATCTTTCTCAAGCGTAGCTCCTTTAGATAAATAGTCCACTGAGTTATTCAACGGGCAGTTATTATTATACTATAAATATGTGCCGGCAATCCGGGAAGCTCTTTTTTTGACAAATCTATTCTGCTTCATGTATAATTGTAATTGAGAATCAGTTGCAATAGAAAATTTCCACGGCAAAGGACTGAATTAAGAAAACATGGGCACATCCAATAAAATCATTCTGGTCGGGAATCCAAATGTCGGCAAGAGCGTAATATTCGGGCTGCTTACAAACAAATATGTAACTGTATCAAATTATCCGGGCACAACCGTTGAGATTTCTTACGGTGATATGCTGCTTGAAGGTAAAAAATATCTTATTGTTGATACGCCGGGTGTTAACAGCCTTGTGCCCATGAGTGAAGATGAAAAGGTTACAAGAGACATTTTCTTAAAAGAGCGGCCATTTACTGTGGTGCAGGTTGCTGATACAAAAAATATAAGGAGGTCTCTCCTTATAACTCTGCAGATAGCAGAGTTGGGGTTGCCTTTAATACTCGTTCTAAATATGGAGGATGAGGCAAGGGACAGGGGAATTATCATAGATATCAACCAGCTTAAAACTCTTATGGGCGTTGAGGCAGTAAGCACCATAGCCCCTCAAAGAAAAGGGTTGAAAGATATTAAAGCTGCTATCCCGACCCCGGCTATCCCAACCATTAAAATTAAATATCTCCCGGTCATAGAGGAATACATCGCAAAGATATCAGCCCTTTTGCCCCAGTTTAGCGTGTCAAGAAGGGCGCTGTCCGTCATGATTCTTTCGGACGATGAAAGCCTGAAAGAATGGTTAATTACTAACCTTAATCCAAAGGCCATAAAAGAAATTGAAATCCTGAGAGATGACTGTCAGTCAAAGGTAAAAGAACCAATAAGCCTCTTAATCAACCAGCGGCGTCTTGATATTGCAGATGAAATAACAGCTAAGGTCTTTAAGAAAATTCCTGCGGAAGGCGGGAAGCTATTGTCTTTTATTGGGAGGATAAGCATGCACCCATTGTGGGGCATACCGTTGTTACTATTGGTGCTTTATGGGCTTTATGCTTTTGTAGGCATATTTGGCGCAGGAACCCTCGTTAATTTTTTTGAAAAAATAATTTTTGGAAGATATGTAAACCCGATGATTACAAAGGTAGTTCAATTAATAATCCCTGTTGGTTTTATTCAGCAAATGCTTATTGGCGAATATGGCCTTTTTACTGTTGCCCTCACTTATGCTATAGCCATAATACTGCCTATTACTGCCACTTTCTTTATTGCCTTTGCTATTCTCGAAGACAGCGGTTATCTGCCGCGCCTTGCGATAATGAGCAATAGAATATTTAACATCATGGGGCTTAATGGCAAGGCTGTGCTGCCGATGGTACTGGGCCTTGGGTGCGGAACTATGGCAGTTATGACATCAAGGATACTTGAAACAAAAAGAGAACGGCTGATAATAACATTTTTGCTTGCCCTTGCTGTGCCTTGCTCTGCACAGCTCGGTGTAATACTTGGGATGCTCGGGGCATTATCCTTTAAGGCAACCCTTGTATGGTCAGGAACCGTCCTGGGAACGCTTTTGTTTTCCGGATATCTCGCATCAAAAGTTATAAGAGGCGAGAAAACAGAATTCTTTCTCGAAATTCCTCCGATAAGAAAACCAAACCTGATGAATATTCTTGTAAAGACATTAGGACGGATTGAGTGGTACCTTAAAGAGGCTGTGCCTCTGTTCATTCTGGGGACATTTATACTCTTTGCATTGCATAAACTTAATTTTCTTAATACTCTTGAGGCCATAGCTTCTCCTGTTGTAGTAAGTCTTCTGGGATTACCTGAAAAAACAACAGAGTCTTTTATTCTCGGATTTTTAAGAAGGGATTACGGCGCAGCAGGCCTTTTTGCAATGGCAGAAAAGGGAATGCTTACCCCTGTTCAGTCTGTTGTAAGTCTTGTGACAATAACGCTTTTTATTCCTTGTCTTGCAAACTTTTTTATGATAATAAAAGAAAGAGGCATTAAAACAGCATTAACTATTATAGCGATAGTTTTTCCGGCAGCTTTTTTGGGCGGGGGGATACTGAACTGGATTCTAAGGACATTTAATGTAACGTTCTAGAAGATGAAACAGATGGAAGATAAAATTTTCAAAGAGTTCCTTGAGAAAAAGGGGCTTAAATTTACAAAGGAAAGAGCAGCTGTCCTTAAAGAGGTATTCTCTACCCACAATCACTTTGACCCTGATGACCTTCTAATAAAGATGAGAAAAAAGGGAATAAGGGTATCAAAGGCTTCTATTTACAGAACGCTTCCGCTGCTTCTTGAATGCGGGCTTGTTGAACAGGTTGAAAAAATTGATAAGCATGCACACTATGAACATACCTTTGGCCATGGGCATCATGATCATCTGATATGCACAAAGTGTGGCAGAATAATATCGCTTTTTTCTGAAAAACTTGAGAGGTTGCAGGAAAAACTCTGTAAAAAAGAAAATTTCAGAAGCATTTCGCATACCCTTGAAATAAGAGGCTATTGCTCGAAATGCAATGCTAAACTCAAGTAACGCTATCCCGATAACCACACAAAAAGTAAAAAGCCCAACATCACTGTTGGGCTTTTTAATCTTAATCTGGCAGCGACCTACTTTCCCAGGACCTCGCGGTCCAAGTATCATCGGCCCTGGAGGGCTTAACTTCCGTGTTCGGGATGGGAACGGGTGTTGCCCCTCCGGCAACGCTACCAGAAACTCTATTTCTATTTCTGGGAAGTGTTAGTAGACTAACACTAAAAGGATTAAAAAATCAAGTGGAGGTGAACGGGATCGAACCGATGACCTCCTGGTTGCAAACCAGGCGCTCTCCCAGCTGAGCTACACCCCCTATGGTGGGCCTAGGTGGAATCGAACCAACGACCTCGCGCTTATCAGGCGCGCGCTCTAACCATCTGAGCTATAGGCCCAAAATAAAACCACCGTATTGGCCTGAAATAGTTTTAAAAGAGCAAAACCAGAGTGATTAAAATAACCTAATTTACGAGCCCCTGTCAAGTTTAAGAAAACTTTTACCCACGCAGATGACTTTAACAAGTGCCAAGTTCAGGCCTGGCCATTGATGTTTTTTTAACAACTGGGTAAACTTAATCTTCATGAAAAAAAGACTACAGGGCATCTTACAGGAGACATTTAAAAGTCTTGGGATTTCTTTTTCCGGGGTAGATATAGAACTGCCTAAAGAAGAATCTCATGGAGACCTTGCAACGCCTGTTGCGATGTCATTATCAAAAACTCTTAAAAAACCGCCAAGAAAGATTGCAGAGGAAATAATACATTCCATCTCAGAAAAGGATACCTTTGAGAAAATAGAAATTGCAGGGCCCGGTTTTATCAATTTCACGTTTTCAAAGGCATATTTATATTCAGAGATGAAAGCCCTTATGAGAGATGGTTTAGTATTTTTGAGGTCTGATATAGGGAAGGGCAAGAGAGTCCAGGTTGAATTTGTAAGTGCCAATCCAACAGGCCCGTTACATCTTGGGCATGGCAGAGGCGCTGCTGTCGGGAATGCGTTATCCAATCTTCTGAAGGCAGGCGGATATAAAGTGGAAAAGGAATTTTATGTAAATGATGCAGGCAGACAGGTGAGGCTGCTGGGCATGTCTGTATTCGCAAAATATAAGCAGTTGTCCGGAATGGATTATCCTTTCCCTGAGGATGGCTATAGGGGTGACTACGTAGAAGAACTGGCAAAAGAGCTTAAAATTGCCTATGAAGAACAATTTCTGAAAATGGAATTCGATGAGGTTGCAGAAACATTCATAGATAGTTCATACAAAAAAATGCTTGCCCTTATTAAAAAAGACCTTGAGGATTTTGGGGTTTACTTCGACTCGTGGCAGAGCGAGCGCGGACTCTACGAAGAAGATGAAGTGCAACAAGCAATAAAGGATCTGAAGGAGCGCGGATATATCTATGAAAAAGAAGGCGCCACCTGGTTTACATCAACAAGTTTTGGCGATGACAAGGATAGGGTCATAATCAAAAAAGACGGCGAATATACATATTTTGCTCCTGACATCGCATACCACAGAAAAAAAATCGAGAAAAAATTTGATGAGCTCATAGATATATGGGGAGCTGACCATCATGGATATATCCCGAGAATTCAAGCAGTTATCCAGGCACTGGGATATCCAAAGGAGAGCCTCAGGGTTTTGCTTGTTCAGATAGTATCGCTTCTCAGGGGCGGCAAGCCTGTCCAGATGTCAAAAAGAGCAGGAGAGTTTGTAACCCTGAAAGAAGTGGTCGAGGAGGTCGGCGCAGATACAACAAAATTCATATTCCTCACGAGGCGCCCTGACAGCCATCTTGAATTTGACCTTGAGGTTGCAAAGGCCCAGTCAGCAGAAAACCCGGTTTTTTATGTACAGTATGCAAATGCCCGCATAAACAGCATATTTGCTCATGCCAAAGAGCAGGGGATTGATGTTGATAAACTTAAAAATACGGATTTGAGTTTGTTAAATACCCATGAGGAGCTAAGGATAATAAAAAAACTTCTTGCCTATCCAATGGTATTTGAGGGCGCTGTCATTGCACATGAGCCGCACAGGATTACATTTTATCTCCAGGAACTTGCAGGTATATTTCATCCTTACTATCACAAATACAAAGTGGTAACGGCTGACATGAATCTTACTCTGGCAAGGCTTGCACTATGCGAGGCCATAAGGATTGTCCTGAAGGATGGGTTTGAGATATTGGGGCTGAGCGCGCCAGAGAGGATGTAACTGGATTTATACACAATATTTGTTATAGAATATTTTCTATGCTAAAGAAAACGGAAAAGATATGGATGGATGGAAAGTTTGTAGATTGGGACAAGGCCAATGTGCATGTGATGACGCATACTCTTCATTACGGCCTTGGGGTTTTTGAAGGCATAAGGTGCTATGAGACCGGAAACGGCCCTGCTATATTCAGGCTCAAAGAACACGTTGAGAGATTGTTCAAGTCAGCACATATATTTATGCTTAAGATTCCTTATTCGCAAAAAGAAATTGAGAATGCAATTGTTCAGACTGTGAAAATAAACAAAATTAAGGAATGTTACATAAGGCCTATTGTTTATATCGGGTATGGAGCTATGGGATTATATCCCAAAGAAAATCCTGTAAATATTGCTATCAGCGCATGGCCATGGGGTGCATATCTCGGGGAAGAAGGCCTGAAAAAAGGCATAAGGGTAAAGGTATCCTCATTTATAAGAAACCACGTAAACTCCCAGATGAGCAGGGGCAAGGTGTGCGGTTACTATATCAATTCCCAGCTTGCAAAAAGAGAGGCCATCTCGTGTGGCTATGATGAAGCACTGTTGCTTGACACAGAGGGATATGTATCAGAGGGAAGCGGTGAAAATGTGTTTATAGTCAGAAACAGCAGGCTCAAGACCACGCCCTTGACCTCGATACTTGAGGGTATTACCAGAGACAGTATAATGGAGATTGCACGCAATAATGGTATCGAGGTAATAGAGGAACGGTTTACGCGAGATGAGCTTTATATAGCCGACGAAGCATTTTTCACAGGGACAGCAGCAGAGGTTACTCCGATAAGAGAAGTTGATGGAAGAACAATCGGCGCCGGCAAGCCAGGTGAAATTACACGGAAGTTGCAGTCTGTCTTTTTTGATATAGCAAAAGGCAGGAATAAAAAATATAAATCATGGCTTACAAGAGTTTAAAGAACTAAAAGCTTCCGGGTAAAGAATAAAAAAAGCCCCGATAATATCGGAGCTTTTTTTATTTGTGTTCTAAATTATTTCTTGTGGCACTTTCCGCAATTGTCTCCAGCCTGATCAAATGCCTTTTTGCCGTCATGGCATGTTCCGCAGAACTCTCCTGCTTTGTGAGGAGCTGCTATCTTTGCTGAACCCTTTTTCATTGCAAATGTCTTTGGATGGCAATCATTGCATTTAGCGCCCTTCTCTGCATGTGTTTTGCCGTCAAATACAACCTTGCCTTGAGTTGCGCCTGCAAATTCAACAGTCTTTCCTGTCCCAACTGCCATTGCGTTGCCAACAAATGCTACTGCTATCAGAAGTGTTAACATAATTGTAAGAACTCTCATTATTTTCACCCCCTTTCATAAAGAAGTTTTCCAAACAAATTCTAAAGGATACTAATCAAATTCTATGCCAGTAAATTACATTGGAATTTACAGCAATAAAATAAAGCCTTATCCTGATTTAAAGAACTTGTTCCTATTTAGGGATATGGAATTAGCTCAATATATCAATATTTTACCTGGCTGTCAAGAGGAAAATAAATTCCCCTTGACAAAGATTATGATTACTGGCATATTTAGTCTAACCATAATAAATTATATGACATTACGTTAAGTGATATGTAAGCATTCCCCCAGGGCCTTGGTTCTGGGATTTTATTTTTAGGAGGAAGAATGGGTAAAAGACTTTATGTAGGGAATATCTCTTTTCAGGCATCAGAAGATGACCTGAAAGAACTTTTCGCAAAGGCAGGAGAAGTTGTATCTACAAAACTGATAAAGGATGCTGCTACAGGCAGGCCAAGAGGTTTTGGTTTTGTTGAGATGAACACTGATTCAGAAGCTCAGAAGGCTGTAGAGATGCTGAATGGCAGCAATTTCCTTGAAAGAAGTATTGTTGTAAACGAAGCAAAACCGCAAACCCAGAGAGAGCATGGAGGCCCTTCGAGAGAAAGAGGCGGATTCAGGGAGAGAAGGCCGGGCGGAGGCGGAAGAAGATAGAGATAAGTCTTATCTGATTTTCCCAGCCATCAGGCAGGTCAGGATTTCTTTAAAAGCATAGAACCTTTAGAAAGTCCCAATTCTTTTGAAACAACATCGCATTTGGACTGAAAGAGGAAAAATATTTTCTTTTGCAGGCCAACTAATGTTTCAAAGTTTCCCTGTCCTTTGCTGATAATAAAAGAAGCCCTGTTAAAGGTATCCTTAAAATCCTGCGATGCCCACTCAAGGATTGTTCCAACAGCATCAGAACCATTTTCTATGACCGTGCATATTTCTGTAAGATGCGTTTCCCGGGCATCATGGATTGTCGAATCATTAATAACAGCAGAGCCTTTTACAACTGCTTTTACTTTTTTCCCTAACGAAAGCATGGTTTCGATAAGGATCCTGTCAAAGACTATCTCTCCTGCATTATCAAGCAGATAGAGGATCTCATCATGCCGGTTAATCTCATCCTTAAACGCAGGATAATCATCCACAGTGATAGGCCCTGCAAGCGCCCTTCTGACTGTGCCTTCTATGTCAACAGATGTGAATATGCCGAAGTCAATGACATTCCCGGCAATCGCAAGCCTTGAAGCTGTCCATAAAGGGTCAGCGCTTGCCTCAACGTACTTTTTAAGAGATGGATAAAGATTAAGGGCAATTTGGTTGTATTCAGACTTTATACCTTTGAAGGGGTCTTCTCCGAGAAGGTCACGAATATCTCTATGAAGAAAGGTCGTTGTATGGGCAGGAGTTTTTGACGTATCAACCCTTCCGATAGCGCCGGCTATACGCTCGAGAATATACTGCCTTTTTGCTTCATCTTTTGTTCCGAGCCTGACTGCGATAATCGTCTGGTTAAGAAAACATGGATAGCAGTCTAAATGTACCTTCACTTTTTCCTGAGAGCCTTTGCCTTTTTCTCTACTTCAGATACCATTTTCGTTTTATATTCCTTCAGCCTTTTTACAATCCCTGCATCCTTCCTTCCAATAATCTCTGCTGCAAGAATAGCTGCATTTTTTGCACCTGCCTTTCCAACTGCCATTGCAGCAACAGGAACTCCGGGGGGCATCTGAACAGTAGAGAACAAAGCATCCAATCCCTGAAGAGGAGATGAATTTATCGGTACGCCTATTACCGGCAGTATTGTATGGGCTGCAATAACCCCGGCCAGGTGTGCTGCGGCTCCGGCGCCTGCAATAATCACATCTACGCCTTGTTTTTCAGCTTCAAGGGCAAGTTTTGCTGTTCTCTCAGGCGAGCGATGCGCAGAGGCAATAGTCATTTCATATAAAATTCCAAATTCATTTAATATTTTCCCTGTCTCTTCCATGATCGCCAAATCAGAATCACTTCCCATAACTATTAAAACTTTTGGTTTCATAAATCCCTCCATTCTTTACTAAAAACTGTTCACTGCCTCTTTATCGCCCTGTCAGCAATATCTTTTCTGTAATGCATCCCGCTAAAATGGATCTTTTCAATTGCTTTATATGCCTTTTCTTTTGCGTCTTTTATATCTTTGCCAAGGGCTGTTACACCAAGCACTCTTCCCCCTGCTGTCACAATTTTATTTTTATTGAATGCTGTCCCTGCATGGAACACGATGACGTCATCCAGTTTCCCGGCATCATCCAGCCCTTTTATTACCTTTCCTTTTTCGTATGCGCCGGGGTAACCTTTTGATGCTGCAACAACACATACAGACACCTCAGGTTTCCATTCCAGATTGATAGCGGATAATCTTTCATCTGCTATGGCCAGGGCAATATCTGTAAGGTCTGTCTTAAGCCTTGAAAGGACAGGCTGGGTCTCCGGGTCTCCAAGCCTGCAGTTAAACTCAAGCGTATATGGCTTGTTGTCCCTGATCATAAGGCCGGCATAAAGAACCCCCTTATATTTTATGCCTTCTGATTGCAATCCATTAACAGTGGGGCGCATAATTTTTTCCATTATTACTGATTCAATCTCAGGTGTTATAACAGGTGCAGGGCTGTATGCACCCATCCCGCCTGTGTTAGGCCCCTGGTCCCCGTCAAAGACCCTCTTGTGGTCCTGAGAGCTCACCATGGGGAGTATCGTCTTGCCGTCTGTAAAGGCCATGAAAGATGCTTCTTCGCCATCCAGGCATTCCTCAACTACTACCCTGTTCCCGGCCTCGCCAAAGGCCCTGTCTTTCATTATAAGCTTCAATCCGGCAATTGCCTCATCAACAGTCTTTGCCATAATAACACCTTTGCCGGCTGCAAGGCCGTCTGCCTTAATAACTATTGGCGCACCCTTCATCCTCACGTAATCCTCTGCGTGCAGATAGGAAGTGAAGACCTTATATTCTGCTGTTGGTATGCCATAGCGTCTCATGAGGTCTTTTGAAAAAACCTTACTCCCTTCAAGCTGCGCAGCCTTACTGTTAGGGCCAAGGATTTTTCTGCCGTTCTTTTCAAATACATCTACTATGCCCTTTGACAATGGCGCCTCAGGCCCTACTATTGTGAGGTCTATGCCTTCATATTTGACAAAATCAGCCACTGCCTCAAAATTATTATCATCAATATTTATGCATTCAGCTATTTCAGAAATGCCTGCATTGCCGGGACAGCAGTATATTTTGTCTACCTTAGAGCTCTGTGATAGTTTCCAGACAATGGTATGCTCTCTTCCGCCACCGCCGATAACCAGGACCTTCATATTTGTTATTTGCCTCCTTCAGAAATCATTGTGCTGAAACTTTTGTAAGATAATCTGCAATTGCATTGTCATATTTTGACGTGAGCCTGAAGACCTTGCGTGCAAGTTCAAGGCGTGTTTTATAACTCAGGTCGCCTTTGCCGGCCTTCATCTCTTTTATGATATTGTCAAAATCATTATTGTCGGTAACCACAGCAACGTCCTTGAAATTCTTTGATGCCGAGCGGAGCATTGTAGGGCCTCCGATATCTATGTTTTCTATGGCCTCGGCCAATGTGCCATTGGGTTTTGCTACTGTTTCCTCAAATGGATAAAGATTTACTACTATCATATCAATCAGTTCTATCCCGTACTCTTTTATATCTTCCATATCTTTTGGGTTGTCCCTTCTTGCGAGGAGGCCTCCATGAACTTTCGGATGAAGCGTCTTAAGTCTTCCGTCAAGCATCTCAGGAAATCCCGTGTAATCCGACACGTCTTTCACCTTTACGCCTGCATCACGCATGGCCTTTGCAGTGCCTCCTGTTGAAAGTATCTCTACCCCAAGTGAATGAAGCGCCTTTGCAAAGTCAATAACCCCTTTTTTGTTGGATACGCTTATAATCGCCCTCTTGATTTTTGGCATCTAAAAACCCCCTTTGGTATTTTTTATATATCCGCTGTCCATAAGGCTTATATGTTTGCCCGCTCCTATTATTACATGGTCCAGAACCTTTATGCCCACTACCTCTCCTGTGTGCACAAGCCTTTCAGTTACAGAGATGTCTTCACGGCTCGGCGTCGGGTCTCCGCTCGGATGGTTATGAACAAATATCACAGACGCGGCCGATTCTTTAATAGCATTTCTGAACGCTTCGCGCGGGTGCATGAGAGAGTTTGTAAGCGTTCCTTCAGAAATCCTGCAGTCTCTGAAAATCCTGTTTTTTGCATCAAGCATGGCACAGAACAATACCTCTTTTTTCAGGTCTTTTACCAGCGGGTGGTAGTAGGAATACACATCGTGGCTTGAGGAAAATGCAGGCCCTTTTTCATCAGTCTCCCTGAAAAGCCTTCTGCCTAATTCAAACGCTGCCTTTATCTGCGCAACCTTTGCAGGGCCAAGCCCTTTGATTTTCAGCTCTGCAAATTCTTTTATTGATGCGCTTTCTATTTCTTTCAGGCTCCTGGATTTATCAAGCATCTCGATTGCAAGGTCAATTGCGCTTTTGCCCCCGCCGCCTGTCCGCAGGATTATGGCAAGAAGATGCGCATTTGAGAGGCTTTCTGCTCCCATCTTCAGGAGCCTCTCCCTCGGTCTTTCTTCTTCAGGCCAGTTTTTTATGCTTTGGTAAGACATAGGATGCAGAATTCTAACATCTTATCAAACCGTTGGTAAACCCCACTTTCTTTCTATCGGGGTAAAGTATTCAGTTTTTTTAAGAGAGTTTCCTTGGCTGTTTTAAAATCTGCCCGGACTCTGTAGCCTGCTGCGTTTCTATGGCCGCCGCCGCCAAACTCTGCGGCTATTTTTGCAACATTCATTCCTCTTCCTCTTGAGCGGAGGCTGATTTTATAGTAATTATTCTCTACCTCTCTGAAGAGGGCGGATATTCTTACTGATTTCAGCAGCCGGGGGAACCCTACAAAGTTTTCTGTGTCCTCAACCAAAGCCCCGGTCTCTTTGAACATGTCCAGTGTCACCAGAGTAATTGCAATGCCATTATTAATCTCAAGTGTATTGAGAACCTTCAGCAGCAACCTGAACCTGCTCTCTGACCAGGCCTCATAAAGACTCTCTGCTATGTAAGACGGGTCTGCGCCGGCCTCTATCAATTCAGCTGCAACCCTTAGAACCTCAGGCGTTGTGTTGCTGTATCTGAAGGTGCCTGTATCTATTGCAATTGCAGCATAAAGGTTTATGGCAATCTCTTTTGTTATCTTTACGCCTAATTCCCTGATAACATAAAAAAGCATCAACCCTGTTGCCGCGGCCTGCGGCTCTATCCATTTTATATCTCCGAATTCCTTCTTTGTTTCGTGATGGTCTATGACTGCTGAGGAGACAAATTCTATTTTTTCAATGCCTGTTCTCTCAAGCTCATTACAGTCAAGCAGTATTAAATTTGAAATTTCAAATTTGAGATTTGAGATTGACTGGGTGAACCTTTCATGCCCCGGCAGGAACCTGTAAAATTCAGGTACGGGATCTTTGTCATATATTATTGTTTCTTTTCCAAGCGATTCAAGGGCTAATGAAAGCGCTATTGAGGAACCGAGGGCATCGCCATCAGGGCTTATGTGGGTTGCAATAAAAAACTGCTTTCCTTTCCGCAGGAAATCAAGCACATTTCCGGGGATCTTCAACTTTTCTCCTCGTTGCCGGCAGAACCCGATTTTATTTCTTTTAAAAGTCTTTCAATCTTATCTCCATACTCAATAGATTCGTCTACCCTGAATGTCAGGGAAGGGATAAATTTCATCCTGACTCTTTTTGACAGTTCTGCGCGGATAAAGCCTTTTGCAGAATTAAGTATCTCGATGGTTCCTTTTTTTTCGTCCGGCTTCAGGACGCTTACATAAACAGTTGCCAATTTCAGGTCTTCTGTTATCTTCGCGCCTGTAACCGTTATAAATCCGACCCTTGGGTCTTTTAATTTGTTCATTATTATGTCAGCGATCTCTTCTCTTATTAAGTCACTGACTCTTTGTGAGCGTTTATATGGAAGCATAGTTAGTTTGAGCTTACAGCTGACAGCTATGAGCTATAAGCTGTTACAGTTTTCCTGCTATTTTTTCAATTATATAATTTTCGAGGATATCTCCAACCTTTAGATCATTGTAGTTCTCGATAGTTATGCCGCACTCGTATCCTGCCTGAACCTCTTTAGCATCATCCTTGAATCTCTTAAGAGTTGCTATCTTGCCGTCATAGACTACAATATTGTCCCTGATTATTCTTATTCCTTCGCTTGCACGGCTTATAAAACCGTCCAGAACATAACAGCCTGCTATCGTTCCCACACTGGAAACCTGGAAGGTCTGCCTTATCTCTGCCCTTCCAAGAATTTTCTCTTTTAGTGTCGGCGCCAATAGTCCTTCAAGCGCCTTTTTTACATCCTCTATGGCATTATAGATAATTGTGTAAAGCCTTATGTCAACTCTTTCTTTCTCTGCTGTCTGAGAAGCCTTTGCCTCAGGCCTGACATTAAAGCCTATTATAATGGCATTTGAAGCTGCCGCAAGCATTACATCTGATTCATTAATACCCCCTACAGAGGCATGTATAACTTTAACCTTCACCTGCGGATTGGTTATGCGCTCTAATGCATCCTGGGTAGCTTCCACAGAACCCTGGACGTCGCCCTTTATTATAATGTTGAGCTCTTTTACCTCGCCTTCTTTTATCTTTGCATAAAGGTCGTCGAGGGTCAGTTTGCTGTCCTTGGCCAGCTGGGCAAGCTTTTCCTTCTGAAGTCTTGCAAGGGCAATCTGTCTCGCACGTTTTTCATCGTCTACAGATGTAAAGATATCGCCCGCAGTAGGCACCTCAGGAAAACCGATAACCTCAACAGGCGTTGACGGCCCTACTTCCTGAACACGTTTGCCTGTATCATCAAGCAGCGCCCTTACTCTTCCTACGCTTGTTCCAGCAAGGAAGTTATCTCCGATCTTAAGTTTCCCGGACTGAACAAGAACAGTTGCCACAGGGCCTCTTCCCCTGTCAAGCTTTGCCTCTATAATTGTTCCCTTTGCCATCTTATCGGGATCGGCCTTAAGTTCCATTACCTCTGCCTGCAATAATATCATTTCAAGCAGATGCTCAATGCCTATGCGCTTCTTGGCTGATACTTCAACAAAAATATTCTGCCCCCCCCACTCTTCAGACAGTATCCCATGTTCTGCAAGCTCGGTTTTTACCCTTTGAGCGTTCGCCTCAGGCTTGTCTATCTTATTTATGGCAACAACTATTGGAACATTTGCCGCTTTGGCATGGTTTACGGCCTCAATTGTCTGCGGCATAACTCCGTCATCTGCCGCAACAACAAGCACAACTATATCTGTCACCTTTGCTCCCCTTGCCCTCATGGCAGTAAATGCCTCATGTCCCGGGGTGTCAAGGAAAACCAGTTCTTTCCCTTTAAGTGTAACCTTATATGCACCTATATGCTGCGTTATCCCGCCTGCCTCTGTCTCCGTAACCTTGGTCTCTCTTATTGCGTCAAGCAAGGAGGTCTTGCCATGGTCAACATGCCCCATTATTGTGACAACAGGAGGCCTTGGAACAAGTTTTAATATATCCTCTTCCTTGCCTTCTGTAATCATCTCTTCCTCTACAGCCATAATTTCAATTTTTGTCCCGAAACCGTCTGCTACAAGGAGTGCAGCGTCTATATCTACGGGCTGATTTATTGTAGTCATGTAACCAAGTTCCATGAATTTTTTCATAACATCTGAGATTTTAACGCTTATAATCTCGGCAAATTCCTTCACTGTTGCGCCTTCACGAAGTTTTAATACCTTTTTCCTTGTGATTACAGACTGAGGCTGCAGCTTTTGATCTTCTCTTTGTCCAAACTTATCTTTGCCGTGCCGTTTAAATGTCTTTGGATCATGCCATTTTTTGGTATCTATTTTCCTTATCGCCTGAAATGCCCTCTGCATCTGGGGTTTGGCCTTGAATTTTTCTACTTTTTCTGTTTCTATTTCCTTCTTAAATCTATCAGGAACTTTACCCTCAACTTCCTCTTCCGGCAATGTTATGCCGGATTCTTCTGCTGATGGTATCTCTTCAGGCGCTGCCTCTGTAATGGTTTCTTCAATTTTTACCTCTTCAGCAGGGACTTCAGGTTTTAATATCTCTGCTGTTTTTTTCTCAGGCGCCTTTACTGCCTCAGGCTTTATTTCTTTTTGCGTAACAGAAGGTTCATGGACTGGCTTTTTTTCAGAAACCGGTTTAACTTCCGGAACTTGTTTAACTTCCTGTGTTATTTTTTTCCCGGGCTTTGCTGCCTTTACCGGTTTTTCCCTGACTTTTTTCTCTTCTGTCTTTTTTTCTTCACCGGATTTTTTCTTTTCCGGTTTTGCGCCTGTTTTTTTAGTTTTGGCTGCTGCCACCGGCTTTTTCTTTAAAAGCTTTTCTACTTTCTCCGTAATCTCAGGCTCTATGGCTGAAGAGTGCGTTTTGCCTTTAATCCCAAGTTCTGCAAGCGCGCTCAGGATATCTTTATTGTCAACGCCCAGCTTTTTGGCAAGCTCATGAACTCTTAATTTGGTCATATATCTGTCTTTAACCCCTTTTTAAGGAACAAGCCCCTGCTTCAAGCGGGCAAGCCTTGTAACATTAATCCTAAAATGTTATCATAAAAAACCTTTTTAAAGCAATTACACAAGAGACATGATGATGCACAATTGCAAGTCTTCGTTCTTGTATCCTGCATCGTGTATCATCCAAAAATGAAAGGAGGGAAAAACTGTGGCAAGTTGTTTCGTATGTGGAAAAGCAAGGACAGTGGCCAACAATGTCAGTCATGCAAATAATAAAACAAAGCGGCAGGTGCTGCCAAATCTGCAAAGGACAAGGATACTAGCGGGCGGAAGCACAAAAAGAGAATATGTCTGCACCAGATGCCTGCGCTCAGGCAGTGTCAAAAAGGCTGTTTAGTGAAAAGGGCCGATTCCCTGCTTGCCCCTTTGATCAGAAACCTCGGGATAGAAGACTCTGTAAGGCTGGGGCGCATAAGGAATGAGTGGGCTGTCATATTTGAGAAGCCGGTTTCGCTTCATATGGCGCCTGCAGGCATAAAGGAAAAGGAACTGCTCATTAATGTAGATTCCCCTGTATGGCTGCAACAGCTTAATTTTTATAAAGATACCATCATTAAGAAGCTTAATGGTTTTGGCATAACGGCTGTCAGATTCAAGATAGGGAGAGTCCTGCCGGAAAAAAAACAGGACAAAACAATTTTGGAAAAGCGCCTGCTTACAGCAAGTGATAACTCTTATATAGAAGAAACCATATCTCCTGTACCGGATCATGAATTAAGGGACAAGATTAAAAAGGCTATGGAAAAATCCATGGCTTTCAAAAGATAATTTTGTTATTGAGAGGCTATATGAAAAAAACAACTATTCTGTTAATTGCATTATTTGTCTTCATGTCCTGCAGTTCAAAAGAGGTTAAACCGGAGACTGACGAGTCAAAAAAAGCCAGGGAGGCATTTGCCGTTGCAGCGGCAGTCAAGGATGCCTATCTGAAAAGAGAGCTCTCTGTCATTGAGAATAACACAACAAAAGAAGGCTACAGGGAAATTCTCGGCGCAATAAAGAACTTTGATAAAGCAGATTTAACCTTTTCGCATAAATGGGTTGAGATAGACAAGGGTGCTGTTTCTCTGAAAATAGCGTGGAGCGGGACATGGATTGTGAGCGGACAGACAACAGAGGAGCGGGGCACGGCTATCTTTGTGTTTGAAGGAAGGCCCTTAAAGCTCAGCCGTATTCTCAGGACAAATCCATTCAGGCAGCCGGAATAAGAGATATTTCACAGATAAGAAGTTATTGGGCTGGTTTCTGATTACCTGGAGGTCTTGCTGAAAATTATATTCCTGAAAAAACCTTCAGCGCTTCCGCCTGTGTGCTGCGTATTCATCTGCACCCTTATCCCCTCTACCCGGGGAGGTTCTTCATTAAAGAATTTTCTGTAATCATCGTATACATTTCTCCTGACTGTAAGCCACTTGCCGGTATCAGAAATTCCTGATTTCACCACTATCACCTTTATCGTAAGGCCTACAGGCCACGGTACAGACTCTTCTGTAACAGTCCCCTCAGGCGCATTTGTATCCCACACATAGCTCAGTATCTTCCTGCCTTCAAAGGCCACAAAGAACTGCAGCCCCTGGTCATTTGTAGATCCCTTACGGACATCGCCCCGCAAAGGCAGTGTCAGGGCCTTCCAGGCCCACGTGACATAAGGGTAGTCCTTTACATTTAATCTGAATTCGCGTTCAAGTGAAAACGATGATTTCAGGGACTTCATGTGCAAGGCAGGCTCTCCATTTTCCAGAACGACCTTTGCGTCAGCCTTGCCTTTTTTTACCTTCAGCTCCCATGGAGAAGGAATACCTTCCGGGCTAACCGGCCCGCTGAACCCGAGAGTAACGGGTGGCGCATCAACAGCGCCTGGGGCGGATAAACAAATAAAGAGAGAGGACACAAAAATAAAAAAAAGGATTATTCCGGCCTTAATAACACTTCTGTTTCTCATATTACCACTTACCTCAAGAACAAAAACATAACTTCACTTCATTCTATCTTATCCAGAATTGATTTTGATGCCTTTATGAAACATACACCCTCGGGCATTTTGCACTTGCCTGCTTTTTTCTGCCCCTCGGCATTCTCAGGAGAAATCAGTTCAGCAAGATTCCTGCTGGTCTTGGCAAGAACAAGCCTTAATTCATCATCTATATCCACCAGTTCACCTGTATGCTTCTGCTCAAATTCCCTGAAGCCCTCCCTTACAGCTCGTGTTGTATTTGTAAGCGCCTTACATTTGCTGCATAAAGGGTCTTCTGTTTGGGTTATAAGCACTCCGGAGGCATAATGATAAAACCGTATCTTATTGCTAAGGCTTTCCTTTTTTTCCATTCTATTTCCTGGTTCGTTTTTTGCCCTTTGAAGGGGCCTTCTTTTTGGCAACAGCCTTTTTTGCTTCTTTTTTCACAGTCTTCTTAGCCGACTTTTTGGCAGGTTTAGGATTTTTTTTCCTGGCGGCCTTTTTTGCCTTTGTTTTTGACAAAGTTTTTGAAGAAGCCTTCTTTTCCTTCACAGTCTTCCTTTTTGCTTTCTTCTTTTCTGCGGCTTTCTTTTTCACGGGAGTAACTGCAGGAATACTCTCCTTTTTTACGGCAACAGGATATTCACGCCTTTCAACAATATCAAATAATTCCTTTTTGACAATCTCATTTTCCTCATATGTGCCAAGGATATCTTCTTCCCTGACAAGCGTGAATTCCCTTCCGTCAAGCTCTATCTCGGTAGCAGAATATTCCGGATAGAAGACTCTCTGCCCGGGTTTTATGGTAGTAGGTGTGAACTTTAACCTGCCTTTTTCCATCTTGTACCTGCCGGGGCCAATCCGGATCACAACGCCTTCTGAGGGCTTTTCCTGTGCTGAGGCAGGTATTATTATACCGCCTGAAGTTTTCTCTTCAGCATTAAGCCTTTTAATTACTGCCCAGTCATGAAGCGGTTTCAATTTCATAGTTATTACCTCCTTAGAAATAAGTATTATTACACAAAAAGTAGATTATTATACAAAATGTTATCCGCACCATACAAACAAGCACGGCAGGGTTTCAAGCCTGTTCAGGTTTGTTGCATCTGTCAGCAGCTTTTGTTAATATTCCTGAAAAGAGATGGAAAGGGCAAACTAATATGCAACCGCCTGTTAAAATGTATACACTTAGTACCTGCAGCCACTGTAATGCTACAAAAAAATTCATGGACAAATGCGCTGTGAAATATGAATTTACAGATGTGGATTTGCTGACCGGTAAAGAAAGACAGGCTGTTTTTGACGAAATCAGGAAACTGAACCCCAATTGCACATTTCCCACGATTATTATCGGCAATAAGGTAATTGTCGGATTTAAGGAAAAGGAGATCAGGGAGGCTCTGGGGTTATGATCACAGTTGAGCAGCTTTATGAGATGCTGAGAAAAATCCACGAACCCAAGGGCTACCTTTTTAATAAGGACAGGGATGTCGTGTCTGAGCTCCTGAAAGGCCTTCTCATTAACAAGGACCGTTACGGCTATATGTCCTGTCCATGCAGGCTGGCATCAGGAGATTATGAAAAGGATAAAGATATTGTCTGCCCCTGCGTATACAGGGCTCCGGATGTTGAAGAGTTTGGAAGCTGCTACTGTAACCTCTACGTTTCAAAAGAATGGAATGAAGAAAAAATCCCGCACGTATACGTCCCTGAGAGAAGGCCTCCTGAAAAAATGCCTTATTGATTAAACCTGTTTCAGGCATTACAGGTATAATATCCATCTATGCCGGTTTATTCTGTCAGTGACGCTGAGCGCCAGATGAAGCTTCCTTTGTTTTTTGATGAATACTCCCTGAGGCATTACCTTGAGAAAACTGCCGGCAGAACCGTTTCGCTCACCCTTACTGAAAATTCCAGCAGCATGATATCAGTAAAAATACACGGGCGTTCTGTTTCGCTAAGACTCCACAGGTTGTTTCTTTCTGCTGAAATCGGCGTTCTTGCCGAGATAGCAGAAATGATAAAAAACAAAAAAGGAAAAACTCCGCATATAAGCAGGTTTATCAAAAATAATGCTGCTGGTATTGAGAGAAGACCAAAGAGGTTAAAAATCAACGCGCATGGAAAGTTCTATAACCTCCTTGAGATATATGATTCCCTAAATAAAGATTACTTTAACAGCAGGGTCTCTGCACGCATCACCTGGGGCGCAAAAAGCCCAAGGCGCGCTGTAAGGCGCAGAACACTCGGGAGCTATTTTAAAGACGATGGCATGATAAGAATAAACCCTGTGCTGGATTCCGGAAAAGTGCCGCGATATTACATTGAGTATGTTGTTTATCACGAAATGCTCCATGCTGATATGGATGCCGAAGCCGCCAAGGGCAGGCGTTCAGTGCATTCAAAGGAATTTAAAAGACGCGAAAGGCTGTTCAAACATTATGAAAAGGCCCTGGCGCTGGAGAAAAAGAACTAAGAAACTGTTGCCTTTACCTCAAATTTCGGAGGGTTCATGATAGCCTTTTTCACAGCGCACTGGTCAGCCACTTTTATTATTGCATTGAGGTATTTTTCAGGAAAGCCCTGCGGCACAATAATATCAAGCACTATCTTGTCCATTTTTGTCTTGCCGTCAGCAGTGGTGATATATTCTATACTCTGGATAAGAGAGAGGCCTTCAACAGGGATATTCCTTTCCCTGCAGAAGCTGAGCACATAAATCCCTGCGCATGTGCCTATTGATGCAAGGAAATGAAGAAAAGGGCTCGGGGCAGTGCCGTCCCCGCCAAGTTCTTTTGGCTGGTCAGTATTTATGACCATTCCGTTAATTTCTGCGTTAACCTTTTTATTGCCGGGAAAAGTTATTTTTATTTGCATCATGGCCTCCTTATTGCTACCCTTTAAGGATATAATAATATACAAATGTCCACGGGGCAAAACATTTGACAATGTTTTACAAATTAAATTATAACAGGTTTTAATATATATGGAATTTTGTAACTATGAATGACGTTATAAATTTTATCCTTGAAACAATGCCCACGGGCGTACTCGCCTTTGGCCCGAAGGGAATAATTTTTTCCAACAAACAGGCTGAGAATTTCTTTAAACGTCACAAACTTCCTGATGAAATACCCACCTTATGCGGAAGAATCTTTGATTCAGCCAGCAAAGCTAAGATTAAAGAGCTTTTCCCGGGAGAGATTTATCTGCATAAAAAGCTCGCGGGTTCACCGAGTAATTGGACATTTATGTTCCGTATATACAAAAGGCCGGAACCTTGTGTCTGCGTGTTTATCATTGAGGAATCGGTTTCCAACAAGCTTGACCTTAATAAAACAAGAAATCAATTCAGGCTGACGCGGCGGGAAACAGATGTGCTCAGGCGTGTGCTCAACGGCTTAGCAAATATTGAAATTGCAGAAGATCTCAATATATCAGAACAAACTGTAAAAGACCATATGAGCAGCGTGTATGTGAAGGCCGGAGTTAAAAACAGGTTTGAACTGGCAAGTTTCCTTTTAAATTCCCCTGACAATTTTAGCTTATAACATCGAAGAAGACTGTCTCCATCCCCTACCCAGGTAGGATTGACTATCTTACACCAAAGACTGCAAAGTACTTCAAGTCAAGAAATAGGCTCTTGGACTTAAAAGGGATACGCGTGAAAAAAATATTGATTGTTGATGATGAACCTACAATTCTTTTATCACTCTCTTACATTTTAAGCAATAAAGATACGACTGTAATTACCTGTAACACAATAGAAAAGGCCGAGGAGGCGCTTTCGCAGTATACATTTGACCTTGTCATAGCTGACATAAGAATGAGCGGGATACAGGGCATCGAAGGGCTTGAACTCCTCAGCTATATAAAAAAGCTCAGCCCTGAGACAGCAGTTATAATCATGACAGCTTACGGGTCTGATGAGATTAAGAAAGAGGCGTATGGGCGCGGGGCATTTCATTATTATGAAAAACCTATAGACATAACCCAGCTGCTTTCAAGGGTTCATAATTTAGGTATATCTTTACCTTTTTAAAAAAAGACTGGATAGCCCTGTTTATAAAAAATATTTGTCAGGAACCTCTTTTCTCATACTTCTCCATAAGATAAAACATACCTCCTGCAAAAATAATCAAAAATACTATCACAAACCAATGGTTTATTCTTAATAATTTAGGCAGCGTTGCTCCTTCCATTGCCGAAGATATGCAAAAGCTTTCACTGTATGGATACAGAACTGCAAACAAAAGGGAACCGGCGCCAATGCCTGTCATGGTAACCACCGCATCCAGTCTTCCTGATGCAAAACCTGCGACAGCAGTCCCGGGGCAGTAGCCGCTTACTACAAAACCTATCCCGAACAATGCTCCTCCAACTATCTGAGGCCAGAAAAAAGTCGGCACAAGCCAGACCCTGTCCATGTCCAGAAGCCTCAGGTCTGACAGAAGATATAATCCGGAAGCAGCAACAAGTATTGCAGTAAACATCACCTTTGGAACAGTAAAATCAGTCAGATAAAAAACTCCGGTTAATTTGTGAGGGTTGCCAAGGCCTCCTCTTTCGAGAAAAAGGCCAAAGAAAAGCCCCGCAATTACAGCAATCAAAAGGCTGATATTCTGGCTGAATATAAAAGGAGCTGTCATGACCATAACCTCCTGAAAAAAGCTGCGATGATAAAGCCGCTTACAAACATTGCGATGACAAATATCCATCCTGATACTGCCAGCTGCGCGCCTCCTGATAAGGCAACACCGCTTGTGCAGCCCCTTGCCAGCCTGCTCGCAAAGCCTATAAGAATACCCCCTCCAAAGGCTGTCAGAAATCTTGTCCTCGTTCTCATATGCGCAGCTTTATCGAATCTGAATTTGAAATTACCGCTTATAAGCGAGGCTGCGAGGGCCCCCAGGAAAAGCCCGCCAACTTCAAAAAGAACCCAGTTCATTAATGGTGACTCAACGTTCAGATAGCCTGAAAAATATTTAAGAGTGCCTGCATACCCGGGACTGACATCTTTGAGGCCAACGCCTGTTAATAATGAAAATGCGCTTGATGCCCCCAGCCCCCATCCGGCAATATAAAAAGTTGCAAGGAGGGTCAAGCCAAGCCCGATCCCGGCAATGTATGGCGACCAGAAATTATTCTTTACCATAATAACCTCCTCATTCCTATTAACCTGCTTTTTGTCCTCTTCCTTAATTTATAATTACACACTTTTGATGGGATGTCCATATGCCGCCTGTTGATAAGATACAGAGATACATTCTTAAAATAAATATGTTATAAAAGAATATCAATGCTGCAAAGGCAAAAACCTTTTAAAAGGACAAATGCTGTGAGCCATCTGAGCAGGGCCGTCTTAATAATAATGCTGTGCATCGTGGTTGAAACACCAGGCGCAAAAACAGCGCTGGCCTGGATTGAACCTGCCAATTCTCCCATACTGCGCGAAGAGCAGCTTGCTCCGATAGCCAGGATAGTTGAAGAGGCAATCCTCGCTAATCAGATACCGGGCGCAGTTATCCTTATAGGGAATCAGGATAAGGTCATTTACAGGCAGGCATTCGGTTACCGTTCTCTGCTGCCTGATAAGCTTCCTATGGCTTCAGACACTATCTTTGATATAGCTTCCCTTACCAAGGTCGTTGCCACTACAACTGCTGTTATGCAGCTGGTTGAAAAAGGGCAGCTCAGGCTTGAAGACCCTGTGTCCAAATACTGGCCTGAATTCAAGGCCAATGGGAAAAAGGGCATCACGGTGCGCGAATTGCTTACGCACTATTCCGGGCTCAGGGCTGACATTAGCCTCAGGGCAAAGTGGTCCGGCTACAACACAGCCCTCAAAAAAATTATTGCTGAGAAACCTGCAGCTCCCCATGGGAAACATTTTATTTATAGTGATATTAATTTTGAAATCCTTGGCGAAATTGTTCACAGGCTTTCAGGCCAGACACTTGATGCGTACTGTAACGAGCATATATTTAAGCCGCTTGGGATGAAAGATACCGGATTCAGGCCGTCTCCTTCGCTGCATAACCGCATTGCACCAACCGAATACCAGTGCGGAGAAATGCTTCAGGGTGAAGTTCATGACCCTGCGGCTTACAGAATGGGCGGTGTGGCAGGGCATGCAGGGCTTTTTTCAACTGCTGATGACCTTGCCATTTTTGCGCAGATGCTTTTGTATAAGGGAAGCTTCAACGGTGCGCAGGTACTTAGCCCATTGACAGTTGAGAAGATGACAATGCCGCAGTCGCCAGCCGGCAAAAAGGTCCTGAGAGGATTTGGCTGGGATATCGCCGCGCCATTTGCATTAAACCGCGGGGATTTATTTCCTGCGGGTTCTTTTGGGCATACCGGTTATACCGGAACTTTTATATGGATTGATCCTGTATCAAAAACTTATATCATTATTTTAACAAACCGTGTCCATCCTGACGGCAAAGGCAATGTGAAGCAGTTGCGTGCAGATATCGTAAAAACAGTTGCTGCAGCCATAGGGCCTGTTACGAATGAACAGATATTGGCCGGCTCTCAGCCCCTGAACAGCTACTATAATCTTATGAAGAAAAAAAATTATACTGTGCCGCACAAGCGGAATACGAAGGTGTGGACAGGAATTGATGTTTTGAAATCTGAAAAATTTGCGTCTCTATCCGGGCTGCGTGTGGGCCTGATTACAAATCATTCCGGCCTTGATGCTGCAGGGCAGCGCACAGTAGACCTGCTCTACAAAACACGCGGGGTTAAATTGAAAGCCATCTTCAGCCCCGAGCATGGTTTTTCAGGGACTGTAGATGAAATAGTGCCAATCAGTTTTACCCGCGAACAAAAAACAGGCTTGCGTGTTTACAGCTTATACGGAAAAGTTTATCGCCCTTCAGATAGTATGCTCAAGGGACTGGATGCGCTGGTTTTTGACATTCAGGACTCAGGGGCCCGTTTCTATACCTATATAACTACGCTGGCTTATGCAATGGAAGCTGCGGCAAGGAAAGGAATTGCTTTTTACGTCCTTGACCGTCCTAATCCAATCACAGCCTCAATGGTCCAGGGCCCTGTAATGGATGAGGATTTGAAATCCTTTACAGGATATTTTCCGCTGCCTGTAAGGCATGGCATGACTGTTGGTGAACTGGCAAAAATGTTTAATGCAGAAAATAAGCTTGGGGTAAAATTGCACGTCATAAGGATGCACGGCTACGAACGCTCTGACTGGTACGATAAAACCGGCCTCAGGTGGGTAAATCCGTCGCCAAACCTCAGGACCCTGACAGAAGCTGTTCTTTATCCCGGAGTGGCAATGGTCGAGGGCGCAAACGTGAGCGTTGGGAGGGGAACAAATACACCGTTTGAACTTTTTGGCGCTCCCTGGATTAATGCAGAAGAGCTTGCAACCTATCTGAACAATCGTAAAATTCAGGGCGTCAGCTTTATTCCCGTTGGCTTCACGCCAACCAGCAGCAGCTTTAAAAACAAATTGTGTCATGGAGTGCAGGTAGTCCTTGCTGACCGCCAGGCATTGGATCCAACAGCAATGGGAGTTGAAATAATAAGCGCTCTTTATAAGCTTTATCCCGAAGAGTTTCAGGTTGACAGAACACTGTCCATGATCGGCTCGCAAAAGGTCCTGCAGGCCATCAAGGAGGGCCGGGAGCCTGATTCAATTGTAATGAACTGGCAGGATGAGCTTAACGAGTTTAACAAGATACGGTCAAAATATTTGCTATATTAGCCTCGCTACTTGCCTCTATTATTTTTATTGTAATTCAAAAAAAACAGATATAAACAAAATGAAAGCGGATTATGTCAAAATAGAAAATGCGTGCCCGGAATATAAACAATAAATGTTTTGGATATACTTACTTTATGAAAACAGGTTTATTGGCTTTCTGCATATTTAGCGTTTTCATGTTATGGCTTCCGGCCTCAGAGGGCGGAACAAAGGATGAAAAAAAGACTCCTCCTGCTGAGCACATACCAATTCTTCTTTACCACCGCTTCGGGCCTGCAGTTGCAGACAGCATGACTGTGACAACAAAGGTCTTTGAATCTCATCTGAAATATCTTAAAGATAATGGCTATCGAGTAATATCACTCAGGCAGCTCGTGGATTACTGTCTTGGAAAAGGGCCGACCCCGCCAGCCGGGTCAGTAGTGATTGTGGCTGATGACGGGCACAAATCTGTATATACAGACATGCTCCCGCTTATAAAGAAATACAATATTCCTGTCACGCTTTTTATATATCCTTCTGCAATCTCCAATGCCTCATATGCCATGACCTGGAACCAGCTCAGGGAAATAAAGAAATCAGGGCTTGTTGACTTTCAGTCCCATTCATACTGGCACCCTAATTTCAAACAGGACCAAAAAAAGATGGCGCCTGATAAATATGAAAAATCTGTGGAGATGCAGCTTAAACAGTCAAAGGCAAAACTGGAAAAAGAGCTCGGCATTCATGTAGATATGCTGGCATGGCCTTTTGGCATCTATGATGACAGGCTTATCTCCAAAGCAATTGCCGCAGGATATGTTGCTGCATTTACCATAGAGCGGAGACATGCGGGCGTTTCTGGTAATATCATGTCCCTTCCGCGTTACCTGATGACGGATTCAGACAGAGGAAAGACATTTGAGAACATACTTAAGGGAAATTTTTCTTCCCATAAAAATAAATATTGAAGTGAAAGGAATATCTTTGAACATCATGATGGTGTGTGAAAAGTATAAAAAATTAATAATGGTTTTGCTTGTGCTGCTCTCCCTGTCAATGCCAAAGCATGCAATGGGATATACAACAGGCAGGGTGATAGATTTTGTCACTGGAAAACCAATAAGCAGCGCTTTCGTGACCCTGGATAATAATATTGTGCTTACTGATGAAAACGGCATGTTTGTCTTAAAGAACATGGGCAATAAAATAGCTGTAAGGGCATACGGATATCTGAGGAATGAACAGATTATCATTGCGCCGTTAATCACCCTGTCATTGGAGATAAAGCTGATGCCTTTCACGCCAAAGGCATTATATCTTTCCCCTTACGGTATAGGTTCAAGAATTCTGCGCGGCTCAGCTCTCAGGCTTATAGAAGAGACAGAGCTGAATGCGCTTGTCATAGATATAAAGGGCGACAGGGGTTTCATACCTTATAAGAGTTCAGTCCTCCTTGCCAGGGAAGTTGGCGCCCAAAAAATAACAACTGTGAGAGATATGAAGGATTTGATGAAATCCCTAAAAGAAAAAGGCATATATTTAATTGCACGCATTGTAGTATTTAAAGATAATCCCCTTGCCCTGACAAGGCCTGATTTGTCCATAAAGACTGCAAGCGGAGAGATATGGCGCGATGGAGAAGAGCTTGCATGGGTAGATCCATTCAGAAAAGAGGTGCGGGAGTATAATATCAGTATTGCTATAGAGGCCGCCCAATACGGGTTTGATGAAATACAGTTTGATTATGTCAGGTTTCCTGATGCCGCAGGCCTTAAATTCTCCATGGAAAACACAGAGGAAAACAGGGTACAGGCAATCTCGGGATTTCTCATGGAAGCAAAAAAACGGCTTATGCCCTACAATGTGTTTCTTGCTGCGGATATATTTGGTTATGTGTGCTGGAACCTTAATGACACAAAAATCGGGCAAAGGCTTGAAAACCTCGCGTCTTCTGTTGATTACATGTCCCCCATGCTTTACCCTTCAGGGTTTCACTTTGGGATACCCGGCTACAGAAACCCTGTTGCATACCCTAATGAGATTGTGTATCTTTCAATTAAAAGGGCGCAGGAACGCACAAATATTTCCCCGCTTCGTTTCAGGCCCTGGCTGCAGGCATTCAGTGATTATGCCTTTGACAAAAGGCGTTTTACAGGCAGGGAAATACGCGAGCAGATAAATGCCGCTGAAAAATTCGGCTCTAACGGCTGGATGCTCTGGAACCCTCACAATGTTTATTCAGCGGACGGGCTGAAAAAAGACGCTCTGAAAAAATAAGTTTAATGGCAGGAAGTACAGGACGGTTTGCTGCATGAAGAGCAGCTTGCAGAAGATGAGCCTGCGAATGGCTTTTCGACCCCGCTCATGGCGAAAGTGGACATCTTCTTTTTTATATTATCGGAGTTGCATTTCGGGCATGTAACCTTCTGGCTTCCGAAAACAAGTTTCTCAAAATCCTCTTCGCATTTGCAGCATTTATATTCATAAATCGGCATGAATTATTATAACATGCTCTCTGATATTTCAGAGTTCTTTTGGGTGAGCGAATTGCCTCACAATAAATGTTACCGAAGTAAAGGATAAAAAGGAATCGTTGACTCATAATGCATGTTACCGGAAAAACATGCGCGTAAAAGGAGA
>WPIF01000001.1 GCA_009773185.1 Nitrospirota bacterium | reverse complement strand
GGCATGGAAGAGAAGCTGAAAAAAATCTTCTCTCTGTATTATAAAAAACACGTTGAGTCAACGAGCCTTCGGTAACATTTTATTATGAGGCAACTGGCACTTGCCGCAGTATATAAAAAAATACATGGCATGAATTTTGATGTGCATATAATTTTGCAGTATGCAATATGCAATATGATATGCAGACCATACAGAACTATGTTTATAGTATGGCAAGGAAGATAGTTATTGGCTATAATTAAAAAATCAGGGAGAGGGGGGCGTCACATGAAAATATTTCTTGGCATGGTTGCATGTATAGTGCTCACAGGGTTGTTGAATGAATCAGTAAACGCTGAGATAAAGGTTATTGAAGCAGACTCAAGTTATATCATTGGGGATAATGACAGCAAGATAGACGCCCGGCGTATTGTTGTGCAGGAGGCCAAAAGAAAGGCGCTTGATACGGCAGGAACATATATAGAAAGCCTCACGGAAGTAAAAAACATGGCATTGAGCAGGGACGAGGTTAGGGCATACTCAGCCGGGATTTTAGAGGCAGAGATAGTCTCTGAAGACATGAAAGGCACGGCAGAACGCCCGGAGATTTTTATAAAAGTAAAATGCAGAATAGACACAAGCACTTTAACGGAGCAGATTAATAATTTCAAAAATAATGAAGACCTGAAAGAACAGCTCGATGCAGCCCTTAAAGAGAATGAATCATTAAAGAGAGAAAGAGAGAAACTTGTAAATAATCTTTCCTCGGAGAAAGACAAATCAAAGGCTGAGGATATCAGAAAAAAGCTGGATAAAGTTTTATTAAAGGAAGAGTCTAATGATGATATAAGAAAGGTCTGGGGAAATCTTGCATCGAAGATTGATTTCCGTGATTTGAAGGATATAAGGGGAATAAGTCAAAAAGAAATGAGCGATATTGAGGTTATTCTCAAAAAGGCGATTCAGAACAGTCCCGAGGACCAGAAGGCACATATGCTGCTTGCAATGATATATCAGAAAAAAGGCGATAAAACAAATGCAGAAAAAGAACTAAGGGCAGCGATAAAGTTAAATACATCCAATCCGCTTTTGCACATGAAACTTGGAATGCTTCTGCGAAGCGAGGCGAGGTATAAAGAGGCTCTTGATGAGTTTAATCTTGCGGATAGAACAAAGCCCAACAAGCCCGATGTGCTTTTTCAGGCAGGGATGACTTATAAAGAAATGAAAGACTGCGATAATGCAGTCCCATATCTTAAAAAATTTCTGGTGAGCGTAAAAAACCGTGAAAATTTTCCTGCGAAGATGAAGCATGAGGCTATGGGAGCAATGAAAGAATGTAAGGCAGCGCCTCCCCAGAAGAGGATTAGAGAGAAACCACTCAGGCGCAGATGAAAAAGAAAATAATTCTTATAGGCAACCCGGTTGCAGGCAGGGGAGCGGCAGGCAGGATTGCAAGGGCCGTTGACATAATTAAAAGCCGCGGATTCAATGTCCGTTTAATGCTGACCGGCAAGAAGGGCGATGCGGAATTATTTTCGAGAGAGATATCCAAAGACCAGTCCGATATCCCCGATACCCGGCCGGTTCCTTTAATAATAGCTGCAGGAGGCGATGGAACATACAACGAGGTAATTAACGGCATTGCATACGCCGGCATCCCGATGGCAATACTGCCGCTTGGAACAACAAATGTACTGGCCAGGGAACTCGATATACCTGAGGTTATGGAAAAAGCGCTGGATATTGCTCTTGGAGGAAAAGTGCAGAATGTCTGTCTTGGGAAGATAACCTTGAGTGCTCAGGTGTCAGGTGTCAGCTGTCAGGGGTCGGGCATCACTCGTTATTTTTTACTTATGGCAGGGATTGGATTTGACGGTGAGGCTGTTTATGGAATAAAAAGCAGAATAAAAAGATATTCAGGCAAGGGCGCATATATCTGGAGCGGTTTAAAAACATTTATCTCCTGGAACCCTGAAAAATTAAGCTTTAATATTGACGGCAAACTATGCGAGGGTTATTCTGCGATAATCTGCAATGCTGCCAAATATGCAGGACATTTCAAGGTTGCGCCTGATGCAAAGCTGCAGGAACCAAGTCTCTATGCCTTTATCATGCAGGGCAGAAAACGTTCAGATATTCTCAGGTATGTTTCAGGGATAATCAGGGGGAACCATCTGAAATTCAGTGATATGACTTATCTGAAGGCAGAAAAAATTGAAATTAACGGTGATGCCTGTATTCAAATAGACGGCGATTATTTCGGCAAGACACCGGCGACGATAGAGATTGTGCCTGATGCATTGAAATTGGTTTGTTAAATAAGTTCAGGTAAAATTTTGCAGGGATTTTTATTCCTTATAGTTAGCTTTTAATTTGGTCAAAAAAGGCAAATATAATTGCTATTGCAAAAATACATTGCAATTTTGCAATGTATTTGATAGGCTATTCTTGTGGAATACATCAAACGGAATATAAATGATATTGCACTTTCAAAGCTTAAACAGGAGCATGTACTTGTTCTGACGGGTGCGCGGCAGACAGGCAAGACTACTTTTTCTGAATACATACTCCCTGACCGCCTGAATCTTCCTTTTACCTATATCTCCTTTGATGACCCCGATGAAAGGCTGAGATTCCAAAGTTCTGCTATCGGTATTTTGGAAGCAATACAGACACCGCTTATCATTCTTGATGAGGTGCAAAAAATACCATCAATATTTGATCCCCTGAAATATATTATAGATAAGCAAAAACTAAGAAATCGCAAGGAGAAAAAATATTTTCTTTTGACCGGCTCTTCGCAGTTGCTATTGATGAGAAATATAAGAGAATCCCTTGCGGGGCGGGTTGCCTTATTGAATTTGTATCCTTTTTCTTTTTCAGAGCTATCCGGTACGGGGGGGGTCTCTTTACTCTCAAAAATCTGGCAGGACAGGATGCTGACCCAAAAGGATATAGAACGTTTTAATGCCTTATCTTCTGAAAAAGTCAGGACAGCAGTGCAGTTGAGGAATGAACATCAGCAGTGGGGGGGCTATCCGCCTGTGTGGCAGCGCAAGGAAAAATCAGACAAGCTCAATTGGCTAAAAGATTACAAAAAAACATATATAGAAAGAGATATCTCTGACGTAGGCCAGGTTGCTAACATAGAAACCTTTGTTTTGACGCAGAAACTGTTATGCGCTCGCAATGCTCAATTACTTTCGGTTAGCGAAGTTGCCAGAGATGTAACCCTCGCAGTAAATACAGTAAAGAGATATATCCATTTGCTCACAATGACTTTTCAATGCAATCTGTTACAGCCATATTATGAGAACGTAGGTAAGCGGTTTATAAAAAGTCCTAAAATATACTTCCCCGATGTTGGCCTGAACAAGGTGATACTTGGAGAGCTGTCTGTTCATTCCGGGGCATCTTATGAAAGCTGGATTTTTTCAGAAATTGTCAAGTGGAAACAGCTGCAATCCATCGAACCGGATTTATACTTTTACCGGACAAGCGGAGGTATGGAAATCGACTTTTTAGTTGCCGGTGAAAGAACAATCTTGCCGGTTGAGGCCAAGTCTTCAGACAAGGTGAGTTCCACTGACGGACGCAACCTGGAGTCATTCTTGAATGGGCATAAGAGAAGCACCCAGATAGGCCTCATAGTTTATCGTGGTAAAGAATTGATTGAGATCAGAAAGAATATATGGGCTGTGCCTGATTGGTTTTTGTTTGGCGGGGTTTAACATATATCATCAGTCTTTAGGTAAAAAAGCACGCCGCACTGCATATGATTATCTTGGCAGAACACCTGCAATAGTTGAAATTGTGCCGGATGCCTTGAAGCTGGTTTCTTTACTTCCTTGCCACTCCGGTCCTGTGCGCAGCTTCGATAACAGCCGCTGAGACGCCCTCTACGACTTTTCTGTCAAATATGCTTGGCACTATGTAATCTTCGCTCAAATCTTTTTCATCAACTGCCGAGGCAATGGCATAAGCAGCAGCAAGTTTAATCTCATAGTTGACTTCTTTAGCCCTTACATCAAGAAGCCCTCTGAAGAGCCCGGGGAAGCAGAGCATATTATTAATCTGGTTTGGATAGTCGGACCTTCCTGCCGCAAAAATCCTTACATGAGGCAAGGCATCTTCAGGCGCAATCTCAGGCTCAGGATTTGCCAGCGCAAAGACTATCGCGTCAGAAGCCATATTTTTTACGTCTGAAGATGTTATAACATCAGGCGCTGAAACTCCGATGAATACATCCGCGCCTTTCATTGCATCTGAGAGGCTGCCCTTCAGCATCCCCGGATTTGTATTTTCTGAAAGCCAGCTTTTCATGGGATTCATGTTTTCTTTTCTTCCCTTATAAATAGCCCCTGCTTTGTCGCAGATGATTATATCTTTAATCCCGACAGTAAGAAGAATCTTGCAGCAGGCAGTTCCGGCAGCGCCTGCGCCTGAAATTACGGCCTTCAATCCACTCATATCTTTTTTCACTACCTTAGCGGCATTTATCAGCGCAGCAAGAACTACAATGGCAGTACCGTGCTGGTCATCGTGAAATACCGGGATATCGAGTTCCTTTTTAAGCCTTTCTTCTATCGCAAAACATCTGGGTGCGGAAATATCTTCAAGATTTATTCCGCCAAAGGCAGGTGAAATGAATTTTATCGTCCTGATTATATCTTCTGAATTACGGGTAGACAGAGCTAAAGGGAATGCGTCTATATTTGCGAATTCCTTAAACAGCATGGACTTCCCTTCCATAACCGGCAAGGCAGCTTCCGGCCCTATGTCGCCAAGGCCGAGAACTGCGCTGCCATCTGTCACTATTGCAACAGAATTGCGCTTTAAGGTGAACCTGTAGGCTTTTTCTTTGTCGTGATGAATTGCCATACATACCCTTGCAACACCGGGGGTGTAGACCATTGAGAGGTCAGCGCGGTTTTTTACAGGCACCTTATTGTGTATCTCAATCTTCCCGTTGTGATGCAGGAGGAACGTCCTGTCAGAGACATGAAGGATTTTTACTCCTTCGAGTTTTTTTACGCTTTCAACTATTTCTTTTTCATGTGATTCATCTCTTGCATTTACAGTAACATCTCTTATCATAATCCCTTTGCCTGTGCCTACAATGTCAACGGCTCCAATGTCTCCGCCGGAAGCTCCTATTGCAGTTGCAATCTTACCGAACATCCCGATTGTGTTAACTATCTCAAGTCTCAGGGTTATGCTGTAACTTGGGCTTGGTGATATGCTCATAATCTAATTATAACAGTTGCTTTTTATAAAACAAGAAATGAAAGGGATGGTTCGCCCGCTTTTTAAAAAAAGGAATTATTTTTTGTTGTTGCCTAACACTGACTCGATTCTTTCATGGAATGAAAGCAGGGCTTCTCTCAGTTTTTCCTTTGTGGTATTTTCTTTCTCAATGAGGGACATTATATGCAGCAGATCAGAATCAATGTTTTGGCGGAATGTCTTTTTGTCAAGGCACGTTGCCTCAAAACTGTCCAGTATTTTATTAAGATCCATAATAAAGGACCTTATATAAAAGTCGTCGCTGCCTCTTACACGAAAACGCCTTTGATAGTCGCCTGCCAATACAAGCCTTATCTCCATCTTTAACCTTTCAAATGGGCCAATAAAGCGGTGGGTAAAAAACAGGGCCAAGACGATTACAATGATTAAATATCCAATAAATACAGCTATAAAAGAAAGGACCCCATGCTCTGTCTTTGCGCCAATCTCCTTCGTTATGTATGTAAACAGAATCCCTGCAAGGAGTGACCAGATGACTATGAGTGAAATAGAGAGCCGCAGTTCCCTGGCCATAAAAAACTTCTGCCTTATTTTTTTCCTGTCCATTTGGCTTATTTTATCATTAAATAGCCGATTATTATCAAGCAATATTCTTTTAAGGAAATCCCGGCTTTAAATGATTTCCCTGTTCTGTTAAAATAAACAAATTTAAAATCGGAGGGAAAAATGAAAAAGATAATATCTGTTCTACTGTTAATTATGGCAGCTGCCGGCTGCCAGCAGAAGGAGGAGCCAAAGCCCCAGTATCAGTTTCCAACCGGGCCTGTTCAGGCAGGGCCGCTTCAGGCGCAGGATGATATCAGGATTCTTAATGAGGCGGTGAAAAAGGACCCGCGCAATGTTGATGCATGGATTAAACTCGGCAATACAATGATGGACACCTCCCGGTTTAACGAGGCTATTGATGCCTATCAGAAAGCGCTTGGCATTGACCCCAAAAATATTGATGTGAGGGTGGATATGGGCACATGTTACAGGAATGCCGGAAGGCCTGATATGGCGGTCAAAGAATACAGGAAGGCACTTGAAATTAATCCGAAACACCTGAACGGGCGCAAGAACCTGGGTGTAGTGCTCGCGTATGACCTTCATGACAATAAGCAGGCGGCAAAAGAGTTTGAAAAATATCTTGAGATTGCTCCAAATGCGCCTGATGCAGCGCAAATCAGGCAGGAGATACAGAAGCTTAAGTCAGCAAAATAGAGGATTTTAAATTTAGTCTTAGCAGTAATGCTATTCCCCCGGTAAAATTCCTGCCTTGACATCCGCATTGCTATTATATAAAGTATTATTTATACATAGTGATAATCTAGCCATAGCAATAGGCTATTGCATAAAAACTATTGTATGTAATAGCCTGTGCGAGAAAGGGATTAAAGGGAAATGGATGAACTGATAAAGACCTTTAAGGCATTGTCTGAAGAGACAAGGCTCAGGGTAATCAAGCTTCTCGAAGGGGGAGAGCTATGTGTCTGTGATATCGTTGCGGCCCTTGAGCTTGTTCAGCCGAAAATATCGTTTCACCTTAATGCCTTGAAAGAGGCGGGCTTTATAAAGGACAGAAAGCAGGGCAAATGGATTCACTACCGTATTGATGATTCCGACATGTTTAAGAGATTTTTGATTTTCTCGGTGCTGGAGAGGGTATCGGATGATTTAGTTGCCGAAGATAAACAACGGCTTGATGCCTTTTTGAAATTAAAAGAGAAAAAGGTTATCGGAACTAAAACAAAAAAGAAATGCTGCGGGAGGAAGCCATGACTTTAACAGCACCCAAAAAACTTTCATTTATTGACAGGTATCTTACCCTGTGGATATTTGCCGCAATGGGTTTGGGCGTAAGCCTTGGATATTTCATCCCCGGAACTGAGGGGTTCATCAACCAATTTCAGGCCGGGACAACGAATATCCCGATAGCTATAGGACTTATTCTCATGATGTACCCGCCCCTGGCAAAGGTGAAATATGAAGAGCTCGGAGAGGTTTTCAGAAACAAGAAAGTGCTCGGACTGTCTCTCATCCAGAACTGGGTCATCGGCCCGATACTGATGTTCTTGCTGGCTGTCGCCTTCCTGTCAGGATACCCGGAATATATGATTGGCCTTATTATGATCGGGCTTGCCAGATGCATCGCGATGGTCATAGTATGGAATGATCTTGCCTGTGGTGATACCGAGTATGCAGCAGGGCTCGTCGCCTTTAACTCGATATTCCAGGTGCTCTTTTTCTCGGTCTATGCCTACATCTTCATTACCGTGCTGCCGTCATGGCTTGGGCTGAAGGGTGTGGTAGTGAATATAACCATGGGACAAATAGCTGAAAGCGTCTTTATATATCTAGGCATACCGTTTCTGGCAGGCATGCTTACCCGTTTTACCCTGCTCAAAATCAAGAGCCGGCAGTGGTATGAGAAGAGCTTTATTCCGAAGATTAGCCCGATTACGCTTATCTTCCTGCTCTTCACAATTCTTGTTATGTTTTCGCTCAAAGGCAATTATATTGTCAGGCTCCCCCTGGATGTAGTACGCATTGCAATTCCGCTTCTCATATATTTCGTCGTGATGTTCCTCGGTTCATTTTATTTGGGCAGGAAGATAGGCGCAGACTATCCAAAAACTGCTACGCTTTCTTTTACTGCAGCGAGCAACAATTTTGAACTTGCTATCGCAGTAGCGGTTGCGGTCTTCGGGATTAACTCAGGCGCTGCCTTTGCAGCGGTCATCGGCCCGCTTGTCGAGGTGCCGGTTTTGATCGGCTTGGTCAATGTGGCGCTATATTTCCAGAAAAAATATTTCAGTGACAAGTACTGCAAGGTCAAGGGCATTGAGCCCATCTGACAATAAAATATGAAGGAGGTAATAATTATAGTGAATTAAAAATCAAATTAAAAAGGGGGTGAGATATGTAGAAGATTTAATTTAATGAGTAAGAAGCTAAAACGCAAAAGGAGGTTAAGATGTTTAAAAGAGCTTTCGTTACAGCAATATATTTCATTATGCTTATCTATGTATCAAGTGTCTACGCTGCTGGCAAAAGAGAAGGGCATGTATGCGATGCGGATTTTGTTGCCGGGAAGGTCGGCAATCCGGATTGGGTGATATTGGACGGCAGGGGTGGAGACGAGTATCAGGCAGGACACATCCCCCGGGCCGTAAATTACGGAAAGCCGGTAGTAGTTACCTTTAAGCATCCCGTTGACGGGAGGATTGTATCCGTACAGGAAGCGGAAAAGCTCCTCGGGCAGATCGGTCTGGACAACAATAAGGGTCTGATTATCTACGGTACAAAAGGCGATTATCACGTTACGATAGAGCAGTTGCCGATATACCTTGGAGTAAAGGAGTTTTGCTTCCTCGACGGAGGATATGAAGCGTACGAGGCTTCAGGGAAAAAGGTTGAAACAGGGAAGTTTAATCCAACGCCCGATGTCTTTAAGGCTAAGATAAGCAATCCCGAATTCTATATCACAACTGAAGAAATGATCGGCGTAGTAAAAAACAAAAATCCGAAAGTCACCCTAATAGATGTCAGATCGCCGAAAGAGTACAATGCAGAAGAAAATACTACCTTAAGGGGTGGAAGGATACCGGGAGCGATAAATATTCCTGTTGACAAAAACATAGACGCTAAAACAGGAAAGATGCTGTCTCAGGAGAAGCTTAAGGAGGTTTATAAGAATATCCCGAAAGACAGCAGGGTCATACTCTATTGCCATAGGGGTTGCAGGACGGCATTCACGTACTACGCGCTTGAAAATCTCGGTTATAAGGATGTATCCATATATGAGGACGGCTATATCGTCTGGGGTGCCCGTAATGATACGCCCGTGGAAAACGAGCATTACACCAATATGAGGCCGGTTGTACTCACGATAGAGTCACTGAAGAAAAGACTGGATGAGCTCGAGGCAAAAATAAAATAAGAAAAATGGAGGAGTGAGATGAAAAAAAGAATTTTGACAGTGGTTATGGCTGCACTGTTGGTATTAGCAGGATCAGCATTTGCATTGACCGATGAGGAGTACAAAACGGTACAGAAGGTTGCCAATGAGTATATGAGCAATGTCCCTGCCGATGGCTACCACGTTATGGCTGAGGATGTATTAAAAAGGATTCAGGCTGGTGACAAGAATCTCGTTATAGTTGATGTGAGAATGCCGAAGGATAAAAAGTATGACCAGGGACATCTGCCGGGAGCTATTTATATCGGATTTAAAGAGATTGCAAAACCTGAAAACCTTGCAAAGCTTCCAAAAGACAAGGACATCATCGTCCATTGTGACACAGGCCATGAGCAGAACAAGGCGCTTTCAGTTCTCAGGATGCTCGGTTATAAAGCTTATGACATGAAATGGGGAATGATGTCATGGAAAACGCTCCCACCGACAGGCTTAACTCTTAAGGCAATAGAAGGCTCTATACTCAACAACTATCCTGTTGAGAAGTAAAAAGAAGTGGAAGGGGGGGACGGCCTGAAAATCGTCCCTCTTTTTTCTTGTTCGGAGGTAATTGATATGAAAGTCTCAATCTATGACCCGGCGATGTGCTGTTCATCATTCGGATATAGTTTCGGCGATTATCAGGTTGAAAAGCCGTGAGGGACAGTATGATGAAGCACATCATTACAGGGATGATAAATTGAAGAAAACAATGATACCTTTTCTTGCTCTCGCTATTGTGATTTTACTGTCCGGTTGCAGTCAGGCAGCAGGCATCGATGATGTATTGAGCAATGCAAATATCTGCTGCAAGTCCTTGTGTTCTTGCAGCCATTCCTCTGATTATCGGTACTGAAATGACAGATAAAAAACTGAAAGTAATGTTCCTATGCACCGGCAATTCCTGCCGCTCCCAGATGGCGGAAGGGTTTGCAAGGGAGCTTGGCAAAGGCAAGATAGAAACTTACAGCGCAGGACTGCTTGCCACAAGAGTTCATCCGAGGGCAATTGCTGTTATGAAGGAGACAGGCATTGATATATCTTACCAGGCATCAAAGGAAATAGATGAAGAGTTACTGAGGAAGATGGATGTTGTTATAACATTGTGCAGTAATGCGGAAGAATCCTGTCCGAGAACTCCGCCTGGGATAAAACGTCTCCACTGGCCTGTTGAAGACCCTGTCGGAACTATCGGCACAGAAGACGAAATTATGAATGCTTTCAGAAAGGCACGGGATGAGATAAAGGAAAAGGTAAAAGGCTTTATAAGTGGAATAAAGAAAAATGTTGCTTTATAATATAGTACCATGCATGAGAAAATACTTGTCATTGACGATGAGCCTCTGGTACTTTTATCAATAGAAAGGGCCTTGCTTAAAGTAGGCTATGAAGTTGTAGCTACATCTGACATGAAAAACTTCCTGGATGCAGTAGCTTCCAGAAAGTTTGATATGATAATAATGGACCTGCATATGGAGGGCATCAGGACAAATGAACTGGCAGAAGAAGCAAAGAGGCATATTCCTTCCGTAAAATTCATGACCATAAGCGGTTCGGTGCCGGCTCAGGATTCAAGATATTTTCTGCAGAAACCATTCAAGATAGATGTCCTGCGAGAGAGGGTGAGAGAAATACTTGATGAGCCTTCATGAGATTGACACTTTCCTGTTTTCTTATATAAACAGAGGCCTGCAGAACAGTATCCTTGATGTAACGATGCCCGTTATAACAGATAAGTATTATTTCCTTGCTCTGATTTTAATGGCATGGCTTCTAATAAGGGATAAAAAAAGAGCTCTTGTCCCGATAGCTCTTACTGTCATATCCGTTGCACTCTCAGACTGGACATCCAATATGTTAAAACACATCATAGAAAGGCTCAGGCCGTGCAATGTATTGGAAGCGGTAAACCTTCTTGTTGGATGCACTGATTCTTTTTCCATGCCGTCAAACCATGCTGCAAATGCTTTTGCTGCTATATTTTCATTATCTTATCGGGCTACCGGAGAGCCGGCAGATAGGAAAAGATGGCTGCGCCGGCTGCTTTTATCAATAGCTGTTGTTGTTGGATTTTCAAGGGTATATGTCGGAGTTCATTATCCGGCTGATGTGGTTGTTGGTGCATTTACCGGCATTATTATCTCTATCCTTGTAATTAATCTTTATAAATGGGCATATCTGCGATATAAGCTTCAGCCGTACAACACAGTTTTTTTGATGTCTATGCTGTTTTTTATTCTGTTCCGTTTATATTACATTACTTCCGGTGTTGTGGATTTAAGTCCTGATGAGGCCCATTACTGGGAGTGGTCCAGGAGGCTTGATTTAAGCTATTACTCGAAAGGCCCCATGATCGCATATCTCATAGCAGTTGGCGCTGCGATATTCGGAGACAATGTTTTTGGGATACGAATAATGGCTGTTATATTTTCTGCGCTTGGCAGCATTGCCCTTTATCTGCTGGGCAAAAGACTTTTTGATGAACGGACCGGAGCGGCAGCTGCAATATTAATGCAGATTATCCCTTTGTATTCAGCGTATGGAATATTATTCACAATAGATTCTCCATTTATTTTTTTCTGGATACTGTCGCTTTTGTTGTTCTGGGAAGCGGTAACCGGAGCGCAGAGCGCAGAGCGCAGAGCGCAAGAAAAATTAGGATTCTGGATTCCCGCCTCGGCGGGTCGCCTGAGGAGACCGAATTCTGATTTCTCCTTATGGTTTGCTCTTGGCATCTCTATTGGCCTTGGCCTTCTTACTAAATATACAATGGCATTCTTTTATGTTTGTGCATTTCTTTTTCTGTTCACCTCAAGCCAGTATAAAAACATTCTTCGTACAAAGTGGCCTTATCTAAGCTTTCTGGCAAGCCTTGTTGTTTTTAGTCCTGTGATTATCTGGAACTTCAGTAATGATTGGGTAACTGTAAGGCATACGGCAGGTCAGGCGCATGTAGCGGAAGGGTTTAACATATCAATCATCAGTTTGGCTGAATTTGCCGGGTCGCAGCTTGGAGTTATTACGCCGGTTATTCTTATATTGCTGGTATATGCGCTGTTTAAATTGAGGAAGGAACATGCCGGACATTTTTTATTCTGGTTTTCCATCCCCTTTTTCCTTTTTTTTCTCCTTAAGAGTATTCAGGCCAAGGTCCAGGCAAATTGGGCGCTGCCGGGTTATGCGGCCGGATTCATTGCCTTCTCAGCTTTGTTTATAGCCAAATGGGAGGCGGTAAGAAAAGGTCTTCGGATAGCTGTAATTGCGGGTATTACCCTCGCATTTTTTATTACAGCTGCCGCATATTGCCTGCCTGTTTTAAAATTACCTTCCGGTTTAGACCCCAGTTCAAGGATAAGAGGCTGGGAAGAACTTGGGACAGAGGTAAGCAGGCTGTCTGATGAGCTTTCAGCAGAAGGGCCATTATTTATTTTTTCTGACAGATACCAGGTCTCAAGCGAACTGGCGTTTTATGTGAAAGGCCAGCCCGTTACCTATTGTGCAAACATGGACAGGAGAATGAACCAGTATGACCTGTGGCCGGGGTTTAACAACCTTATCCATTTTAATGCAATTTTTGTTACAATAAACGACGTGCAAATTCCTGGGGAATTAGCAGCAGCATTTGACGGGTGTGATAAGGAAAGGTTTGATGTCTCTACCAGCGGCAGAAACCTCAGGAGCTATTCAATATTTACATGCTATGATTTTAAGGGAATGCAGCAGAAAGGAATGAGCAGCTATTGATGACAGTTTCTATTGTAGTGCCTTTATATAATGAAGAGGAAAACGTAGATATCCTTCACGAGAGGCTCAGGGAAGCCCTTGAGCAAATGGGGCTTGAGTATGAAATACTTTATGTTGACGACGGAAGCACTGACACGACACTGTCAAAGCTTGAGGCGATACAGTTAAAAGACAAAAGGGTTGTTGTTCTGAGCCTTAGAAGGAATTTCGGCCAGACTGCGGCATTTGCAGCAGGCTTTGACTTTGCAAGGGGCGACATAGTTGTAACAATGGACGGGGACCTGCAGAACGACCCAAAGGATATACCCAAGATGCTGGAGCTTATAAAAGATTATGACCTTGTGAGCGGATGGAGAAAGAAAAGAAAAGACCCGTTCTTTACAAGGCGGGTGCCGTCAATACTCGCTAACTGGGTGATAAGCAAGGTAACCGGCGTCAAACTCCATGACTATGGCTGTTCTCTGAAGGCATACAGAAGAGATGTAATCAAGAATCTTAAACTGTATGGTGAAATGCACAGGTTTATACCTGCTGTTGCAAGCTGGTACGGAGTCCGGGTAGCTGAGGTAGAGACAACTCATTATCCGCGTCTGAGAGGGAAGTCAAAATACGGATTGTCGAGGACAGTAAAGGTTATCCTTGACCTCATAACCGTGAAATTTCTGCAGAGTTTTTCGACAAAGCCTTTGCAGTTTTTCGGCCCTATCGGATTGTTCAGCGGCGCAATGGGATTTCTTATTTCTCTTTACCTTAGTATAGAAAAAATATTTATTGGAAAGCCGATAGGAGGAAGGCCGCTTCTTCTTCTCGGTGTTTTGTTAATCATCGTCGGAATTCAACTCATCGGCATGGGACTTCTCGGTGAGATGCTTGTAAGGGTATATCACGAAAGTCAGAGAAAACCGATTTACGTGATAAAGAAAGTAATTGGTCCGGAAATTAAATAAGATAGCCCTTCTTATAATAAAGCTGGCAATAAGCTCCAGCCTGCTTTATTATGTCCTGTCAAAGGTTGGGGCAGAGAAGGTCCTTGCAATAATACGGACCATAAGCCCTTTAGCTTTTATCCTTTCAATAATTATCTATATCCTTTCCATATATGTGTCAACTATGCGCTGGAGGCTGTTGCTGCCGAATGAATTCCATGAGAAAAGGCTTTTTTCTTTTTATATGATAGGCGCTTTTTTTAATACATTTCTTCCCGGTGTTATCGGCGGTGATGCAGTAAAGACATATTATCTTTATAAAGAGATAAACAGCGGCAGCATCAGCCTTTCGTCAGTTTTTATGGACAGGTACATAGGCTTTGTTTCGCTTATGATAATGGGGCTGGCTGCATACATAATAGGGTTTAACTATATTAAAGGCTCGATAGTTGAATGGCTGTTGCCTGCGATAATACTGGCTTTTTTAATTGGAAGTCTTGTAGTGTTCGGCCTGCGTTTTGGGAAAAAAATAAGAGTCCTGTCGCAGTTCTATGGACATTTCGATAACTACAGGAACCAAAGGGCCCTGCTTGCAAAAACATTTTTTCTCTCGCTTATCGTACAGATACTGAACATAATATCAATATATGTAATTACACTGGGGCTAGGGCAGCACATATCACTTATGTACTTTTTTATCTTTTTCCCTGTCATTACAACAATCTCGACCGTGCCTATTTCCATTTCAGGGCTTGGCGTAAGAGAAGGAGCATTTGTTCTCTTATTTGGATTAGTCGGTATAAAACCTGAAATGGCAACTGCAATGTCTTTTGCATGGTTTCTGTCATTTGCCTTCGGGGGGCTTACCGGGCTTTTCGAATATCTTAGATTAAAAAGATGAAGGGCAAGGTTATCTCAGTTAATGTAAGTTCCAAAAAAGGTGTCCGCAAGAAACCTGTCCCTGAAATATCACTTAGAATAAATTACGGAATTGAAGGAGATGCGCATGCCTCATCCGAATGGCACAGGCAGGTCAGCCTTCTTGCAAGCGAAAGCATCAAAAAGATGCAGGCGCTGGGTTTAAATGTAAAGGCCGGTGATTTTGCAGAGAATATAACTACCGAAGGCATAAATCTTCCAGAACTTCCAATTGGTACGCGGATGACTATAGGCGAAACAGAGTTAGAGGTAAGCCAGATAGGCAAGGAGTGCCATACGCGGTGTGCCATATATTATCAGGCAGGAGATTGTGTAATGCCTAAGGAGGGCATATTTGTTAAGGTGCTTAAAGGTGGTAAGATTAAAGAAGGAGATATTATAGTCGTTAGTGAATAGTGAACAGTCGTTAGTAAAAACTATTCACTAAAAACTATTCACTGTTCACTCATATGATAACTGTTGCCGTAATTACATTAAGCGATAAAGGTTCCAGAGGCGAAAGGGAAGACATAAGCGGCGCTTCTATCGGGGAGATGCTTAAATCCATAGATGGAGTAGTTAAGCATTATGAAATTCTTCCGGATGAAAAAGCATTGATAAAAAGCAAGCTCATCGGATATTCCGGTAAGGTTGACCTCATACTTACAACAGGCGGCACAGGGCTTTCACCGAGGGATGTTACGCCTGAGGCAACCCTTGAGGTTATTGACAGGGAAATTCCAGGTATTGCCGAGGCAATGAGGCTCGAGGGATTTAAGAAAACAAAGAGGGCGATGCTTTCAAGGGCAGTGGCAGGTGTGAGGGGAAGGACGCTGATAATAAATCTTCCGGGAAGCCCGAAGGCTGTAAAAGAGAACCTTGATGTTATAATGGATATATTACCTCACGCTATTGAAAAGATTAAAGGAGATACAACAGAATGCGGGAGATAACGATAAGAGATAACCTTTTCGCTCATTCTCGGGCTAAAGCCCTCCGAGGTATTTTGCCTCTTTATTTTTTATGTATTGAGTGGAATATCGTCAAAATAAAACCGCTCAAAGGTAATCCCTTATCGCTTGTGACAAGGGGAAGGGATAATTAATGAAAGACGTATCTTTCCCATTGGCATTTCTTGCAGGCATCATGTCTTTTCTTTCTCCCTGCGTTTTTCCGCTGGTTCCTTCTTATGTGTCGTTCATAACAGGCATATCATTCGAAGACCTCACAGGCAGCGCTGACAGGAGAAGGGTAAGAAACCTTACCATCACAAACTCTTTGGCATTCATATTCGGATTTTCTGCTGTATTTATTTCCCTGGGTGCGTCGTCTTCTGCTGTCGGGCAGATGCTTTTCAGGTACCAGGAATGGGTAAGGATAATCGGCGGCATACTCGTCATAATCTTTGGCCTCTTTATAGCAGGGTTTCTGAACCTCAATTTTCTTATGAAGGATAAAAAGATACATCTCAGCGGGAGGCCTGCAGGATATGCCGGGGCGTTTATTATCGGGATGACATTTGCTGCCGGATGGACTCCATGCATAGGCCCGATTCTGGGGTCAATCCTTCTTTATGCGAGTTCAAAGGGGTCTGCTGTTTATGGGATAAAACTGCTTGCGGTATATTCGCTCGGGCTCGCGGTTCCGTTTTTTGTATCTGCACTCGCCATGAACAGTTTCCTGAGCTATTCTAAAAAGCTCCAGAGATATATGCGGGCAATAATGATTATCTCCGGATTGCTTCTGATTATCTTTGGCATTATGCTTCTTACAAACCGTCTGAGGGAGCTTACGGGACTCCTGCCTGATTTCGGGATAAATTTTTAGGCAGCTTTCAAAGATGCCGTACGAACTCAGACATAAGACAGACAAAAAAATCTCTTCCGGTAAATATTTTCCCCTTGGCGCAACCTTATACGGCAATGGCGTCAATTTCGCAATCTACTCTCAGCACGCAAGCGAGGTTTTTCTTCTTCTCTTTGACAGGACTGATGGAGAACCTACAGATATAATAAAACTTGAAAACCGCACAAAGTATGTATGGTATGCATTTATTCATGGATTAAAGACAGGGCAGCTTTATGGATACAAGATCAAAGGCGACTACAATCCTGCCTGCGGCATGAGATTCAATGAAAACAAGCTCCTGATAGACCCTTATGCTAAAGCACTGACAGGGAAAATCAGGAATACCGATAACCTGCTTCTTGCATACGACCCGAATGCATATGTTAAAGACCTTTCGGTTGACAACAGGGACAACACCCATATTGTGCCGAAGTCAATAGTAGCAGATGACAATTTTGACTGGCAGGGTGATGTCCCGCCTGACATCCCTCTGGAAAAATTGATTATTTATGAAGTCCATCTGAAGGGGTTTACGGCACACAGGTCATCCGGTGTTAAAAATCCGGGCACGTATTCCGGCTTCATTGAAAAAATTCAGCATCTTAAAGGCCTTGGCATAAATGCCGTTGAATTTCTTCCGCTTCAGGAGTTTTACATTGATGACTTTCTTCTTGAGAGGAGATTAACCAATTACTGGGGTTATAATACAATTGGTTTTTTTGCCCCTGAATCATCTTTCGGCACAAATAGTTTTCCTGGCTGTCAGGTCAATGAATTCAAGACACTCGTGCGAGCGCTCCACAAGGCAGGCATCGAGGTGATAATGGATGTTGTTTATAACCATACAGGCGAGGGGAACGAGCTTGGGCCGACAATCTGCTTTAAGGGCATTGATAACCCGACTTACTATTGCCTGACCGGAACTCCTCGCGAGCCTTTTCGCTATTATATGAATTATACGGGCTGCGGAAACAGTTTTAATCTTGCAAATACCCATGTGATAAGGTTTGTCATGGATTCTCTGAGGTACTGGGTTGAAAAAATGCATGTTGACGGTTTCAGGTTTGACCTTGCATCAGTGCTCGGCCGTGAAAATGGTATGTTCCAGAGCTCAGCGTCTTTTTTCGATGCAATCTCACAGGACCCTGTCTTAAACAGAATCAAATTAATAGCCGAGCCCTGGGACCTCGGGACATATCAGGTCGGAAATTTTCCTGTTGACTGGAGTGAGTGGAACGGCAGGTTCAGGGATACTATGAGAAAGTTCGGGAAGGGTGATTCCTGCCAGATAAGGGACATGGGCTCAAGGTTAACAGGCTCTGCCGACCTCTACGGAGATGACGGCAGGTCTGCATATAACAGCGTAAATTTTATAACCTGCCATGACGGATTCACGCTTTATGACCTTGTGGCATACAATTACAAGCACAATGAGGCAAATCTCGAAAATAATTGCGACGGCACGAATGACAACAATTCATGGGACTGCGGTGCAGAGGGAGAAACATCTGACGCTAATATCCTCATGCTCAGGAAACAGCTCATAAAAAATCATGCATGTAATCTTCTTTTTTCATCAGGCACGCCCATGCTTCTGGGAGGCGATGAATTCATGAGGACCCAGAAGGGAAATAACAATGCATACTGCCAGGACAATGAGATAAGCTGGTTCAACTGGGAGTATTTAAATAAAAATGCGGACATGCTCGATTTCTTTAAGAAGGTCATTGCATTCACGAAGAAATATATAATACTTCAGAGAAGGAAATTTTTTCTTGGAAAAGACCTTGATGCGGATAATGTCCCTGACATCACATGGTTCGGGAAAGACCTGAACAAGCCTTCATGGGATGACCCTGAACTTCGCACAATCTGCTATCAGCTTGACGGCGGCGAGGAAAAATCAGATATGGGCGATTATCATCTGTTTATTATACTGAATGCTGATTTCAATCCGCAGTCAATCAGGATACCCATACTTAATAACGGGATGAAGTGGTACAGGGTGATTGATACAAGCCTTAAAAGCGGGGATGATTTTCTTGATGCAGGCAAGGAGATATTGATAGATCCTTCAGATTTCTATATTGCCAATGCAAGAAGCACAGTTGTGCTGATTGGGAGGTAGAATTTTTGAAGTGTTTTCATTTCCGAGTTACGGTTTTAAATTACCTTTATATTTGACTGGTAATCAAATTTCCTTTTGCCTCACTGTTTGTTATTTTTCTCTATCGAAACGGCAATTCTCTCAAGCAACTCTTCAACTTTATCCATATGGGCATTTGCACGTTTCATATAGTCGCCCTGCTTACCAAAGCGAATCTTGCGCATAAAGTAAATCCAAACTATTGCTAAGAAGATTAAAGGCCCCCAACTAAAAAAGAAATTTGTCAAGAATGGGCGACTTCCATCATCTTGACCGCCGAAAACAAGGGCTGGATAGATTATTATGGCAAAGACAGCGCAAAAGTGCGGCAGCACCTCTCGATAATTGATTCTTCTCATGTCAGTTTCCTCCTATGTATATTTATATTTGCCCTAACGCGCGGGTCACGCGCCGCTTTTTGGCGCGTCGCTGTGGATCCGCAGGTTAGTCTTTATGTAACTTTGTTTGGTGAAAGAATAAATGATCTGACCGCTGGCGGATAATTCTTTCGATACAAGACCCTTGATACCGCCGAAAATACATTTAAAAACTGCGGATATATCTGATATATTCTTTCAAAAAATTTATCCCAAATGTAAACTCTATCAAATCTAAGACCCCCAAGCTTGTCATGTATAGCAGGATCATGCTCTATTACCATCATGTCCGCAATACCTTCGGCTGCGCCATAGATGAGGAGCCATTTTTCGTCGGCATTAACCCAATCATATGAATGAGCACTTACATTCTTTTCCTTAATGATCTTTATAAGCTTGTTAGTCGAGTCCGAGATTTTTCCTGACTGAAGATGGGATGGCCACCATAGTATCCCTGTTTCCGGTGTCGTATCTTTTAGATATACGTGGTCTACATGTTCCCTCAACAATGGAAGTGTATCCTTGTTGAATCGTTTAATGTGATGCTTGTTCTTTGCATTCTTCACTGCAAAAACGATTTCGGAAATAAAAGCAGAATTATCAAATCTATCCATAATTTTGAAGTTAGGGTTATTAAAATGGATTGCGCCATAAAGATGCTTGTATTTTTTACCTTCTTTGTCGAGCGCTACCCTTAGGGACTTTGCAAATCTTTTCCACTGTCGTACAAATCTAGCTTGCGCAGACCCGTGGCGACCATTATCTGCAAAATAATATGTGACCTCGCATCCAACACACACGCTTTGTCCATTCAGGGCAAAGTTAAGAAAAAAATCGGGTCTCTCGCTCAAGACAACTCGATAATGACCGAGTTGGAGTCTTTGTAAAAAGGCGTGAAGAATCTTAGCTTCTTGCTCTTTCCCAGAAGAGTCATCGTATAGCCCCTTTGAGGCGAAAGCTTCTCTAAGCGGTTTTTGGTTTTCTGTACTCTTCATTCTCTTTCTACAATGCGACAGGAGTTCGAGATCAACTGCCGCATTCTTCCCCGAGCGAAGCGAGGGGAAGAACCAGTTATTATCCAGTTCCAGAACTATATCAGAAAGTTTTTGAGCGGGTCAATCCCCGGAGGGGCTTATTGAATCAGGAATATTTAAAGTGCCACTTTAATTTTGCATTCTATGTCTTATTCCTGTTAGTCTGACAATATCCGGCTCTAACAGTTGAAACTGAAAATTATTTTTCTTACTTCCAATGCTGGAGCCAGTCCGACCTGCTTCGGCGGGAATGCAATAATAGTATTACCATAATTGCAATTATTGCACAAATGGTAAGAGTGACAGAAAAGGGGAGAGGTGTTAATGCTTCCTAATCCGGTAACTTCCTAAGTTTTCTTTTCCAGAAAATCTTTTATATCCGAATAACTTACTGCGCCTTTGCGGAGTATTTTAATATCTCCCTCTGTAGCATCCACTATTGTCGAGGGAAGCCCTCCGGGAGTTTTACCTCCGTCTATTATCAGGTCTATCCTGTCGCCGAAATATTTTATCACTGCCTCTGCATCCTCAGCAGGCGGCATTCCTGAGATATTAGCGCTGGTTCCTGTTATTGGGAATCCGGCTTCTTTTGCAAGCTGGAGCGCGAAAGATTCACCCGGCATTCTGACAGCAACCATGCCGGTGCCTACGGTCAGATATCTTGAGAGGCCTTTTTTTGCATCTAAAATAATTGTCAGGGGCCCGGGCCAGAATTTATTCATGAGTGCATTTGCAGTATTACTTCTGGATACAACAAGGGAGGACAGCAATTTCCTGCTGCCGATAATTAAAGGCATTGGTTTTTTTACAGGCCTTTTTTTCAATTCATAAAGTCTTATTAGCGAGTCTTCCATGTCGGACTTTACGCCAAGGCCGTAGAAGGTCTCAGTTGGAAAGGCAACTATGCCGCCTTTCTTCAGTATCTCAACTGCTTTTTCCAGAGTCTCTGATAAGTTATTTTTGGTGATTTTTATGAGCATTATAAACCTTAAATACAGGGATACATAGAGGGAACAATCTTTTCGCTCATTCTCGCTTCGCTCCGAGGAATTTTGCCTCTTGACTATTTTATTTATACTGTCGGAATATCGGCAAAATAAAACCGCTCAAAGACAATTCCCTCTATGTATTGAATCATTATGGACTTAAGATTTTTTCTTCATCCTGATTCTGATTGTATTCCCATGTGCCTCAAGCCCCTCGATATCTGCAATGGTTTCGACTGCCTTTGCAATCTTCATAAAGCCCTGTCTTGTAAATGACAGAAGGCTTGAGCGTTTGATAAAGTCATAGACTCCCAACGGAGACGAAAACCTTGCAGTGCCTCCTGTGGGAAGTGTGTGGTTCGGCCCTGCTGAATAATCTCCTAAGGGCTCAGGCGTCCACTGGCCCAGGAATATCGCGCCTGCATTTTTGATTAGCGGCAGGACAGCCGCAGGGTTTTTTGTCATAACCTCAAGGTGCTCCGGCGCAATATCATTTGAGAGCTTAACAGCATCTGCAATCTTTTTAACAATAATAACAGCCCCATAAGCAGAAAAAGATTTTTTTGCGATATCCTTTCTTTTAAGGCCTGCAAGCTGTTTGGCAAGTTCGTCGTTGACCTTTTCTGCAAGCCTGCCTGAGTTTGTAATTAATATTGATGATGCAACTTCATCATGTTCTGCCTGGCTTAGCAGGTCTGATGCTATGAATGCAGGGTTTGCAGAGTCATCTGCAATTATCAGTATTTCGCTCGGGCCTGCAATCATGTCAATGTCTACCTCTCCAAAGACCATTCTCTTTGCTGTTGCCACATAGATATTGCCCGGCCCTGTAATCTTGTCTGCCTTTTTAATTGTCTCTGTGCCGTAAGCCATTGCTGCTATTGCCTGGGCTCCACCGATTTTATAAGCCTCTTTAACGCCGAGCATCTTTATGGCTGCCATTACATAAGGGTTTATCTCCCCCCGCGGCGAGGGAACGCAGAGTGCAATTTCCTTAACGCCTGCAACCTGTGCCGGTATGACATTCATCAGGACAGTAGATGGGTACGATGCCTTGCCGCCCGGCACATAGACGCCGACCCTTCCTATAGGCCGTATAACCTGTCCCAGAAAAGTTCCTGACCCATCTTTGACTATCCACGATTTTTCTTTCTGCATTTCGTGGAACCTGCGTATCCTCTTTGCAGAGAGTTCGAGTGCCTTAACACCTTTCCTGTCAGCCTTATTTGCATATCTTGATATCTCAGAAGATTTTAATGTCAGGGTGGCTGAATTCAGGCAGTCGAACTTCTTTGTATATTTCAGGACAGCCCTGTCACCGCTCTTCCTTACATCAGCAAGAATAGAACTGACTCTTTTTTCTATCTCAGGGTTATTTCCTGCGGCGCGCCCTCTTAAAACATCAAGGAATATCCTGATATCTTTTGTTGCCTTCAGAATTCTCATAAGGCTAATTTTAGCTTTTAGTTCATGATTATTCAAGATTTTTAAACAATAGGGCTAAAGTTTTTTTATTTGGTGACGATAAAGATATTGACATCCATTTCTGATATGAGATAATTATTTTAAGAAAGAACTGCCATGACAGATAAAACAGGGCGCAAAAAAGCTGTAGTAGAAAACATAAAACACCAGATCAGGGTACTTAATGGAATAATTCTGCTTATTGTTTACGCCCTTTTATTACTGATAGTAAGGTTCCTGTATGTATTTCTCGATTATATGTCTACCCCTTCTTTAGTGACTATTCTTTCAATTGTGGCAGGGCTTGTAGTTACAGGTATGTATGTGGCTAATGCCGCCTCAAAAAGCGCTATTAAAACAATAGATGAATATACCAATAAATTAAACAGCCTTCTGAACACCACAAGGGACATACGAGAGATAGTTTATGGCGATGTCCTTCTGGAAAGTATTGTGGAAAGTTCATTGAAAATTACCGGAGCAGATGCGGGTTCAATTCTGCTTGCCGATGGAGACAGGCTTGTATTCAAAGTGGCAAAAGGCAGGGAGAGCAGTAAAATAGAGGGGCTTTCGATTCCAAAATCCCAGGGCCTTGTTGGATGGGTCGTGGACAACGGCAGCGCTATCAGGATTGACAATGTAAAAAGCGACAGCAGGTTTGATTCAGAGATAGATAAGATAACCGGATATGATACAAAGACAGTGCTGTGCGTGCCTCTGAGATTAAACTCAGGAACAATAGGGGCCTTGGAGCTTATCAATAAAGAAAAAGGTGTTTTCAGTCCTGAGGATGAAGATTTAATAACATATTTTGCCGACCAGGCCGCTATAGCCATTACCATGACAAAATTCCGCGAGGACCAGAAAAATTTTGAAATCCATCTTACAGATGTCCTGCTCGATGCCATGGACACTCATATCCATGAGAAAAGCGGCCATTCAAAAAGGGTTGCAAAATACTGCCTTTTAATGGCGCGTGCAATAAATATGTCCGAAGATGAGAAGAAGAAATTGTACCATGCCTGCCTGCTTCATGATATTGGTTTTCTGAAGATTAAGGTAAAAGATGTAAGATCCAAGGATGAGTATAAGGCACATTCGCAGCTTGCCTATGAGATGCTGCGGCCGATAAACTTTTATTCTGATATCGGCCAGCTCATTTTGCACCATCACGAGAGGTACGATGGCAATGGATACCCGGCAGGCCTGCAAGGCGAGTCCATTCCTCTGGAGTCGAGGATGATTGCTATTGCAGAGGCCTTTGATGCAATGGTCAGCAGAGATTCATACAAGTATGTCGGGAGGCCGGTAGAAGACAATAAGGCCCCTTCTGCCCAGGGGTTCCGCGGTGCAATTGAAGAGCTTAAGAATAATTCCGGCACCCAGTTTGATGCTGAGCTTGTGGATATGTTTCTCAGCAATATTGATGAGGCTTTCGTCGAAGAGGTGTGATTATACCCGCTCTGTATGTCCGGTAAGCTATATCTTTCCCGTATCTCTTATGATGTTCTCTCTTGACTTAAAGCTGCGTTTAAATGAAAATCATAAGGTCATGAAAAAAATAAAACTTCTCATTGAATATGACGGCACGAATTACCACGGGTGGCAGGAACAGAAAATAGCCATCAGTTCTCTCTCCTCGGCGAGTCCCGACAAGTCGGGACAGCTCTCAGCTCTCAGCCGAAAGAATATTCTTACAATACAGGGGATACTTCAGGAAAAGCTAAAAACAATAACAGGTGAAGATGTAAAGGTCATTGGTTCCTCAAGGACTGATGCCGGTGTTCATGCCTTTGGGCAGGTTGCTTCGTTTCTTACGGATTCATATCTTGAACCGGAAGTATTGCAGAGGGCCTTGAACTCACTGCTTCCTGAAGATATAAGAATACTCAATACTGAAGAAGTGAATGAGGCATTTCATCCGAGATATGATGCCGTCAGCAAGAGCTATTTCTACCTTATATCCAATATGAGTATTTCATCTGCTTTTCTCTACAGATACGCATGGAGAGTACCGCACAGGCTTGATATGGATAGTATGAAGGAGGCGGGGAGCCTTCTTAAGGGTAGGCATGACTTCTCGGCATTCAGGGGCGCGGGCTGCGGCGCAAAGACGACCGGGAGAGATATAATCTCTTTTAATATAGAAAGGCTGGAGAGAATTGATTTTATGACAGCAGGGCTTGAAGGGGATTTCATAAAGATAAGGATAGAGGCAAATGCATTTTTGAGGTATATGGTAAGAAATATTGTTGGAACTCTCGTTGAAATAGGAAGGGGGAAGATGGCTGCGCATGCCATATCAGATGCCTTTGAGCTTAAAGACAGGAGGAAGACCGGTCCTACAGCGCCTGCAACCGGGCTGTTCCTTGAGGCAATAAAATACTGAACCGTATTTTCCTGAATGGTCCTTTTACCGCAATTGGTTTTCTATTGCCTCTAATTGTTCTATTCTCTCCTGGCAGTCCTTGCAATATATCGCAAAGGGCATGACCTTCAATCTTTGCTCACTTATCTCTTCACCACACGACTCACAGGTCCCATAAGTTCCCTCGTCAAGTTTTCTGAGAGACTCATCTATTTTTACAAGTGTTTCTCTGTGAGTGCTGAGTTTTCTGAGGCTCACATCTTCAGAGAGATCCACTATAGACCAATCGCCGTCATCGAGCGCAGTATCTACAAGCTGTCTGGTCTCACCCCTGATATATTTTGATATTTCAATCTTTGCCTCTTTGACAAACTGCTCCCTTGTCTGGATCAAAAGCTTTCTAAGCGTTTCTTTCTTTTCCTCCGGGGATTGTTTTCCCTTTACCGGTCGTAATCGACTCGCAACGAGCTTCTTTGCCTTGACCGGGACGGCTTTTTTTGCCTTTGCCTGCTGTAAGCGGCCCGCAACGGGCTTTCTTTTTTTTGCGGCAGGCCTTGCTGTTTTTTTTCTGACGGTTTTTTTCTGTTTTGCCTTTATGGTTTTCCCGTGCTGTTTTTTTGCTTTTTTAACTGTTTTTTTAATTGTCTTTTTTAAGCGCTTTTTTATTGCCATTATTTTGCCTCTTCTGTTTTCTCTGCCTTTTCCCCTTCTTTAAAGACCTCGATAATGCTTCTTACCGTTATGCCTGCGGCCTGCAATGCCTTCTGGATATCAGGTAATTTTGCGTCAGTGACCTTTAGAACGAAATTGCTGTTAGCCATACTACACCTCCATTATTTCTTTTTCTTTATGCATCAGTATTTCATCTATCTTCTTGATATAAGTATCCGTCAATTTCTGTATTTCATCAAGGGATTTTTTTGTATTATCTTCGCTCAGGTGCTTTTCTTTCTCGAGTTTTTTAATCTCTTCATTTATATCTCTTCTTATATTTCTTACGGCAATCTTTGAATCCTCGGCATTTTTCTTTGTGACTTTTACAAGCTGTTTCCGCCTCTCTTCTGTAAGCGCCGGGATATTTATCCTTATAACCTTTCCGTCATTTGAAGGTGTAAGGCCGAGGTCTGATTTCATTATTGCCTTTTCTATTTCGGATATTATTTTCTGCTCCCACGGCTGAATCGCTATCTGACGGCTTTCGGGAATGCTCAGTGACGCAAGCTGCTGCAGGGGGGTTGGTGTGCCATAGTAGTCAACCTTTATTCCGTCAAGGAGCGCAAGGGATGCACGCCCCGTCCTTATAGCGCTGAACTCCTTCTTGAGCATTTCTATGGCGCTGTCCATTTTTTCAGCGGCTTTTCTTTTTAGTTCTTTCTCCATTGTCTCCTCCTACCATGGTGCCTATCTTTTTGCCCAGGGCAACTTTGCTGATATTATCCTTTCCTTTAAGGTTGAATACCATAATCGGGAGATTGTTGTCCATACATAATGATATTGCTGTTGAATCCATGACGCTGAGGCCTTTTTTCAGGACATCGATGTAGCTTATGGTGTCGAATTTTTTTGCCCTGGGGTCTTTTACCGGGTCAGAAGAATATACGCCGTCAACCTTTGTTGCCTTCATTATTACATCCGCCCCTATCTCCATGGCCCTGAGGGCCGCGGCAGTATCAGTTGTAAAATAGGGGTTCCCTGTGCCGGCGGCAAATATTACGATACGGCCTTTTTCAAGATGCCGCATGGCCTTCCGTCTTATATAAGACTCGGCCAGTTCTCTCATCTCTATGGCTGACTGGACCCTTGTAGTGATATTGTTTTTCTCAAGTGCATTCTGAAGCGCTAATGCATTTATGACAGTGGCAAGCATTCCCATATAATCTGCTGATGCGCGTTCCATTCCCTTTACGCTTGCCTCTACTCCTCTGAATATGTTGCCTCCGCCTATGACTATGGCAAGCTCAGCGCCCATATTGACAACCTTTTTAATTTCTTTAGCTATAAAATCAACAGTGGCAGAATCTATGCCAAAACCCTTATCTCCCATCAGCGCTTCGCCGCTGAGTTTTAAGAGTATCCTTTTATATTTCAATGAGGGTTTCACTCTGGATTTTATTGCTTTTCGCCAAGCTGGAACCTGGCAAAACGCTTTATTAAGATGTTTTCTCCAAGCTTGGCTATCTTTTCGGTAACAAGGTCTTTTATCTTTGTCTTCTGCTCCGGGTCTTTTATAAAAATCTGGTCGAGCAGGCAGGTTTCGCTAAAGAATTTATCAAGTTTTCCCTCGACTATCTTCTCTACAACCTGCGGAGGCTTGTTGGTGACCTGTGCCCTGTATATCTCCTTTTCTCTTTCTATAACATCCTTCGGCACATCTTCGCGTGAAAGGTAAGATGGATTTGCCGCAGCAATGTGCAGGGAGACATCTTTAACGAGTTCTCTGAAGTCGTCTGTCTTGGCGACAAAATCTGTTTCGCAGTTTATTTCCACGAGAACGCCTATCTTGTCCATATGTATGTATGAGCTTATAAGCCCTTCTGATGCTGTTCTGCTGGCTTTTCTTGCAGCGCTGGCCAGGCCTTTTTGCCTGAGGCAGTCTATTGCCTTTTCAAAATCACCAGCACTTTCAGCAAGCGCTTTTTTACAGTCCATCATGCCTGCGCCTGTTTTTTCCCTTAGGTCTTTAACCTTGTCAGCTGTAATAGCGCTCATTATCCCTTTACCTCCTCTGCCGCTTCCTTCTCTTCCTGCTGCACCATGTTTTCAACAGCCGTCTTTTCAGCCTCTTCAGCAGCAATCTTGTTCAGTGTCTCCCTTCCCGAGAGAATGGCCTCTGCCATCTTTCCTGCAAGGAGTTTTATTGCCCTGATTGCATCATCATTGCCGGGTATAACATGGTCAATCTCATCAGGGTCACAGTTTGTGTCAACAACACCGACTATAGGAATTGAAAGTTTTCTTGCTTCGGCAACGGCAATCCGTTCTTTTTTGGGATCTATTACGAATACCGCTGCAGGCAGGCTGTTCATATCCTTTATGCCGCTCAGGATTTTTTCGAGTTTGCCGCGCTCTTTTTCAAGGGCCGAGACCTCTTTTTTCGGCAGGAGATCGTATGTGCCGTCTGTCTTCATGGTCTCTATCTGTTTAAGTCTTTCTATGCTTTTTTTGATTGTCAGAAAATTTGTAAGCATACCGCCGAGCCATCTTTGATTTACAAAGAACGCGCCTGCCCTTTTTGATTCTTCGTATATTGCATCCTGCGCCTGCTTTTTTGTCCCGATGAAAAGGACGTTCCCGCCTTTGGCAGCGGTATTCTTAACAAAGTTATATGCATCTTCAAGCCCCTTCATTGTTTTCTGAAGGTCAATGATATAGATGCCGTTTCTTTCTCCAAAGATGTATTTTTTCATCTTTGGGTTCCAGCGTTTTACCTGATGCCCAAAATGAACACCTGCTTCAAGAAGCTCTTTCATTGTTGCTACCATTTGATTCCTCCTCTGGTTTTTTCCTCCGCCTTTTTCTCTACACCCCGAAGGGACCTCATAGAGAAAAGTTGATGGCGTGTGTTTTTACCCCGTGAGGAAGTCTTTCCTTCGGGGTTTATACAGGGTAAAATGCTAACATAAAAGGCAGATGTTTTGCAAGGTTTGACAGGAAAAATATTTTCGTGATAGACTTTGAGCACTTTTACAGAAAAGGAAGTGGGAAAAATGAAAAATCATCGGAAATCAGAGAAACTTTTTAAGCAGGCAAAAGCGATAATCCCCGGAGGCGTGAACAGCCCTGTAAGGGCCTTTAAAGCTGTAGGCGGCAATCCTGTCTTTATTGCAAAGGGAAAAGGCTCAAAGATATATGACGTTGACGGCAATTCTTACATTGACTATGTTCTTTCATGGGGGCCCCTGATACTCGGGCACGCACACCCGAAGGTTATCAAGGCGCTTAAATCAGCAGCAGAAAAAGGCACAAGCTTTGGAGCGCCGACGCCATTGGAGATAGAGCTTGCAAACCTTGTGTTGAAGGCTTATCCCTCTATGGACAAGGTCAGGATGGTCAATTCCGGCACAGAAGCTACAATGAGCGCAATAAGGGTTGCAAGAGGGTTTACCAAAAGGGACGCAATAATAAAATTTGAAGGCTGTTATCACGGCCATGCAGACGGCCTTCTTGTGAAGGCTGGTTCAGGCGCTATGACCTTCGGCATTCCTGACAGCCCGGGAGTGCCTGAATCCTATGCAAAAAATACAATAACAATTCCTTTTAATGATATAGATGCTTTAAAGACAGTGATTAACAGGCAGTGGAAATCCATAGCATGTGTAATAATTGAGCCTGTTGTGGGCAATATTGGCTGTGTGCTTCCGAAGCCGGGTTTTTTAGCAGCAGTAAGAACATTAACAAAGAAATACGGAATAGTATTAATATTCGATGAGGTTATGACAGGGTTCAGGGTTGCATACGGCGGCGCACAGGAACATTACAGGATAAAGCCGGACATGACGTGCCTTGGAAAGGTCATCGGGGGAGGGCTTCCTGTCGGCGCTTATGGCGGAAAAAAGGAGATAATGTCAATGGTATCGCCGGAAGGCCCTGTTTATCAGGCAGGTACATTGTCAGGAAATCCATTGGCAATGACAGCAGGAATAGAGACGCTCAGGATTCTCTTAACAAAAGGCACATACAAAAAACTCGAAAGCCTTTCAGCAATGCTTGAAAGAGGGCTTAAGGATGCAGCAAAAAGGGCAGGGGTTGCAACAAAGTTCTACAGGGCCGGCACAATGTTCTGCACATATTTTACAAACAAAGAGGTCTATGACTACGCAACTGCCAAGACAGCTGACACGGCAAAGTTCTCACGTTTCTTTTCCGGGATGCTGGATAGAGGAGTAAATATAGCTCCTTCGCAGTTTGAGGCAGGGTTCATGTCACTTGCGCATAGTGAGAGTGATATAGAAAAAACAGCAAGAGCTGCGTATGAGTCTTTAAAGAGAATCTAAAAAATGAAGACCTTTGGCAAATGGTAACGACGTGGCAGAAAAAAAAGTATTAAGAAGTCTTCTTGACCTGAGCACGATAGGGCTTAACCTTGTCCTTGCAACATTTGTGGGGCTTGGAATGGGATATGGCCTTGATCACGTTTTTGATAAATATTTTGGCATGAAGACCTCCCCCTGGTTTACGATTATATTTTTGATACTTGGCATAATCTCAGGTTTTCGTGAAATGATCAGGATGGCAAGGAAATACAATGCAGATAATCAAAAGGATATATAAACAGTCCGCCTTTGTATTGATACCCCTTGCTGTTCTTTCAGCTTTTTTTGAGTGGAAGAAATTGCCGCTTAGCATTCTGATTGGCGGCGGCCTTGCGGTTGCTAATCTCAAGGGGCTTGCATGGGGCGTTCAGGGACTGGTCGGAACCGGGCAGCAGGCAACCGGGGCGTTGGTTTTTTTCAGCATGATAAGGTTATTTATCCTGATAGCGATTATTGTTATTCTCCTCTGGCTTAAAATAATAAACATAGCCGGCATCTTTGTAGGGTTTACAGCAGTCCTTGTCCTTCTGCTTAAGGAAGGGGTCAGGTCAGCAAGGGAAGAGGGGTAGAAAAGGAGGTCTTATGCTTGAGCTTAATTTCTCGAATATGATGGGAGAGGTGATAGGCCAGAAGGGTATTGCGGAAAGGCAGATTGAAGGCATAAAGACAACGGTTTCCAATATAGACAAACGGATAAAATCAAAAGAAAGGCCGGAACTTGCATTCATAGACCTCCTTGAGCAGGACACATCAGAGATTAAAAAAACAGCATCTTTTATCAGAGATAATTTTGAGAATTTCATAATCCTCGGAATCGGTGGTTCTGCGCTGGGGCCAAGGGCCATCACAGAGGCCCTGAGCCCTTTTCATAATCTTGATAAGAAACCAAGGGTATTTATCTACGACAATGTTGACCCGGGGACATTGGACAGGATGTTATCCTTAACAGACCTGAAAAAAACAGCAGTCAATGTCATCACAAAGTCAGGCAGTACTGCAGAGACCATGTCTTCTTTCATGGTGCTGTGGGACAGGATGAACAAGGCTGGCAGTGATGCCTTGAAAAGTTTTATTGCAACAACAGACCCTGAAAAAGGAAACCTGAGAAAGATTGCGAATGAAAAGGGGCTGAAAGCACTCTCAATCCCTTCAGGTGTCGGCGGAAGATATTCTGTTTTAAGCCCTGTAGGGCTTCTGCTTGCCGAGGTCATAGGCGTCAGTGCTGATGAAATGCTTCAGGGAGCAAGGGATATTCATCAAAGATGTTCTGATGCAGAGGTCTGGAAAAACCCTGCTTATCTTTTCGGGGTTTTGCTGTATATCATGGAGAGGGAAGAAAAAAGAACAATGAATGTCATGGTGCCTTATGCTGACGGCCTGAAACCATTGGCGGAATGGTTCTGCCAGTTATGGGCGGAAAGCCTCGGCAAACTTGGTACGGGCCTCACTCCGTATCCATCATTGGGCACAACAGACCAGCACTCTCAGCTTCAGCTCTGGATGGAAGGCCCTGAGGACAAGGTGGTCATATTTATAAAAGTTGATGATTATGGTGTTGATATTAAGATTCCAAAGGTCTTTCAGGATATGGATGGCCTGAATTATCTCGGCGGCCATACAATGTCAGAGTTGATTAAGGCAGAACAGGAATCAACAGAGCTTGCCTTGGCAAAGATTAAAAGGCCGAACATGGCCATAGGGATTCCAAAAATAGACGCCTATCACATGGGGCAGTTATTTCACTTCTTTGAGATGGCAACAGCTTTCACAGGGTTTCTATACGGCATAAACCCATTCAATCAGCCGGGTGTTGAAGAAGGCAAGAATTTCACTTACGGGATGATGGGTAAAAAGGGGTTTGAGGCAAAGAAGGAAGAGGTAGAAAAGGCGAGAGAGAAAAAAATGTGCTGGAGGGTATGAAATGGCATGCAGTAATGACTTTCGCTTTCTATGAGATTAAATTTTGATTATTAGAACAGGATATAGCATTCTCGCTCATTCTCGACCCGATGAAACGGGTCTCCGAGGTTTTGCCCGCTTTTATATCCTGATTTTTGCTTAATGGATTGCGGGCAAAAAAGCCGCTCAAAAGCCATATCCTGTTCCAGAGGGAACTTATGAATAAAAGCATAAATATAAAAATAGTTAGTTCTGTATTAGCACTTGTACTTTTTGTTGTGATGGTCTTGCCTGATAATGCTTTTGCAGGCACGCATGTGACGGTGTATTTTGCAGGCGGGTTTGTAATAGGAGGGGTTGCGGTTTTTTACTCAATATTAATCGGCGGTGACAGGCACCATTCAAAAAATGAAAAGAAGGACAATGAAGATAATCCCGCCCCGGTAATGCAGGCGTTCAATTACCCCTCGGAACAGATCACGGAAGAAGAAATATCGCAGGCAGGGCTGGTGAAAATTCTTGAGTGGTAGGTATGAATAAAGAACTGGATACCATACTTGAACAGCTTTTGAAATTCCGCAGGGAGCGGGACTGGGAGCAGTTTCACCGCCCCAAAGAGCTTGCGATATCCATTGTCCTTGAGGCAGCGGAGCTTCTTGAAGAGTTCCAGTGGAAGACTGATAAGGAGATTAAGAAATATCTTGATGAAGGCGGGCTTGAGAATGTCAGGGAGGAAATCGCTGATATTGCTATCTACATCCTTCTTTTATCCCATGACCTCAAAATAGACCTTCCTGACGCGATTAAAAAGAAACTTAAAAAGAACGAGGTTAAGTATCCTGTTGAGAAGGCTAGGGGAAGCGCAAAGAAATATGATAAGCTTTAGGTATGAAGAGCTTTATAAAGGCAGGACATTATATTTTCGCTCATTCTCGCTGCGCTCCGAGGTATTTTGCCTCCCCCCCCCTTTTAATTCTCCCCTTGGTAAGGGGGGACATAGAGGGGTGGCAAAATAAAACCGCTCAAACATAATGTCCAGCCTTTTCTATGAGATACGATTATGATAGTTGTAGAAACATATAAAGGCAAATCAATCACAGAACACCGTGTCGAGATTGTGGAGCGGAAAGGCACCGGCCATCCTGATAATATGTGCGATTCAATAATGGAGGCTATTTCTGTTGCGCTTTCCAATGAGTACATGAAGAAGTTCGGCATAATTTTGCATCACAATATTGACAAGGGATTGCTGGCAGCAGGCAGGGTTGAGAAAGGATTTGGCGGCGGCAGGGTTATACAGCCGATGGAATTGATAATAGGAGACAGGGCGACATTCAGGGCTGCCGGCAGGGAAATCCCTGTTGCCGATATAGCAGTGGATACAGCCCAAAAATGGGTAAGGTCAAATTTGAGATTTGTTGACGCTGAGCATCATTTGAAGTATCGTGTTGTGCTTGCGCCTGGCTCAGCTGAACTTACAGACATTTTTTTAAGGCGCGGGAAGGTCAAGGCCGCTAATGATACATCAGCTGCTGTCGGGTATTATCCATTGAGCCCGACGGAAAAAGTTGTGCTTGAATTAGAGAGGTTTTTGAATTCCAAAAAATTCAAAAACAGGTATCCTGAAACAGGAGAGGACATAAAGGTCATGGGTATGAGGAGCGGTAATTTACTGGAGCTGACAGTTGCAATGCCCCTTCTTGCAAATTGTATAAGGTCCGAGAGCGCTTATTTTGAAAGAAAAGAGATAATCCTGTGTGAGATGAACAGATTTCTTGGAAGATATGAAGGATTCAAAAAAACAGAGGTTCATTTCAATACGCTTGATGAAAAGGGCAGGGGTTTTGGCGGAATATATCTCAGCCTTCTGGGCACGTCAGCAGAGGATGCTGATTCAGGACAGGTTGGCAGAGGAAACCGCGTGAACGGGCTTATATCTCTGAACAGGCCTTTGGGCACAGAAGCAGCGGCAGGAAAAAATCCTGTCAGCCATGTTGGAAAGATTTACAATGTTTTGAGCCATAAAATAGCAAAAGAGATTTATGAAAAGATTGACGGCATAAAGGAAGTCTATGTCCTTCTTTTAAGCAGGATAGGCACACCGATTGATTCTCCTCAGATGGCTACTGCACAGGTTTTGCTTGAGAGGGGAAGGAAGATTAATGAGATTGCAAAAAAGGCAGAAGAGATTTTTGAAAAAGAGTTTTTGGCGATAAATAAATTTTGCATGGAACTGGCAAGAGGAAAATATCCGGTCTGCTAAAGTTTTTTTGGAAAAAGAAATCCGTAACCCCCGGCTTTAGCGTAACCAAGAGGAAGATATGAAAAGAAGAGGATACTTATACATGCCGAAGAAAGAAAAAGCTAAGAGCGTGAGGGCCATAAAAAAACCTGCTGATGAGGGCAGCCTCATCGCTGCTCTGCCGGAATCTGACAATCTTTCTGATAAAAGACAGTCTGAATTTCAGGAAGGCCAAGGCGTGGAATTGTTGATTTGCGAGCTGACAGATCTCGGTTATAAGGCGATTATCAACAACTCCGGCGAGGGCTTGCTTTATAAAAACGAGGTGTTTCAGGCCTTAAGAAAAGGACAGCATATCGCAGGATTTGTCAAAAAGGTGCGGGACGACGGTAAGATTGACCTCTGTCTTCAGAAACCCGGGGCTGAAAAAGTTGATGATGTATCGGAAAAAATTCTCGACAAACTGAAGGCTCAGGCTGGATATATTGCTTTGGATGATAAAACTCCGCCTGAAGTTATCTACCGCCTGTTCGGTACAAGCAAGAAGACATATAAAAAGGCAATAGGCGCTCTTTACAGGAAACGGCTTATTATTATAGAGAGTGGCGGGATAAGGCTCGCCAGGAAACATGACTGAAGAAAAATCGAAATTAGTCTACTCCACCGGCAAGTTTATTTCCCGGAAGGAAAGGCCGAGCGAAGATAGCGTCAAGCCCGCGATAGCTCCTTCTCAACAGAAGGTGATTGTCCGGCTTGACCGGAAGCAGAGGGGAGGAAAGTCTGTCACAGTAATTGAGGGCCTCCCGATCCCGGCAAAAGACAGGGAGGTGCTGCTCAAGCGATTGAAAGCCGGGCTGGGGACAGGCGGCACAGTCAAGGGATCGTCTCTTGAAATCCAGGGCTACCACTGTGACGCGGTTATTACAGCATTGACGAATATGGGCTATAGGCTGAAACGCTCAGGTGGTTGAGGCGGAAGTTAGGAAGATCGGAAGCTGGGAAGCGGAAAGGCATCATTCATTCTCTGGTTTTTCGTCTTTGGGAATAAATAGAATGGTCAGCATGCCGGGGATTGCGAGGACGCATACGATTACAAAGAACATTCTGTATCCGACTGCCTGCTGGATATAACCGCTGATGAGCCCGGGCAGCATCATACCGAGCGCCATGATGCCTGTTGAAATAGCGAAGTGGGATGTTTTGTATCTGCCCCGTGAGGCATACATGAGATACACCATGAACGCTGTGAACCCCAACCCGTAGCCGAACTGTTCCAAGGCAACGAGTACATAGGTAAGTCCGATATCAGGCTGCGCATATGCCATATACACATAGAACATATCCGGAAAGTGGAGCGTAATCGCCATGGGCCAGATGCATTTTCTGAGCCCGAACTTTGATATGAGCCATCCTCCGAGGATTCCTCCCGCAACGAGACAGACCATGCCAACTGTGCCGTACGCGAGCCCGACCTGTGTGGTGGAAAGTCCCAGGCCGCCCGTGCCTTTGGTATCCAGTAAAAAAGGCGGGGCCAGCTTCAGAAGCATGGCTTCGGCGAAACGGTAGAGAAGAATAAAGGCAATAATTGCCCCGATCTTTTCCTGTCTGAAATAAGAACGGAATATTTCAAGAAAAGGAACATCGCTCGCAGCTTCACGGGGGGAACGTTTAATGTCCGCAGCAGGAAAGGGAAGCGCGAATGTGTGATACAGCGGCACAAGAACGAACACAAAACCTCCTGCACCAATGACAGTTGTCCAACTCACTGGAATGCTTCCTGTGAGAGTCTCTATCCTGCCTGCTGTGTATACGAGCAGGCCTGAGCCGAATATCATGGCTAGTCTGTAGAATGTGGCCCGGATACCCACGAACAACGCCTGGCTTTCCTTGCTGAGTGCCAGCATATAAAACCCATCGGTAGCGATGTCATGCGTTGCAGAAACGAATGCTCCGGCAGCAAAGGCCAATAGAGAAAAGAAGAAATAGCCCTCTGTGTTCAGCGCGTATGCTGCAGAGAACAGACAGATTGCCATAGCTAACTGCGTGGAGAGTATCCATTTTCTCTTTGTTGAGTAAAGGTCTACAAGCGGCCCCCAGAACATCTTGACGACCCAGGGCAGGTAGAGCCAGCTTGTCCAGAAGGCGATGCCGGCATTGTCAATGCCCATCTTTTTATAGAGTATGACTGAGACAGTGTTGATGATTATGTACGGAAGGCCTTCGGCGAAATAGAGCGTGGGAATGAACACCCATGGGTTGCGGGAAGCGACAGGCTGTTGCGTCATATAAAAATATCCAGGCTGCTATTTTCAAGAACATTTTTTCTGACCCTTTCTTTCAGCCAGCTGTCATAGAAATCAATGGGATTATAATCATCTGAGAGTATAATTGCCGGTGTATCTGACGGGAAGCGGAATCTTTGGTCTGCGAGCCGGCTTACCAGGTCTCTGGCAAGAGGATGAACAGGGAAATTTTTAACCCGGCTAAGGTCCAGAGGGATTGAAGGATAATCATATGCAATAACTGCCAGATTTCCCCATCCCTCGCTGTTATCGAGAGAAAATATCGGATAAATTTCTACTGTTTTGAACACGCTTTCAAGGGTCTTTATGACAGATGCCGTCATAAAGGTCTCTTTCTTAAGGCTGCCTGCCAGATTAACTGCTAAAATCCCATTTTGGGTCATCCTTGTTTTCAGAATTTGCAATGCCTCCACACTTAAAATATGCCCAGGTGTCGTGTCTCCGTTAAAGACGTCTAAAACTATATAGTCATATTTTTTACTGGAGTTAATCAGGTAATACCTGGCATCAGAGATAATTACGTCCCCTGCAAGCTCAAATCCAAAATATTTTTTTGCTATATTAACGACATTGGGGTCAATGTCTACAGTATCAGTTTTTATGCCCATTTTTTCATACCACATAGGGATTATCCCTGCTCCCAAACCTATGACCAGGCAGTTCTTGCCAACAGGGTTCAGGCTGTAGGGAAGGAATTCCATGAAATACATATACTCATAGACTGGGAGCCTGTTATTCATGTCTATCCCGCCCTGTATTAAACCGTCGATTATCAGCTCCCGTGTATGGGCAATGCCATAGGAATAATCAACAACCTTCAGGTTTCCGTAAAAACTGTCTTTGCTGAATACCCTTGTTACTTTCGTCCCATTGGGCATGACAACCGGGTTTAAATCTGCTGTAGTAGGTATGAAAAAAGGTATGGCGATGAGTATCAGGAGATACCATTTCTTTCTGAATATCAAAAAGTAAATAACAGACAGGCATATCAGGACAACGCCTATTATCCCGAATATCAGGTTTACACCGAGGTAGGCTATTAGAATAAAACCTGTGAGTACAGTGCCCAGGAAACTCCCGATTGTCGAAACAGCATAAAATAACCCGACAGTCCTGCCGATATTTTTTATCTCTTTTGCAGCTATTTTGATGATGTAAGGAGATACACAGCCAAGAAGGAACAACACCGGGCCGAATAACAGCATTGAACTGACAAGCGCCCCTGAGCGAAGGCCGAGATGCAGGAAGCTTTTTAAAATTATCCCCTTCAGGTGCGGTATTAAAACAGCCGATAAACCTGCTGCAAGGATAATTCCATAAAGATAGTCGGGCGTTCCTTTTCTGTCGGAGATTATTCCGCCGGCGGCATACCCAAGTGCAAGCGCCACGAGTGTAACAGTAATCAGGGATGTCCAGACAAAGAGGCTGACGCCGTAAAAGGGGCTTATAACTCTTGAGCCCATGACCTCCACGGCCATGACCAGAGCGCCGCATACCATAGCTGTAAGAATAAGATAGGAGACAAACAGTATGGGTTTTTCTTTTAAGGGTGAAAGCATATTTTTTCCGTTACCGTACTGCTATGACTTTGAGAAGAGTAAAATATCACAGTGTTCCGGTTTAAGTCAATTTTTTAAATTTAACAATAAATTTTATCTGAGTCTTTGCCGGAGTAATCAGAAATTATAATCCTGCCTGCCGGTTATGCTACAATAATAGATATGAAGCAGGGAATTATTTTACTGATTATGCTGATGGCCCCGGCATTGTCTTATGCGCAGCCTGAGATAAAATTTGATGCAGAAAGCCATGACCTCGGGATAGTGACGCAGGAGATAGCGATGCGTTCTTTTGAGTTCAGGAATACAGGCACATCAGAACTTGTTATAGAAAAACTTGTACCGTCCTGAGGCTGCACTGCAGCGCTGGCCAGTTCAGGCCGTCTTAACCCGGGAGAAAAAGGTACAATAAGCACAACTATAGATGTAAGAGGCAAGCTCGGGAAGCTCTCAAAAACGATTCAGGTCTATACCAATGACCCTAAAAGGCCTCAGGTAACTCTTCTGCTTACAATGAATGTGAAGGATGCATTTCATGCTAAAAAACATGACGCTAAGGAGATATTCAGAAAGCAATGCTCAAGTTGCCATATAGATGCAGGCAAAGGCAGAAAAGGTATTGAGCTGTTTAATGCAGACTGTATTATGTGCCACAATTATGGCAAGACAGCTTCTCCTGTTAGTGTAATGAGGGATATACCGGAAGACAAACTTAAACGCGGTATTGAAGAGGGCGTTAAAGGTTCTTCAATGCCTGGCTGGGCAGACACAAAAGGCGGCCCGCTTACAAAAGAAGAGACGGATTCGCTTGTAGAATTTATAAAGGGGCTTAAGTAATTTTTAATTGTATGTAACAGGCAGCCTCAACGTCAGCCATGATTTCTTGACATGTTTTTAGAATATTCTTTATAATTAAACACTTTTGCTGTGGTATTTTCCGTCTCAGCCGCTTCGTTCGGCTGGCCGGGGAGAGCGAATCTGCCTGAGTGCGGACCACAAGCGGATAAGGCGAGTCTTTGATAAAATGAAGATAGTAATTTCAGACATACCGGATGAAGGCCTCGAACTGGAGATTGATGAGGCGCTCAGTGCAGGTACTGTAAAATTAATCTCTCCTGTGAAGGGAAATCTCAGCGTTAAGAAGGTTGGGCAGGAACTGATAATACAGGGGGAAATAACAGCAAAGGCAGAGTTTGAATGCAGCAGGTGCCTCAAAAGCTATACAGATGAAATATGCGTGCCTGTTGGTGTAACGTATCATCCTCTTGAAGAACTGAAGCCGGAAGGCAAATATGAGGTAAAAGAGGATGAACTGGATACGGATTTTTATGCAGGCGATGAATTTGACCTGCTGGAGTTAATAAAGGAGCAGATAGTTTTAAATGTGCCCATGAAGCTGCTCTGCAGCGAGGCGTGTAAGGGTATTTGCCCGAAATGCGGGACAGACCTGAATATCAATAAGTGCAATTGCAGTTTGACTGAAGTGGATTCAAGGCTTGAAATTTTGAAAGATTTATTAAGAAGGGAGTAAAAATGGCAAATCCAACGCACAGACATACCAGGACCAGAAGGGATACGCGCAGGGCGAACTGGAAAGGGCAGATGCCTAACATTAGTTCATGTCCTGAGTGCAAAGAGTTAAAGATGCCTCACAGGGCATGTCCAAGTTGTGGTTCATACAACGGCCGTAAGGTTCTTGAGATAATCGAAAAAGAAGCATGAAAATTGCCCTTGACGCCATGGGCGGCGATTACGCCCCGGCTGCAACAGTTGACGGCGCTGTCGAGACTGTAAGGGAATACGATGATCTCGAAGTCATACTTTTCGGAGATGAATCCCAGCTTAAAAAAGAACTTAAAGGCAAGAAGTATCCATCCCACTGCATTCATATCAGGCATACGTCCCAGATTATCGGGATGCATGAATCTCCTGTCAGCGCCTTGAGGAAAAAAAAAGATTCTTCCATCAGGCGTGCTGTTGACGCAGTTAAGCTTAAGGAAGCCGATGCCGTTGTCAGCGCCGGCAATTCAGGGGTGGCGATGGCAACTGCGCTTTTTGTCCTTGGCACCTCTAAGGGGGTAGACAGGCCCGCAATCGCAGCGATTATGCCGACACTTAAAGGCCTGTTTGTCCTGATAGATGCAGGAGCAAATGTAGACTGCAAGCCGGAGAACCTCCTCCAGTTTGCAGTAATGGGCAGCGCATACTGCAGGACCATTCTGCACAGGCAGGAGCCAAAAGTAGCTTTGCTCAGCATTGGAGAGGAAGATACAAAAGGGAATGAGCTTACCAGAGAGGCATTCAAGCTTCTAAAAGAGGCCAATATAAATTTTACCGGCAATATAGAGGGGAAAGATGTATTTTCAGGAGAGGCCGATGTTGTCGTATGTGACGGGTTTATAGGCAATGTGCTTTTGAAGACCAGTGAAGGTCTTGCAGAAGTTATAATAAAGATGCTCAAAAGAGAGATAGAAGGCCAGGCAACTGGCAAGCTGGGATATCTTCTTATGAAACCTGCCTTGAGAAATTTCAAGAAAAAAACAGACTATGCAGAATATGGGGGGGCTCCGCTTCTCGGGATAAACGGGACGTGTATTATAAGCCATGGCAGGTCTTCCCCTCGTGCGATAAGAAATGCGCTCAGGGTTGCGGTAGAATTGTCCAGAAAAAAGGTGCATAAGATTATCTCGGAAGATATAATGGGATTTCACGAAAAGGAGAAAGTATTTGCTAAGGGCTAGGATTGCTGCTACAGGGTCTTATGTCCCTGAACGCGTGCTTACCAACTTTGATCTTGAAAAGATGGTTGATACCACCGATGAATGGATCAGGGAAAGGACAGGGATAAGGGAGCGGAGGATAGCAGCTGAAAAAGAGGCTGCTTCAGATCTTGCGTATGAGGCGGCAAAGGCTGCCTTTAAGAAAACTGATATTAAGCCAAAGGACATTGAGCTTATAATTGTTGCGACAGTTACCGGGGATATGCCTTTTCCGGCAACTGCGTGTCACCTTCAGCAGAAGCTTGGCCTGAAGAAGGCCGCTGCCTTTGATATAAATGCGGCATGTTCAGGGTTTTTATACGGGCTTTCCATAGCAAACGGCTTTATAAAAAGCGGCACTTATAAAAGGATACTTCTTATCGGCTCAGAGCTTCTTTCCAGGATTACCGATTGGGAGGACAGGTCAACATGTGTGCTTTTTGGCGACGGGGCCGGCGCTGCAATACTTGAAGCTACAAACGAAGACAGGGGAATAATCTCAACTCATCTCAGGTCCGATGGCAGTATGTGGGAATTGCTGCATATGCCAGGAGGAGGGTCAAGAAATCCTGCTTCCAAGGATACGGTTAAAAAAAAGATGCATTGCATCAAGATGAAGGGCAATGAAACATTTAAGATTGCAGTGCGTACACTCGAGGGCCTTGTGAGGGAGACCCTTGCTGAGAATAAACTGAAGATATCGCAGCTTTCTATGCTTATACCTCATCAGGCTAATCTCAGGATTATTCAGGCGACTGCCGAGCGCCTGGATATGCCGATAGAAAAGGTCATGGTGAATATTGACAAGTATGGAAATACCTCTGCGGCCTCTATCCCGATTGCCCTTGATGAGGCTGTGAGGCAGGGCCGGGTAAGGGATGGAGACTATGTGCTTCTTGAGGCATTTGGGGGCGGGCTGACATGGGCATCCGTACTGATAAAGTGGTGATTTTTAGCTGTCAGCTGTCAGCTATGAAGTAATATGGGCTATATTACTGTTATAGGCGCCGGAAGCTGGGGGACAACCCTGGCATATCTGCTGTCTGCAAAAGATTTTGATATCTCTTTGTGGGTATATGAGGAATCCCTTGCTGAAGAGATAAAAAACACAAGGATAAACAGTTTATACCTTCCTGATATAAGCCTCCCCGAAAATATAAGGGTTACTCATCGGATGGATGAGGCTGTAGCCAAGGCACGTTATGTGTTAAATGTTGTGCCTTCACAGCATACCAGGTCTATATTCAAGGAAGCGTTTGCTTATATGCCGGCCGAGGCAGTTATTATCAGTGCGGCAAAGGGCATAGAAAGAGGAACGCTTATGACGGTTTCTTCTGTATTGAAAGAGATTTCAGGCCATACTGTTGCAGTACTCTCAGGCCCGAGTTTTGCAAAAGAGGTGATTAAGAAAATGCCCACTGCAGTAACTCTTGCAACAGAGGATAAGGAAACAGGTTTGCTGCTTCAGGAGGTTTTTAATAATAACCATTTCAGGGTTTACACTCATGATGACATGCTCGGGGTTGAAATCGGCGGGGCCTTAAAAAATGTGATGGCCATTGCATCGGGAATATCAGACGGCCTGGGGCTCGGGCATAATGCGCGGGCAGCCCTAATAACAAGAGGGCTTGCAGAAATGAGACGGCTGGGTTCTGCCCTGGGAGCAAAAAAAGAAACTTTTTCAGGGTTGAGCGGCCTGGGGGATCTGGTATTAACATGCACCGGCCCTTTGTCAAGAAATTATACGCTCGGCACGAAACTCGCTCAGGGGATGAAACTGACAGATATACTCTCACAGACAAAAACGGTTGCAGAAGGGGTAGCAACTGCAGAATCAGCTTATGGGCTCTCTAAAAAATATAATATTGAGATGCCGATAATTGAACAGGTTTATCAGGTCCTCTATAAAGATAAAGACCCTGCAGCTGCTGTTAACGATTTAATGAACCGGACCTTGAAGGCTGAGTTTTACGGATAACTCGATGTTAAAAAGCCTTGAATTTAATTGATTAAGTGTTTCCGGATATTATTAAACAATTCAGCCTGCCAAACAATTAAATGTATGATTCTGAAACAGCCTGTTAATATCACGTTTTTTTTAATTATGTGTTGCAGTGTTTTGCTGTTAAATTCCTGCAGCAGTAATATACATATCTCTCCACCGCAGCTGCAAGGCGGCCGCGAATTTTTGGTCACAGAACCGGTATTTAATGACAGGGTTTACATATATGAGGCCGGGATGGAGCATGAGAACAGTGTAGTACTGATTCCCGGTGTAGGTGACGATGGAATAAATGACTGGGGATATCTTATCCCTGAATTAGCCAAACAATACCACGTAGTGGCGTTTGACCTTCCGGGCTTTGGCCGCTCCACCAAACAAAACGTATTGTACTCACCTGCGAATTACACTGCATTTGTAAAATGGGCAGCCAGTCAATATGTGAAGGGCAAATTTATACTCATCGGCCACTCATTGGGAGGAGCAGTTGCATTGAGCTATGCTGCTGCCTATCCGAATGACCTGCAGAAACTTATCCTTGTAGACGTGTTTGGGGTTCTGCATCGCAATGTACTTACCGGATACATGGTGCAGATAAAGTCTGGGCAGTGGCGCTCCGGATTATTAGCCAGATTATCAATAAGACCTGTGCATGATCTGAATGATTTTTTGCGATCAATGTTCGATAATCTGGAACTCCAGCAGCCGGCAATAGAGTTAGTGACAGCGATTAATAGCCCTGCCTTCCGCAAATTGGTACTGGGTTCTGATTCGAAAAAGATTGCTGCTCTTGCCCTGGTGTTGGAAGACTACAGCCAGGTTCTTGGACGTGTCACCATTCCTGCTTTTATATTGTGGGGTGACAAAGATACCGTTGCTCCGCTCAGGACAGGAAAGGTTCTGGCTGCCCAATTAGCCAATGCCCAATTAGAGATTATACAGGAGAGCGGACATGTCCCTATGCTTGAACAGAAAGAGAAATTTAACCAGATTGTACTTAAGGCTCTCTCTTCCAATCCGGTACCGAAACGTTCAGCGATACATGTACAACAACAACCTGTTATCACCGGCAAGCTGGGCCGCTGCAATAATCAGGATGGGATAATGTTCAATGGCTTCTATGAGAATATAGAGATAGTAAATTGCCAGCATGTAAGAATTGTTGATGTGACGGCCAGTATGATAAGTATATCAGGCTCAGAGGTCATGATTGAAAACAGCCTGATTAGGAGCAATGACGTCTCGCTCAGGGTTATCAATTCTGAACTCGACCTTACTAATGTGTATATCGAGGCAGATGTAGCTATTGAGACCTCAGACAGCAGGCTGGATTTGGCTGGTGTGAAACTGGTGGGCAGAAAATTTGCAGTTCAGGCAAAGGATGAATCATTATTGCTGTTTTCAGTCAGTCATGCCGAAAGCCCTTATACCTCCGGATATTTGCATGGGTTGCGCAGGGTTTCAGATGACAAGCCTTTATGATTTAATCTGAGCATGGATGTTGCGCCATATTTAATTGGATGAACTGTAAATTTTAATAATGAAATTGCCTGTAATCAATGCTATTATGAAACAGTAATAATTATGGACAAGAAAAAGATAAAAAATATTCTGGATGCAGTCAGAAGCGGCAAGCTTTCTGCCGAGGATGCAATCAGGCAACTAAAACACCTCCCTTATGAAGACATTGCATTTGCTAAGGTTGACCATCACAGGCATCTCCGGCAAGGAGTCCCTGAAGTAATCTATGCTTCCGGAAAGACTGAGGCACAGGTGACAGGCATTGCAAGGGCAATGTACAAAAAGAGTAAAAGCTTTTTGATTACCAGGGCAACAAAGAAAATTTATGGCGTACTAAAGATTAAAGGTGCTGTGTTTCATCCGGCTTCAGGAATGATATCAATTGGCGGAGAGAAAAAGAAAAGCGGCAGTGTCCTTGTGCTTACAGCAGGCACCTCTGATATCCCTGTTGCAGAGGAAGCCTCTGTCACAGCATCATTTCTTGGGAGCAAGGTTGAAACTGTTTATGATGTCGGCGTTGCAGGGCTTCACAGGCTCATGGATAACAAAAAATCTCTTTCTTCTGCAAAGGTCATAATTGTTGTTGCAGGAATGGAAGGCGCGCTTCCGTCAGTTGTCGGCGGATTAACAGACAAACCGATCATTGCTGTTCCGACTTCTGTTGGCTACGGTACAAGCCTCGGAGGATTAACCGCGCTTTTTGCGATGTTAAATTCATGCGTTCCCGGCATTGCCGTGATGAATATTGATAATGGTTTTGGGGCAGGGTGTTTAGCGCATAAGATAAATATTTTATAAGTCGGCAAAATAAGCCACTTGAACACTATGCCCCGCCTTTTATTTAGCTTTTATTAAAAGCTTGGTAAATACCTTGACGCAAATTAATATATGGTGATACAATGTATATACGATAAGATTATAGGAGGGAATAATATGATTAAAAAATTAGTTGCTCACGGCAATAGCGCTGCGCTGATAATAGACAAGCCTATACTTGATATTTTAAATGTGGACATGAAAACACCTCTTGAGATTACGACGGACGGCAGAAACTTGATTGTGTCGCCTGTAAAAGATGGTTCAAGAGAAAAAAAATTCAGGGCTGCACTTGAGAAAGTTAACAAAGTTCATGGAGAAACGCTTAAGAAGCTTGCTAAATAGTCAATGAAAGAGCTTATCTTCTTAACCCTCGCAGAGGTAACAGAAATACATGCTGACCAGATAAGCAGATACGGCGGAAGCTCAGGTATCAGGGATATAAATCTCTTGAGTTCAGCGGTTGCTATGCCGTATGCATCTTTCTCTGGCGATTTTCTGCACTCAGATGTTTACGAGATGGCAGCAGCCTATGCTTTTCATATCAGCCAAAATCATCCGTTCATTGACGGCAATAAAAGGACTGCTTTGGCTACTGCCCTTGTGTTTCTTGAACTGAATGGAATAAGCATAGCAGACGCTGAAGGCAAATTATACAAAGCTATGCTCTCCATTGCATCCGGGAAAATGGACAAACCTGGTTTTGCAGAGGTATTGAGAAACCTGCATAAGTAACAGTATGAATTAATTGACATTCCTTTAAAATCTCCTCTATACTTAAATCAACCCTTGGGGGAGGCGAAAGCCTGAGAGTCTTCCGTTTTTGAGGAAGTGACCCCTTGAACCTGATACGGATAATGCCGGCGTAGGGATTGGGTCTACGACTCGTAGAGAAGGCAGGCCGTATCCTTTGTCAGGGATGCGGTTTTTTATTTTTATGAGGCTGATAATAAACGGAGATAATATTGATTCGAATGCAGGCACAGTCAAGGAGCTTCTTGAGGAGCTTAAGATTGAACCTGGCAGGGTTGCTGTTGAGGTGAATCTCGCTATTATCAAAAAGGCTGAATATGAGAGTTATGTGCTTAAAGACGGGGATAGGATTGAGATTGTGAATTTTGTCGGAGGAGGGGAGAGAGAAACAGGAGATCATCATTTCGCTCATTCTCGCTTCGCTCTGAGGATTTGCCCGATAGCTATCGGGCAAATAAGCCGCTCAATGGCAATCTCCTGTTTTAATAGAATAGGACGGAGGAGAGGATATGGAAGATAAATTGATAATCAAAGGCATAGAATTCAAATCCCGTTTATGGGTAGGGACAGGGAAATACAGGGATTTTGAGGAGACGAGGAAGGCGATTGAGGCATCCGGAGCTGATGTTGTTACTGTTGCTGTAAGAAGGGTGAATATAATAGATAAAAAAACGGAAAATCTTCTTGATTACATTGACCCCAAAAAATATAAGATACTCCCTAATACTGCAGGATGCTATACAGTTGAGGACGCCTTGCGGTATTCGAGGCTTGCAAGGGAATCCGGGGTGTCTGACATGATAAAGCTTGAGGTTATAGGTGATGAAAGAACTCTTTTTCCTGATGTTGTGGGCCTTCTGAAAGCTACGGAAATTCTTGCGAAGGAAGGCTTTATTGTTCTTCCTTATACAACTGATGACCCTGTTATGGCCTTAAGGCTTGTAGATGCAGGTGCTGCTGCTGTTATGCCATTGGCAGCGCCTATCGGCTCCGGGCTTGGAATAAGAAATCCTTACAACATAAAAATAATTCTTGAGCAGGCTAATGTTCCTATTATTGTTGATGCAGGGGTAGGAACTGCCTCTGATGTTGCTATAGCAATGGAACTCGGATGCGACGCTGTATTGCTTAATACAGCAATAGCAGGAGCAAAAGACCCGATTGCAATGGCTGCTGCGATGAAGCATGGTGTGATTGCGGGAAGGCTTGCGTATAAGGCAGGAAGGATTCCGAAAAAGTTATATGCGACCGCAAGCAGCCCGATAGAGGGAATGCTGTGAGCTTCATGACAGGACATAATGTTTTCGCTCATTCTCGGTCTTCGACCTGCGAGGATTTTGCCTCTTTATTGTGTGAGACTTTTAGGACTATCGGCAAAATAAACCGCTCAAACACAATGTCCTGTCATTGTATGGGGTACAAAGCTTGATAGGCTTTAAACTTTATTTAATAACGGACAGGAATCTGTTTGCTGATGACTATTCACTATTAACTGCTGTTGAGCAGGCATTGAAGGCCGGAGTTAAGGCCATACAGTTGAGGGAGAAGGATTTGGAGATAAGGGAATTGCTTGCAATGGCGTATAAGATGAGAGAGGTTACAAAGAAATATAAGGCTAAATTTTTTATCAATGACAGGGTTGATATCGCTCTTGCTGTTAAAGCTGACGGTGTTCATCTCGGGCAGGGCAGCATGCCTCTTTCTGCTGTAAGAAAGATTGCCGGGAATAAACTCATTATTGGTGCATCAACACACAACATTGATGAGGCAAAGAAGGCAGAGAAGGGAGGCGCTGATTTTATAACACTCGGCCCTGTTTATAAGACAGCTTCAAAGCTAAAATATGGCAAACCGATAGGGATTGATACACTGAAGAAAGTCAAATCCAGAGTTTCTATCCCGGTATTTGCAATTGGCGGAATTAAGACTGATATGGTTAAAGAGGTGATGGGTGCGGGTGCTGACGGGATTGCGCTGATAAGTGGTATCTTAGGTGCGGTTGATATAAAGTCAGCGGCTAAAAATTATATTATGAGGGTCAATGGTGATATATAGACAGGACATAATATTCTCGCTCATTCTCGCTCCGCTCCGAGGCTTTGCCTGTCCATGCATTCTGCATAGAGGCAGGCAAAAAACCGCTCGAATACAATATCCTGTCTGATGAATGAATAATTAAAGGAGAAACTTGTGACAAGAATTGAGCTGGCTAAAAAAGGAATTATCACAGAAGAGGTAAGGCTCGTTGCAAAAGACGAGGGAATAACGCCTGAGCAGCTTTCAGAAGATATCGCGTCAGGCGTGAGCGTCATCCCGATAAACATAAACCACAAGATAAAGCCTATCGGTATCGGAAGAAACATGCGCACAAAGATAAATGCCAATATCGGCACTTCTAAAGACAAAATCTCGATTGATGAGGAGATGGAAAAGCTCGATGTCCTTGTAAAATACGGCGCTGATGCTGTGATGGACCTTTCAACCGGCGGGCCTATAAAAGAACTCAGGAAGATGATGCTGAAAAAATCTTCTATCGCAGTAGGCACGGTGCCGATATATGAAGCTGCTGTGAGGACTGCGGAGCAAAAAGGCTCGATAGCCAGGATGACTCCCGATGAACTCTTTAAGGTAATAGAAGAACATGCTGAAGAGGGTGTTGATTTTGTTACGGTTCACTCAGGCCTTACAATGCGAGCTGTTGAGAGGCTGAAAAAAGAAGGAAGGATTCTCGATATCGTGAGCAGGGGCGGTTCTTTTCTTCTTGAGTGGATGATATATAATGGAAAAGACAATCCATTGTATGAGCAATATGACAGGCTGCTGGAAATTGCGCTTAAATATGACATGACCTTAAGCCTCGGTGACGGGATGCGTCCGGGATGCCTTGCTGATGCAACTGACCGCACACAGCTTGAAGAGCTTCTCACGCTCGGGGAATTAAGGGATTTGGCAGTTGAGAGGAATGTTCAGGTGATTATCGAAGGGCCTGGGCATGTTCCTTTAAATCAGGTTGAGCTGAATGTAAAACTCGAAAAAGAGATTTGCAAGGGCGCGCCGTTTTATGTTCTTGGCCCATTGGTTACTGATATAGGCATGGGCTATGACCATATAACTGCTGCAATAGGAGGCGCTGTTGCAGGAGCAGCAGGAGCAGATTTCCTCTGTTATGTAACTCCATCAGAGCATATACGGCTTCCTTCCATAGATGATGTTAAAGAGGGAGTCATAGTATCAAAGCTTGCTGCGCATGCAGCCGACATTGCAAAGGGAATAAAAGGTGCGATTGATAAAGATATCAAGATGGCAAAGTGCAGGAAGGCGCTCGACTGGAACGGCCAGATTGCCTTGAGCCTCAATCCCGATAAGGTCAAATCATGGCGCGCTGAAGTCCCGCCAACAGAGACAGAGGTATGCAGTATGTGCGGCGAGTTCTGCGCAATAAGGACAGTTGAAAGGGCGCTGAAGAAGAAATAAACTATCGAGGTTCTTTAAAAAAGATTACCCATTCATCAAATTGCCGGAGTTTATCTTCTCCGAATTTTCCTATAAACTCCCTGATTTTCTGAATCGGCTTTTCCTTTAACGGCTCATTGTCTTTTGAAAAGAACTTGTCTGCAAAGCATATAATCTTTTCTTCGATTGTCTTTGGGGTCATGTCCCTTTTTGGGAGTGGAAAATTATGCTTCTCAATATCTGCAATAGAAAGCCCTGCGCCCACATGTGTCTCGCATACGATTGCATGTTTTGGAAAACCCTCTCTGTCCAGTATTTCTCTTCCGAGATAACCATGGCAGATATATGGTTTGTCCCCGTGGCAGCCGAGTTGAGGCGCATCTGTCAGAAATATCCCTATATCATGGAGCATTGCAGCTTCTTCTATAAATTTTGTGTCAGGATTTAAATGGCTGACCCTCTTTGCCACTTCAATGGCTTTTTGGGTAACCATCTCACTATGCTGAACCAGGAATTTATATGCCACAGTCTCAGGTGTGTAATATTTCCTGATTATGCTTACAGGATTCATGGGTTATTTTAACATGGTTTCTGAATTAAGTAACAACAGGCAGGATATGGTATTCGAGCGGTTTTATTTTGCCGATATTCAGACAGTATATAACTTATAAGGAGGCAAAATACCTCGGAGCGTAGCGAGAATGAGCGAGAATGCTATGTCCTGCCTGGTTCTGAACTTGCAGCATTTGAATTAAGAAGACTTTTTTCGTTATTATAAACCATGCTAATTCTTGTTACAGGCGGGGCAGGTTTTATCGGCTCTCATATAGTTGATGCTTATATAAACGCAGGCCACGAGGTTTCGGTTATTGATAACCTTTCAACAGGGAACAAAAATAACCTGAACCCTAAGGCAAAATTTTATCAGGCAGACATCAGAGATGACCTTTCATCATTGATTAAGGACATTAACCCGGAGGTCATTAATCATCACGCAGCCCAGATTGACGTCAGGGTATCTGTCTCAAATCCTGCTTTTGATGCCGGCGCCAATATTATAGGCACGCTTAATGTTATAGAGGCAGGAATCAAAAACAGGCTTAAGAAATTTATATTTGCTTCTACCGGCGGAGCGATTTACGGTGAACAGGATTATTTCCCTGCGGATGAAATACATCCCACAAGGCCATTGAGCCCCTATGGCGTTGCAAAACTGGCGTGTGAAAAATATCTTTACTATTACAAACATAATTTCGGACTCGATTATATTGCTCTGAGGTATGCAAACGTATATGGCCCGAGGCAGAACCCTTTTGGCGAAGCAGGAGTTATTGCCATATTTACCCATAAGCTTATCAGGGGCGAGCAGCCTGTGATAAACGGAGATGGATTACAGTCGAGGGATTATGTTTATGTTGGAGATGTCGTGAAGGCGAATATAAAGGCGTTAGAGACTGAATTTACAGGAGAGCTTAATATAGCCACGGGAACAGAGACATCAGTCAACGAATTGTTCAGCAATATTAGCAGGGTATCGGGTAAAAATATTACGGCATCACACGGGCCAGCTAAAAAAGGCGAACAGCAGAGGTCATGTCTTTCATATGAAAAAGCCAAAAGTGTCTTTGGCTGGGAGCCGGCAGTTTTTGTAGCCGGAGGAATCAAAAATACTGTTGAGTGGTTTCTGAAAAATCCGAAATGACAGAGCCGATGGTTTCAATAATAATTCTCAATTACAATGGGAAGGATTATGTAGAAGAATGTCTTGATTCGGTTCTCAACCAGACATATAAGAATATGGAAGTTATTGTTGTTGATAATGCCTCTAAAGACGGCTCCCTGGAAATTGTAAAAGATAAATATATGTCAAAAATAATTCTTATTGAAAATGATAAAAACCTTGGATTTGCTGAAGGCAATAATGTTGCATATAAAAAGGCAAATGGAGAGTTTATTGCGCTCCTTAATAATGATGCTGTTGCAGACAATGAATGGTTGTACAAACTTATTTCTGCAGTTAACAGGTGTGACCCCTCATTCGGAATGTGGGCATCAAAGATACTTTTTTATGATAACCATAGGATGATAGATACTTTAGGGCATTTGATATATCCTGACGGCCTTAACAGGGGGCGCGGGAAAGGGGAAATTGACACCGGCCAATACAATAAAGAGGAAGAGGTATTTTACCCGAGCGGGTGCGCAGCGGTATACCGCAAGAAAATGCTTGATGAAATAGGGTTTTTTGACCCTGATTTTTTTGCGTATGGAGATGATACAGATGTGGGACTTAAGGCAAGACTCGCAGGCTGGAGGTGCCTCTATGTTCCGGCAGCAGTTGTATATCATCGCTCTTCTGCGACAGCCGGAAGATATTCTCCTTTTAAGGCATATCTTGTGGAAAGGAACAGAGTATGGATTTTAGTGAAGTATTTCCCCCTTAGGTACATATTATTAAGCCCGTTCTACACTATTTTAAGATGGATTTTACAACTATATGGCGCTGTAACAGGCAAGGGGTCAGCAGGAAAGTTTGCAGAAGAATTCTCTTTGTTAAAACTTGCAGGAGTATTTTTGCGTGCTTATATAGATGCGATAAAAGGTTTGCCAAGAATGATAACAAAGCGGGCTGTAATGAAAAAAAATAAGCATGCAACTACTGGAGATTTTTCTTTATGGTTAAAAAAGTACAGAATTAGCGTAATGGATCTAGCGCTGAGGGAATAATAATGTTTTACAGGTTGAGATGAAACAGAATATTTTTAACATTTTGATTATCATTATCATAGTTTTGCCTCTTACCTACCTTACGTACGAGCGGAATAAGGTCTGGAAGGATGATGTGGCGCTGTGGGAAGATGTGGTTGCTAAAGCCCCTGATAACGCAAGGGCGCATAATAACCTTGGCAGGGCATATGGTGCTAACGGCCGTGACCTTGAGGCTATAATGGAGTTTAAAAAAGCAGCAAATATTTTGCCTAATTATGCCCTTGCCTATATGAATATGGCAGTCTCATACGGCAGGCTCAAGATGGACCCCGAGGCAGAATTTTATTATAAAAAGGCAATGGCCTTTTATCCCGGCCTGCCTGATATCTATTATAATTATGGCTTTCTCCTGTATTCGAAACAGAGATATGAAGAGGCTTATCCTATTTTAAGCAAATACATCGAGCTTGATCCTACAGGGCCATTTGTGCCTTTTACGAATAAACTATTAGAGGATATCGCAAGGAAAAATTATGGGAAATAAATATGCGCATCTTATAAGGGTAGCCGTTATTGCATTAATTACATTCCTTGCATATTCAAACTCGTTTAATTCAGCATTCCATTTTGATGATTATTCCTCAATTATAACTCACCCGTATATAAAATCCATGAATAACATACCGTATTTTTTTTACTATAACGGTTCACCTTTGATTAGCAGGCCTGTCACAATGGCAACTTTTGCTGTAAACTTTGCGATTGGAGGGCTTGACCCGTTCAGCTATCATTTTATGAGTTTCTTTATTCACCTTGCAAATGCAATGTTGGTTTATTGGCTTATGACGCTTACCTTTAAAACGCGATATTTCAGCAATCAGCAGGCAACAGTTAGCTATCAGAATAATGCTACTCACTATTCACCCATTCACCTATTCACCTATCCACCCTTGTTTATTGCCCTTATGTTTGCAGTTCACCCGATTCAGACACAGGCAGTCACATATATAGTCCAGAGGGCTGAAATACTTTCGTCGTTTTTTTATCTGCTGTCGCTGGTCATGTTTATAAAGGCAAGCCGCTTAAGCAGAGAGCAAAGAGCAGATAGCAGAGAGCAGTTAAAGTCATACGCTGCACGCTACACGCTATACGCTGTTTCGCTTATTTCAGCTGTGTTTGCCATGGGTTCAAAAGAGATAGCTGTAACACTGCCTGTTGTTATCCTTCTATATGACTTCTTTTTTCTGTCTGACGGCGATATTAAAACCCTTTCCCGAAGATGGGCTGTACATCTTTTGTTTTTTATGACACTTATTTCTTTGATGTATTTTATGGGGGGGCTGATCAAATCATTTGTAGCAACAGATGCTGTTAGTCTTCCTCCTACCTCAAGCATAGAGGGTGAAACAAGCTCAATATCAAGACATGAATATTTTCTTACGCAGTTCAGGGTGATATGGACATATATCAAGCTCCTGATACTTCCCATAAATCAGAATTTAGATTATAACTATGGGATTTCCAGAGGCCTTTTAACCCCTCTTGCAACGTTATTTGGAGGTATCGGCATTATTACATTTTTAGGACTCGCAGTGTTTTTGTTTAAGAGGCAGAAGGTTATATCTTTTTTCATCCTGTGGTTTTTCCTTATTCTTGCGCCTACATCTTCAATAGCGATTCTGCCTGATGTTATCTTTGAGCACAGGATGTATCTTCCTTCATTGGGATACTTTGTAATTTTTGCCTTGGGCGCATTTAAGGTTTCAGAAATTATATCCGGCACAGAAAGAAGTGGCTGATGAAAGTTCTTTTTATACAGCCGCCGCCAAGGCAGATTGTCAGGGAGGACATTATTGTGCCGCCATTGGGAATAGCTTACCTTGCTGCTGTTATGGAGGCTAAAGGGCACAAGGTTTCTATTATAGACGCCTTTGCAGAACGTCTGGATATGCACTCACTTGAAGAGAGGCTTAAGGCAACAGCCTCCGATGTTATTGGCATTACAGGGATGACTCCGGTGATAGACAATGCATTCAGGGTCGTAAAGGCAGCAAGGAAATATGCAAAACATATAATTATGGGCGGGCCGCATGTCTCTGTTGCGGGCAGGAAGATATTCGAACAGTGTTCTGACATAGACTATGCGGTACAAGGCGAAGGAGAGGTGAGCCTGCCGCTGCTTCTGGGTGCATTGGAATCAGGCAATGATATCAGTAAGGTCCCGGGCCTGATTACAAAGGATTTCAGTAATCCGCCTGCGCCATTTGTAGATAATCTTGATAATCTTCCTTTTCCTGCAAGGCACCTGTTGCCGAATGACAGATACAGGTACATATTGTCACCAGGAAAGGTGACGACCATGTTTACATCAAGGGGCTGTCCATACCACTGCATATTCTGCGACAAGGCTGTTTTCGGCTCCAGATGGAGATCGAGGAGCGCTTTAAATGTCCTTGATGAGATGGAATTTGTTAATAAGGAATTCAGGATTAATTCCATAATTATTTACGATGACCTCTTCACAGTTAAGAAAGACCGGGTTATGGAGATATGCCGGGGCATCCTTGAGAGAGGGTTAAAGATAGAATGGAAATGCGAAGGCAGGGTGAACATTGTTGAGGAAGAAACCCTTAGGTGGATGAAAAAAGCCGGCTGTTCAATGATAGCCTATGGGGTTGAAAGCGGAAATCAGAAAGGCCTTGATTATCTGAATAAAGGTACAAAAGTCGAGCAGATAAGAAGGGCTTTTGAGCTTACAAGAAAAGCGGGCATAAAACCAATGGCCTATTTTGTTCTGGGCATACCGGTTGAGACATACGAGGATGAGCTTGTGACAATAGGGTTTGCCAAAGAGATAAAACCAGCCTATGCACAGTTCAGTGTCCTGTCACCCACACCTGGAACAAAACTTTATGATGATGCGATTAAGATGGGATGGTACAGAGAAGTAGATGCACAGAATCCAATGGACAAGGACATCAGAAGGCCGGCTATAATAAACGAGAACTGGGATGAAGAAAAATTGAACAGGATTTTAAAAGAGGCGCACAGAAGATTTTATCTTAGTCTATGGTATATATGGGAAAGATTCAGGGAGGTCAGGAGCCTGAAAGAGTTGCTTGACAAGGCAAGGGCAGGGCTTAAAGTAATGAAATGGTATATGAGCAGGGGGAACGGTTAGAGATGAAGCGGGAGGAATTATGTTCAGATGTTTTAAGGTATTAATAGCTTTTATAATTTTTGTCGCGCTGTTGTATGCCGGCCACGGCTTTATTCTGGAAAAGGCAGTTGGGTATTTATACTACAAAGATGAACTGAAGCCGGCTGATGTAATAGTAGTACTTGCCGGAGAAGAAACGGAGCGTGTTGAATACGGCGCTAAACTTTTCAAAGAGGGATGGGCAAGAAAAGACAAGGTGATTATGGCCGGAGGCCCACTGGTATGGAAATACTCATGGGCTTCCTTGATGCAGGAACACGCAGTATCCCTTGGGATTCCGAAAAATGCGATTTTGCTTGAAGACAAATCAAGGACTACTGAAGAAGACGCAAGGGTTACAAAAGAGATCATGAACAGGCATGGATATAAATCATGCATACTTGTCACATCTCCTTATCACAGCAGAAGAGCCCTCAGAATTTTCGCAAAAATTATGGGAGATGAAATTAAAATAATCAGCGCGCCTTCAGAAGAAAGCTGGTTTAAATTTGATGAATGGTGGAAGAGAAAAAGAGACAGGGCAAGAGTTTTGGATGAATATTCCAAGTTTATATGGTTGTTAATGTTTGACAGTAAAGATGATTTGAAAGCCCCATTAAATAAAACATAATTCAGCAAATAATTTCACTTGACAGAGCTTCCCTGTCTATGATATGTTCAAATCATGAACGTTCATGGTTTGAACGGAGAAAAGCAAGGCAATCAGGACACTTACAAGTCTTTACTGCTCCTTGATGAGATATCAAAAGGGACACCACAATCCCAGCGTGATTTAAGCAAAAAACTCAATATAGCCCTCGGCCTTGTTAATTCATATATAAAAAATCTTGTCTCAAAGGGCTACATTACTATAAGGGCAATACCATCCAAAAGATATGTGTATTATCTTACACCAACGGGTTTTGCAGAAAAGACGCGATTAACTTACCACCATCTTCAAAACTTCACAAACCTTTACAAAGAGGCGAGAAGGGATTTCAAAGAGCTTTTCAGCAGGCTTCATAAGGAAGGGGTAAGGAGTGTTATTTTTGCAGGCGCCGATGAGTCTGCGGAGATTGCCTATCTTTCCCTTCAGGAGTTTGATATAGAGTTTGAGGGTATTGTAGACAATGAACCTGCCGGCAGGGATTTCTTCAGATACAGGATAATGCCTTTTGAAAGGGTCAAAGAGATTAATGCGGATTTTGTGATTGTAAGTTCATTTCTAAAAAAAGATGAAATCTATAAGCGGCTCATAGAGGAAGGAATTTCACCTGACAGGATAAAAAGCATATTCCCTATTTATAAGAATTTATATGAAGTTAATCCTGCGGGAGGAGAGAAATAAATATGCAGTGGCATGCAATATATACAAAACCCAAACAGGAAAACATTGTGGCTGATTCTCTTAAGGGTGCAGGGCTTGAGGTCTTTAATCCAAAACTAAAGCAGAGGAAATATGTCCATGGTGTTTATACGGATATAATCGGTCCGCTTTTCCCCTGTTATATATTTGTCAGGTTTGAACCGGTTAATTTCTCCTGGATGATTAAATATACGAGGGGGGTCAGAAAGATTGTCGGCGGTGATTCGCCATGGCCTGTATCAGATGAGGTTATTGATTTAATAAAATCGCAGGAGGAAAACGGGCTTATTTCTATAAAGCCGCCTGAACTCAGGAGCGGCGACAGGGTAACCATAAAGGACGGCCCGTTGCAGGGATTGAGTGGAATCTTTGAGAAGGAGATAAGCGGGCAGGAGCGGGTAATTTTACTTCTGACTGCAATTGAATATCAGGCAAGGATTGTTGTAGACAAGGCCTTTTTAATGAAGACGGCGTGACGTTAAGATAGCGTGTAGTTTTTAGCGTATAGCGTGTAGAAAAATGGGAATGGAAACTAGACATTCCATCGGCGAGCAGGTTAAAACCCTGAATGGCGGTAGCCTGCAAAAATAAGGGGATTTATTTATGAAGACTGCATTAATTACAGGCATTACGGGACAGGACGGCGCATATCTTGCGGAATTGCTTCTGGGCAAGGGATACACAGTTCATGGCGTAAAGAGGCGTTCTTCATCATATAACACCGGCAGAATTGACCGGTTTTATAAGGACCCCCATGAAAAAGATGTTAAGATGTTTCTCCATTACGGTGATCTGACTGATTCAACTAATATAATAAGATTGATTCAGGAAACGCAGCCTAACGAGATATATAATCTTGCTGCCCAGAGCCATGTCAAAGTATCCTTTGAAACACCGGAATACACGGCAAATGCCGATGCCCTTGGGACTTTAAGGGTTTTGGAAGCGATAAGACTTTTAGGAATGACGGATAAGACAAAGTTCTATCAGGCGTCAACAAGCGAACTTTACGGCCTTGCACAGGAAATACCCCAGACAGAAAAGACTCCTTTTTATCCAAGGAGCCCCTACGGTGTTGCAAAACTTTATGCTTACTGGATAACTGTTAATTACCGGGAGGCATACAATATGTTCGCCTGCAATGGCATTCTCTTTAATCATGAATCGCCGGTAAGAGGGGAAACCTTTGTTACAAGGAAGATAACAATGGCTGCATCAAGGATTAAACTTGGCCTTCAGAAGAAACTTTACATCGGGAATCTTGATGCAAAGAGGGACTGGGGCCATGCAAAGGACTATGTGGAAGCCATGTGGCTTATGCTTCAGCAGCCCCGGCCGGATGACTTTGTTATAGCAACAGGAGAAACACACTCAGTGCGTGAGTTTGCGGTATTGGCTTTTAAGGAAGTAGGTATCAATATAAAGTGGGTTGGAAAGGGAGCAGATGAAAAGGGTGTGAACGAAGAAACAAATGAGGTTCTCATAGAAGTTGACAAGAATTATTTCCGGCCAACAGAGGTTGACGTCCTGGAAGGAGATGCTTCAAAGGCCAAAGAAAAACTGGGCTGGCAGCCGAAAGTGACATTCAGAGAGCTTGTAAAAACGATGCTCATATCAGACCTTAAAGAAGCGGAAAGAGAACTCCTCTGCAAGAGAAACGGACTGTGAATAAAAAAAAGGTTAAGAGGGGCAAAAAGGTTAAAGAGTGTCAAGGTAAAGGTTGAAGAATGGAATATAATTCAAGAATATTCATTGCCGGACATCGGGGCCTTGTTGGTTCTGCAATCCTGAGAAGGCTTGAATCCGAGGGGTATAAAAATATCATCCATAGAGCCAGAAAAGAGCTGGACCTTAGCCGGCAGTCTGCTGTTGAGGCCTTTTTTGAAAAAGAAAAACCCGAGTATGTTTTTCTTGCCGCTGCTAAGGTGGGCGGAATACATGCCAACAGCACATATCCTGCTGAATTCATATACAGTAATCTTATGGTGCAGGCAAATATAACAAACGCAGCCCATATTTATAGAGTAAAAAAACTGTTGTTTTTAGGCAGTTCTTGTATATATCCGAGAGACTGTCCCCAGCCAATGAAAGAGGAATACCTTTTAAGCGGATATCTTGAGCCTACAAATGAACCCTACGCAATTGCTAAGATCGCAGGCATCAGGATGTGCCAATCCTATAACAAACAGTATGGGACAAACTTCATATCTGTTATGCCTACAAATCTCTATGGGCCAAATGACAACTTCGACCTAATGAATTCCCATGTTCTGCCTGCGCTGATAAGAAAGTTTCACGAGGCGAAAGTGAATGATAAGCCGTATGTGGAGGTGTGGGGAAGCGGCAATCCGAAAAGGGAATTTCTTTTTATTGATGACCTTGCCGATGCGTGTTTATTTTTGATGGGAAATTACGATAAAAGCGAGATTATCAATATTGGCACAGGCGAGTGTATAACCATCAGAGAATTGGCGGAGATGGTCAAAGATATCACCGAGTATAAAGGAGAATTAAGATTTGACAGCAGCAAGCCGGACGGCATGCCGCATAAGGTTCTTGATGTAAGCCGCATAAATTCCCTTGGCTGGAAGGCAAAAACACCGTTGAGAGAAGGCGCGAAGAAGACGTATGAATGGTATAAAAACCGAATAAAAGGAGAAAAATTATATGTTAAATAATAAAGCGATTTTAATTACAGGAGGCACAGGCTCTTTCGGAAAGAAATGCACTGAAGTAATACTAATTGAGGCTATCAAAACAAACATCTTTTTAAGAGCAAATCTAACAAAGCAGTCATGAAAATTGGTGCTGTTATACAGGCAAGAATGGGATCGCAAAGATTTTCCGGTAAGGTGCTTAAGGAAATAAACGGCAAGCCGCTTCTACTTTATCTTGTTGAGCGATTGAAAAAAAGTTCCGTTCTAAATGTAATTGTGATTGCGACTTCCGATGACAAGAGCGATGGTCCGATTGTTGATTTTTGTATCGTGCAAGGAATCCCCTATTTCAGGGGTTCTCTAAAGAATGTTGCGAAGCGCTTTTATGATCTCCTCTCGGTCTTTACTGTCGATGCTTTTGTACGCATCAATGGAGACAGCCCCCTCATGGATCAGCGCCTCGTGTCTCAGGTTGTGGATGTTTTTTGCAAGTCCTCCTACGATATTGTCACCAATGCGCAAAAAAGAACCTTTCCGAAAGGCCAGTCTGTAGAGGTGATTAAGAGCGATGTTTACCGTAGCCATTATCCGCTATTTACTGATGAATATGATCGGGAGCATGTGACCCCTTATTTTTATCGGCATAAGGAACGCTTCAGCATTTTCAATATAGAATCGGGTCTGGATATGGGGTCCGTGCAATTGTCTGTTGATACACCAGAAGATTTCCTTGTTGTGGAAAAAATGATACACCTTATGGATAAGCCCCACTGGGAATACGACTTGAAAGCGCTCCTGGCCCTTCATGCACAGGCCTCCACTTGATCACAATAAGCATGTTTTTGTCGAGAAACCATTGTGTCTTTACGAAACAGAGGCTATTGATATCCGGGATCGCTTGCGAGAAAAGCCCCATTTGAAATTATCCTCCAACCTAATTCTTCGGAGGTCGCCACGTTTCCAGACATTAAAAAAGATGATTATGTCAGGTGATATGGGTGACATTTACTATCTCGAAGGGGATTACAATTACGGGCGGATTGAAAAGATTACGGAGGGGTGGAGGGGTAAGATTGAATTTTATTCAGTAGTTTACGGTGGCGGCGTTCATATGATTGATCTTATGCTGTGGCTGACCCAGGACGAGATAGTAGAAGTCAGCGCTTATGGCAACGGCATCTGTACGAAGAATAGCCAGTTCCGCTATAATGATCTGGTAGCGGCTCTTCTGAAATTCAAGAGCGGTACCGTTGGCAAGATGACGGCGAACTTTGGCTGTGTATTTCCCCATTTTCATCCGCTGGCTGTGTATGGAACAAAGGCGACATTTATCAATGGTCGAAAAACCGGAGAACTATATCGTTCCCGGGACCCGAAGGTCGAACCTGAGGCAGTGGTTGCAGCTTATCCAGGGGTTAACAAGGGAGACTTCCTTTTTAGCTTTATTGAGGCGATCCTTAAAAATAGCCAACCAGAGGTTACGGCCCGGGAGATATTTGCTGCTATGTCTGTCTGTTTTGCTATTGAAAAAGCAGTTCAGAGAAATGAAGTGATTAAAGTAAAAAACCTGTGGGAGGAGCAATGATAAGAATACCTTTTGGATATCCTATGATCGGAGAAAATGAGCGCAACGCTGTTCTTGATGTTTTGCAAGGGGCTACTCTTGTTCATGGACCTAAGGCCACTGAATTTGAACAAGCCTTTGCACAATTTACTGCTGCGCCGTATGCTGTCAGCGTATCTTCCTGTACGGCTGGCATGCACCTTGTCTACTTTTCGCTAGGTTATGGGCCGGGTGATGAAGTTATAGTCCCGGCGCAAACTCATATTGCTACCGCTCACGCTGTAGAACTGACCGGAGCGCGCCCTGTTTTTGTGGATGCCGAGCCCGAATCAGGCAACATTGATATTGATCAGATCGAAGCAATGATTACGTCGCGCACACGTGCCATTGCAGTGGTACACTATCTGGGTGTGCCTGTTGATATGCCAGCGGTTGTTGAGATAGCTCGTCGTCACAATCTTTTTCTACTTGAGGATTGTGCCTTGTCCCTGGGCGCAAAAGTTGACGGCATACACACTGGTTTGCATGGCGATGTTGGTGTATTTTCCTTTTATCCGGTAAAGCATATCACTACGGCTGAAGGAGGGATGATTATTCTTCGCGACGGTGAATTAGCCGCCAAGCTGAAGCTTAAAAAAGCGTTCGGAGTGGACCGCACACATGGAGAACGCAAGGTTCCCGGTGTCTATGATACCGTAACCCTTGGCTTCAATTACAGAATGAGTGAAATTCATGCAGCAATAGGAATAGAACAAGTCAAGAAACTGCCGGGTTTTCTGGCGCAAAGAGCCAAAAATCACCAGGCCTTATCCGAAGCTCTGACAGATGTACCGCGGCTTCGCGTTCTGCCCGCTCCAATGAATCGTTTACTAAGCAGCCATTATTGCCTATCAGTTGTGCTTGGTGATGATTTAGCGCCGTTGCGGCCTGAAATTCTTACTGCGCTTGCTGAGCGCGGCATCGGCGCCAGTGTCTATTACCCTCAACCAGTACCGCGGATGACATATTACAGGGAGAAGTATGGGTATGAGGCAAGCCGCTTTCCCCATGCGGCGCGCATCAGTGACGCATCTATTGCCCTTCCTGTCGGGCCCCATCTGAATACTAACGATATGGTCGAGATTGCTTCGAACCTGAAAGACATTATCAAAGGAGAATATTAATATGAGTATAAAACCTATAAAAGGTCGCCGCATCACAATTATTGGAGGAGCTGGTTTTATTGGCCACAATATGGCCCTCCATCTAAAAAGTCTGGGCGCTGAAGTGTCTTTGATCGATGGGTTGGAAGTTAACAATCTTACTTCGGTCATCGGTAATACTGACAACTTGCCCCATCCCGAGCTTTCACTTGCCGTAATTAATGAACGCCTGCAGCTTCTGCGCCAGGCGGATATTCCGTTGTTAGTCCAGGATGCGCGTGACTACCATGCCCTCTCCCATTTATTGGCGAAAACTAATCCACAGGTGATTGTACATCTTGCAGCGGTCTCTCATGCCAATCGCTCAAATAAAGACCCTTATTCAACCTTTGACCATAGTTTCAGAACACTCGAAAACGCCCTCGACAATGCAAAAGGACGAGTGGAGCAATTTATCTATTTTTCCTCCAGCATGGTCTATGGGCACTTCAAGGAAAGTCAGGTAGACGAGAGCACCCACTGCGAACCCTTGGGTATATACGGTGCCTTGAAATTTGGTGGAGAGAAACTCGTCATTGCCTATAATCAGGTTTTCGGGTTGCCCTACACCATCATCCGGCCTTCCGCACTCTATGGTGAGCGCTGTATCAGCCGTCGCGTCGGACAGATCTTTATTGAAAACGCCCTCTTTGGCAAAGAGATCACGATCAATGGCGATGGGTCCGATGGGCTGGACTTTACTTACATCCAGGATCTCGTGGATGGTATTACGAAGGCTATTGAGAACGACAACGCGATCAATCAAATTTTCAATCTCACCTACGGGTCTGCGCGCACGATCGGCGATATGATTAAGATTTTACGGATCTATTTCCCAAATATTACGGTACGCAGCATTCCTAAAGACGCGCTTATGCCAGATCGAGGTACACTTTCGGTGGAAAAGGCGCGATCCCTGATTGGTTATGTACCGGGTTGGTCGCTGGATAGAGGTTATCCGAAATACATCGAGTGGTATAAAGATCTATTTGAGCGGAATCCATCTCTGTGCAAGGGTTCATCATGTTAAAAATTGACTTGTATCGTTCGACGTTATCGGTACGATTAGGTATGAGAAGATAGTATGAACGATAAAACTGATATTCTTGGGGTGGCTATCGTAGGGTTAGGCGTAGGGATGGAACATTCTCGAACATATTCTGCCAACCGTAATTGCAAAATTTCATGGTTTTATGATATTGATTTTACTAAATCGGAGAGGGCAGTTAAAGAATTTGGCGTTGGAAAGGTGGCTCCAGATTTCGATACATTACTACAAAGCAATGATGTTCAACTGGTCTCCATTGCATCATATGATGACACCCATTTCGAACAAGTTGTTAAGGCGCTCAATGCGGGGAAACATGTTTTTGTAGAAAAACCCTTGTGCCAGACGCTTGAACAGCTAAAGGCTGTTAAAAAAGTATGGTCAGAGCATAGGGGAATGCTGAAACTGGGCAGTAATTTAGTCCTCAGGTCAGTGCCGCTCTATAAATGGTTGAAAAAGAACTGTGGTGAAGGCATGTTTGGGGAAATATATTCTTTTGATGGTGATTACCTGTATGGGCGTTTGCATAAAATTTTGCATGGTTGGCGTGGACAGATAGATACATATTCAGCCTTACAGGGTGGAGGCATTCATCTAATTGATCTGATGCTCTGGATTACAGGAAAGAAGCCATTTATGGCATTTTCAAAAGGAAATCAAATCAGTACAGAAGGTACAACTTTTAAGAAGAAAGATTTTGTATCCGCTTTATTATTTGGTGAAAATGATATGGTAAGTAGGATTACTGTGAATCTTGGTTGTGTTCATCGGCACCAGCATGTAGTCAGGTTATTTGGTACAGAAGGCACATTCATATACGATGACGCAGGTCCAAGATTACATCTTACACGTGACCCAGTAGTAATGGCCAGCATGGTCGAACTGGCCTCCTTACCGCAAACCAAGGGTGCTTTACTGCCAGATTTTATTAATGCTATTATAAACAATAAGGATATTACATCTGAGACTGAGGCCATATTTGATGGGATAAGTGTGAGTATTGCGTGCGAAAAATCACTCCAGACAGGTGTTGCAGAAATAATTGAATATGCTTAGCAGCTTTCGTGTTCTTTCTATAAAAAATCAAGAAGCCACTCTATAGATTTTTATGAAATACTGCGTAATCGGTATATATAAATAGGAGTGTTTCCGCCTATGGAACGTAAGACTATCGGGATTGTGCAGCCTTCCTACATCCCATGGCTACCATTTTTCGAAAGAATGGTTTATTCGGATGTTTTTATTATACTCGACGATGTTCAATACTCGAAAAACAGCTTTTTTAACAGGAATGCACTAAAAGGATTTGACGGCCGTATTTTATTGACAGTACCTGTTTTATATAGGGGTCAGTCTACCGCATTGATTAACGAAATTCTGGTTAACTGGAAGGTCAACTGGAATATTAAGCATTTTAAAACACTAAAACAATATTATGCAAAAGCACCTTATTTTAAGCTTTATCAGGACGAAATTGAGTGTTTATATCAAAACCAAAGCGAAAAACTCATTGAAGTCTTAATCCCTTTAATAAATTTTTTGAAGCGAGAATTTAGGATAGAAACGCCTTGTTACCTTTCAAGTGAGATCTCTATTCAAGGAAGCAAGAATGAAAAACTTGTAAATCTCTGCAAATATTTTGGGGGAACACATTTTATTGTAAAACCGGGAACCGAAACTTACCATCCACCGGATGAGTTCATTCCTCACGGGATTAATTTTTATTTTCTTAGTTATACAATTTTTGAATATTCTCAACGGCATGGTCCCTTTGAACCCTACCTGAGTGCGTTAGATTATGTTTTGAATTGCGGGCCCTGTGATTTAAAATCGGTTTTTGAACATCACAGGAAGGAGCAGGTGAAATATGGACAACATTAAGTATCAGGGTGCAATGCCTTATTTCCCTGCTGAGGACAGAGTAATAATTCTAAAAGAGATAGAAAAGGTGTTAACTTCTGGTCAATTAACGCAGGGTGTACATCTGAAAGAATTTGAGCAATTATGTGCCAGAATGACAGGGATAAAATATGCCTTTGGTGTAAATTCCGGTGGAACTGCTTTGGAGTTAGTGCTAACAGCGCTAAAAATAGACGGTGGTGAGGTAATAGTGCCAACGGATACCTTTGTTGCAACGCCAAATAGTGTAGTACGTGCAGGCGGTGTGCCGGTATTTGCGGATATCTCTGAAAAAAACCTTGCGATTTCAGTTGAAAGCCTTGAGTCGTGTATTACCCGGAATACACGAGGTGTGATCTTGGTCCATATGTTTGGCTTAATGGCAACTCAAATAAAGGACATTCAGGAACTCTGCAAAAAGAATAACCTATTTCTCATGGAAGATGCTGCGCATGCACATGGAGCCACTTACTTGGGTAAACCCGCGGGGAGTTTGGGGATTGCAGGGTGTTTCAGTTATTATGCAACAAAAGTTCTCACTACAGGAGAAGGCGGCGCCATCACAACTGACAATAATGATTTGGCCGTGGCAGTAAAGTCTTTGCGTGACCATGGGAGGGCTGTATCGGGCACGGAATTTGACCGGGCAGGCAACAACTTCCGCTTGGCAGAAATTCCGGCGATATTAGGAGTTCATCAACACAAAAGATTGGAAGAAATAGTTCGTCATGCCAGAGAGATTGCTTCTATCTATCACGAGACGCTAAAGACATGTGAATTACTGACCGCCATAGACCCGGAACCACATGAGTGTAATTCGTACTGGCGTTATCCCATTTTGCTCGATAAACGAATCAATCGTAATGACATACAGAAAAAAATGGCACAGGAATTCTACACACGTATTACATGGATGTATGAGCCGCTTTGCCATCAACAGCCCTATTATGCTGCAAAACATAACAGTCCTAGCAAATTTCCTGTTGCTATAGATGTTATATCAAGGCTCATCAACTTGCCAACACATATGAGCATTGGTAAAGATGGCGCAAGATCAATAGCCGAAGGGCTCCTCAAGCTTGTAAGGTGCCATAATAACTCATAATGCCTAAATTGAAAACAGTTCTTATTACAGGGGCAACTGGTTTAGTAGGTGGTGATATCCTTAGATATTTTCACTCCAATAACTGGAATGTTATTATGGCAACTTCAACAAAAAATATTGTATCTATGGATAAACGTATTAATATTGTCCCTTTTGATTTGGCGAATATTCCAGCAAATCTATTTTCTATTGATAAAATAACTCAACTCAATGCAGTAATTCATGCAGCAGCTATAATTCCCAGGGGTAATAAATTGGAACATTATGACGATAGTCAAGTGTTTCTTGATAATATAGCTGGTACCTTCAAACTTATTGAGCAATCAGTAAAGTGTAAAGTAAAGCAATTTGTTTATATTAGTAGTGCCAACATATACGAACAAGTGAACCATGAAGTGAAAGAAACCTTTGTTCCCAAACCAGCAAATCATTATTTGTTGTCAAAGTGGTTAGGTGAAGAGATAGCTAACTATTTTTCGCGACAAGGATCAACTAAATTTTGCAATTTGCGCATCAGTGCACCATATGGACCTGGATATAAAATTAAAGCTGTTATCCCTATTCTCGTGGAGCGGGCTTTAAAAGGTGAAGATCTTGAATTATGGGGTTCCGGCTTAAGAGAGCAGGTTTTTACATATGTACGGGACATTTCGCGGGCTTGCGAGATGGTTATTGAAAAAGAGATTAACGGGACCTTTAATATAACCGGGCCAGGCCCTGTCTCTATGATTGTTTTGGCCAATAATATTCTGAAAGTTATTCAAAATACTGGATCAAAAACAGTATTTAATGGAAAGCAGGACCCCAATGAAGGATTACGAAGACGGCTTTCCATCGAAGCGGCAAAAGATGCCTTTAGCTACGAACCTCTTTTTGACATTTCTGCAGGTATAGAAGATATGGTTAAGCATATTCTTAATAAACCGCAACCGCTGTATGATATCAGTACTACCTGAAATATGATTAAAAAGGAGTACAAAATAGTTCAGGACCCTGTTTGTGGGTATAAAAAACTGGATCCTATCCCATCGGAGGATGAAATTAGAGACTTTTACCAGAAAGAGTATTACGATCTTATTCAAAAAGGAGGGCGGTTCCCTGAATCTCGTCGTTTGATGGGTGGTGGTCAAGTTGCGGATCGAGAATTGGAATGGTTACATGCTACCCTGTATGCCGACATATTGGCTATACTGAATGATGAGCAATGTGGGAAAAAAATATTTGACGTGGGATGTGGCACAGGTGAACTTATCCATTATCTGTCAGAAAATGGGTTCAAGGCCAGTGGTATTGAACCTTCGGCAAATGCGGTGAAAATTGCACGCTCCCGAGGTCTTGAGGTGCACGACATGCCGTTAGAAGAGTTTGTATCAAGTCGTCAGCCTAAAGGAGATGATTTTTTTGATGTAGTGCTTTTGATGAATGTGTTGGAGCATCTACGGAAGCCATCTGAACTAATTGATCAAATTAAGGCATTACTGGTGCCCGGCGGGCTTGTTTTTATCAGGGTACCGAATGATTTTAGTGAGCTGCAGCTGGCGGCCCAGAAGCGGTTGAATATAAGCCCTTGGTGGGTAACTGTTCCTGACCACATTTTTTATTTTAATTTTGATTCTTTGTTTGCTTTTTTAAAAAGAGTTGGATTCGAGATTGTCTATTCTCAGGGTGATTTTCCTATGGAAATATTTTTATTGATGGGTAAAGATTATATTAATAACCCAGAAGTAGGTCATACGTGCCACCAAGAACGCATCTCATTCGAAATGTCCGTATCTGGTGAGCTGAGGCGCCGTATTTATCAATCTTTAGGTGCCCAAGGCATTGGCCGTACTTGTTTGGTAGTTGGAAGACTCATAAACAGGTAAGACGGATTCTGATAATTTTGTAATAAAAGGGATTTCAATATGAAGATTGGCAACTTCGATACGGACAAACAGGTATTTGTTATTGCTGAGATTGGCAACAATCATGAGGGCAGCTACACTCTCGCAGAGGAATTGATAGGGCGCGCTGCTGAAGCCGGGACCGATGCCGTCAAGTTTCAGAGCATTATTCCGGAGAAACTGGCGTCTTCCCGAGACGTGGATCGTATTGCGCAGCTCCGGAGGTTTCAATTAAGCCCTGAGCAGATGGAAAAGCTCAAATGTATAGCTGATAGGGAGGGGGTGCTTTTTCTGTCAACCCCTTTCTCTCTTGAAAGCGTGATTTTTCTGAATAATCTTGTGCCGGCCTTCAAGGTTGCATCCGGTGATAATAACTTTTACCCTCTTCTGGCTGCGGTCGCAAAGACCGGTAAGCCGGTTCTGCTCTCGACAGGAATGGCGGATTTTGCGAAAATCAAGGAGACCATAGCATTCCTCCAAAGAACCTGGAATGATTATGGCATTCCCCCTGCGTCTCTGGCTGTCCTGCATTGTGTTGTCAGTTATCCAACGCCGCCTGCCGAGGCCAATCTCAGCGCTATCCGGACCCTGCAAAACTTGGGAATGACGGTGGGATATTCTGACCATACGCTCGGAATCGAAGCAGCAGTGCTGGCCTGCGCCCTTGGGGCGCGGATTATCGAAAAACACTTTACAATCGATAAGACCTATTCCACCTTTCGGGACCACCAATTATCTGCCGATCCCGCTGAATTAAAAGAAATGGTGGCGAGGATAAAAGCTGCACAGGTCCTGATGGGGGACGGTGAAAAGCGGGTCATGGGTTGCGAGCGGGAGAGCCTCCCCAGAGTTCGCCGCACAATTGTGGCGGGTCGGCGTTTAACAGAGGGAGACATCATTGCCTGGGAGGACCTGAATTGGGTCCGCCTGGGTCATGGATTGGCGCCGGGTTGTGAGGGATCATTGATCGGCAGGAGGGTCCGGGCTGCCATTGATGAGGGAGATGCGATTCTCCCTGAAAATCTTGAGGTGGCGGAATAAATTATGTGCGGCATTGCCGGTTACATTGGCAAAGGCAGGATTGACGAGGGACGGCTCGCTGCGACCATGAAAAGGATGATCAATCGCGGCCCCGATCACCAGGCTGTCCGTGTATTCCAGGAAGATGACTGGAATGTCTATCTCCTTCATTCCCGACTGAGCATTATCGATCTCGGTCCCAGGGCGCACCAGCCGTTAACTATTGGAGATACGACCTTGATCTTCAATGGCGAAATCTACAATTATCTGGAAATACGGACTGAGTTGGAGAAAAAGGGCGTGACCTTTCAGACCATGTCAGATACGGAAGTGCTCCTCCAAAGCTATCTGGTATATGGAGAAACATGCGTGGATCATTTCGAAGGCATGTGGGCATTTGCGATCTATGATCGTCGGGAAAGAAGGCTTTTCCTCTCTCGCGACCGTTTTGCTGAAAAACCATTATACTATCTTGCAAAACCTCATGGTATCTATTTTGCATCGGAGATAAAGTTCTTAAAGTCACTTTCTGGCGATTTGCTGCGGATCAATGAAAGACAGATATTTCGCTATCTTGTAAATGGTTACAGATCACTTTATAAAGAAAGAGAAACGTTTTTTGAGGATGTTCAGGAGGTCGACTATGCTACAAATATTGTTATTGATAAGGATATTAGCATAAAAAGAAATCAATATTGGAAACCAGGGCATATTTCAAAACCTATGACTGTTAAGGAAGCAATCGAAGGCACGCGCCACCATTTACTTGAAAGCATGAGACTTAGGCTAAGATCCGACGTCCCTCTGGCATTCTGTTTGAGCGGCGGTGTAGATTCAGCCTCTCTTGCATCTATAGCTGCAAAGCATTTTGGATACGATGTTGCAACATTTTCTATTGTAGATCAGGACGAGCGGTACAACGAATATAACAATATAAAAGCAACCATTGATGACTTGCACTGCAAACATACAATCATCGAAATTCACAACAAGAAGCCGATTGAAAGATTAAGAGAACTGATCCGTTATCATGATGCCCCGGTTTATACCATCTCATACTACGTCCATTCTTTTCTTTCTCATGCAATATCTGAGGGTGGTTATAAAGTGGCTATTTCAGGGACCGGTGCCGATGAGTTATTTACAGGATACTACGACCATTTCAATCTCCATTTATATGAGATGCGAAAACACCCTGATTATCTAACGTATCTCAATGATTGGAAAGAATATATCGAAGGTGTTGTTCGTAATCCATACCTGCAAAATCCTGAATTATATTTTAGCAATCCTGAAATACGTGCGCATATCTATCTCAATAACGACGAATTTGCCTCGTATTTAAAAGTAGAGTTTGCAGAAGAGTTTTCTGAAACGCACTTTTGTGATTCACTGCTAAGGAACCGTATGATGAACGAGATGTTTTATGAGGGGACACGAACGATCCTCCATGAAGATGATTTGAACTCAATGAAGTATTCAGTGGAAAACAGGAGCCCTTTTTTAGATTCCCGGTTGTTTAATTTTGCCTATTCTATTCCTTCTGAATACTTAATAAGCAAAGGATACGGAAAGTATATTCTGCGCGAAGCTGTCAAGGGTTTGTTGAATGATCAAGTACGGCTTGATAGGCAGAAAAAGGGGTTCAATGTCTCTATTAATTCTATTATAGATTTCAACAAAAAGAAAGAAATGGAATATTTGCTGGACAATAGCATGATTTTTGATATAGTAGACAAATCCAAGATTGAAAAATTAATCCAACGTTACCCATTACCCAACAGCCATAGTAAATTTCTTTTTAACTTCATAAATAGTAAAATCTTTTTAGAGGAGTCGAGAATTTGAAATATTGCAAAAAATGTGTCATTCCTGATACACGTCCAGGCATTGCTATCGGTTCGGATGGTATTTGTTCGGCCTGTAAAGGCCATGAAGAAAAGAAAAGGGATATTGATTGGAACAAAAGACGAAAAGATTTTGAGGAGATCGTCAAAGAAGCAAAAAAATTAGGTAAGAGTTATGACTGTATTATTCCTGTCAGTGGCGGAAAAGACAGTACATGGCAAGTAGTGAAGTGTCTGGAATATGACTTGCACGTATTGGCTGTTACATGGAAAACGCCTTTACGGTCGAAAGTGGGGCAGGAAAATTTAAACAACCTGATCAGCCTTGGGGTCGATCACATCGATTATACAATCAATCCTGAGGTTGAAAAGCGATTTATATACAAAGCATTGACTCGAGTGGGAGACCCAGGCCTTCCGATGCATATGGCTATTTACGCCATACCTCTCAGAGTAGCTGCGGCCTTCGATGTTCCTTTGGTTGTCTGGGGAGAAAGCCCTCATATGGAATATGGTGGAACAGCTGAAGACAGAAAGCTTAATCAGTTGAACCATGATTGGCTGAAACGGCACCAAATACTGCAGGGTACGTCAATTACGGACTGGATTGACGGTGACCTACCAAAAAAAGACATGATAGCCTTCCATTTGCCCGATGAACAGATCTTTCAAGAACGGCAGATCAGCTCGATATTCTTGGGTTATTATTTCCCCTGGGATGTGGAAGAAAGTCTCCGCGTTTCCCTTGCTCATGGTTTTCAGGTTAGAGAAGAAGGGCCAAAAGTGGGTTATTACAATTATGTCGATATTGATTGTGATATAATCGCTATTCACCATTATTTTAAATGGCTTAAGTTTGGTTTTACACGTCTATTTGATAACCTATCGATTGAAATCCGTAATGACAGGATGACCAGAGCAGAAGCAATAGATATTATTGCAAGGATGAAGGAACAGACCCCATATGGAGATATTTCCAAACTCTGCTCCTTCGTGGGCATTCAAGAATCCCATTTTTGGGAGATTGCGGAACGATTTAGAAACCCTGCCGTATGGTCTTTGAAAAATGGGAAATGGATTATTCCTGGCTTTATTGTACCTGATTGGGAGTGGTAAGATTTGCTCTGGATTCTTATTAGCTTTTTTCTATTGTTTCTGATTATTGATCAGATTTGGACTAGGCAAAGGAGATTGCCTCCCAGGCTTTATCGGGCAAGTCCTACCCTTGGATGGACCCTTACTCCCGGGGCTGCCCGGAGAATAGAACTTGCTCATGAAGGGCAAAAAGTCTGGGAAAACCATATAGTAATTAACTCTTATGGATTTAACGATCGTGACTGGCCACATGATAAAGGAGCGCAGAAACGAGTAATGGTAATGGGTGATTCAATCATTGAATCACGACAAGTGGACCGTTCTTCCAATTTTGTCTCATTAGCTGAGGCCAAATTGAACGCCTTGTCACCGAATGGGTATGAGGTTCTTAATGTTGGCGTTGCTGGTTGGAGTGCTGACTCCGCACTCAACTACTTTCAGCAGGCTGGACGGCCTTTGCGCCCTGATATCGTAATCTTCGGTCTTTTTATGGGCAATGATCTAGTTGAGGGGGATTATGAGACTTTCCGATATCTATTCGCCTATGCGTGGGATTGCCGTCGATATGATAAGCCCGCCTTTGGATTGGAAAATGGTTCCTTGGTGAGGCGGAACTATCCTGCTTGGCGAAACGTAATGGCTCGAATCTTTTCGGAAGAACTTTATGTGCATAGCTGTTCATTTAGAAAACTTTACCAGCATTTTAATCGTTTCATGGAAAAAAGAAAAAACGGAAGCAACTTGCTCAGAAAAAAAGGCGTCTCGTATAACATGTATATGGAGCGAACCAAAGGTTATAAATTTTTCTATGACCAGACGGAGGCACAGATTGATGCCTTAGCTAAAGAATCAAGACAGGCTGGAGCCGCTTTCGGAGTTGTGTTGATACCGAATTTTCCATTATTCTACCCATTGACCATTGATGATCCTAAGAGTAGAGCATATTGGGAGTATCAGATTGATTTAAAGCACTATCATGAGATGAACCGCCGCCTTTCTAGTAAATATGCCATATTAAGCCTTATCGAGCCATTGCATGCTGCCAGTGAACCCATTAGCTTCAAACCGGCAGAGCATCACTTCAACTTTGCCGGGCATGAACTGGTCGCCAAACTCCTGGCAGATTTTATCATTGAGTTCAACTGAAAATGGGGTTTGAACACGTCTTATGCAATTTCTGCAATGCTGAAGATCATACAGTGCTATTCGAAATTTTCGAGTCACCGGATGAGCGCCAGCCCCCTGCATGGCGTGGAAGCTCAGCGATACCTGTTGTAAGGTGTAACCATTGCGGACTGGTTTTTCTCAACCCCAGGTATGACGATGAAAGACTGACTGCGCTCTATCAAGATCCGCAAATGTTCAAGGGTACAATTGATCCTGAAGGAAACAGTCGAAGCATTGCCAATGAGCGTTCTCTACGCGTATCCAGATTTCAACATGAGGTAAGTGCTTTGCATAGAATACGCAAGAAGGGTCGATTACTGGATGTGGGCTGTGGTTTGGGTTTTTTTTTGGAGGCTCTTGGAGATGATTATGATGCAATGGGGATAGAGTGGTCCCATCCTGTCACTGAGATGCTGAAAAATTCACCACTACGAGTATTTGAAGACCGTTTTCCTCATAATCCTTTCGGGAAGGGCGAATTTGATATTGTGACCCTTCATAGTGTTCTTGATCACTTACCTGATCCTATGGGGGCTCTATATGCTGTGCGAGACTTACTTAGGATAAATGGATTGATTATGCTTTCACTTGTTAATTTTAACAGTATTGCTTCAAAGATATACAGAGAAGGATTTCGCTTGCTCGGCCCAAACCATCTGTATTACTTTACACCGACGCTCATTCAAAGGTATTTGACTCGAGCCGGATTTCATGTATTGAAGATTGAATATCCATACTTTGGAACGGAATTTGCCGATCCAGTTAGACACACTATTAAAATTATTACAGATTTTTGGGCATTGCATATGGTTCGTCAAAAGAAAGTGCGTATTTCGCCGCCATTCTATGGGAGTATGATGCGGATTTTTGCTCTTCGTTATTCCTGATTGATGTATTTGTTGCCAATAAAGAAAAATATTTCTGAATGCAGTGGAAGTCGAAAAATCTGTTGGCTCGATGAGCATGTTACGCTTCTCCCTGCTAAATAACATTCTCTGAAAAAAATAACAATAATAAAGGAAGTGGAATGAAGATAGCTATTTTCGCGCCTCATAATTCGATATGGGTATGGGGCCTTTTTCTGTCGTATTTTGGAAGGGCTTTCAAAAGCTGTGGATATGAGATTGACTTTATTTCTTGTAATGGAGATGTTGAATATTGCACAGCGATGATCGGATTAAGTCCGGCATCAAATTCTCGAAAGAAGGCTAATGTCTGCAAATTCTGCAAAAGAAACGCACGATGGCTTGCATCGAGTTTTAATTTCAATCACATAACAATAGAAACATTGGCAAAATCCGACAAGCTGAATATTTTTGAAAAAGATGTGGAAGATAAAATTGGTGCGTATGCCTTCTACGAGACAATACTTACTTATAAAACATACGGCAACTTTACCCCTGAAATGATTGAAATGAAAAATGCATATCATAACGGAAACAGGATTATTTATGCCGCTGCCGAGAGCTATTTTAAAAATAACAAGCCGGATTTGACTTTGGTTTGGAATGGGTTGTATTCATTTGATAGAACGTGGATGCTTGCAGCAGAAAAGAAGAATGTTCCTGCTTATTGGATAAACGCAGGCGGCAACCGAGGTTTTGAGTTTCAAACAATAATGTTTGGGACAAAGAATTGGTACGCATATAACGCAGAACAAAAAGAAAACTGGACAAAAGCCGAGCCTAATATAAGAACGAAGGCAAGTGACGCAAGAATTATGGCTGCACTTATTGCAAACATTATTTTCGCTAAAACAATTTTTACCTACTCTAAACCAAAACAGAATCTTCATTACAGGCAATCAAAGAAAATAGGCAAGCGAAAACTAATTGTAATGCCCACAAGCAGCCAGGACGAATTGCTTTCAGCAAAGGCAGTTGGCGCAAAGGTTCTGTGCAATAATATTTTTCAAGAACAGACCGAATGGGTTCAATTTATTTTAGATAGATTTTCTGAATCAAAAGATTATTTTATTGTTTTACGTGTGCATCCTCGGGATTTCCCAAATCAACGTGAAAACAAACATTCGGAATATTCTGTATTTTACTATTCCCTGTATGAAAAATATAAAAACTCAGATTCAATACATATTAATCTGCCTCAAGACAATATATCTCTTTACGACTTGTTTGAAGAAGCTGCTCTTGTTTTGAATGGTTGGTCGAGCGCTGGCGAAGAAGCGGGGTTGCTCGGCATTCCTGTGGTGTCCGCTTTTCAGGATTATTGCAATTATCCAGGTAATCTTGAACCTTCTTATGCCGACAGATTAGAATACTTAAATTTAATACAGAAAGAGATTAATGCCGGTTGGTCTGCTCAACGAGCATTGCGTTTTTTGAAATGGCGCGTTTTTTCTACATTACAATGCGAGATAACTCTTTCTCACGAATACTTGGGGAATATGGGTTCACGCTTACCATTCAAAGACCGACTTTTAGCAAAGCGTATGATAAGACAGATGAAATCTGAGCAATTTGAGGATATATTGCACTACTTTAAAATTAATAACAAATACAGGGAAACTATTGCCAACGAAAATTGCCTTGGAGATGATGAGATTCTAAAGCAGTATTTTCAGTATATTTACGACGCACTGTACAAAAAATCAGAAAATCCGCCACCTAACACTTTGCAAAAATACATTCGTAATTTCCTAATACACAATTGAGATAAAAATGAATTCACAGAAACGATTTAATAACGAAACAACACGCTTCTTGCTGCAAAAGATCGGGCATCGAAACGTATTTCTCTTATTTGCCACCGTTTTTGTCATGTCACTGCTTGATTTAGCGGGGATTGCCATCATTTTCCCGTCTCTCCAGGTTGTTACGCAGCCTGATGCTGCTGAAAAAATATTGGCAGTAATTGGTGTTACCAGTACGGCACTATTGGAGTTAACGCATAGGCAGTTAAGTGTGGCATTAGGCGTCGGTCTTGCCTTGTTCTATATGGTCAAAACTTTTTTTCAGACAGCTCTCACGAAAACCCAGTCCCGCCTTCTCGCGCGTTTTACGGCGGACCTGACGAACGATATCGTTTCACATGTGTTGAATGCGCGTTATTCAACATTCCAGGAAACACCGGTCTCCCAGATAGCTGGTACCGCGAACTCCAATACGGTGCATGCTTCTTTGGTTTTGAATGCTTTGATGCAGATAGGAAATGAGAGCCTGCTTTTGATTTTCCTGCTTTTTGGATTTTTCATTTTCCAGCCATTTCTTGCACTCGGCGCACTGGTGCTTTCCCTATTGACCGGCTACTTTCTCTATGTAACAGTGATCCGCCGCTCGTCGAAGCTCGGGACTGCGCAAAACCATATTGAGAACATTCGCTATCGCCTCTTGTTTTCGATAGCATACGCCATACGGGACATAAAAATAATGGGGTTGGATGGTTTGTTTAGCGCCCGCAATAATCGTGTGTCACATGACTACGCTGAACTGGCATGGCGCTACAACTTAAACAATGCTCTGCCCAGGCTTTTGACAGAACTCTTTGCCTTATTAGCTATTGTGGCTGCTTCTTTGGCAATTGTCTTTTTTGCTAGTTCTTTCGATAAGGCCGGCCCCTTGCTTGGAGTTGCTGCTGTGGCGGCTCTCCGCGTAGCTCCGGCGCTTGGGAGAATTTTCAGCGCAGTAAATACCTTTAAGTTTTCACGCCCCTTTGTTAACCGCCTTATTGACCTGCGGACAAGCCTCGCCAATGCCGCTGTAAGCCGACAGGACGATAACCTGAGCTTCAATCATTCCATAGAACTGAAGAATGTCGGATTTCGCTACGGCGACACACAAATTCTAAACAATGTGTGCATCGAATTGAAGCGAGGTGAGTCTATCGGAATTGTGGGTTCGTCAGGCGCCGGTAAGACAACCCTTCTGGATTTGTTTACAGGGCTACAGCAGACCACAGAAGGCCGGTTTCTTTGCGACGGTGTTATTTTTGATCCTTTTACCAGTCGTTCAATGCAAAAATTCATTGGATATGTGCCGCAGACGATTACACTGCTTGACGATACAATAGCCTTTAATGTTTCATTCGAAGAGACCCCTGATTACGAGCGGGTCATGCGGGTATTGAAGATTGCTAATCTTGAAAATTTTATTGCATCACTTCCAGATGGCATAGAGACTCAGGTAGGCGAAAACGGGATAAAATTATCCGGCGGTCAGCGGCAGCGTATCGGCATTGCACGGGCGCTTTATCGCAACCCCAAGATATTGGTATTTGACGAAGCAACGAGTTCTCTTGATACACTTACCGAGGCAGAACTGACCCTTGAAATTGAAAAGCTGCGAAGTCAGACGAGCGTTGTAATTGTTGCCCATCGTTTGTCTACTGTTATTGCCTGTGATCGTATCTATGTTCTTTCTGATGGAAAGATTGAAAGCAGCGGGACGCATTCAGAGCTTTTATTGACATCAGAAACATACAAAAAACTTTATGCAAGTCAGCAAGGCATGGAACATGATAAAGAAATTTCTTAAAGATATTATTTTTAAAATCGAAGATATTCAAAATGAAGAAAAAAACTTAGTCCGCTTTTTTTTAAAAATACCCCGGCATGCTGATATGCGTATTCTCGAAGTAGGCTGCGGTTATGGCAGAAATATTAAATTGTTAGGTGAACACGGTTATAATGTTCTTGGTGTCGAAGTAAATGAGGCGATTGTAAAATCCAACAATGAGTCAAATATCAAATGTTTAACAGTGGAGGAGTTCGATAAAACCTCTGAGCTATATGACGTTATATTAATGTCTCATGTAATTGAGCATATTTATCCTGACGAGCTATTGAAATTCATGGAGCACTATTTGGCACGCCTCAAGCCTGGAGGTTTTCTTATTATTGTAACACCGCTGAACTCTCCGTATTTCTACGATGACTTTGATCACGTTAAACCTTACTCGCCGGTCGGCATCGATATGGTTTTTGGTGACAAGAATGCCCAAGTCAAATATTATGGTAAAAATAAGATTGAACTGGTAGATATTTGGTTTAGAAGGTCACCTTTTAAAATTGTTAATTTCAAGGGCCGCTTTCTCGGCGGTCAATATCATATTCAGATGTTCAATATAATTTGTGGCATTTTATTTAGAATTACTTTTCATATTGTCGGCAGATGCGACGGCTGGATGGGATTATACAAAAAAAGTCTTGATAACAACACAGGGGTTTTTAATTAATGCAACTGGCTCCTATAGCATTGTTTACCTATAATCGTCTCTGGCATACCAGACAGACAATGGAAGCACTGCAAAAGAACGAACTGGCTGCTGAGAGCGAGCTTTATGTGTTTTCGGATGGCCCCAGGTCTGAGGCTGACAGGGAAAAAGTGCGGTCGGTGCGGGAGTATCTTAACTCAGCCTCCGGGTTTAAGAAGGTAACTGTTATTGAAAGAGACAGGAACCTCGGGCTTGCCGGTTCTATTATTGCAGGGGTGACCGAAACCGTCGGGAGGTACGGACGGATAATCGTACTGGAAGACGATATGGTTACGTCTCCGTACTTTCTCCGCTATATGAATGAAGCGCTGGACTATTATAAGGATGAAGAAAAAGTTATAAGCATTCACGGATATATATACCCTGTAAAGACTAAACTTCCCGACACCTTTTTTTTGAGAGGCGCCGACTGCTGGGGCTGGGCGACATGGAAAAGGGGCTGGGATTTATTTGAAGCAAATGGTCAAAAACTATTGGCAGAGCTTAAGGAAAATAAACTCGAGACGAATTTTGATCTGCATGGCGCATATGATTATACAAAAATGCTCAAAGATCAGATCAATGGGGAAAATGATTCTTGGGCTATTCGATGGAGGGCGTCCGCCTTTATACATAATAAGTTGTATCTCCAAGCCGGCAGGTCATTGATTCATAACATCGGGAATGATAACAGTGGCACTCATGGGGGCGCTTCTAAGATATTCGATAGCAAACTTACTCTTGAGCGTGTTTCAGTAAAGAAAATTCCTCTTGAAGAAAGCGCTCTCGCCGTAAGGGCAATAGAGAAATATATGAAATCCTCAAAACAATCATTCATTACTAGAGCATTGAAGAGATATTGTGGAAAATGAATAGAATCATCCAGCATTTTAATTGCACATAGCTGATCAAATATCATTTTTGAATCGATGCCGAAAACGTCTTCAAAATCTATGAGTGGAGCTTAGCATGAAAAATCTTGTCCGTGAATTGCTGCCGCCTATTTTATTAAGGGCGCTGGTAACTGTAAAAAAATATATTTCTCACAAATTAATACTGATAACAAGTAAGGCAAGAAATATATCTTCAAAGCAGCAGGACCTGGATGTTTATTGGGACCCAAATATGGCAATCGTGCTTGAGACATGGGGGGAAAAAAACGTCTGGAACGAGATCCAATTTCTCATGGCAAATTGCAGAGGTCGTGTATTGGATATTGCATGCGGTACCGGTAAGGCGATTGACGTGTTGTCGAAGTTCCCGTTTATTTCCGTGCATGGCTGCGACATATCGGATTTTTTAATTGAAAAAGCGGTCCAACGCGGAATCAAAGTCGAGTACCTCAAGATTTGCGACGCATCCAAGACGAACTATCCTGATCTTTACTTTGATTATTCCTATTCGATCGGTTCTTTAGAACATTTTACAGAAGACGGCATACATAAATTCATCAAGGAAAACTTCAGAACGACCCAAAAAGCGGCCTATCATTTTATTCCGGTTTCGAAAAGCGGGAGGAATGAAGGTTGGATCAAGACTTTTCAGAGCTATTTCAACAATTCAACAGACTGGTGGTTAAATAAATTTAAAACAATCTATCCGGTAGTTTATGTGCTTGACTCCGTATGGCACGATGATATCTCAGATGGCAGATGGTTTATTTGCATCAAAGAAGAAGATATCAAGGAAGAGAATAAGACGGGTGTTGCATGACGATGGCGGGTTACCTTGCCTGTCGCACGAAAAAATTTCTTAAAGCGGCAAACAAATTCATCACTGCGCCGACTTTCTCAGGCGATTACGGAACATGGGAAGAAGCATCTAGGTCATCTACAGGATATAATTCACAGGTAATATTGGAAAAAGTATTTGATGCTTCCCTGAAGGTGAAAAATGGCTTGGCAATTTATGAAAGGGATTCTGTCGTATTTGATAAAATTGAATACTCATGGCCAGTCTTGTCTTCACTATTGTGGATAGCTTCACAAAACGGCAATAGATTAAATATCGTGGATTTCGGCGGGTCATTCGGCAGTTCGTATTACCAGAACAGATATTTTCTTGCTCATCTGCAAGAGCTTCGCTGGAATATCGTTGAACAAGCCGGGTTCGTCGAACTGGGGAGGAAAGATTTCAAAAATGAGCACCTTAGATTTTATTCCGACCTGGACGAGTGTTACAAATCGGAACATCCTCAGGTCATTCTCTGTTCCAGTGTCATCCAGTACCTGGAACGACCATATGACTTTATTGATAAAATAGGTTCCCTCGGATTCGAGTATATTATTATCGACCGTACGCCATTTATTTTACGAGGGAAGGACAAAATTGCCGTCCAAAAAGTCCCTCCTTCGATTTATGATGCGAGCATTCCCTGCTGGTTGCTTAATCTGGACAATTTTAAAAGGTATATATCGCGCACCTATGAACTGATCGTGGAGTTTGTCGGATTGGATAACGTGGATGATGAAAATTTGATTTTCAAAGGCTTTATCTTGAGAAAGAGGCAGAATAACAGTGAAACCTTATAGAACAGTCTATTTCGATATTGTCGGCTTTTGCAATGCCCGATGCCCCTATTGCCTGACAGGCGGCGGTAAAGAAAAATCTGGCGGAATGATTTTACCCGATGTATTTGAAAATACGTTAACGAAGCTGCTGAGGTCGCAAGTGATAGATTCCAAGTCCGTAGTCAGTCTCTATAACTGGGGCGAGCCTTTTTTACATCCGAGGCTTCATGAAATAATCAGCATCATAAATAAGTTGAATATAAAATATGCTATAAGCACCAATGCCGCAAAGATACCGGCTATTAATGGTGAATTTACCAGAAATCTTGACCACGTCATATTCTCCATGTGCGGCTTTTCCCAAGCGTCTTACCGTCGCATTCACGGGTTTGATTTTGAAAAGATCAAGAATAATATCATTAAGCTCGTGGATGACTGCCGATTCAATGGCTTCCGTGGTGATTTTTTCATCTCCTACCATGTTTACCGGTTCAATACTGATGAAATAAAAGCATGCGAAAATTTTGCGAGCAGGCATGGCATCGTATTTCGTCCTTACTATGCGATATTAAATCACTGGTGGAAACTGTTGAAATTTATAAACGGAGAGCTATCTCCAGACCGCATTAAGGAGATTTCTGAGGACCTGTTTGGTCTCGGCGAAATAACTGAAACTATGCGAAAAAGCCCTGCTTCTTATCAATGCCCGCAGCATGACTATCTGATTATTACTGAAGATGCTGATGTCCTTGTCTGCTGCCAGCTGCCTAAACATGGTGCTGATTTTTCCTGCGGGAACATTCTCAGTGAAGGAATAGATGACGTATTGAAGAGAAAAAATAAGATGCATGTGTGTGAGAATTGCAGTCGATCAGGTCTGGCATATTATATAAACAACTCTCTGTCGGAGCCAACATTTTACAAGAGGAGCCTGTATCAATATTTCCTGTTGTTAAAAAGCAAAATACAGAGGCTGCTGCGTTAGAAAGAATAAAACCGTGAATTCGCTTAAAAGCTTAATAGGGGAATTTATACAAAGAGAACAATTCCAGCCTCATTTGCTGGGCCTATTTGTCAATCCCTTTTATTTTGCGAGAAAGGGGCTTTATGAAAATATATTTGCCCTTGCAGATAAAATAGCCGGCAGGACACTTGATGTCGGCTGCGGACAAAAGCCTTATGAGCATTTATTCAGGTCCTCTCAGTACATCGGGCTGGAAATAGATTCACCGGAAAACAGACAGAACAAAAAAGCCGACTTTTTTTACGACGGCATAAGATTTCCTTTTCAGGACCATGAATTCGACAGCATTGTTATTAACGAAGTCTTTGAGCATGTGTTCAAACCCTCAGATTTCCTGCACGAAATAAACAGGGTATTAAAACCGCAGGGTATGCTGCTTATGACTGTCCCCTTTTGTTGGGACGAGCATGAGCAACCCTATGACTATGCGCGATATTCCTCGTTTGGTCTGAAGGCCATTTTGCAGGACTATGGTTTTGAAATAACAGAGCAGAAGAAAAGCATGAATGACATCAGAGTGGCATTCCAGATATTGAATGCTTATATTTACAAAAAAACAGTTACGGCAAATGTCTATGTGAATTTGTTCCTGACCGTGCTTCTTATGTCGCCCTTTAATCTTATAGGTGAGTTATTATCAAAAGTGCTCCCAAAGAATGATGACTTATATCTCGACAATATCGTACTTGCAAGAAAGGTAGAGGGTTCAATATGAGTGATTTCGGTAATCTATATTTTAAGAAGAGCATTCTTATAACAGGCGGAGTGGGGTTTATCGGCTCTAATCTCGCCCGTAAACTGGTTGAGCTGGGTGCGCATGTTACGTTAGTGGACAGCCTTATCCCTGAGTATGGAGGCAATTTATTCAATATAGACGGGATTGAAGATAAATTGCATGTAAATATTGCTGATGTGCGTGATGAGCATAGCATGAGATATCTTGTACAGGGACAGGATTATCTGTTTAATTTAGCGGGTCAGACTAGCCATATGGATTCCATGCATGATCCCCTGACAGATCTGGAGATCAACGCCAAGGCGCAACTTTTCATACTGGAGGCCTGCAGGAAATTTAACCCTGCAATAAAGATCGTCTTTGCCAGTACGCGTCAAATTTACGGTAAACCTGATTATCTTCCAGTGGATGAGAAACACCGTTTAAGCCCTGTGGATATCAATGGGGTAAATAAACTGGCAGGTGAATGGTATCATCTTTTATATAATCAGGTATACGGAATCCGAACTTCAGTTTTACGGTTGACTAATACAATTGGGCCAAGAATGCGGGTTAAAGATGCCAGACAGACGTTTTTGGGTATATGGATAAAACTTTTGATAGAAGGTAAACCGTTCGAAGTTTGGGGTGGTGATCAACTAAGAGACTTTACTTATGTTGATGATGCTGTAGATGCTTTTTTAATGGCTGCATCAAATAATGACGCAATAGGTAAGGTTTTTAATCTGGGCGGTGATTGTGCCATCAGTCTTAAACAGTTGGCTGATCTTCTATTGGAAGTAAATGGTTCCGGTGAGTACGCCATCCGTGAATTTGAAAAAGACCGGAAAAAGATAGATATAGGTGATTTTTATTCGGATTACAGTCTCATTCGGACCATGCTTGGGTGGGCTCCGAAGACCACACTAAGAAACGCCTTAAAAGACACTCTTGAATATTACAGACGATATATCGATAAATATATATAATGGCTGATGTTCAGATGACAATACCCCCGGTTGACCCAAAAGCAGATTACCTTGCCCATAAGGAGGAGATTGACGCGGCAGTGAGGCGGGTCATGGAAAGAGGCCAGTACATCCTGGGCGAGGAAGTGGGCTTGTTCGAAAGTGAATTTTCCGGTTATATCGGGGCCGGCTTTGGTATAGGAGTCGGCAGCGGCACGGAAGCGCTTCACGTGGCCCTGATGGCTTGCGGGATGGGAGATGGAGACGAAGTGATCACTGTATCACATACTGCAGTGGCTACCGTGGCGGCGATCGAAATGTGCAATGCCGTACCTGTTTTTGTCGATATTGATCAGAATTCATATACGATCGATCCGGAGCATATCGAAATGGCTGTTTCAAAAAAAACCAGGGCGATAGTTCCTGTCCATTTATACGGCCATCCAGCGGATATGGCCAGTGTGACGGATATAGCAAAACGTCATGGGCTCAGGGTTATTGAAGATTGTGCCCAGTCACATGGCGCGTCCTATAGAGGACATATGACCGGCTCTCTCGGTGACATAGCGGCATTCAGTTTCTATCCAACAAAAAATTTGGGTGCACTTGGCGACGGAGGCATGGTTGTGACTGGCGATCCTGCCTTGGCTGAAAAAGTAAGACTGTTGCGTCAATACGGATGGAGGCAGCGATATATCAGCGAAATACAGGGAATAAACTCGAGGCTGGATGAAATCCAGGCAGCGGTACTTCGGGTGAAACTCAGGTATCTTGATGAGGCGATTCAACGCCGAAGGGTATTGGCCGGAATATATGATAAGGCATTTGCCGGTTCAGGAGTGGTTTGTCCCAAGGCCGCATCTGATTCGGAACATGCTTATCACCTTTACGTCATACGTATTTCAGGCAGGGACGGACTCCGTGATTTTCTGAGAAAACAGGGCATTGGCACTCTCATACATTATCCGGTCCCTGTGCATGATCAGCCTGCATATCGGGGCCGTATTAAATGTTCTGGTGATATGCGAAATACTGAGAAGGCGGCTGGCGAGATTGTAAGTCTGCCGATGTATCCGGGACTGTCCTCGGCCTCGGTTCAGAAGGTGGCAGACGCAGTATTGGAGTGGTCACGCAGGAGCGGGTCTTAAGTTATGCGCTTTTACTGTACCTATTTTGATTCCAGGTATCTTCTGAAAGGACTTGCGCTGTATCGGTCACTCCTTCGTCACGAAAGACAGTTTCGGCTGTGGGTCCTCTGCTTCGACAACCAGACGTATAACATCCTTTGCAAGCTTGCTTTTCCGGAGATAGTCCCTATCTCTCTGGAAGAGTTTGAAAAAGATGATACGGAACTGGTCGCCGTAAAACGTGACCGGACCACTGTTGAATACTATTTTACCTGCACTCCGTCATTGCCTTTGTTTGTTTTCAGGAAAAATCCTGAAGTCGGCCTCATAACCTATCTTGATGCAGATCTCTTCTTTTTCTCTGATGCAGGCCCCATATTTGAAGAGTTCAAAGGCAATTCAATATTGATTATCGGCCACAAGTTCCCCGATTACTTAAAGCATCTCGATGCAAACGGCATATACAATGTGGGCCTTCTTTCTTTTGTGCGCGATGAACAGGGTCTTGCCTGTCTCAGATGGTGGCGGGACCAGTGTATCAGATGGTGCTATGACCGTCAGGAAGAGGGCCATTATGCAGACCAGAAATTTCTCGACGATTGGCCGATCCGTTTTGAGCGGGTCTGCGACCTCCGTCACAAAGGGGCAAATGTGGCGCCGTGGAATATTATGAATTACAGGTTGAGCCTTCAGAACGAGCAGGTTTTCATTGATGATCAACCCCTTCTGGTTTATCACTTTCAGGGGCTGACAAAAGTGGCAGGGCTGCTGTATGACTCAAGTATTAGAAACAATCAGTCCAGGCTCAGTCGGATCGCCATGCGCAATATTTATGCGCCATATATAGAAGAACTGTACGCTGTACAGCGGGGCGTATCAGACATCGCGGATATCTCACGGGAAAAAGTTGCCACTACCAGATATCCGATAAATATGTTCATGATTAATAAATACAAGCTATCCATAATTTGTGATATATTGATGGGCCGCTTTCTCTTTGTAAAAGGTGGCATCCTTGTATAATAAAGTGGCTGAAAATCGTCCTCTATATCCATTATCAGTGCGTTTTAACACATGAATAAATCTGAGCCGAAAGTCTCCGTCATCACGCCTACTCTCAACAGCGGGCGTTTTATCGCGGACGATATCAGGAGCATACACTCTCAGACGTATCCCTGTATAGAGCACGTCAATATAGTCGGATTTCAGCAAGGTCGCATCGAGTTTTTTACTCCGAATGATTTCTCGCAGCAGCTCGGTGCGAGTCCCGTAGCGGGTCTTCGCGAAGGGTCGCTACGACTTCGCTGAAAGTCGTTTTGAGTCTTGACATATTGTCATTATGACAATATAATATATATAAATATGACATATTTGCCGAGAGAAATTACAAATTCCATAGTCAGCGCCCTCGCTGACATGCCGGTTGTAGCCATCACCGGCATGAGACAGGCAGGGAAAAGCACTTTCTTGCAACAGCAGGCGGAACTTCAGGGTAGAAAATATGTGACCTTGGATGATTTTGCCCAGTTGGCGGCAGCGCGTGAAAACCCTGATGGCTTTATTGAAACTAATGAGCCCATAACTATTGATGAAGCGCAACGATGCCCTGAGCTGTTCGTTGCAATCAAACGTGCAGTGGATCGCAACAGGGTCTCCGGTAAATTTATTCTTTCCGGTTCTGCAAACTTCCTCCTGATGAAAAACATCTCCGAAAGCCTTGCCGGCAGGGCCGCATATTTCAACCTGCATCCATTTACACGCCGTGAACTGAAGGAGCAACTATCAGAAAGGCCTTTTATAAGGAGGTTCTTTGAAAAACAGACAATAACCGGCCTGCCGGAAGTACCGCCGGTACCGCTGGCTGAGATTATCAAAGGAGGCATGCCTTCAGTCTGCCTTGGAAGCCTGAAGAATACAATCAACTGGTTCAAGGGATACGAACATACCTATCTGGACCGCGATATCCGCGACCTGAGCCGCATCGGCAACATTATTTCATTTCGGGGTTTGCTGCGCCTCGCTGCGCTGAGAACAGGCAGTGTTTTGAGCATCAGCGAACTGGGAAGAGACGCCCGTCTTACCTCGGCAACGGTTTCCAGCTATCTTTCCATCATGGAAGTATCCTGCATCTTCTACCGGCTTGCTCCTTATCTCAAAAACCCGGCCAGCAGACTTATAAAATCTCCGAAATTCTATATGGGAGATTCCGGACTCGCCTGTTACCTGGCAGGGAAGGATGACCTTTCGGATGATCCGCTTAGAGGTGCGATGATAGAAACATATGCAGCACAAAACATTGTCGGGCTTATCGATTCAACCTGGCCGCAGGCGAGCCTGTATTTCTGGAATATTCAGGGCCGTCACGAAGTGGATTTTATCATCGAAGCGGGAAATAAATGCATCGCGATTGAAGTTAAGGCGGCTGCCCGGTGGGAAAAAGACGAGCTGTCCGGACTGAAATCCTTTGTTGCCGCAACACCGCACTGCGCAGCCGGGATTCTGGCGTACAACGGAACTGCTGCCGTCCACATGGGAGACAAGCTTTGGGCTATACCTATAAGCCTTATCCTTTCATAGTAATAAAAGGAGCGGATAAGGCATATTTTAATCGGCATCTAATGCGTCTTGCGAAGTAATAAGCAGGGATAATTATCTCGAATTTATTGTTTGAGTATGAAGGAGAGTTTTTTGAGGCAATCTGTTGATGCTTGTTCTTAAGAGGAAATATTATCAGACAGCAGATGAACGATAATCCGGTTGTTTCCATTATTACGCCTACTCTCAACAGCGGGCGTTTTATCGCGGACAATATCAGGAGCATACACTCTCAGACGTATCCCTGTATAGAGCACATTATTATAGACGGCGGTTCCAGCGACAATACCCTGAACATCATTATGGATCTGGACCCTGGCGCAGTGGTCATATCCGAGCCTGACAGAGGCATATCGGACGCCTTCAATAAGGGGCTGAAACTGGCTACGGGTGATATTATTGCTATACTTAACTCGGACGATTATTATGCTCATTGTGATGTGGTCCAGCGTATTGTTGATTTGTTTAACGCCCCGCCCCGCAAGGAAATTGTTTATGGGCGTGTGAGGTGTATAGACCAAAAGACCGGCCAAACATTGGTGATATATGGAGAGCCGTTTTCCTTCAAAAAAATGAGCAAAGAGATAATTGTTCCGCATCCGGCCATATTTGCTACTAGAAAAGTATATGAAAAAATGGGGCCGTTTTCTCTTGATTATAAGGTTGCTATGGATTATGAATACTTCTTGAGGGCCACTGCAATCTTTGAGCCATACTTTCTTGATGAGATCCTCACTGTTATGCGTTGGGGGGGGTATAGTGTCAGGAATATCTATTCGGCTCATTTTGAGCATTACAGGATCCATCGGGCCAACGGATGGAATTTCATGAAGGGCATTACATATCAATTATATGGCATAATAATGACTACGCTTAGCCTTGCTTTGCAAAGGGCTGGCTTGGGCGGGATTGTATTTTTTTACAGGAAGACAAAAGGTCGTATGAACTAACATGAAAAAGGTATACACAATAAGAAATATGTCTCAGCAGCAAGCAAATATGTGGAAGAGATTTTCTTTGGAAAATGAAATTAAAAACTGTCCTCAATGGAATACGCTCAATTATTTTCTGAAATATCTGCCTAAAGATAAACCAATACTGGAGGCAGGTTGTGGCCTTGGAATATGGTTAATCTATTTAAGAAACAATGGATATAATGTAGAGGGAATTGATTATGATTGGAATGTGATTTCAAAGCTGAATGAGATGAGGCCTGACCTGCCTGCCAGGCAAGGTGATATCTGCAATCTCCCTTATAAAGACAATTCTTTGGGCGCTTACATATCTTTAGGGGTGCTGGAACATTTCGAAGAAGGGCCTGAGAAGCCGCTCAGTGAAGCAAAACGTGTTTTAATGCCTGGCGGCATAGCGATATTCACGCTGCCTTTTAACAATCTTTTCCGCCGCATGGTAGCCCATCCTTTGCGCGAACTGTATCTGCTGGTCCATTGTGCGCTTAAAGGCAATAAGTACTTTTCAGAATACCGGTATTCCAAAAAAGAGGCTTACAGCATGATTATAGAAGCTGGGTTCCAAGTGATTGAAACGGACATTAATGACTTTATCCATAAAAGCAGATCTCTTGTCTTATGGTCTGAATTCCCATATCTCCAGAGTAAGAAGCTATATACATTAAATATATTAGGAAAAATTGCAGCCTATCTTATGAATTCGATTTCAATAAATATCCTATCAGCCGGCATTCTTATCATTGCTCAAAAACCTTGTGCCGATACGAAGGAACATTAAATTTTGATTAAAAAAATAATTAACAAAAGGGTTATTATAAGAGCAAGGCTTGGTTTCAGGTATATTGTTAAGTATTTTTCGGATGAGATATTTGAAGCTTTTAATCCTGATTATTCTGTCCTTAAACCGCTTGATGTTGTCATCGAGCGGACATATTCCTGCAATCTCAGATGCCAGACATGTTTCAGGTGGACGTCCAAGCCTAATGAGAAAGAACTTAATTTCAAGGAATGGACAGCAGTCATTGAAAAATTAAAGAACTGGATCGGGACTTTTAGTCTTTCTATTACCGGAGGCGAACCTTTTTTAAGAGAAGACATGATAGATATCATAAACTTTGCAACTACAAAAGATATAACTACAACTGTTGGTTCCAATGCTACCCTGATCGACAAGAAACTTGCAGAAAGAATTGTTTCTTCCGGACTTGATTCGCTCGCTCTTTCCCTTAATAGTGTAACGCCAGGGGTCCATAACAGAATGAGGGGAGATGAAGGCAATTTCGGTGATGTAATGAGGGTGATAGAGCTTCTAAAAAACAGGGGGAACATGTGGCTCAGTTTAGGTACGACCATAATAAACGAAAATATCAGTGAGCTTGTTGACCTTGCTGAATTTACCCGAGACAAGGGGCTTGACGGTATTACATTTCAGCCGCTGATGGAGACTTCTTCCCTGCCTATTTTTGACGAGAAAGGGGAAAGCAGACAGTTGCCTGAAGGGAAGTATTTTAAGGAACTCGGGAAGAACAGTAATGGTATTGACGAAGTTTTTGAACGTCTTATCACCATGAAAACAGAAGGTTATCCTATAAACAACTCAGCACGGCATTTGAGTTATATGTGTAAGTACCTCAAGAACCCACTTGACCCTGAGATATTAAAGCTGCCTTGCAAGATAGGCAGCAAGAATTTTCCTATAGACCCTTTTGGAAATGTAAGGATTTGTTCTCTCATGGAACCAATAGGCAACTTAAGGGACGACCTGCCTGAAAAAATATGGAACTCTGATAAAGCGCGTAATCAGAGACAGATGATCAGAAAGTGTCGGAAAAGCTGCCGTATTCTGACTTGTACCTTTAAGAACCTGGATCTGGGGTTTAAGCTCAGGAAGTTGTCAAGATCATTTCCTGAGGTTTTCAAGAAAGGGGCCGATAAATGAGAACAAGGATTTTTAATAAAAATGAAGAAAGATATACACAAGAACAGTCATGCATCCCTGAACAGGAGCCGGGACAGGAAAAGGAGAAATATATTAATGCTGAATAAGATGACCAGGAAAGACTTAATTGACTTTGAAAAGAAAATAGCTGAACGATTTGATAACGGCGAGATGCCTTATCTGGTGCATTTGTCCGGGGGAAATGAGGATCACTTAATCGATATTTTTAAGGATATAAATGAGGGGGACTATATTTTTTCTACCCATCGGTCCCATTATCATTATCTTCTGTGTGGCGGTCCGCCGGATGAGTTGGAGGACAAAATATTAAACGGTAAGAGCATGTTTGTTTTTAATAGAGCGCTGAATTTTTTTAGTTCATCGATTGTTGCTGCTACACCTTCCATTGCGGCTGGAGTTGCATGGGCATTGAAAAGAAAAGGCAGCCAGAAAAAGGTCTGGTGTTTTATAGGAGACGGCGCCGAAGAAGAAGGACATTTTTATGAAGCGGTAAGCTATGTCCATGGATGGAATTTACCGTGTACATTTATTATAGAAGACAATGACAGATCGGTCAGCTCCTCCAAAAAAGAAAGACGAGGTGAAGCTTCCGATTTTGCATGGCCAAGCTGTGTAAGACGATATTCCTATGTGCCGACATATCCACACGGAGGGACAGGCACATCAGGATGGCTAAAATTCAAAAAAGAAGCCTGTTTGTGCGAGATGCCCAGGAAACAAAGCTCGGAACTCCCGCATAATTTGCCCTCAGCCCCGAACTTGAAATATTTTGATGCGGTAAAGAAATCAATGGAAACAATTGCAAAAGATTGTGGTGCAATTTTTATAGGATATAACGTTAAATACGGTTCAGCGTACGGCGCGTTGAAGGATATCCCTGAATCTCAGCGACTTGAGACTCCACTTGCCGAGAATTTGATGGCTGGGCTGGCGATGGGTGTGTCCTTGGAAGGCTATAGGCCGGTTTTGTTTTTCGAGAGGCATGAGTTCGTTTTGAATGCCTTTGATGCGATAGCCAATACGTTAGATATCATAGAATGCATTTCCGATGGACAGTTTACCATGCCGGTTATTATTAAGGCTGTTGCAGGTGGAGTAAAGCCTTTTTATGCTGGGCTGACGCATACGCGTGACATGACAGATGTTTTTCGTTCAATAGTGTCATTTCCTGTTTATGAGCCAAAAACAGCGGAAGAAGTCTTATGTGCCTATGAACTTGCAAAATCTGCGAAAACACCTGTAATGGTTTGTGAGAAGAAAGAGCTTTATTAAAAATAGAGGAGGATAACAATAGTTATGAGTGATTTTCAAATGAAAGCAGCTTTTCTTGAGAAGTTGAATTTGCCTTTAATTATTGACCAGCTAAGTATTCCTAAATTGGATGTTGGGCAAGTTTTAGTGAAAGTCATGTGCAGCAGTATTTGCGGTAAACAAATTGGTGAGATAGACGGCAAGTTTGGCGAGGACAGATTTTTGCCTCATTTGATGGGACACGAAGGCGGAGGCGTGGTGATTGAAACCGGGCCGGGCATTACCACCGTGCGCAAGGGCGACCACGTGGTCATGCACTGGCGCACGGGAAAAGGCATCGAGTCGTCCTTTCCCAAATACAAGAGAGGGGACGCAATCGTGGGCGGCGGCCTGGTGACGACCTTCAACGACTATGCGGTGGTGTCGGAGAACCGCGTCACCTCGATTCCGAAAGAGGTCCCATTTGAAGTCGCCGCTCTGATGGGATGCGCTGTAACAACTGCATTCGGACTCATTAACAACGAGGCAAAATTAAAAATCGGGCAGTCAATCGCGGTTTTTGGGAGTGGAGGCGTAGGATTGAATGTCATTCAAGGCGCTGTAATGGTTTCTGCATACCCTATTATTGCTATTGATAAGTTTGACTCCAAATTGCAATTATCTTCTAAATTTGGCGCATCCCATGCCATTAATTCAACGAAGGTTAATGTTAAAGAAGAAATTTTAAAAATAGTTGGCAAGAGTGGGGTGGATGTCTTTGTTGAATGTACCGGTAATGTGGATAATATTGCATGTGCATATGAATTAACGTCTCAAGCAGGCAGGACTATTTTGGTAGGACAGCCGCGATTCGACCAATCTCTCAAGATTGATGCGTTTGGTAAGCACTATGGCGGCAAGATGATTTTTGCCAGTCTGGGAGGATTGACGGATCCGGCGGAAGACATACCGAGATATTCACGACTATTCTTGGAAGGAAAACTAAATCTAACGGAACTTATTACCCATAGATTTTCGCTGGATGAAACCAACACTGCCTTAAATAAAATGAGGGAAGGCGAAACAGGAAGAGTAATAATAAATATGGAGTAATATGTCAAAACCGAAAACCGTTCTAATTACTGGAGCAAGCAGAGGGCTGGGCAGAAGTTTATCTTTAGCAATTGCAAAAGCAGGCCATAATGTTGTCATACATGGCAGGGATGAAAAGCGACTTTATGCCTTAAAAGGTGAGATTGCAAAGTATAATGTCGCCTGTGAGATTGTCAGCGGTGATATAGTGGAAGGACAGACCATACAAAAATTGACTGATTGTGCAAACAGGCATGAGGTTGATGTTTTAATCAATAATGCCGGCGATTATCTCGGAAAAAGCGTTTCAGAAATGAGCATATCTGAATTCAGAAAAATAATCGAGGTAAATCTAATAGCTCCGGTAATTCTTACAAAAAAAATTTTTGAGTTGTTTAAAAAAAGGAAGTTCGGACTGATAGTCAACATTAATTCCCTTGCAGGAAAAAATTTCAGCGATCTTGAAGCGGCGTACAGCGCAGGTAAACACGGTCTCAGAGGCTTCATGGGGTCTTTTCAATTCGAGGCTTTGCGAGCGAATGTTTTAATAATAAATATTTACTCAGGCGCGATGTCAACTGATATGTCCGCAGGACGAAAGGACCATGATAAATTTATAGATCCGGATGAAATGGCGGATGTTATATGCAAAATGCTTGATGGCGCCAGAACAATGCGAATCGGGGAATTGGATATACTGCGAAGAATATATTGAAGGAGTCATTTATGGATTATGATTTTTCAAAAGCATCAATCCTGGTGTTCGGCGACATTATGCTGGATAAATTCCACAAAGGGGTTGTCCGCCGTATTTCTCCTGAAGCGCCGGTACCTATAGTAAAGGTTAATAAATCCTATTTTACTCCCGGTGGCGCTGGAAATGTAGCCAATAATATCGCGCACCTTCATGGCAATGCGAGTTTAATAGGCGTTGTAGGGAGAGATCTCAATAGAAAAATTCTTTCTGATTTATTGGATAAAATAAATGTAAAATCATTTCTTGTGGAGACCGATCATCCTACAATCACGAAAGTAAGAGTGATTGGCGAGCATCAGCAAATCGTACGGCTGGATTTTGAGGAGACGATAACGCTTGAGCATAGTAACATAAAACAAATAATAAAACATGTGAACGAGAGTCTTCAATGCGTAAATACGGTGATTATTTCAGACTATGATAAAGGCGTATGTACCCCTGAGCTTTGTGATTATATTATAAAGTCCGCTGGTGAGAAAAACATCAGCGTACTCGTTGACCCAAAGTGCAGGGATTGGAATAAATTTAGAGGAGCTACGATAGTCAAGCCTAATGTTAGAGAGCTTAGCCATGCTTGCGGCATTGACATCGTTAATGAGGACAATGAAATTGAGGAGTACGGGCGCCGTATACTGAAGGAGTTCGGATTCAAGAACATATTGGTTACGCGGTCGGAAAAAGGAATGTCTTTAATATCGGGAGATGATGTGCTTCATTTTCATTCGGAGGCTAAAGAGGTATTTGATGTATCAGGCGCAGGCGACACAGTAATAGCAACTCTTGCCGTTTCCATCGGAAGCGGTCTTGATCTGGCTACGTCCATCCATCTGGCAAATAAGGCATCAGGCATAGTGGTGGGTAAGAGTGGGACTGCCCCCATCGAATATATCGAACTGATGACGGCGCAGGAAGGCAGAAACAAGAAGCTGGTCCACAGCGGCCAGCTCAAGAACCTGATGAACGATCTGCGGTATAAGGGGAAAAAGGTCGTTTTCACCTACGGTTTCTTTGACAGCATTCAAAAATGGCATATCTCCTTCCTGAAACAGTCAAAAAGCAGGGGTGACGTCCTCATCGTTGGGATCGTCAGTGACGAGAGCGCCGGGAAACATCATGGCGGCAGGGGAACAATATCCAATTTGGAGGAACGGATGGAGGTCCTGACGGCGCTGGAACTTATCGACTATGTAGTGCTGGTCGACACGGCCCCGCCCCTTAATGTGATCAAGGAAATGATGCCTGATGTGGTGACCCTGAGGCAAAAACAGGACGGTGACGCTGTTCTGGAAAAAGAGTGCGCCGCGAAAATAAAGATTGAACGCATCTCAAAGGGCTGAACATGAAAAATATTCTGATAATGAAGTTCGGCGCGCTGGGCGACGTGGTGAGAACATCATTTATTCTACCTGGTTTAATGGAGAAATACGGCGATCCGAGAGTGTGGTGGCTGACGAGCAATTCTTCATTTGACTTGTTGAGATTCAATCCATATATATGCGGTCTCTTTACGCCCACTCTTAATATGAAATATTTGTTCGATGTTTATTTTGATCTTCTTATTTCGTTAGATGATGAGGTTGAAGTTTTACACTTATTAAAAAATTTTAAGTTCAAAAAACTCATCGGCTCATATTTGGACAATAGTGAACAGCCAGTTTATACCGATAGCGCTTCAATATGGTTTGATTTAGGTTTGATATCAAGGTATGGCAAGGAACGGGCTGACAAATTAAAACAGCAGAACAGGCGGTCACATAAGGAACTCATGGAGTTGTTGTTAGATATTAAAATCCCTTCTCCGATATTTTTTAATTCCCCGGAAATAGAAAAATCAAATAAAGGCATGTTTCCGACGGATTGTTTTAATATCGGGATCAATAGCGGCTCTGGAGGAAGATGGCCTTCCAAACAGTTAAGAGTTGACGAAGCAATTAAACTTGTTCATATGTTATTGCCTCTCAGTCTTAATGGTAAACCGGCAAGGATCTTTCTTCTTGGCGCTGAAGCTGAAATCGACAGACACAATAAAATAAAGGGGTCTGTAAAGAGCCCCAATGTTATTGATACCGGAAGCAATAATTCATTACTGGAATTCGCGGCAATTATAAAACACCTTGATTATGTGATCAGCAGTGACAGCCTTGCCTTGCATCTGGCAATTGCACAGATGAGGCCGACTTTGAGTTTTTTCTCCCAGGGGCCGCCATGGGAAATTGAAACTTTTGGAACAGGGGAGAAAGTCTTATCTACCTCAAAAGATTTTTGCAGTTTCAGGGCAGATGCAGATAATTCTACGATTACGGCAGAGAGATTGTATGATGCTATGATGAGTCATATCCAAAAACTTGAAGGCGATACCTAAATGGATATTGTCAGGCCGGAAGATATTGGCGCTGCAATTCAGAGGATAATTTAGTTGAAAATATTGATCGCCTCTCTTTATTTGCCTAAACTAAATGCCACCCATGCAGGTAGCAGGGGTGTGACTCAAGTTATTAAGGAATTATCCAGGGAACATGAAATTTATCTGGTTACAAGGGCTGAAGAGATAGAATTAGATGATGTGGAGGAAATTAGAAAATACTGCAAGGAAATCTATCTTTTTCCCTATAAGAGGATTCGAAATAGAAATCTGCTAACAATATTAAGGATTATTCTTTCTTTTTTGCAATATGGCTTAAGAGTAAATAAGATTGTTGCAGCAAATAAGTTCGATATTATGCATGCTGAATGGGTTGAATCTGCAATATTGCTAAGAAAGAAACAAATCCCGATGATACTTGTTGCCAATGATGTATTAACAAAAGTGTCTGAAAGGAGATTGTTGGCAAGCAAGGGATTATCAAGGGCCCTAAACTATTTGGAATATTTTTTAATTAAAAAGTTGGAGATTTATTGTGTACGTAAATTCGATTTTGTTTTTACCCGTTCCGATTCTGACAAGGATTATTTGCTTAAAATGGACCCAAAGCTTAAAGTAAGTTTCCTCCCCCCTCCTGCTGGATTTAATTTTGTCGATAAAAAAGTTGACAGAGAAGAAAATGTTATTTTATTTTTGGGATCGTTTAGAGACCACGATTTAAATATTAAATCAGTTCTTTATTTTTATAACAAAATATTCCCACTGATAAAATCAAGAATCACGAATGTAAAACTCTATATTGTTGGTTATGGTCCAACAAAAGAGATCCTTGAGATACCGGAGAAGGATAAAAATGTTATTGTTACCGGCTTTATAGAGGACATAGAATCTTATTATAAAAAAGCTACTGTTTTTGTTGCCCCTATTTTAATTGGCGGAGGCATTATCACCAAGATTTTGGACGCTATGGCGGCTGGAACACCAGTTGTTTCCACAAGATTTGGCAATGAAGGAATAGGCGCAACTGATAATTTAAACATACTTCTAGCCGACAGCCCTTTAGACTTTGCCGATGGGGTGATCCGTCTTTTGACGGATAAGGAATTGTGGATGCGGATTTCAAAAGAAAGCCATGTATTTGTATCTAAGAAATTTACTTTGGAAGTTTTGAAGGATATTTTGAATGATACTTATAGGGATGTTTTGAATGATACTTATAAATGAGTATATGGCGTAAATAGCCAAGGTCAACATTACTGTGTTAGTCATTGGCACACTTATTGTGCAGATGTTTTAGGATATCTATTTGCGGGAGAACATTGCTGGAGGAAATATCATGAAAAAATTGGTTTTGGTTGTTATTCCAACCATGGAGAATGCTTATCACAGTCTTCAGGACTTTGTTGCTATTAATCCTCCTATTGGCCTTGCAAGTGTGGCCGCTACAGCGGAAAAGGCAGGCCATGAGGTGTCTATTATCGACGGCGACGCTGAACAACTGACGCTTGACCAGACTATAGAGAAAATTATTGAAAAAAAACCTGATTATGTCGGTTCAACCATTATGACGGCAACAATGGATATCACACAGATATTCTATGAAAAATTAAAAGCTAAATTGCCGAATATCACAGTTATTGTCGGAGGACCTCATGTATCAGCATTGCCTGAACAGACGTTGAGGGACTCGCAGAATATAGATATCAGCGTTATCGGCGAGGGAGATGAAACGATTGTTGACATTCTCGGCGCACTGGATAGGAATGCCGATCTTAAGAATGTAGCAGGCATAGCGTACAGGAATAACGGCCAAATTACCATTACAGGCACCAGGCTGCCGATAAAGGATCTAAGCGTACTTCCTCTGCCTGCCTTTCACTTGCTTAACTATACGTTATACAGGTCTTATGGATGGAATAAATGGGTAAACGGCTATAGAAAACCTCTGGGTATTATCTTTACGGGCAGGGGATGTATCGGAAAATGTAATTTCTGTGCTGCCCACAATGTGTTTGGTAAAGGTATAAGGTTCTTCAGCATGCAACAAATAAAGGACCAGCTTGATTATCTGGTGAACAAGTGGGGCGTAAGGGTGCTCTATTTTCAGGACGATACTTTTACGGCAAACCGCAAAATGGTGAATGACATATGCGACTATATTATTGAAAAGGGCTATGACAAAAGACTTGAGATCATGGTTTCATCAAGGGCGGATACTGTGCATCTGCCCACCCTTAAGAAGATGCGCCAGGCTTCGGTTCGGTGGATCTGTTTCGGTGTGGAAAGCGGCAGCCAGGAGATATTAGATCGAATGAATAAACACATCACAATTGCTCAGATAAAGAAGGCTTATGCTTTATCCAGGGAGGCAGGGCTCTTTATAGCCGGGAATTTTATGCTCGGTAATTTAGGCGAGACGCGTGAGACTGCAATGGACACCATTCGGCTTGCATGTGAGCTTGATGAGGAATATGCGTCGTTTGCAATTGCTATTCCATTGCCGGGAACTGAGCTTTATCAGTATTGTCTGGATAATAATATTCCGCTTCCTGCCTGGAACGATTTTGGAAGTGTGAATACACCGCCTATCCCTTTAAATGAATCACTTAGCGCCGAAGAGCTTATGAAATTACGCGACATTGCTGTCAACAGATTCTTCAAAAGGCCGTTGTATTTTTTAAAGCTTCTTACAAGGATGCGCGCCTTTAGTATTATCAGTGATTTTGTTAAGATGTACTTTGCTATCAGGGCTGAGAAGGCGGCAAAACGATTATAACCTGTAAACGATGAGTTATAAGCTATGAGCAACGAGATGAAAAATCACTTTGCCATCATAATCCCTGCATACAATGAGGGAGGCAGGATTGCGTTAACCATATCCGGCATCAGAAAATCAACCGATGCTGATATTATTGTTGTCAGCGATGGTTCGGCCGATAGCACAGCCGGTGAGGCAAAAGCAGCAGGGGCCCTGGTTATTGAGTTGCCGTTTAACCTTGGTTATGGCGCGGCACTTCAGACCGGGTTTAAATATGCACTAAAAAAGAAATATGAATTTGCTGTCCAGATGGATGCCGACGGCCAGCATGACCCTTTATCAATACAGGCACTGATCGAACCCATTCTCAAGGATGAGGTTGATATTGTGATAGGTTCAAGGTTTTTAAGCGAGGAAAGTTATAGTGCGCCTTTTGTAAGAAGGATGGGGATGTATTTTTTTGGTTTTATCACTTCTGTTTTAACCGGAAGAAAAATAACAGATCCTACCTCCGGATTTCAGGCCTTAAACAAGAAAGTAATGGAGTTTTACGCGAGCAGGGCATATCCTGTTGATTATCCCGATGCAGATGTGATTATTATGCTTCACAGGAAAGGTTTCAGATTTAAGGAAGTCCCTGTAGTTATGCATAATGCTGCAAAGCCTTCAATGCATGGCGGAATCATCAATCCGCTGTATTATATTTTTAAAATGCTGCTTTCGATTTTTGTAACGTTATTAAGAAAGGAGTAAGGCTTATGAGTATTCAACAGAAATTGTTTGCCTTAATAATCGGAGCGGGTGTGTTTCTGATAATTTTAGAGATGGTGCGAAGAAGAAGGCTTGCTGAAGAGTATTCATTTCTGTGGCTGGCAACAGGCCTTGGAATCGTTGTGCTTGTTTTATGGTATGACATTTTAGAAAGGCTCACGCGTTTTATCGGAGCCGTAAATCCAACAACAACACTTTTTATATTCGGGTTTATTTTTTTAATACTTATCAATCTTCACTATTCTGTGAAGATTACTAAACTTACTGCTCAGGTAAAAGACCTTGCCCAAAAGCTGGCGATATACGACAAAGAAAAACAGGGGGAATAGTTTCAAAAGGGTAAAAAGGGAAAGAAGGGTAATAAAAGAAAAGGGTAGATAGTTTCAAAAGGTCAAGAAGTTCAAATAGATGCCTGTCAACCTTCAAAAAAAATATATCATAATCGCATTTGCTGTTATTTTTCTGCTTTCTATTTTCTCCTACAGCAGGATCTTCAACGGTGAATTCCAATTTGATGATGATACATCTGTAATTGAGAACCCTTATGTCAATGGCGCCTCAAAATATTCATGTCGTAATCTCGCCGGCAGTATAGGAAATGGATCACGCCCTTTTACCACTATTACATTTGCACTGAACTATAAATTAGGGGGCCTTGATGTAAGGTGGTATCACTTAACAAATTTCTTTATTCACATCTTTAATGGCTTATTGATCTCTGGCATTGTGCTGCTTACAATGCGCTCGCCAAAACTTCCTGCCGATTATGCAGACCGCGCATTATCTGTTGCCCTTATTTCCACAGCTATATTCCTTCTGCACCCGATACAGACAGAGGCGGTCAGTTACATATCGCAGAGATATGAGTCTCTGGCATCGCTCTTTTATCTTTGCTCCCTGCTTGCCTATATTGAGGCAAGACTTGTAAGGCAGGGGTTAGGGGTTAGGGGTCAGGGGGTACACGCTACACGCTATACGCTATACGCTGCTTCTATTATCTTCGGTATTCTTGCCATATACAGCAAAGAGATAGCAATCACATTGCCTGTTGTCATACTTTTGTATGATTTTTATTTTCTGGAGGACAGGCCCTTTTTAGAGAGGATAGCAGGGCCGGGCATATTTATTGGTTTGGCATTAATAACAGGAATCCTTATCATCTATGGATTCAGCAAGAGCATTGACGCGGGATTTTCAGTAAAGGCGTTTACCCCATGGGAATATCTTATGACGCAGTTCAGGGTGCTTACTGCTTATATCAGATTAATATTTCTGCCGGTCAATCAGAATCTGGATTATGATTTCAGGATAAGCAGGAGTTTTTTTGAGGCAGAGACTGCACTGTCTTTTATATTTCTCCTGATGCTTCTGTTTTCTGCTCTTTTGCTCTTCAAAAAATGGAGGCTTGGTTCATTTTTTATTCTCTGGTTTTTTATAATTCTCGCCCCGACATCAACAATAATCCCGATCATAGACCCTATCTTTGAACACAGGGTATATCTTGCATCTGCCGGCATTTTTGTAATCATATCGGATGTGTTATCGAAGTGGGCCTCGATGCAGAAAGAAGGAGGAACATACAACAGGACTGCTATTTGTATTGTAGCTGTATTGATTGTTCTTCTGTCAGCCGCCACATTTCAGAGGAACAGGGTATGGGAGACAAAGCTTTCTCTATGGGAAGACGCCGCAAAAAAATCTCCGATGAAATCGAGGGTGCATAATAATCTTGGAAACTGTTATATGCTGCAAAGTAAACACTTCAGGGCCATAGAGGAATATAAAAAGGCTATTGCCCTCAACAAGAACAATATAGAGGCCTACTACAACCTTGCGATTAATCTTGACAATGTGGGCCTTTTAAAACAGGCGGTTGAATATTATGAAATTTTTTATAATATCGCGCCACAGCAATATGATAAACAAAAAGATGCTGCGAGAAAACGTATTGACAGTTTCTATAGCAAAAAGGTTAAATAGGTCAAAAAATTACAAAAGTTGAAAAAAGTGCATTTTAAAAGTGTAAAAAGTTATAAAAGGGTAAAAAGTTTTAAGTTGAAACTATTGCAGCTTCTGAAACTATTGCAACTATTTACCCTGCTTAATTTTTTGAAACTTTTGCAGCTTCTTATCCTTTTTAACCTGTTTTTCATAACGGGCTGTGCCTTTGAAGAGGTTGAGCGGATGCCTGAAAAACCTGTAAATACCGTCTGGCCGCTTCCGCCTGCTGAGCCGAGGATAAAGTTTGGTGAAATAATTGAATCGAAAGACGATCTGCAGCCAGAGGCTAAAAGCGGATGGCTGAAAAACTTTATTGGGGGTGAAGAAGATATAGAAGGAAGGCTGATAAGGCCATATGGCGTTACGGTTGACAAAGAGGGCAGGATTTATGTGACGGATGTAGGCAGGGTATTTGTCTTTGACAGGAAGGGCGGCAGCCTTTTATTTATGGGAGACAAACTTGGGGAAGGCCAGTTGAGAATGCCGATAGGTATTGCAGTGTCTTCTGATGGAAGAGTATATGTGAGCGATGTAACAGCCCGAAAGTTATTTGTGTATAACAGAAACGGAGAATTTATACGGGAGATCGGTCGGACAGGCGAACTGAAGAGCCCGTCGGGGATGGCAGTGGATTCAGATAGGGGCAGGTTATATGTTGCTGATGCCAAGACAAATAGTGTGAGGGCCTATACACTCGACGGAAGATTCCTTTTTCTGATAGAGGGACGGGTAGCAGATAAGAGCAAGTTAAGCTTCCCGACGAACATTGCAGTCGATTCCCATGGGAATATATATGTTGTGGATACAGGAAATTTCAGGGTGCAGGTTTATAACAGCGAGGGGAAATTTCTTAGGACTATTTCGTCGGGCAGCAAACCAAAGTCATTTGTGCGCCCTAAAGGAATAACTATTGATTCAGAGGGTAATATGTATGTTGTTGATGCAGCGTTGCAGAAAATTTTTATATTTGACAAGGAAGGTAATTTTTTTCTTGAAGTGGGTGAAGGAGGAACGGAGCCGGGCCAATTCTCCATGCCTGCCGGGATTGCTGCAGACGCTGATGACAGGATTTATGTTGTTGACCAGTTTAATGCAAGGGTTCAGGTCTTCCAGTATCTTGGTGAAAAATGGAAGGCTTTACAATTGCGGCAGAAATAAGTGAATGTCCAATGACTGTTGGCAAGAAAGAAGAAAAACCCCTAAAATGAAAAAAATATTACTTATTATTTTTTTATCCTTAGTTTTATTTTATGTTCCTTTTCTAAACAAGGCTGTACATATTGATGACGGCAATTTTATAGAGATGGCGCAAGCTATAGATTTCCCCTTTTCGGTTAAACCCGGATATGTATATTATTTTTTTGGAAGCAAAAGTGAAAATTGGAATCCCTTTAATTCAAGTCATCCGCCGCTTATTCCTGTTTATCTTAAAATTACGAGTCCCATAACAGGATATAAGGATTATCTGATGCACATATGTTTTTTGCTTTTTCCTGTATTGCTGCTTCTTTCAACTTTCCTGTTAGCGAAGGAATTAAATGTAGAGCCAATCCCGGCTTTAATGATTATATGCGGCAACGCAGCTTTACTGCCGGTCAGCCATAACCTCATGGCTGACGCCCCAATGCTTTCCTTGTGGATACTTGCGGCATATTTTTTGATTTCCGGAATAGGGAAAAATTTGCCGGGCCGGACAGCATTTTCTTTCATGACTTTGGTGTTTGCAGGCCTGATATCCTATCAGACATTTTTTTTGCTCCCGGCGTTTTTTCTTTATCTGGCCATCGGAAGAAACATTAACCGCAGGACAATTCTATTGTTTTTTCTTCCAATTGCAATAATTTCTTTGACGCTTGTCTCTATTGCATTAAATCATAATTCTCCCATCTCAGGGCTTATAGGGGAAGTAAGACGCGGACTGCAGCCGGACAGGCTTTTTAATAAGGCGCTGAGCATACCTATTATTACCGGCATTTCGACCATCTTTCTTTTACCTCTGAAATATAAACAGATAACAGCCTCAAAGAGGCATATTTTTTTAGCTGCAGCATCAGGTCTGGCAGTCATAGCTCCCGTAATTAGCCTTAATTATCCGGTATGGAGCAGTCTGTGGCTTATTTTTCTTGCGGCGTCAGGTCTTTTTTTTATTATATACATGACAATGACGGCATTGACCGAAATTAAAGATAAGGCATTAAGTCTATTCCTGGTTGCATGGGTTGCTGCGGTAATTTTCTATAATATTTTTTTGATGCCTTTTGGAGCGGCCAGATATCTTATGCCTGTTATTGTGCCTCTGTCATTTATATTTCTGAAAAGTGCCGCCCGGAGCAGGTCGGTACGACTCGCAACCGAGGGGATAATGATATCAGCAGCGCTTACATCCCTGCTCGGGCTTGCGGTCGCTTATGGAGATTATATATACGCCTCTTCATACAGGGATTTTGCCGGGGAGGTTAAAAATACTGTCGGCGAAGCGCATAACAGGGTCTGGTATACGGGCGAATGGGGGATGCATTATTACATGGACAAAAACGGCTTCAAGTATCTTACATCTGATTCTGATGAACCGAAACAGGGCGATTTGATAATTGTTGCCGATGTGCCCAAATTATGGGGGCCTTCCCCGAAGCTCTATAGCCGTATGGCTATTGTTGACATAAGAGAAATAAAGACATGGTATCCGATCAGAGTTATGGGAGTTGATGCCAAGGCCGGCTATTATTCGACTTTATGGGGATATATGCCGTTTGCCATATCCGATAAACCCGTTGAGAGGTTTGGGATATTCAGAGTAGCGTCTTAGATTCTAAGGAGCACTTGTTTTAGCTATGGTAAATTGGACTGAGCTTTTAAAGTCACGAAAAGGTATTCTCTTTATTGTAATATGTACTGCTGTTGTCTATATCAATTCGCTGAGCAACGGTTTTGTCTGGGACGATAATGTGCTGCTGGTTCCCAATGAAGCATATAAAAAACTGGATTTCGGGCGAATCTTTTTTACTAAAGTCAATTCGTTAGAGTATCTCCCGTTTCGGGACCTGAGTTATGTTATTGATTATCAGATATGGGGCATGAATCCGTTTGGTTTTCACCTTACTAATTTACTCTTATATCTAATAACCCTGTTTGTTCTGTTCAATATGGTCAAAAATATAGCAATTTTGTCGGGCGAGAAGGAATGGGAGTTTATTGCTTTCTGGGCTACTGTAATTTTTGCCCTGCATCCCTTGCATACGGAGGTCGTCAATTTTATTCATGGGCGCAATACCCTTCTTGCAGCCCTGTTTTTATTCCTGTCGTTTAATTTATGTCTGGAAGGGATACAGAAGCAAAAAAATATTCTGGTTCTGCTGTCGGCAATTATATTTGTTATGGCAGTTTTTTCCAAGGCAATTGTAATATTTTTTCCCTTGTTTCTGGCATTAATTCTTTTTCTTGTTCCCGCAACAATAGCCTCATGGCGGAAAAAGGCTTTAGTTTTGCTTGTATTTTTGGGGATAGATATTTTTGCCATGTCAATACATTATTTTAATGCTTTTTCAACAGGCGTAATGGATGTCGGTTTTATTATGTATGGGAATGACAACTGGTGGATAAGAATTGCAAAGGCATTGCAAAATCCATTTTTTTATGTAAAGACATATCTTTTGCCTTATCCGCTGAGTGTTGAATATCAAGTGTCTTTTGTGTCAGGAGCGTTTGTCTTTAGGTCTATTTTAGCAGGGATAGCGCTTACTGCTGCATTGTGTCTGGCATGGTTCTGGAGGAAAAGACATCTTATCCCAGCCATTGGGGCAGCATGGTTTTTTATTTCGGTAGTGCCGGTGCTCAATGTTTTTTCAACTGCTACTGCTGTTGCTGACCGTTATGCCTATCTACCTATTTTAGGATTAAGCCTTTTATCGGCGTATCCACTGAAAATAATCGTGTCAAGGAACAGAGTTTTTTCCTATCTTGCATTAGGAATAATACTGGCATGGTGCTTTATAGATTTCAACAGGAATATGGATTGGCGTTCGGAGGTAACACTCTGGAAATCTGCTGTATCGGCAAACCCAAACATGAGCAGGGTCAACCTGGGTTTGGCTTTTTGGGATGAAGGACAATTTGAAGAGGCATTGGCCTGTCTCAAAAAAGAAAAAGAGATATCCGGCACATTCCGTTATGACCAATATCAGGGCAGATATCTCTTTAAATCGGGCCGCTACAGCGAGGCTATTGCCCATTACAAGGAGGCATTGGCCAGAGGCGGAAGCGCATTAAAAGAGGTCCATCTGGATATTGCTATGGCATATGAAAAAGAGGGGATGGATATGCAGGCCCTCGAAGAATACCTGAAGGCTATTGAAACAGATAGTTTGGATATGCTTGAGAAATATAGCAGGCAAGCCCGTGAAGGAGCTAGTCGTGTGAGGGGCCGGCTGATGCAGGGCCTTGAAGAAGCCCGCAATCAGGCATTGAATGACCCTTTAAATTTTAAGTATCAGGCAAACCTTGCGTTGTCTCTCCACAGGCTTGGTTTATATGAGGAGGCAGAGAAATTCTATGACAGGGCCTTAAAGCTAAACCAGACAAGCTGGGAGGTGTGGTATAATCTTGGAATTGCCCGGATGAAGCAGCGGAGGCATGCCGAGGCTATACAGTCTTTTGAGAAATCTCTCCTTATGAATCCCGGGAACAAGGATGCTTTTAATAACGCAGGCACCTGTTATATGTCGCTGCGTAATTATTCTCAGGCGATTAAATGTTATGAGCGTGCGCTGGCATTGGACCCCAATTTTTTTTACGCTTCATTCAATCTGGGCAGGGTATATTTTAATGCCGGCAATCGTGAGATGTCGCGGAAGTATTTTTTGGCGGCAAGGGCGCTGGCTGGTGAAAATAGCGGTATGCCGGCTATGGTTAATCAATATTTAAAGGAACTTAACTAAAGGTTAAAACAATCCTGAATACTGTTAATGGTTAGGCAAACATTTTCAGAGCTACTATCTTTTTCCCGAAGTTTTAATTTTTTCATAGTACTCAAATGCCTTTGTTGCAGTAAGAAGGTTTTTCCGGTAAGTAGGGTTTTCTGGCGCCAATAATAAAGCGGTATTGAAATCGTTCAGGGCCATAGGAAATTTTTTTAACGTTGCATATACAATCCCCCTGTCATTATAGTAGTCCGGTTCAGTCATTGGGTTTAGTCTGATAGCGGTTGTGAGATCATCAAGCGCATTGTCATACTCTCCTATTACCCTGAAGGCATTGCCGCGGCGGTGATAGGGCTCAGGGAATAAAGGATCGATTCTGATTTCATGGCTCCAAAGGGTTATCCCGTCTTTCCAGAATCTAATCTGTTTTACAGTCAAATATGAAAAAGTTGAAAATAAAGCAATCATGAGAGTATAGAAAATTAATTTTTTATAAAACTGCAGTGCGTTTTTTTCAGTAATCTTAGCATAAATATGGACTATGAGAAGGGCGGCAAGAAAGAAATGACCAAGACTTGTAAGATATGTGTACCTATCCGCCATGGCCTGTCTTCCGACCTGTACAATGCCAAGCACAGGTGACAGTGATATTACATAATATGCCCAGACAGCAAGGAAGACCCTCTGTTTTTTAGCGTAAAGAATACATAAAGTTGTGATTGCGGTGCATAAAATTATTGCGGATAAATACTCTAAAGATAAGAGGGAGACCCTTACGGGGTGTTTATAAAGAGGGATCAGTTCGGCAGGCAATATCATTTTGCCGATGTAGGCTATTAGCGATTTAAATGCGATAGTTATTCTTGATTGAAATGAAAGCACTTGCAAAGCAGTAATATTTCCCCGCGATGATGCCTGCGCGAGAAGAACAAGTACGGAACATGCGGCGCTTAAGATGAAAAAAGGAATTTTCTCAATGATTAGATATTTTATGTTTTTCAGTGAATCAAGTCTTTGTAATGGATAGTAATCGAGTATCAAAAGCACAAACGGCAGGGTTAGGGCCATAGGCTTGCTCATCAGCGAAAGGGCGAATAGTCCGATTGCCGCAAGATATTTGCGGTTGGCATAAATCAAATGAAATGATGTTGCATCGCGCTGGCGGTTTCGGTAGTCGAGCGCGTATCCTAAGTATGACAGAAGGCTTAGCAGGAAGAAAAAGGAATACAAGACGTCCTTCTTCTCGGAAACCCATGCTACTGATTCTACATGAAGAGGATGAAGCCCAAACAGGAGCCCTGTTATTATTGCTAATGCAAGGATGTCTTTTTCAGAATGGTTGGTTTTTGCACTATTCAGCAGTTTTATGATTAGGATGATTACTAACATGGTGTTTAATCCATGCAGGATTATGCTTGACAGGTGATGCCCCAGAGGATTTAGTCCCCATACCGCATAATCCAGCGCATGCGAAAACCAGGTCAGAGGATGCCAGTTGGCAGCGTAAAAATCAAAAAAAGCCCATTTTATAAAATTAAAATTGATTGTTTGGATGTGAGAGTTGTAAATAATATATTGTTCGTCATCCCAGTTAACGAAGTCATTTTGAAGGGCAGGAAGATAAATAATCATAGTAAACGCTGCAACTAATATTGCAGGGGCAAAGGTTGTTGCCTTTTTTTTCATGTCATGCATTTTATGCAAAGGTCATTATCAGTTTTTTCGGAACAACGGTGAATTTATTATCCCTGTTTTTTGCAGTGCAAATTTAACCGCAGTTAAAAGAACGCCTAATCCATATTTAATGCTTCTCCTGAAATTTATAGAAGACGCCTCCGCGAAATATTTTGCGGGACAGCTTATCTCGCCGACCTTATATCCGAAGAATATTATCTGGCTCAACATCTGATTGTCAAAGACAAAATCATCTGAATTTTCTTCCAATGGAAGTCTTTCGAGTATTTCGCGCCTGAATGCTCTGTAGCCTGTGTGATATTCCGATAGCTTTTGACCAAGGAGTATGTTCTGAATGAATGTCAGTATCCTATTGGAGAGGTATTTGTAAAAAGGCATGCCTCCTCTCAATGCCCCGCCTGAAAGTATCCTTGAGCCGAGCACTGCATCAAATTCTCCGGATTCTATAAGATAGGCCATGGCAGGTATTAATTTTGGGGTATATTGATAATCAGGGTGTAACATGATGACTATATCAGCCCCCAGTTTTAGGGCTTCCCTGTAACAGGTCTTCTGATTGCCGCCGTAGCCTTTATTCTCAGGGTGGACGATGGTTTTAATCCCCAGTGATTTTGCCATATCTGCGGTCTTATCACTGCTTGCATCATCCACAAGGATAATCTCGTCTACAATGTCCTTGGGTATCTCAGAATATGTGGCTTCAAGAGTCTTCTCAGCATTATATGCCGGAAGGACGACTACTACTTTCTTGTTTCTTATCATCGCATATTATATACAAAAAAGGCATCTTAAGGATAATTTTATAAAAAGATAACTGCAGTGCTTTGTAATATATTTATCTTGCAGATGCTTCGCTATAAATTGTATTAGTCAGGAATTTGTCATATCCAGACTGAATCAGTGAAGAGAGAATTAAAGTCAGAGGAAGTCCTGCAATAATGAGATATAAAAGAGTCGAGATTGCGGAATGAGGATAATAAAGTTTAAGTAATACGAAAAATATGATCCTGTGAAAAAGGTACATGCAATAAGAGTAATATGCTATTTTTGAGATAAAGTCTCTGTTTGTTCCCAATGCTGATGCTAATAGTCGCGCCAGATTCCATACAGGGCTTATAGATGATATCATGACAAGGTTACACACAATGAAAATAGTCAGGCTGTCATTCGGCAAAACTGTTTTGTCTTGTAATCGTATGAGATTATAATAAAATGAAGGGATCAATATAAAAGTAGAAGACATCACCACTGTTTTGCTGCGCAATACATGCATTAATCCATTGCGTCCGCAGTATATGCCAATGAAGAAAACAGGAAGATAAATAATCACGCGCTCATCTACAATGCCAAGGTGTTTATGTAGTAGTGATAATAAGCTTAATATGAAACCCAGAAGTATTACAGTCCGAAACAGCCTGTCGCTGCTGTTTATAACTACCGGAAATAGCAGGTAATAGGAAAATATTAATCCTACAAACCATAGAGTGAAAATAGGGGTTCCGGTCAACGGGGAAAGCAGGAGATTTAGTGAAAAAATGTGGGCTGCAAATGATAGTAGCTCGAAAGGACCAGGAACAATAAAAAAGGTAAAGATAATAAGAGCAAGTAAGTATAAAGGGTATATCCTGAAGATTCTTGCTTTTATAAATGAAGCTCTTTCTTTGCTGTCTCTTAACACAGGATATCTTCGCGCAATCAGAAGACCGGAAATGAATATGAACATCCCAAGAGCAATTAGTACAAATGTATTATTTAAAAGAACATAAATGCGTATGTCTTCAAGAGAAGCTTTATCAATAAAACGTGCAATATAATCGATAGGATGACGCACGGTGATAATATATAAGATAAAAAGACACCTGATGATGTCAGCTTCGAATATCCTTTGCTTATTATCAATAAGGGTCATTTAGTCTTTTTTTATAGCAATTTTTTAACCACATAGCATAATATTGATTATAATAGCATAATGGATGCAATGCCATACAAGACAAAGGCTGCCAGGATACTGGACATTCTGCTTATTGCAGGATTTTTTTGCCTTGTTTTTGTGCTTTCCCTCAGAAGGCTGTCAGACTATGATTTATGGGGCCATCTGAAGGCAGGAGAATATCTCTTCAAAACAGGCTCGATACTGACAACCCATTATTTTAACTGCAGCTGGCCTGAATTTCCGTATCTTAATCATGAGTGGTTATTCCAGGCAATAACTTACCGGCTTTATGTCTCAGGCGGCGAGATATCTCTTGTTTCTCTCCAGCTTCTTCTTCTGATGCTCTCTTTTTTTATTCTGTATAAGACAGCCAGATTGTATTCTGACAATATTCCTGTTATCGTATTTGTACTGGCCCTTGGGGTATTGGCTTCTTCGCATCGTTTTGTTTTAAGGCCGCAGCATTTTTCTTATGTATTTCTTTTAATTAATCTCTTCAGCCTGCATCAGTACAGCAGGGGGCGCACACAATATTTATATATCCTGCCTGTTGTCATGCTTTTATGGGTGAATATCCATGCTGAAAGTACTTGGGGTCTGGTCGTGCCGTTTATCTTTCTTGTCATTGAGGCGGTCAGGGTTTATCTTACTAAGGAGTTCATAAGTAAAGCCCCCTCACCCTCTCCCTCCAGGGGAGAGGGTTATAAGGTTTCCCCGCCCTTGAGGGGAGGGGATGAAGGGGAGGGTGATCTATGTGACTTTACTAATGACCGTATTAGTAAAAAGGAAGACACGGCCGGTTTAAAAAAACTAACAATTGTCTTTATCCTCATAGCTGCAGCATCTCTCATAAATCCATTCACATATAAAACAGTTATCTGGCCGTTGCTTGTTATGTCAGAGCAATTTGCGGGCGTAGAGGAGCTGCTGGCTCCGACAGAATTAAGATATCTGCCTTTCTGGATATATTTCGGCATATTTGTAATTGCTGTTATTTTTTCTTTCAGAAGGATCAAGATTCATTTTCTTTTTATCGCGTTGTTTTTCTCTGTGATAGCATGGATTGCAAACAGGGGAATTCCCCATTTTGTTTTCGCATCTGCGCCTGTTATCGTAGCTGGATTAAGCGGGATCAGCAGCCTGGCAACAAGACGTCACAAGCTGTCATCCTCGCTTGTCGAGGATCGGACAGCGCAAGACATCAAATCCAAAGAAGGATTTCGGATTCAGCCTTCGCAGCCGCTTCGGCGAAGTATGCCAGGCCGGAATGACAAAATTAATTATTTATTAAGACTTCTTCTTTTGTCTCTGATTGCAGCAGCAATTTTTTTTATAGTAACCGACAGAAGGTATCTCAGGAAATTCGATAACGTGCCTTACCCCGAAGGAGCCGTAAAATTTATAAAAGATAAAGAGATAAAGGGCAATATGTTCAATCTCCACGGTTGGGGGGGCTATCTTGTGTGGGAGTTATATCCATCCGTAAAGGTTTATATAGACAACCGTTTCTTTCACAGGAAATTTTTTGCCGAGTACGAAAAGATATTATCCGGGGAAATGGAGTGGCAGGAGCTTTTGAATAAATACAAAATTAATATTGTTCTTTTAAATTACAGCCCTTCTGACGCCGTTAATCTCAGAGATCATCTTTTCAGGAGCAGTGATTGGAGGCTGGCATATTGGGATGACTACAGCCTGCTCTATCTTAAGAATGAAGCCGGGTTCAAGGATATAAATGATGAATATTCGATGCGGATTGTTAATCCGGATACATATCGCTTTAGACCTTACGGGCTGGAAAGGACTATCCTTATGTCCGCGTCTGAAGAAGTGAGAAAGAATATCGAAAATGCGGAGAATTCATGGACTGCCAGATTCATGCTTGGGAACATCATGTATTCTTTGGGAGATGCGGGGGGAGCTAGCAGTAATTTTAAGGATGCTATTAGACTATCTCCCGACCAGTCACCGGCAATATATTTCAATCTCGGACAGGCATATATGGCAGCCGGGAGGCTTGCTGATGCAGAAGAATCATTTAAAGAAGTGATCAAGCTTGAGCCTGTGGCGGAGGCATATCAGGCGCTCAGGAGGGTTTATCTGTTGCAGGGGAAAAATAAAGAGGCGGAAGTTATTTTCAAAAAACATTTAAGGGAAAAGTAAGCATGCGATGAAAGTTCAGGCTGTTGTTTTTAGAAGGGGCATTACATTTATTTTGGTGCTTGCGGTTGTGCTGGCTGCTCACGGGGTTGGAATATTCAATGGATACACATGGGATGACAGATATCTTATACCTAAAGCGGAGAAAATTTCATTTTCCGGCAAGATTTCAGATATTTTCATGGACAGGGAAGCCGGGAGTTCAGGCATCGGCGGGTCGTATTATCGCCCTCTAAGGACTATACTTTTTGTAATTGTAACATCCCTGCCCGGGCCGCACACAGTATATCTTCATGCATTATCAATCTTCCTTCATGCGTGCGTAGCTTTTATGATTTTCCAGGTGATATCGTTAATATCAAAACAAAAATTGTTTCCGCTTCTTGTTGCCTTGATATTTGCAGTCCATCCCGCTACAACTGAATCTGTTGCAGGCATATCCAATGTAAAGGAGATTCTTGCAACATTATTTACTCTCATATCGCTCTATTGTATATTCATGATTTCCACATCAGACAAACAACATGCAGGATATTCTTATATCTTATCGCTTTCAACTATTATGGGCCTTTTTTCCAAAGAAACTGCATTGGTAATTCCTCTTATAGCGGTTGCAGCATTAGTAATATACAGGCAAAATGCAAGACGAATGCTTATATATTGTGTTTCCCCTGTTATTGCAATAACCGTTATGTACTTATTGATGATATTTTATGTGTCACCGGGACAGGAAGGTGGAGAATATATATTGGGCAGTCCATTGATATCCATTTATACAACTGCATCCGCATTCATAAAGTATTTTGAGATTATATTCTGGCCTGTGCGATTATCAATCAGGCATGATATTGAATGGATAACCTCGCCTTTTCATCCGCATGTCGCAGCAGTGGCTATTTTTATGTTTGGGTTAATGTTATTTGCATCCATTTTTATCAGGAAAGAGGATTACAGGGCAATGCCTCTGATGTTTTTTGTGATAACGCTTTTCCCTATTGCCAATGTTATCCCTATAATTGGGCATGTTATGTCTGAGAGGTATATATACATGCCGCTGGCTGCCCTTTGTATACTCATCGGGGTTTTTTTAGGCGGCGACAAATTAAAAAGGCTTATATTGGCTGTAGTATGCATATTGATAATCGCATTGTCGTCTCTGAGTTTAATGAGAACACTTGAGTGGAAAAATGACAGAACTCTTTTCGAAAGCGCAGTTAAGATTGCGCCAAATTCACTTGTCGTAAGGTGGAATCTATATCGGATATATCTTGAAGATGGGGAATATCAGAAAGCGAACGATGAATATAAGGAGATGGGAAGAATAAACATGTCTGTTACAAAAAAATATGTAGACTTTGCAGTCAAGAAGGAAACGGAGGGAGATTTTAAGGGCGCTGAAAAAATATGGAATAAAGCTGAATACAGCGCCTCGGGAAATTCAGAACTGCTTGAATATGTGCGGATGAATAGAAAATATAAGAGGTAGATTTGACTTAACTTTATTCATTCTGGTAATTTAAGAAGCGTGTAGCGATTAGCGGGTAGCGTGTAGTGAACAAGTTTCAACAGTTACAAAAGTTGCAGGAGTTACAAAAGGTGAAATAGTTGCAATAGTAGCATTATGGAGGCTAAAATTTAAATGAAAAGTTTCGAAAGTTACAAAAGTTGCAGAAGTTACAACTTGAAACTATTTCCCCTATTTAAACTTTTTCCCCTGTTTATTTTTACCCTTGTATTGTATTTTTTGCCTGAACAGGTTTATGCGCAGCTTGACTGCAAGAAGTGTCATAAACAGATGGCAACCAAAAAATTTGTTCATGCAGCGCTTCAGATGGGCTGCGAGTCCTGCCATACAGAGCCGCATCAGAAGAACTCGAAGTTTCCGAAAGGGCTGTCAGCGGCTGCTCCTGATTTATGTTATGGCTGCCATGACAAGGCTAAGTTTACCAAGAAAAATATTCACCCACCTGTTGCAGGCGGCATGTGTTCGGGCTGTCACGACCCGCACACATCAGATAATGCAAAGCTTCTTTTAGCAAGCGGCTCTGAACTGTGTTTCATGTGTCATGACAAGAAGAATTTTTCGGGAAAGAAAATAGTCCATGCTCCTGTTGCAGGCGGCATGTGCCCGTCATGTCATGCTCCGCACAGCTCCGAGGGAGAGAAGCTGCTTCTGTCTGCGCAGCCCGGATTGTGTTTTACCTGCCATAATAAATCAAAATTCGAGAACAAGATAGTCCACGCGCCTGTAAGCGGCGGCATGTGCACTTCATGTCATTTTGCGCATCAGGGAGACAGCGAAAAACTTCTGACGGCTTCACAGCCTGATATGTGTTATAACTGCCATGATAAGGCAGAGTTCACAAAGAAGAATGTTCATGCAGCAGTTATGATGGGCTGCACAACCTGCCACAACCCGCATGCAAACAAGCAAAAATTTCTTTTTCCTAAAACTATTAATGGCCTTTGTCTGACATGCCATGCCGATGTTGCCAAGAATCCCCATGCTGCAATTGGTTTTTCCGCTGCAGGCCATCCTCTTAAAGGCAGGCGGGTAAAAAAAGGCGAAAAAATAGAGGTCGGAAAAGACCCTGCAAGGCCTGATAAGGAGTTCTCATGTTCAAGCTGCCATAATCCCCACAGCTCGGATTCCATAAGGCTGTTCAGGTATAAAGCAAACACAGCCATGGACATGTGCATTAATTGCCATAAGATGTGATAAAAAAAGTTAAATAGTTATAAAAGTGCAAAAGTTGCAAAAGTTACAAAAGTTGCAAAAGGGTAAATAGGGTAATAAGGTTAAAAAGTTACAATAGGTGAATAAAGACTTAAAAAATATGGAGGATAGATTCAGATGAAACTCTTAAAATTAAATTACAATACGAAAGTTGCAGAAGTTGAAACTATTGAAACTTTTTACCCTTTTTCCACTGCTTATATGAAACTTTTTCCCCTATTGAAACTTTTTAAACTATTTTCCCTGTTTGCCCTTTTTGTTTTGATTGGCTGCGCTGCGCCTGAAAGGAAATTCCCTGACATTGTCTGGCCCCCGCCTCCTGATGAGCCAAAAATAAAATTTGTCGAGATATTGCAGTCCAATCTGGACGTCGAAGAAACAGGCTTTATAACAGCCTTCCTTGGAGAGGAAGTAAGGGCTGTCCTTGGAAAACCCTATGGTGTTGCTGTTGACAGTGAAGCCAGGGTTTATGTGTCTGACCTGGGAAGAGTTTTTGTTTTTGACAGGAAGAACAAAAAACTCAGTTTTATCGGTGAGGAAACATTAGGAGGAGGGAAACTCAGACTTCCGTCCGGAATTGCTATTTCCCGGGATGGAAAGATTTATGTGGCGGATACATCGCTTAACAAGGTGGTTGTTTATGATAAAAATGGCGACTATCTTTATGATATTAGTCATGCAAGCGGATTTGATGCGCCGAGCGGGTTGGCGCTTGATGAAAAAAGGCAGAAGCTCTATATTGCTGATGCTAAAAGACATTATGTACTGGTCTACAGTCTTGACGGAAAGCATCTCCGGACCATCGGCAAGAGGGGAAGGGATGCAGGGGAATTTAATTTTCCTACAAGTATTGCTGTTGACAGCTCAGGCAATCTCTATGTCGTTGATACAGGAAACTTCAGGATTCAGGTCTTTGACCCTGCAGAGAAGCATATAAAAATGTTCGGCGAGCTGGGAGACAGGCCGGGCAATTTTGTAAGGCCCAAAGGCATAGCCTTTGATTCAGAGGACAATATATATATAGTGGATGCGGCCTTTCAGAATTTCCAGGTATTTAATAAGGAAGGGCGTTTGCTTACTTTTGTCGGCAACGCCGGCGAGGGCTTTGGCCAGTTCTCAGTTCCTGCCGGCATTGCGATAGACGGCAATGATATGATTTATGTTGTAGACCAGCTTAACAGGAGAGTCCAGGTCTTTCAGTACATGAGCGAGAAGTGGAAAAAGAGGCAGACTGTTAAATAGCGTGTAGCGATTAGCGGGTAGGGAGTAATGAGAGATAAGGTTCTTTTTATATTTTTTCTTTTCTCTGTTTTTGTACTTGCCCTTATAAAAATCGAGAATTCAGATGCGTGGACGCATCTGAGCATCGGCAGGGAGATTTTCAATCTGAGGGGATTGCCTGAGTCAGAGCCTTTCACATACCCCATGCTTGGAAAACCCTTTGCTTCTGCTTCATGGCTTTTCGGCTTTGTTTTTTATATCGCCTGGCATCTCTTTAATATCTATGGCGTTATAGCCTTAAAAGCAGTTACGGTAACAACTGCATTCTATTTTCTTACCAGAGATTCCCTCCAGCCTTACAAAAATTATATAATTGCCATAGGCGTGATGACTGTGGTTATTATCATGACCCGCCCCCGCTTTGTAGAAAGGCCTGATATATTTCTCATGGTTTTTCTGTCCTTCACTGTTTTTTCGCTTAATGCTTTTTTATATGAGAACAAAAAATACATTTACCTCCTACCTTTGGTCCACATGGCATGGGCCAATATGCATGTAAGCATAAGCCTGATGTTTATTCCGTTCCTGGCTTTTATCGCCGGCGGGATGCTTCAGCTGTATCTGGATGGGAAAAGGGCAGAGAGCAGAGAGCAGAGGGCAAAGATAAAGACAATTGCTCTTGTCTTTGCGGCCTCTTTTGCCATGTCGCTTGTGAGCCCTTATTTTATAAGCCAATATACTGCCGGTTATGATATCATGGCCTCGCTTGCCCCGCTTAGAAAGCTTTTTCTAACGGGGCAAGCCGGGGATCAGGCGAAAAACATGCTTAACCCAGGAGCGGGCCAGGGAATAAATATTATCGAGCTTCAGCGTCCAAGGTGGGGTTTTATCAAATGGCCGTACCTTATGTCTCTGGCTGTTGCTGCATCGTTTATTCTAAATTGGGGTATGGTTTATTATTCACGCTCGACCGGAAAAGCTAAAAAATATCCGTCCCTTATTCATCTTTTTCTTGTATTGCCTTTTATTGTTCTTTCATTCACTGCAATGAGGTTTGTGCCTTTGCTCGGCATAATAGCGGGCCCTGTTCTGGCAAGAAATCTCTCTGAAATTTTTAAAAGCGCCGGGGGCAGTCGGCAGAGGGCAGAGAGCAGAGAGCAGGGCGCAGAGGGCAGGGAGCGATGGGCCTCGCAGATTTTCAGAAGCAGAGCTGGCGCGGCTATTTTAGCTGTCTGGCTGGTACTTTATTCTGCGCTGGCCCTAGCGCATGTAAAGCCCTTTGGCGACAGCCGGCAACAATTCGGTTTTGGCATAAACTATGGCCTGGTCCCTGAGGAAGCCCTCCGGTATATGGATAAAAGGAACATAACCGGCAGGATGTTCAACCTGTTTCACTGGGGCCAGTATATAACATGGAGGGATTTTCCCAAAAGAAGAGTCTTTGTTGACGGCAGATTTGGCCTTCCTGGGGATTTGTTGGAGAAGGTTAATATTGCGCAGGCGGATCCATCTGTGCTGGATGAGCTTGAAGGCCTATACGGGTTTGAATCCGTTCTTGTCGGATACCTTCTGCTTAACCCGCATGAGGCCGGCGGCGGTCGGATGCTCGACTCGCAACCGAGTTCATTCCTTTCAAGTCCCCGGTGGGCACTGGTTTACTGGGATGACCAATCCCTGCTTTACCTGAAAAGAGGCGGGATGTATGATTCTGTGATAATGCAAGATGAGTACCGGTTCATAAAACCTGCGGATGATATAAATGGCGGCCTCATTGCAAAACTCCATGTTGATGGCTACCGGGACGGCATAATCAGAGAGCTGAAAAGAAATGTAACAGAGACAGGTTCGTCAAGGGGATATGCATTTCTCGGGCTTGTATATAATGAGAGCGGTCTCTACAATGAGGCTCTGGTTATGTTCTCAAAAGTAAGAATCACGGAACCTTTTAACTTTCTGCCGATGGCTCAGAAGGGAATTGCGTTTGCGAAAATCAGGCTTGGAGAGGAATATTTCAGGAAGGGCGTCAGTGCCTATCTTGAAAAGAACTTTGATACAGCGATGCAGGAATTCACGAAATCCATAGAGGCAAACCCGGGGAACCCTGCAGCATACAGCAATCTCGGTTATATATATTATGAAACCGGGAAATTCGAACAGGCATATAAAAACCATAAAAAGGCAGTTGCCATAGACCGGAATTTTGCAAGCAGCCGTTATGGTCTGGCCCTGATATATAAGAAAAGGGGAAATACCGAGATGGCCAAGAGAGAGTGGGCAGAGTATCTGAGGATCGAGCCGACAGGAGCGTATGCAAAAAAGGCAAGGGAAGAGATGGAGGCTCTTTCAAGATGAATATAAGACTCATCCGTGTTTTGTGTGGAACCTTGAAGTGATAAAACTTGTAGCGATAAAAATAGTTCCCTCCCACTCGGTTGCGAGTCGTACCGGCTTGATAGGGAAAACATGGTCTCTTTTTTCCCCTCCCCTCAAGGGAGGGGAAAACTGATGGTTGTCAAATATTAAAACAAATATAAAAACTATTGACAAGTTGTTATGAATGTATTTAAGATAAGCTCTAGCAAAAAGAGATGAGAGATATTTAAAAAGGGTAAAAAGTTTCAAAAGGTGAAAAAGTTGCAATTTAAAGGCACAAGCAAGGTCGTCGGAGTTAAAACAGAGCTGAGTAAAAATACGCAATAGAGGGTTTAAACACACAGTTTTAAAGAAAGCGTGTAGCGTGTAGCGGGTAGAAAATAAGAAGATAGCGGGTAGGGGACAGAAGGAAGAATGTTGATTTATTGCAAAATTATAAAAATGTTGTTAAATTACTACACGCTACACGCTACACGCTACACGCTAAAGAGGATTGGCATATAGATTGCATGATAGATAGACGGAAATTTAAAATTTTATTCTAAAAATGAAAGGAGGTGAAAACGAATGAAAAAGATATTAATATTAACCGTAGCAATGCTTTTTGTAGCAAGCCTTGCATTTGGTTGGACAGTTGTCGGCTCAAAGCATGACATGAGGGGGTACATTACCGGTGAATTATCATCACAGGTATGTGTATACTGCCATACGCCTCACCAGGCAACAGGTGCAAACAAGCAAGATCCTTTGTGGAACCACAGTTTTGGTCCTGACAGTGGAACCTATGGCGTATATGGCAGCGATACCCTGAATGCTGTACCCGGTGAAGTTAACAACCCAGCAACGCCTGGTGCTGCATCCACTTCAAAGCTCTGTATGACATGTCATGACGGCCTGGTGGCTGTTAACGCATTGTATAAGGCGCCTAAGGATAATAGTAACGTAGGTACTCTAATATCGGTAACTGGCGCCGCCAATCTGGGCACAGACCTCACTGATGACCATCCGGTCAACTTCACTTATGATGGGGCCCTGGCAACATCAGATGGAGGACTTAAGACTCCTAACAGCTCTTCTAACGTGACTGCAACAGCAGGTGAGATTCCTCTGTATGCAAGTAAAGTGCAGTGCGCAAGCTGTCACAACGTCCATAACAACACAAACGCACCGTTCTTGAGAGTAGACAACGCGGCCAGCGCTCTGTGTGTTAAGTGTCACAATAAGTAAAAGTGATTAGATTAGCTAAAAAGGAGGGGAGAAATCCCCTCCTTTTTTTTGTTGAGTTTTTAACAGATTTTTGGTATCTTTACTATTAAGGAGTTTTCGATGCATGTGACTGAGATAGAACTTTATGAGATTTTAAAAGAAAAGGTTGGCGAGAAAGAAGCCAAAACCCTTGTTGAGTATATAGAGACAAAGGTTGAAAAGAAGTTTGAAGAAAAACACGATATACTTGCTACAAAAACAGATTTGGCTAACGTGAAATCTGACATCATCAAGTGGATGTTTCTGTTCTGGATAGGCCAGCTTGCCTCGTTAATAGCCATTCTGCAGATATTTTTCCGTAAATAGATATGATTTCCAAGTAGCTTTCAAGTCAGTACGACTCGCAACCGAGCTGACGCCTTACCACCCCTTAACCCCTCCCGTCCTCCCCTTAAGTTAAGGGGAGGTGAAGGTGGGGTTATGTCCATAGGGAGAAAAGAGGGGGTGCCGAAGGCGGGGAGCTAAAAACTACAGTGCTTACCATAGTTCCCCTCCTTGGTTTCCGCCCCAGCGGATTCGCCGAGGAGAAAAGGAGGGGGCAAGGGGGTGGTTTGACCACTTTCCTTCCTATTTAAGTTTAAGGAGGGGCAGGGGTGTTTTGAGAAAGAAGGGATAATTTCTTGAATCTCCTGAGCCTTTACCCTCTATTTTATTTTTGTGATTTCAGCAGCCTTTGAAAGTTCTCATAACTATCTGAACTACTTACATTTTTTAAATATTTCCCCTTTATTTTTATGGCACGGTTCTTGTATGATATCTATTTAGAAATTTTTTTTGCCCTGTTAAAATCAGGCTCAAATGAGCTTTTAAAAAGGGGTAATAAGGGGAAAAAGTTACAAAAGGTGAAAATGAAAAGTTTAAATAGTGGAAAAGGTTACAAAAAGGGAAAAAGTTTCAATAGGGTAAATAGTTTCAATAGGGGAAGGAATTCTAAAATGCACTTTTGCAACTATTGTAACTACTGCAACTTTTTAAACTGGTGGTAGATGAGCGGAAATTTAATTTATAAGATCGAAGACGGGCACAGGCTGCTCTCGCTTGAGCTCACTGTATGCGACGAGGACGACCTCAAGTATACAAGCCTTTCCGAGCTCCGGAGAAAAAGAATAATGAGGCTCCTGCGCGAAGCAAAAGAGCAGGGCTGCCTTCTCGGCTATAAAGACCTGAATCTCATCCTGCTTTCATCTCTGGCAACTTTAAAGAGGGACATCAGTTACCTGAAGAAACAGGGTATAGAGATATTTATAAAGAATGGGAAATCAGAAAAAGCGTGTAGCGTGTAGGGAGTAGAAATGGATTTTGGGAAGCTTAAATACTACATAACGGCGCGGAAACAGGCGTATAAGACTCTTATGCTTACGCTTGTGGATAACGACGATGAATATACCCTCAGTTCTAAGGGACTTTCAGAGCTGAGGAAAAAGAGGATTATGAGATTGACCTCGGAGGCGCAGAAACAGGGGATGCCCCTTGGCTATGCAGATCTGAATGCGCTCCTTCTGACGTCGGTCTCGACTCTTAAAAGGGATGTTAACAGCCTCGAAAGACAGGGGTGTTCTGTTCACTTAAAAGGGAGGAGAAAGTAATTAGCGTGCAGGGTGTAGCGTGTATATGAAAAAGACCAAGACATATAAAGAAAGCGTGCAGGGGCTCCCCCGGGCGGACGCCCCCTGCTCTGCTCTCTGCGCTCTGCTCTTTGCTCTCTGCGCTCTTTTTTTGTTTATGCCTGAGAACGCATCTGCCGGGCCGTTGGTGGAAAGGGATGCAATGATGCGCATGCGGAAATATTCGCTCAACGGGGATGTCTCATTAACTTATGAAGATCAACAGAAAAAAGCCAACAGTCAGACAACCCATACAAACAAATTCACCCAGAATTACAGGCTGAGGTTCCAGAGCTATGTGATCAGCCCCAAGTTAATGTATTACACCATAAATACAGGTGTGGATGCAGTCAGCGACGGCGCTGCGACTTACAATAGAGGCCTCACCAAGACCTATGGCATAGAGACGGTCTTTTTTTCCTATAAGCCTTTTAGCTTTTCTCTCCGGGCGTCAAGGACAGACGGAAGGGATTTTAAGACCTCAAACTATGGTTTGAACATGTCTTACGCGCGAAAGATAAAACCCCGCAAACGTGAGATTTCTAAACTGCCTGTAGTCAGCAGCAACTCCAATTCCAATTCCAACTCCAATTCTAACGCTAACTACAATGCAAATGCAAACGCTAATGCAAATACAAATACAAATACAAATGCAAACACGAATGTAAATCTGAACGATGAGGAGGAGGAAGACCAGAACATTGCTCCAAGGCCGAGGCCTGTTATTAAGCCTGTAAAATCTGAGGGACTCTTTTCTTCAATTGCAGATACCCTGCCCAGAGCAACATATTTTAATATTGATAAAACTGCCACTTACAGCAGAGGGGTAAAGTCCGACTGGAGGAGCGCCGCCCTGAGGTTCACGGGGCATAGCTATGCCGTAAAGACAGACTATTCCTTAAATTTTGACTATGACGAGTGGAACAGCAGCGGTAACTCGCATAAGGGACGCGGCAGCGAGCTGGATACCCGGACAGAGTTAAAGTGGAAGTTTTTTCAGAAATTTGATAACCATATTTATTACAGAAAAAATGATATAAAGTCATTGAATTTTAACTCTTCGCTTACAGGTATGACAAAAAAATGGTACTACGGCATTCATGGAAATTATTCCCGCAGTTCCTCTGCATCTGTCAAGCAATATAATATTTCCGCTAATGTGTCAAACGCTACTCCATACCTGTATAAGGGCGTAAACCTGTCTTATGGCTTCGGAGCCGGATTTGCGCGCTCGAGCGACGGGAGGAAAGACTATTTCGGCAACGGGTCCATATCGGCCTTCAGGCGGTTTGGACTTAATACAGACTGGAATTCATCTCTTGGCGTAACCGGCGGAAAATTAGGGACTACATTCAGTTTCCAGACAGGCATCGCTTATACCTTCAGGCCGCGCAAGGGGCATACCGTCAGCATCGAGATTGATCCGATGAAGAATACCCTTAAGACGCAAACCCTTAAACCTCAGGTATCGGGTTGGGATTATTCCATCAGGACCGAATACACATTTGGACTTTCAAAGAACACAGGCGACAGAGGCTCCTCAGGCACAACAGCAATAGGAGGCGCAACGCGCAGCCAGCATAAGGTTGCGACGTCGCACAGGGCAACCGTGAATCTGAATGTATATCTGAGTACGATGAACCTGACATCTGATGCTGAATATTTATATTCCCCGCAGGTAAGCAAGTCTTTCAAATGGAACAATACGATATATATGACGGTGACGAGAAAAGTTGGAGTTACTATCGGCACAGGATATACAATGGATATGCCTGAGGGCGGGACGAACACAAAGAACTTCAACATCTACAGCCAGTTTAGCTATAAGATATCAAGGACCGGAACGTTCAGGTTCTATGCAAATTACTCTAAAACAACGCCTGGCAATGCTACCATGTTTGAAATTACGCCCTCTGTCGGCTGGAGATGGCGTTCAGTATTTTTAGACCTTGATTTATCGCTTAAGAAGGAAAGGGATGCAGCCGGCAATAAAACAACGGAAAGGAAAGTAATGCTGAAAGTGACACGGCCGTTCAGGATATTATAAAGAAGCGGGTAGGGGAGAAGATAAAATAGAAAGAAGAAGGAAAGAAAGGTAATAAAACAAAATGAAAAAAGATAAAGGTCTCAGGATAAAAAAATGTTAAGGATTTTAGTAATCAGTGTATTGGTTTTATTTTTCTACACGCTATCCGCTACCCGCTACCCGCTATCCCCTGATAGCTACACGCTTTGCTTTGCAGGGGAAAAGAAGATTGCAGCTTCTGTTAACGGTGAGAATATTTCAGAGGCTGAGGTTCAGATGGCAGTCAACAGGCTGATGCCCGCAGGCTCTTTTCACGGGAGGTTATCGGATGAAAGGACGGAACAACTGAGGAAGTCCGCGGTTGATTCGCTTATTGAAAAAGAATTGCTGTATCAGGAAGGGAAAAGGCTTGGCATCAGTGTCAAAAAATCAGAGGTGAAAGAAATCTTTAATAAAAATAAAGAGGCATTTAAAAAGAAAAAGGATTTTTATAGCGCACTTGAAAAGATGGGGCTGACCGAGGATAGCTACAGGAGGCTTATAGAAAAAGAGCTTATTAGCAGGAAATTTATAAAGCAGGAAGTTGAAGATAAGATAAGACTGTCTGAGGCAAACCTGGAAGACTATTATAATAAAAACAAGGGCAAGTTTGTTTCACCTGACAGGATAAGGGTGAGGGAGATGTCAATAAACGTTTCTCCCACTGCTACGCAGGCAGAAAGAGAAGAAAAAAAGAAGCAGGCAGAAGATTTGCTTAAGAGGGTTAAGGCAGGGGAGGACTTTGCAGCGCTGGCCTATAAGTATTCAGAGGATGATTACAGGATGAAGGCCGGGGACCTTGGCCTGTCTCATAAAGGCAGGCTTATGCAGGAACTGGAGGAAGCAGCATACAGGCTTAATATTGGTGAGGTAAGCGGGCTTATAGAAACGATATACGGCTACCATATAATCAGGCTTGAGGAAAAGAAGCCTGAGGAACAGCTTGATTTTGCCGGGGTGAAGGATTCCCTGAAAAAAGAGCTTGAAGGCAAACGCTATAAAGAAGCCAGGGAGGCATTGATAAAAGCGCTGAAAGAAAAGGCGGTTATTTCAATAAAGTAAGGGTAAAAAGGTGAAAAAGTTTCAGAAGGTTAATTAAGGTGAAAAAGTTGCAAAAGTTACAGAAGGTTCAAAAATAAAAAAGGAAGAAGTATGATTAAGAGATTTGAAGACATTGTTGCTTGGCAGAAGGGGCGAGAACTTTGCAAACAGATTTATGCTATTACAAAAAATCAAAGATTCTTGAAAGATTTTGGGTTAAAAGACCAAATTCAACGCTCATCTATCTCAGTAATATCAAATATAGCGGAAGGTTTTGAGCGGGGGTCAAATAATGAATTTATTCAATTTCTGTATATAGCAAAAGGTTCCTGCGGAGAACTAAGAACACAGCTTTATATTGCTTTGGATTTAGGCTATATTTCCGGGGAAGAATTTGATAAAATTATAAAAGTAGCATCAGAAGTATCAAGGCTGATATATTATTTAATAGAATCCTTAAAAGTCTCAAAGATCAGGGGGGCAAAATTTAAATGAAACTCTTAACATCAAGTTACAATAGTTACAGAAGTTTCAAAAGTTGCAATACAAAAGTTTCAAAAGGTGAAAAAGATGAAACTATTTAAGTTGAAACTTTTTTACCTATTTCACCTTCTTCCCCTACTTACACTTTTTCCCCTTCTTTTTGTTGCTTGCGCGCCTGTTTACAAGGCCAATATTGACTATGCCATGAGCGAGGGTATTCTCTGGCCGGGGCAGCCTGAAAAGCCAAGGATAAAATACCTGTGGAGCCTTTATTCTTTAGCGCCCAGGATGTCTTTCGTGGATTTTCTTGCCGGAGGAGGCGACCCTACAGACCCGAAGGCCAGCCGTGCGCTCGTGATGCCTTACAGCGTTTATTTTGAAGGCGAGAGGCTTTATGTAGCTGATTCAGGCGCAATGAGGGCGACTGTCATAAATATCAAGACAATGGAGGTCCTGCAGCTCGGAATAAGCGGCAAAGGCGAGCTCGGATTTCCCGTCGGTATTGTCGCTGATAAGGCAGGAAACATATATGTAAGCGACTCGGACCTTAATAAAATATTTGTTTATGATAAAGACGGAAAATTTACCGGCAATCTATCTGAGGTTAAATTTGTCAGGCCCGCAGGACTTGCTTATGACAAAGACAAGGACCTCATATATGTCGTTGACGCGCTTGACCATAAGGTATATGGAATAAGCCCTGCCAACGGCAGCGTAAGATTGATTATTGGAAAAAGGGGCGATGGCGATGGAGAGTTCAACTATCCCACTCATATCACGGTGGATAAGGACGGAAGGATCTGGGTGACCGACACCTTGAATTTCAGGATACAGGGTTTTGACAGGCAGGGAAAATTCAGCTCGAAGTTCGGCTCGGCAGGGGATTCTTACGATAAATTCGCGCTTCCAAAAGGCGTTGCTGCTGACAGCGAGGGCAACATATATGTTGTGGATTCTTCCAAGGACACGGTCAAGATATTTAACGGGGATGGAAGGCTTTTGTTGCCTTTTGGCGAAGAAGGAGGGGACAGGGGGATGTTCTGGCTTCCGGCAGGCATATTTATTGATAAAGATGATAAAATATATATAGCTGATACCTATAACCGCAGGGTTCAGGTGTTTCAGTTTCTGGGAGGCAAATAATGGTTAAAAAGGGTGATAAGGGTAAAAAGTTACAAAAGGGGAAATAAAGAAAAAGGTAAAAAGTTTCAATAGTTACAAAAGGTTAAAAAGTTTAAGGAGGAGTTAAAAAATTATGCTCAATACATTTCAAAAGGTTAAAGAAATGAGTTTCAAAATGATAAAAAATTTCAATAGGTTCAACTTCTGCAACTTTTGTATTGCAACTTTTGTAACTCTTGTAACTATTTACACTTTTGTAACTTCTGTTGTCTTTGCGGGGATAGTAGGCACAAAACACGACCTGTCTGCAAATGCTCCTCTTCCTACTACCATTAAAGCAACGGGTGCGAGCGGAGTGACCCAGAAATGCGTCTTCTGCCATACGCCTCATTCAGCGAGCAAGGAAGCCAGCATTGCAGGCTCTCCATTATGGAACCATTCAATCAGCAGCGCAACTTATAGTGTCAGGTTTGAGGCAAGCGGATTTTATGGCGGCGATACATGGCGTGTTACGCTGGCCAAGCAGCCTGACGGCAGTTCAAAACTCTGTCTTGGCTGTCATGACGGAACAGTGGCATTGGGCCAGCTTGTTAATGTGCCCGGGTCTGGAATGGCAGGGAATATTCCTATGACGCCGCAGGATTATTTGCCATGCGGACCGCTTGACTATACATGTCTCGGAACAAACTTTGTCAGTGGTGGCAAACATTTGGATATCGGGTGGGGAGATCATTTGATTTCGATGGAGTATAACAGCGCTCTTGCGGCGGCGGTGTTTGCCAAGTGCCCTGAGGTTAGTATGCCGATTAGAGACCCTGGCACTATTTCTTCTACTGACCCTGTAAAACTCTATAAGACAACGCATCTATATCCCCCCGGTGAGGGGAATGCGATGGGTGTTCAATGCAGAAGCTGCCATGACCCGCATAATGATCCTGGCGGAAATAACAAGTTTTTGGTGAAAGGCACACCTTTAAACTGGAACCCTTTGTGTGAAACATGCCATTATACTTGCCCATAAGGAGAAAATAATGTTTAAAAAGGTTCATAAGTTTCAAAGGGGTAAAGAGAACAAAGATGGCAAAATGGCATTAACCTTTTTGCTCTGCTTGACCTTCTTAACCTTTGTATCTTCAGGCGTTGTCAGCGCTGCTGAAAAAGGCACGCATCTTAATAGAACAAAGGTTAGTGGTGGATGCAGATCATGTCATAAACCATCAGGCAAAGGCAAGGGCCGTATAGTGGATTTGTGCCTGAGGTGTCATGGCCCTTCAGGCTCGGCTGAAGAGCGGGCGAGGACTAACATCTACAGCCTGTTAATGAAGAGGTCCAACCATCCAATTATAGATACGGCAAAATATCATATAGCCAATGAAGCGCTGCCGGAAAAGGATACTGCAATGCCGAGGCATGTCAGTTGTCAGGACTGCCATAACACTCACATGACAAGCCCGCGCAACAGAATGGCAAGGATAAAAGGCACATCTCTTTCAGGCGCAAAAAAGATGGCGGAAAAAGAAGCAGAGGTGTGCTATAACTGCCATTCAGACAGCATAAACCTTCCTTCCTCAAGCTCCAATATGAGACTGGAATTTGACCCGGCAAATGCATCCTATCACCCTGTTGAAAGGGTTGCAAAAGGCAGGAGCACGAGCCTTTTCAAGGACCTCCCTCAGGGCAGTTTTATAACCTGCACACAGTGCCACGAACCTCATGGTTCTGATTATCCTCCGCTGCTCAGGGTGAACTATAACACGCTAGACGGGGCTGAGAGCCTTTATGCTTATGAATTGTGCTATACCTGCCATAACCGTGACAGTATTCTTTCCAATCAGAGTTTCAAGGGCAGCCAGTCAGGCGATTACGGGCATAAGGAGCATATAGTCTATCAAAAGACCTCATGCTATACATGTCATGCCTCGCACGGCAGCAGCACAAATCCTCATTTGATAGAATTCAATCCTTCCGTGGTTACAGGCGCAGGCCAGTATCTTGATTATGGCAGCGGCAGGGCGCAGTGCAACCTCACCTGCCACAGCAAGGTGCATAAATAGGAAGCGTGTAGCGTTTTAGCGGGTAGCGTGTAGGGAAAGAGTTTCAAAGGGTAAGAAGGGGAAAAGTTTAAAAAAGGGGAACCCCTGAAAACCTTTTTTTGATGTATAACTTGTCATTGCGAGCGTAGCGTGGCAATCTCTTTGTTGTTTTGTGTCTTTTGGATTGCTTTGCAGTTATCACTTTTCGCAACGACCTTGTATTTATTTAAGCTAATTTATTGCTGAGTCTATTCTATGTTAGATAGGAGGATGCCATGAAGAAGTTGATTTTGCTCTTGTGTTTGCTGTATCCATGTTTTTCATGGGCTGATGCAGTTCCGCTGACCGATGACCTTTTGGCAAGCGAAGGGTTAACTGGTGGATCGTACCCCCACATAGCTATGAATGAAAATGGAAAGGCTATTGTTGTATGGAGAAGTGTAGATGAAGATGGTGCGGGAATCTGGGCACGCATTTACAGCCCTGACGGCAAACCAACAACTGCGCCTTTTCTCGTGAATGAAAATACTGCAGGTAACCAGATATGGCCGTGGGCTGGAATGGATGCTCAGGGAAACTCTGTTATTGTTTGGTATACTTATGAGCGCAGTAATGGCGGTGATATACGTGCCCGCAGATTTGGACCAGATGGGGTTCCGATGGGGCCGGAATTTGGGGTGAACAACGGTAGAAGTTTTTATCCTCCTCTTTTTAATGGTCCCAGAATAGGTGTCGCTCCAACAGGCCATTTTGCGGTAACATGGGCGCAAATGGAAGGGACTGTTATGGGTCGCATTTATGGCCCTGACGGCAGCCCTATTACTGGAGCATTAGAGGTTTATATATACCAGGGGGATCTGTATCATCAGACTATGCCTGATGTATCTGCTGCAAAGGACAGGTTTGTCTTTGCGTGGCGGTCAAGCGCTTCTTTGGAGACAGGTGTATATGCGAGGATAGTTGACTTTAATGGAAATCCCTTAACTGGATTAGTCAAGGTCAATGAAGATACAACAACGTCTTCTTATTTTTACCCTTCTGTTGCCGTGGACAGCGAAGGTAACTTTACAGTTTCATGGAGTGGCGGGCACGGAGGTGGTGGATATGATGTTTATGCCAGGCGATTTAATACTGATGCCGCGCCTATTACAGCTGAATTCAGGGTAAATACTTATTTAACAGGTCTTCAGTGGATTCCATCTGTTTCAAGAGATCCTGATGGGTATGAAGAAGTTATTGCATGGATGGGTTATGGACAGGATGAAAGTTCTTATGGAGTTTTTGCCCAGAGATATGATGTTGATGGAACTCCCATCAATGGAGCGTTTCAGGTTAACCTTAACGCATTGGGCAGTTGGGGAAAGGTTGCTATGGCAGGAAAGGAGCGCTTTGCAATAACATGGAGAGGACCTCTTCCCGGTACAATGTCTCCAGGGCATATTTGGGTGAAGTTTTTTGGGCCTGAATCAAATCAAATCCCAGTTGCCAATGCCGGCCCTGACCAGACCATAAGTTGTTCCGGATCAAATGGAGCAGCAGTAACACTTAACGGTTCCGGCTCATCAGACCCGGACGGAGACGCGCTCACATACACATGGACAGGAATCTTTGGTACGGCAACCGGTGTAAATCCTCAAGTTCAGATTCCGCTCGGAACTTATTCAATCACCCTTAAAGTAGATGACGGAAAAGGTGGAACAGCAGAAGACACAGTTGTCATAACAGTGCAAGACAGTGTGCCTCCATCAACCAGTGCAACAATCACAGGCACATCAGGCAACAACGGCTGGTACAAATCAGATGTGAATATAAATCTCACATCCACAGACAATTGTTCTGGCGCGAAAGAGATACATTACATATTCGATGGGGCAGAGACCATAATCTCAGGCTCAGCAGCAACCCTAACAATCGCTGCTGATGGAAGACACAACTTGAGCTATTGGGCGGTTGATTATGCAGGTAATATTGGACAGGCAAAGTCAGTTGAAATTATGATTGACAGAACACCGCCTGTTTTAAGCGTAACATTAAATCCCGGACTTCTATGGCCGCCGAATCACAAGATGGTGAATATAATGCCTTCGATAACCGTGAGCGACAATCTGACAAGCAATGTGCAGGTAGAACTCATATCAGTAACGAGCAGCGAGCCTGACAATGGTTTGGGAGACGGAGACACGGCAAACGACATCGTGGTTAACGCAGATGGAACGCTATCACTGAGAGCAGAAAGGGCTGGAACAGGAAACGGAAGGGTCTATACGATAACCTACAGGGCAACAGACTTTGCAGGCAATGCGACTATTTCATCAGCGACAGCAGTTGTGCCTCATGAGATGCGAAAATAGGTATTAATAGTTAAGATAGAGGGGAAGCTTGCTTCCCCTCTATTATTTTTATAAACTCATCTGCTGCTTTTTCTATGGGAAATTTTTCTGCCCTGAGCCTTGCCTTGTGTCCCATTGCTTCATGCCCTGCAAGGGCTGATTTTATTTTTTCAGCCAGCATATTGTAATCCAGAGGGTTTTCTATTGCAAAGCCTTCTTCGCCGTCCTGTATTAGCTCTGATACCCCGTTATTTCTGGTTGTTATGACCGGAAGCCCTGATGCCATTGCCTCCAGTGTTGCATTGCTGAAAGGGTCATAGATTGTCGGAAGCGCAAATACATCTGCTGCTGCATAGAATTTTTCTATCTCTTTCTGAGGCCCGGGAAATAAAACCCTGTCATGAATTCCGTATTTTTTTGCGATAGATTGGAATTTTTTAATATTTCCTTTACCGATAACTATCAGCTTTATATCATTTCCCTGCTTTAAAAGAGATATTGCACGGAGGAGTGTCTTGAGGCCTTTTCTCTCAAAACCCGAGCCCACGAAGAGGATGAGTTTTGTGTCTTCACTTATCGAAAGCTCCTGCCGCATCTTCGCCCTGTGGATCTCCGCATTTTCAGGAGAGAACCGTTTAAGGTCAACGCCATTGTAAATAATCCGTATCCTCTCCTCCGGGACATTATAATGCTTCATTATCTGGGATTTGACCATATTTGAGTTTGCAATAATAATTTTTGTGTCTGAGAACAATTGCTTCTCAAGCCTCAGAAGCGCGATATGAAGCGGGTTTATCATGAATGTATATTTTTTCCAGAAGGGCTCGCTCATTTCTCTGAGCCTGAGCCATTCCCTGTGGCATCCTTCTCCTGCCCTGTATATGTCCTGGCACGTCGTGCGTTCAAAGCTTATTACGCAATCGGCGCTGAGGGTTTTTATTTTGCGGCAGGTACCGGCATTGAAGGCTATTGTTGACAGGAATGAACCAAGAGACAGTGAATCTATTCTGTGAAAGGTTATCCCCGGGCTTTCTATCCATTTTTTTGCTACGACGTGGATATCAGCTTTATCGCTCAGGTGGGCTATAAGTGTTTTCATGTAATTTTCAGCGCCGCCGTGAACCGAGAAGTTTTTCTTTATAAAAATAAGTTTCATAGTTTGTTAACGGGTGATATCAATTTAAGCTATTAACAGTACCATATATGCTATAATTATAAAATTTAAGTGGGTGTGTTCTGCAAGGTAATTCGTAAATTTGCAGGGGAATAAATACAAAATTTAAGGGATCTATAACTTAATGTCAAAACTCAAGCTTATACTTTCAATCCATAACCATCAGCCTGTGGGAAATTTTGAGCATGTGCTTGAAGAGGCTTACCAGCGCGCATATCTGCCTTTTCTTGAGCGGTTTCTTGAGCGCCGGAAATTAAAGATTGTTCTGCATTACTCCGGGAATCTCCTCTTGTGGTTCGAAAAAAGGCATCCCGAGGCAATTGATATGATAAGGGCGCTGATAAAAGGCGGGAGGGTAGAGTTGCTTTCAGGCGGGTTCTACGAACCGGTCCTCTGTTCCCTGCCGGAGAACGACAGGGTTACGCAGATAGAAGAGATGACCGCCTATATAAAAGACAGGTTTGGTTATGCGCCCAGGGGCATGTGGCTTGCAGAAAGGGTATGGGAGCCGCATATACCAAAGTATATATTACAGGCAGGGATAGAATATCTGTCAGTGGATGATTATCATTTTAAGCTTGCAGGGCTTGAGAACCGGGACCTTTTAGGGTATTACATGACAGAAGAAAACGGGCATTCAATAAAGGTTTTTCCGGGGAGCGAGGAATTGAGATATCGCATACCCTTTAAGGATGTTGATAATGTAATGTCATACCTGAAAGAGGTTTCCATGGCAGGAGGCTCTCCTCTGCTTACCATGGCGGATGACGGTGAAAAATTCGGGTTATGGCCTGACACATATAAGCACTGCTATGAAGAGGATTGGCTTAATAGATTTTTTTCCGCCCTTGAAGAGAACTCCGAATGGATAGAGACTACAACCTTTGCCGGGCATCAGGAAAGGTTCTATCCAAATGGCATGGTATATCTGCCTGCTGCGTCTTACAGGGAAATGGGTGAGTGGACCTTGCCTCCTGACAGTGCGCTTGATTATGAGTATGCGTTAACCGAGATGCAGAAGCTGTTCGGAGACAGGGCCAAAAGTTTTTTGAGGGGAGGGACATGGCGTTCCTTTTTTGCAAAATATCCCGAATCAAACCATATCCATAAGAGGATGTTGATGATAAGCAATAAAGTGCATGAGGCAATCAAAGCGGTTAGCGCGCAGCGTGTAGCGGGTAGAGAAAGAAAATCTCAAAAACCTACACGCCATACGCTAAATGCTACACGCTTAATGCTGCATGAACTCTGGAAGGGCCAGTGTAATGATGCATACTGGCACGGCATCTTTGGGGGGCTTTACCTGCCGCATCTGAGGTCTTCATTGTACAGGCATCTTCTCAATGCAGAATTAGCGGCTGAAAAGATATTAGGTTCAGAGGGTAAAAAAACAAAAGGGAAAATAGTTGCAAAAGTTACAGAAAGGGGAAAAGTTACGGAATTTATTGAACAGGGCGACCTTGATTGCGACGGGTTTAAGGATATATGCATAGGCAGGGGAGATATGGCTGCATTTTTTACAGAAGAGGGCGGGGCGCTTGTTGAGCTTTCAATAAAAAGCAGGCAGGTTAATACACTGGATATACTTACCCGCAGGCCTGAGGCATATCATTCTAAAATATTAGAGACAACACAAAATGATGCAGGAGAAGCAAAGACAATCCACGACAGATTTTTTGTTAAAGAGGAAGGCCTTTTGGATTGCCTTGTATACGATAATTACAGAAGAATGTCGCTGCTGGACCATTTTTTCGATTATAATATAAAACTCAATGACTTAATAAGGTCCGAATACGATGAAAGGGGTGACTTTATAGGCAGTCCTTATCATCTGGAGCAGATTAAAAAGAAGGAGGGCACAGGCGTCATCCTGTCAAGGGAGGGAATTGCTTCAGGCTGTCAGGTAAAAATTGACAAGACTGTTTTATTTCAGGGATCCGCCGGGGTGGGCAAAAAATCAGGGATAAGGGTTGATTACCTGCTCGGGGGCAGGTATGCTGGCATATTTGCTATAGAATTTAATCTCTCTTTTTTAGGTTCTCCATATGCCACAGTACATGCAGGGAATAAATCTCTTTTTATAAAGGATAAAGGCATGCATAATGCTATAACCGGATTTTTCATTAAGGACGAATTTCTCAACCTGAAGATGGAGTTTTCCTTTGACGAAGATGTGGATTTGTGGCATTATCCGGTGGAGACCATTTCCCTGTCAGAGCAGGGAGTTGAGAGGCTGTATCAGGGCACGGCATTTTTATTCATGAAGAAGCTTGATTTGAGTGATAGTAATCGGGGATCCGCTCGCACCCGGCGAGTCGCTGAGGAGACCGGGGCGGAAAAAATAGGGTTCAATATTTGTTTTGGAGAGGGGAAGAAGTGAGGCTAATAAAACAGGTGTCAGGTGTCAGGTGTCAGTTAATAAAAATCGGAAGACTATTCACTATTCACTGTTTACTGTTCACTGGTTTTTTATTGTTCACTGTTCACTGTTCACTGTTCACTGCTCATGCCGATGACAATCCTCTTAATATAATGCGGGACGAAGTCCTTTCATATTTTAAGCCCTTGAAGGGCAGAATTAAATCAATTAGCAATGGAAGCGCTGTAGCTGATATTGGCATTAAGGCAGATGTAAAAAAAGGGATGCGCTTTACTGTTTTCAGGGAAGGGACTCCATTTCTGCATCCGGTTACTAAAGAACCTATAGGGCTACTGGAGGCAGTAATCGGTAAGGCTGAAGTAAGAGATGTCGGCCCCGATACATCAGCTATCAGCATCCTTAAGGGCGCTGCGAAGGAATCTGACAGGATAAGGGTTTCAGAGACAGGCGTCCGTATGCTTTTTTATCATCGCAGGAATGTTGACTGGAGCCTTGCAGATTCGTATTACAGGCTGCTGAAGGAGACGGGAAGATTTGAACTTATTGATACAGCGCTTGAGACCGACAGCGATGATGAGGTCCTTGCAGAGGCGAAGAAGCTGAATGCAGATGTTGTGCTTATCCTCTCGGCGAAAGGTGCAGGAGGAGATATCCTGCTCATGCAGAGACTGTTCTGGGTTGATAATGCAGTCAGATTTGCAGAGAGCGAGACGAAGGTTGCCTTTGCGCTTATGAAGGAATTTAAGTTTGGCGAAGAATTTTTTGGCCCTCAAAAAGTTGACACATGGCTTTATGTTGATCTGCCTTTTGGGGTGAGATTAATTGCATCCGGCGATGTTGATGGCGACGGAAAGGCAGAAATATTGCTGAGCACAGGCAAGGATGTGCGTTTTTATATGCCTGGCGGTGAAGTCAGCCGCCGCTATGAGATTAAGGGCGCTGCAATGGATGACCATCTCTGGCTCGATGTTATGGATATAAATGGAGACGGCAGGCACGAGGTCATGCTTACTCTTATGAAGGATGAAAAGATTATCTCGCGCATATATGAAATGAAAAATGATAAGTTTTCTGTGCTCTGGGAAGGTAATGTCTTTTTGAGGCGTATAGGGAGCGAACTTATTGCACAGGCATATACTGCAGGAGAAGGATACAGAGGCCCTGTTTTTACGATTATATGGAAAGATGGATATAAGAAAGGCGGTAATATAAGCCTTCCAGGCGATGTTAATATTTACGATTTTGTCTACATAAATGAGTCCGACGGCAGAAGGTTAATCCTTGCCTATGATGATGCAGGATATCTTAGCCTTTATGATGGCGGGAAGAAGATATGGCAAAGCAAAGAGGATTACGGAGGTTTTCTCACAACATTCAGAAAGCCGGCGCCTACTGTTATGGCAGATATGAAGGAAAAATGGTCTGTAAAGGACAGGCTTTCCCTGCAAAACAGGGAGGTCTTTGTTATAAAGAGGCTTCCGTTTGTAGATATGGCTAAGGGGATGGGATACAGCAATTCTCAGGTCAGGAGCCTGTGGTGGACCGGGGTTTCCATGGAAGAAAGGACTGTTATAGAGAATATCCCGGGGACCCTGCTTGATTATTCGCTTGAAGGCGACAGGCTTATTTTGCTTGACAGGCCGTCATTCGGGATAAAACTGCAAAATATTTTTAAGGGAGAAAATCCGCTGGGCAGTGTGCTTTACATATATTCGCTTAAGGGGAGATAAAAAAAGCGTATAGTGAGCAGCGTGTAATGGAATTAAATATATACGCGATCCGCTACACGCGGTAATGGGAGGAGGTAACGGTGTTATTATCTGAGAAAATCCCGGCGCATGTGGGAATAATAATGGATGGGAACGGAAGGTGGGCTGAATTACGCGGTCTTCCCAGGATTGAAGGGCACAGGAGAGGCTCGGAAAGGGCAAGGGAGATAATTGCCGCTGCAATGGAAGTTGGGATAAAAAACTTGACCTTATATGTCTTTTCCATAGAAAACTGGCAGAGACCTAAAGCCGAAGTTGCAACCCTGATGAAACTTCTCGAGATATATCTCAGAAATGAATTTAATGAGTTTATGGAAAAAGGGATTGTCTTCAGGACAATAGGGGAGACATGGATGCTGCCTGATAATATACAGGCGCTGATATCTGAAACAGAGGAAAGGACAGCCGGCAATACCGGCATGACATTGACTTCAGCCCTAAGTTACGGGGGAAGGAATGAGATCATCAGGGCAGTGAAAAAACTTGTTTCATCCGGCATTGACCCGGACAAGATTACAGAGGATTCTTTTGATTCTTTTCTGGATACAGCAGGCCTTCCATCGCCTGACCTTATAATAAGGACAAGCGGGGAAAGGCGCATAAGCAATTTCCTGCTCTGGCAGGGCGCGTATTCCGAGTTTTATTTCACGGATACGCTCTGGCCTGATTTTACAAAGGATGAATTTTACGTTGCACTTCATGATTACCAGATGCGGGAGAGAAGGTTCGGCGCTGTGCCTCTGAGGGCAAAGCCCTGATATGCATCGGAAAAGGCTGATCATTGCTTTTATCATACTGCCCCTTGCTTATTTCTACATAACAAAACTTCCGGCAGTGTATTTTCTTTTTTTGCTTATTGCCGTCACAGCTGTTGCACAGTACGAATTCTATTCTATGTACAGGGTTAAAGGCCTGTTGAAATATACGGGCCTTGCTTTCGGGGCAGTAACTATTTTAGCCTTTAGCCCTCAGCCCTCTCTCCCCGGAGAGTCCCGACTTGTCGGGACAGCCCTCGGCTTTCAGCCTTTTGATTTGTTTGCAGTCTTATTTATCGTGATTGCCTGCATGAGACTTTTTTTTAAACGTGGCCCTGAATCCTCGCTGTTTGATACAGCAACTGCAGTGACTGCTATCGTATATATTCCATGGCTCCTTGGTTATCAGATATACCTCAGGAATCAGGGATATGAATGGATAATATTCCTTTACGGATGCGTGTGGGCCTCGGACAGCCTTGCATATTATATGGGCAAAGGTATTGGCGGGAGAAAACTGTATGAGGCGATAAGCCCTAATAAGACAGTTGCAGGCGCTGTCGGCTCCATAGCAGGCGGGGCAGCAGGAGCGGTTATTCTTAAGACGGTATTTATATCTTCAATAGCCTTGCCTTTATTTACGGCTGTCGGGCTGGGAATAATTACGGGCGCAGTAACTATTATAGGAGATCTGGTGGAGTCAATGTTCAAACGGGATGCCGGCATTAAAGACTCAAGCAACATATTTCCGGGACACGGCGGCGTGCTTGATAAGATTGACGGGGTGCTGTTTGCCGGGCCTGTGCTCTATTGGGCTGCAATAGTTTTTGGGTTAATAAAGTGAAACTGGTAACAATATTAGGTTCGACAGGCTCGATAGGGAGAAGCGCTCTTGAAGTAATCTCAAAATGCAGGGACCGGTTTAAGGTAATAGGGCTTACTGCTAACAGCAACATAAGATTACTCGAAGATCAGATAAAGAAATTTAAGCCGGAAATAGTGGCAGTAGCTGATGGAGCAAACGCAATCAAGTTAAGAAAAAAACTTGATATTGAAGTCTTGTCAGACGATGCAGGCATTGCAGAGGTTGCTTCATACAGCAGGTCTGATTTTGTACTTTCAGCAATTGTTGGTTTTGCAGGCCTTCTGCCGACGCTTTCTGCTGTAAGGGCAGGGAAAACAGTCGGGCTCGCCAACAAAGAGTCCCTTGTTGTTGCAGGGGAGATAGTTATGGCGTATGCAGCAAAATACGGCTCAAAAATAATTCCTGTGGACAGCGAGCATAGCGCCATATTTCAGTGCATCGAAGGGCGGGGCAGGGACTCCATAAAACGGATAGTGCTTACCGCTTCCGGCGGCCCCTTTTTCGGCAGTACCAGAAAAGAGTTGGGCAAGGTGACTCTGGAGGATGCCCTGAAACATCCAAACTGGGATATGGGCAGGAAAATAACAATAGACTCTGCAACGCTTATGAATAAGGGGCTTGAGGTCATAGAGGCACATCATCTTTTTGGTTTTTCTTCAGATAAGATTGATGTGCTTGTACATCCTCAGAGCATAGTCCATTCAATGATTGAGTTTAAAGACAGGAGTTATCTGGCACAGCTTTCAGTCCCTGATATGAAGGGCCCCATAGCTTATGCGCTTTCATATCCTGAAAGGATTGAGGAGCCCATGCCGGAGCTTGATTTAAGCAGTATTGAAAAACTCACATTCCGGAAACCTGACACAGAATGTTTCCCCTGTCTTTTATATGCGTATGAGGCGTCTAAAGAAGGCGGAACAATGCCTGCTGTTTTAAATGCCGCAAATGAGGTTGCCGTGGATGCATTTCTTCAAAAAAGGATAGGGTTTAATGATATTCCTGTTATAATTAAAGAGGTAATGAATTCGCACAGGAAAGAGCCTGTCACAGAGATTGATGTGGTTATTGAGGCGGACAGGTGGGCAAGGGAAAGGGCAAGGGAAAGTATTAATGGCTTTTCAGGCAGAACATAGCATTCTCGCTCATTCTCGCTGCGCTCCGAGGATTTTGCATCTTTATTTTATGGACTATCGGCAAAATAAACCGCTCAAATACTATGCCCTGCCTGTGGTAGAGTTAATGAAATCGAGTTAGGAGATAAGAGATGACATTTCTTTCAGCAATAGTATTACTTGGAATTCTGATATTCGTGCATGAATTCGGGCATTTTATTTTGGCCAAACTGGTTGGCGTAAGGGTCCTGAAGTTTTCTCTGGGATTTGGCCCGAAACTTATCGGCAGGAAGTATGGAGACACGGAATACCTTATCTCTGCCGTTCCATTAGGCGGATATGTAAAACCATTGGGAGAAGAGCCGGGTGAAGAGATTAAGGAAGAGGACAAGCCGTTTGCATACAATTACCAGCCTGTATGGAAAAGGGCGGCAATAGTTTTTGCAGGCCCTGTTTTCAACCTGTTTTTTGCTGCGCTCATTTTCATTTTTATATTTATGCACGGCTTGCCTGTTCTTCTTCCTGAGGTTGGCGAGGTTATGAAACAATCGCCGGCAAGTGCAGCAGGGATTATGAAGGGTGACAGGATTGTTGAGGCGGATGGAGTTATGGTAAATCAATGGACAGAGCTGACAGCCATTATACATAAAAATCCGGATAAGGCTCTCAGTTTTAAGATAAAAAGGGATAACAATATTATCGTTGTGCCAATAACCCCTGAAAGGAAAAAAATAAAAGACATATTCGGGGAGGAAAAAGAGATAGGCCTGATAGGGATAAAACCTTCAGGAAGCTCTTTCATACAAAAAGAAGGGGTTGGCAGTGCAATAGCAAGCGGCATTACAAGGACCTGGGAGGTATCTGTGCTGACAATCGTTGGGATTGTGAAGCTTATACAGAGGATTGTCCCTGCAGATACTATCGGCGGGCCAATCCTTATTTTTCAGATGGCAGGTGAGCAGGCATCGCTTGGCGCCATGAATTTTTTTGTATTTATGGCAGTGATAAGTATAAACCTCGGTGTACTTAATCTTCTGCCGATACCCATACTTGACGGCGGCCACCTTATGTTTCTGACCTTTGAGGCGATAAGACGGAAGCCCCTCAGCGAAAAGGTGATGATTATTGCGCAAAAGGTCGGGCTTGCAGTGATTATAGCCTTAATGACCTTCGCTTTATACAATGATATAATGAGAATTGTCACAGGCAAGGCAATACCATGAAGATTAAGGTTAAGGCTAAGATTAAGGTAAAGGGAAAGAAAATTCTTAGCCTCAACCTCAACCTTAACCTGTTTGTGATATGAGACCCGCAACCATAAAAAACCAGGTGTCATCCGGCGGAGTTATATTCAGGGCCAATGCCGATGTAACAGAGATTGCGCTGATTGCAGTTAAGGGCGGGAATGTCTGGTGCCTGCCAAAAGGCATTGTAGACAAAGGTGAAAGCCCCGAAGAAACAGCTGTCAGAGAGGTCAGGGAGGAAACAGGGCTGAAGGGCAGGATAAGGGATAAGATAGGAGATATCTCTTTCTGGTATTACATCAAAGGAGAAAATGCAAGGTGCAGGAAGACAGTGCATTTTTATCTGATGGAATACCTGGGCGGCAGCACTAAAGACCACGATGCAGAGGTTGATGATGCCTCATGGTTTCCTCTTGATACAGCGCTGGCAAAGGTCAGTTATAAGGGTGACAGGAAAATAGTAGAGAAGGCAAAGGAGATGCTGAGAGCTGAGAGCTGAGGGCAAAGAGATTATGGAAAAGATATTAAATTGGAATGAACTCAAGGCAGTAGTTGACAGCCTCAAGGCTAAAGGCAGGAAGGTTGTCTTTACCAACGGCTGCTTCGATATTCTGCATGTAGGACATATAAGGTATCTGAAAGAGGCAAGGGCTCTTGGAGATGTGCTTGTAATAGGATTAAACTCAGATAAGTCTGTCTCTGTAATAAAGCCGGGAAGGCCGGTTAATCCGCAGGAGCGGAGAGCAGAGATATTGGCAGCTCTTGAAATGGTAGATTATATAACGGTGTTTGATGAAGATACCCCTTATGAATTAATAAAACTTCTAAAGCCTGATATCCTTGTCAAAGGCGGTGACTGGAAGAAAGAGGATATCGTCGGTTCTGATATCGCAAAAGAAACCCGCAGCCTTCCATATGTCAAAGGCGTATCAACTACGGGAATTATTGAGAAGATTAAGAAGCTGTAAGTTAGCTGATGGATTTTAGCCTATTTTCAGACAGAGTAAAGAACATCTCTCCTTCTTCGCACATCTATAACCTCTCCGGTTCATCTATGGCGCTTTTCCTTGCCTTGCAGGACAAGCCGTTTATTATGATTGAGCATATAGAAGAAACAGCAGAAGAATTATATAAGGACATTTTGTTTTTCAGGTCAGTGTTCAATGCTTCACGCATGACGCCACGCAATATTTTATTCCTTCCCGAACCAAACGGCCCTGAATCCTGCGGCCACAGGGCAGAGGTTATTTATAACTTTAATGAAGGCGATTCTATAATAACTTCAAAAGATGCTCTGGATGCAAAAGTGTGGCCGCATGAAGAATTGAAAGATAATGCTTTACAGTTAAAGGCCCCTTTTGAGATGAGCAGGGATGTACTGGAGCAAAAACTTATTAAGCTCGGATATAAACGTGTCTCGATAGTTGTTGAGCACGGTGAATTCAGCCGCAGGGGATGGCTGTTTGATATATTCCCTTCGACTCATGAGAACCCTTTCAGGGTTGAATTTTTCGGAGATACAATAGATAAAATCAGGACCTTTGATATAAATACGCAAAAATCAGTTAAAGATGCCGGAGAATTAATTATCCTTCCGGCTGCGGAGCCGTTAGAAGGCACAGACATTTTTTCAATGGCCGGTGATATTAATTATTTTTTCCCGGATTCTATACATCCCCCGTATGCCTTTCCTGAAGGCGCAATAATGCTTTCAAAATTTTCTTTTTCACAGAGGATAACAGAAGAGGGAGCGGCGATTGATGCGGGGCTCCTTCCCATGGAAGGGCATGGCATATACCACAATGAAAGAAAATCCATCTATGAACTTCCTCATGCCATAAAAAAAATAAGCAGGGAGAACAGGATAGTCATAGTAGTATCATCAACCGGACAGGCAGAAAGGATAAGAGATGTTCTTATGTCAGCCCCGGGCGGAGGGGATGTTGTTGCGCCTGTGGTTGAAAAAGAGGAGATTTCTGAATACAAGGGCAGTATATCGATAACCATTGGAGAACTTTCATCAGGTTTTTTTCTTCCAGGGCTCCTGATTCTTACAGAAAAAGAGATATTCGGTGAAAGGCCGGCATTCAGGTCAATAAAAAAATCAAAGGTATCAGAACTCCTCATATCACTGGATGACCTGGCTGTTGGTGATTTTATTGTGCACAAAGACCATGGGATTGGAAAGTTTGCAGGCCTTGTAAAGCAGACAGTAGAGGGCTATGAAGGCGACCTCATGGTTCTGGAATATTCCGGGGGAGACAGGCTTTATCTTCCGCTTTACGCTATAGAAAAGATAAAGAAGTATCATGCTGAAGAAGGCGTCCTTCCTAAAGCTGACAGGCTTGGCGGGAAGACCTGGCAGAGGACCAAGGAAAGGGTAAAAAAGAAAATAAGGGAGATGGCAGAGAAACTCCTGAGGCTCTATGCCGAGAGGGAGGTCTCGAAAGGTTTTGTGTTCAGCGGAGACACAGAACTTCACACGGAGTTTGATGATTTTTTCCATTATGATGAAACACCTGACCAGGCGAGGGCAATAGAAGAGATAAAGTCTGATATGGAGACGGAAAGGCCCATGGACAGGCTTCTTTGCGGAGATGTTGGTTACGGCAAGACAGAGGTTGCCATGCGGGCGGCATTCAAGGCAGTCTATGACGCCAGGCAGGTCGCAGTCCTTGTGCCTACGACGCTTTTATGCGAGCAGCATTACAGGACGTTTAAACAGAGATTTTCTGCTTTTCCTGTGACAATAGGCTATCTGAGCAGGTTCAAGTCAAGGCATGAGCAGTCCGGGACAATAAAAGAAGTTGCTAATGGAGATATTGACATACTGATAGGGACCCATACACTGCTGAGAAAAGATATCAGCTTTCATAATCTCGGCCTTCTTGTAATTGATGAAGAACACCGTTTCGGGGTTGCACAAAAAGAAAAGATAAAAGAGCTTAAAAGGGGTGTTGATGTTCTTACTCTTACTGCAACGCCAATCCCGAGGACGCTTAATATGGCATTGTCAGGAATCAGGGGCATGAGCCTTATTGAAACCCCGCCGGAAGAAAGGCTTGCCGTAAGAAGCATAGTCACCGGACTCAATGAACAGACAGTAAAGGATGCCATAGAGAGGGAGATGGAAAGGGGCGGCCAGACATATTTTGTCCATAACAGGATTAAGGATATAGGAAAAATTTTCGATTATGTCAAGCGTGTTGCGCCTGAGGCAAGGGTTGCTGTTGCGCACGGACAGATGCATGAAAGAGAACTTGAAAAGGTGATGAAAAGGTTTATAGATGGAGAGATTGATGTTCTTGTTTCAACAGCGATTATAGGTTCAGGCCTTGATATACCGAGTGCAAACACAATAATAATAAACATGGCGGACAGGATGGGGCTTGCAGACCTTTATCAGCTTAAGGGCCGTGTAGGAAGAAGTAATGTAAGGGCGTATGCATATTTTCTTGTCCCGGGAGAAGACATTATCACTGATGAGGCAAAAAAGAGGCTGCAGGCTATTCAGGACATGAACTATCTTGGGGCCGGGTTCAGGCTTGCGATGAAGGACCTTGAGATAAGGGGAACAGGGAATATGCTTGGGCCTGAACAGTCAGGGCATATACATGCGGTCGGATTTGATATGTATGTTGATATGCTCGAAAATTCAGTGGCTGAATTAAGGGGTATCAAGACAGAAGAAGAGATAGACCCCCGCATAAGCCTGAGGGTGTCTGCGTTCATACCGGATGAATTTATTGAGGATATTACGCTAAGGCTGAGCATTTACAGGAAGATCGCATCAGCCAGGAATGATGAGGGCCTGAATGCGCTTGTTGATGAAATTAAAGACCGCTTTGGCAGGCTGCCTGCAGAGGTTCAGAATCTCTTTGATGTAATGAGGCTTAAGATAATGGCAAGGAAGCTTAAGGTTACAGATATTGAGGAAGTCAGCGGAAATATACGGATTATCTTTTCAAAGGGCACAAAGGTTGAAGCAGAAAATATTTTCGGACTTCGGGATACCGTTGGTGACAGGATAAGATTTCTTCCTGAAGGTTTTGAGATTAAGGCCGGGAATCTCGAAGAGTCGAGCCTGCGACTTGCATGGAGCGAAACGTATAAGCTCATAAGAGGAATTTTGGAGAAGCTGCCGGCAGAAGAAGCAAAACCTCTATAGCCTATAAAGCCTAACGGGGTTTAATGAAGGTGTTTGCTGTTTTTCTATCTCTTGTTTTCGTCTTTTATGTTAAAATAACACGGTAAACAGAGGAGATTTGATTTATGAAAAAACTTTTATGTCTGATTATGCTTATGTTCATTTGTTCCTGCGCAACAGTAAGCGTGGAGGAACAACAGCAGGCGAATGCCCATTTTAAACTGGGCGTATCATATCTTAATGAGAACAATGCTCAACCGGCATTCATTGAGTTTCAGAAGGCATATGAACTCAACCCCGGGGACAAGGAAGTGCTGAATGCAATTGGAATAATATACCTCCTGAAGTTTGACGATTTTCCAAAGGCGATAGATTTTTTCCAGAAGGCGCTGAAGGTTGACCATGATTTTTCCGAGGCTTATAACAATCTCGGTTTTGCATATGAAAAATCCAGGAGGTTTGATGAAGCAATTGATTCTTACAAAAAAGCTCTTTCAAATCTTTTGTATCGTACTCCTGAAAAGGCATATAACAATCTCGGCAGAGTATATTACAGGCTTGGGCGGTATGATGAGGCAATAGATGCAAATAAAGAGGCGCTGAAGAGGGCGTCTGACTTCTATTATTCTTATTATGATCTTTCGCTTTCCTATAATGCGAAAGGTAAATATGGCGATGCAGCAACAGCCATAACAAAGGCAGTAGAGATTGATCCTTTGTACAAAGGTGATAAGGGTAAGGCTATCAATGATTTGAAACAGAGGAAACTCAAGGCAAAAGGGGACGAGGAAAAAGATATAGGTGATTATCTGGAGATACTGAAATATTAAGTATAGTATCAGAGTGTCATAGTATCAAAGTATCAGAGTATTACCGCTTTTTGAAGCTTTGACCCTTTGATACTTTTTTTTGAACGGGGCGTAGCGCAGCCTGGCTAGCGCACCTGCCTTGGGAGCAGGGGGCCGGAGGTTCGAATCCTCTCGCCCCGACCAAATACAAACTGAATTGTTCAGTATTTAGTAGTTGGCTCATTGACAAGTAAAAGCGCCTGTAGCTCAGTTGGATAGAGCAACTGCCTTCTAAGCAGTAGGCCAGAGGTTCGAATCCTCTCAGGCGCGCCAATAGCGTAATGAGTTATAGCGTTTGAGTGTTATGGCGTTATATAATAAAGATGCAAAAAAATGAACGTGATAAACGCTGTAACGCAAATTGGTGAGCGTAGCTCAATGGTCAGAGCATTGGACTGTGGCTCCAAGGGCTGGGGGTTCAAGTCCCCTCGCTCACCCCAATGCGCCTGTAGCTCAGCGGATTAGAGCATCGGCCTCCGGAGCCGAGGGTCGGAGGTTCGAATCCTCTCAGGCGCGCCAGATAGCGTTTGCGAGTCATGGCGTTGAGCGTTATAGTGGAAAAAGTATAATCGCAATAACGCTATAACGCAATGAACGCTTTAACATTTTTACCGGGCCGTTAGCTCAGTTGGTAGAGCAGCTGACTCTTAATCAGCGGGTCGGAGGTTCGAATCCTCCACGGCTCACTTTTAAAAGTGAATGGGTTACGATGAAACCGTAACCCATTTTTATTTTGAGGGTGTGACTGGTTTGTGAATAGATGCTATTGTCTTTGTTTTTTAAACGCCTTTATCATGTCAGTATCAAAGACTATGTTCTTGCCGATTCTATTATGTTTCAGAATGCCATCTCTTGCCCATCTCCTTACTGTTATCTCTGCAACTTCAAGATATTCCGCTGCCTCTTTGATAGTAAAAGGAGACTGTCTTACGTCGCTGAACACTTCAGAATGGGTATAATGCTCTTTTTCGAAACCAAGCCTTGCAATAAAAGAAAAGAGTCTTTCCCTTTCCGTTATCGGCATATCAAGTATTTCTTTATAAACTTTTCTTGCTGTAATCATGTTTATTCACCCTCCCTGAGATATTGTTTAATATCTCGATAGAAATTTTCATGTGTGCCAATCATATAAAATACCATGCTATTGCTTTCTATTTTATAGGCTATTAAGTATTCCTGCCTCTGAAATTTAAACTTATGCACTCTAAAACCTGATAAATCGCCCTTTTTAGCTTCTCCAGTATCCGGAGTATTTATAACTACTTCAACCGCATCCTCGATAGCTAACTGAAATGCCCTGGATTGTTTTTTAACAAATTTCTTAAAAGGCGGTTTATATAAAATGTCCATGATTAGATTAATGATAAGTTATTTTATCATTCTTGTCAATAAAAACCATCTGGTTTATGCCTGATTTTTACCTCGGCTAAGATTTCTCTTGACTCAACCTGCAATTTTTCCTAAAGTATCACAAAAAGTCGTAGGCTCGACTCTACGAGACGCATGGGATATGAAATATAATGTTAGACGTGACAAAAAATGATATTTAAGAAAAAGACGATATCGTTATTTATAAGCGGCTTAGTCAGCTTTTAAGGGTAAAGGAGAAATGGATGATAGAAAATAATGGCATTAAGAACATTTTCACTTTCGTTGCCTATTGGGTAGTAGTTCCTTTGATTCTTGTTGGTCTTTTTTTTCTCGGAAGATCAATTATGCTCAATGTTCCTATGGGCGAGAACAGAACTTCAGCGCGATCGGGTTTCTGGGCAGGTCTAGTATTATTTGTAATCTATTTTGTTTACGAAATTGCACTTTTTAAAACACCCGAATTTGTAAAAATCGAGACACTTCAGCTTAATATCTGGGGAGTTATCAGCGGGCTGTTTTTGGGTTTTGCCATGTTATTCGGAATCAAGTATTTGATTCCCACAAGGATTGTAGGCTTCCTGATATTATTCTTAACATTTTCAAGCGCCTCTGCTCTGTATAGCTATGTTTTTATTCAAACTTTTAACGAGTGGCTCTTGTCATCAACGTTAGGCGTTGCTTTTGGTGCGCTCCTCCATATTATGATATGGCCAAAATCTATACATGATATCTTTGTAAAATTAGAAAGTTAGTCTCATAAGAATGTTTCTATTTGAAATCGACTGATATAGCAAGACAACGTATAACAATTAAATCGGGGCGCTGGGAATAGCCTCTGTGGGTTTTTGCAAAGGCTGGTTGCACATGCACCTCATTTCCGGCGTTAGTAGCTAAGAAAGGAGAAATAGAATATTGTGCCAAAGGGATTTAGGCCATCTATATTTGTTAGTTCAACCTGTTTTGATTTAGGTCAATTAAGAGCAGATTTAAAACAATTTATTGAGTCTCTTGGGCTTGATCCAGTTCTCTCCGACTTCAATTCATTCCCCATAAATCCGTCATACGATACGATTAGGAATTGCAGAGAAACGGTCAAAAATAGGGCAGACATATTCATACTGATAGTTGGGGGACGATACGGTGCTATTGCAGATAACGGTAAATCTGTAACCAACTTGGAGTATATCGAGGCAAAAGCGAAGGGCACGCCAATTTATGTTTTTGTAGCAAAAAATATTATAAACATTCTTCCAGTGTGGAGAAAAAATAAAGAAGCGGATTTCTCAGAAGTAGTTGACAACAACAAATTGTTTGAGTTTGTTGAGTTACTTCGAGACACGAAAGATAATTGGGTTTTTTCATTTGAGTCCGCTCAGGAAATCTGTGAAACTCTTAAGCATCAATTTGCCTATCTATTCATGGATTGCCTCGACCTCAGGGCGAAAATAATGCCCGGCATTTTGGATGATAAAGCGCTTGCTGACATATCTCCAAAGGCTCTTCAAATACTTATAGAGAGGCCCCGAGGCTGGGAGTATCGTTTCTTTGCAGAAGTTCTCAAAGATTACATTGAAAAATATGAGGATATTAGGAGAGATTTATTATATGGAGTTTCATACGGCCAAAGAACAGCATTGAAAGACCATCTTGAGGTCGCCGACTGGGTCTCGCAACATCTCAGCCTTATATTGAACACGCTTACATCGTCAACAACACTTCTTAATGAAGGTCTACCCGTCGCGTTTGGTGCACCGGGCCAGCCGGGGGATGCAAAACATATCCACTATATTGCCAAGAGATTTACGGATGGATATAAGAGACTCATCGAATGGCGCTTAGAATTTCTAACTTTAAATGTTGATGACGCCTTCAGCAGGCTTCTTGAGCTAACTTCCCTAATGGCTACGAATGCAATTAAAGAAATAGAAGATTATGCTACATATATTCACAAGGAAACTAACCATATCTTCGATAACATCGACCAATACAAAGAGGGCACGGAAATTAAGTTAACCCTTACACTTACGGCCCCGGACACTTCGGAGATATCTAAAGAACTCGAAAGGGTGAGGAGAAACTTTCTATAATGATGACACTGACAATTACGTCAAGACCGACTGGCGATAAGCCGAGCTTGGTTTTCAAGGGTTTTACACCAGCGGGTTATTTGAGTCGTTAGCCTGATTAAATTTAAAGGAGGTTCCATGCCGGTATCAAGAGATGGAAAAGGGAAGACGCTCACTATAAAGCTTAGCGTATTCCCATGTGGTAACTGTGATATGGAAAAAAATCTGACAATTTCATGTTCTGACCCAGATACAAAATTCAAGACAACGCTATCTGAGTATGGCTTGAAAAAATTTAGAAATAACGTATTGAAATATTACGGCATCCACGTTGGCAAAGCAAAATGATTAACTCAATACTATTGTTTATTTGGGACAAGTTAGGGCTTTTGCTGAATCTTATAGGAACTATATTGATAGCATTTTCATTCGGGAAAAACCTGGGAGAGGCGTATCAAGAAGATAATAGAGGCGGAAGAATATATTTGGCTTCTTTTATTTCGCCTATGGCGTTCAAATGCGGAATAGGACTGGTAATAATAGGATTTTTACTTCAAATAATAATAGGCTAACTACAGGTTAAAGCGACCCTTGCCTTTATTTTCAACGGGGCAAAGCCGCTTACCCTGAAAGTTAAGAATTAGCAATCTATATTTTGCAGAATATATAAGGGAGAAACAATCTTGAAATATGAAATGAGAATTATAGCGCTTATTGATATTCTCGGATTTAGAGATATTATTGCTGAAACAACCGATGGTAAAGGGAATGATAAGGAAAAAGATATTGAGAAAACATATTATATTTTTTCGACTATCAGAAAAATTTTGGATTTGGATAATCCTGAAGGCTTTTTTGAAAAATCAAAGGTTGTGACGCAATTTTCAGATTCTATAGTAATATCTTTTCTTTATAGCGAAGAAAGTGGAATATTTTACAACTTATTTGATATTCAGGTACTTATTAGCGAATTGTTAAAACACAAAGTATTATGTAGGGGAGGAATTACTCTTGGCAAATTAATCCATACAGATAAAATACTTTTTGGACCAGGATTTATTAAAGCGTATGACACAGAATCGAAGGCAGCCTTATTCCCTAGGGTTATACTTGATGAAACAATATTAGATATTGGGAAGCAATTTCATTCTTTTCATCATGCTCCAGAGGATGAACTTGATAGCATAAACAGTATCGTATCAAAAGACACAGACAATATGTATTACATTGATTATTTTGGGAAAGCTTTTGAAAACTTAGATTCTGCTGAGGATGAACCATTATATATTGAAAACCTTAGGGAAATTATTACCCCGTATATTAATACGGATAAACCAGATTTAAAAGTAAAATATGGTTGGTTGATAAATAAATTCAATCGAATGGTTGATGAAATAAAGGAATATAGAAGTTCTAAAGATTTTGACGAATCTGATTATGATTTAGAGCAATATTACAAACAATTAACTTTGATTAAAAGTTAACAATTGCGCGCACATGAACGAGTGCCACAGGATGCTTTTTTAACGTGCATTGTTTTAAGATGTGCAAATTAGTTTTAGCATGTTGTTGTTTTTCAGTAGCACTCGTCAGTGACACATACGTTAGTTCTATCCGCCAAAGGAGATTTGATAATGAAAAAATTGTCACTCATGTCACTCATAATAATGTTCGTTTTCATTTTAATAGCAACAGCTCAAGCAACAAAAAAACCTTCCGGTCACACTGATAGGTCTGGTGTTACCATATTTAAGAGAGGAACTAAGTTAAAACCTCCTCATAAGATTAAAGTCGACAAGGTTACCGTAGTACAGGAAACAGATTATTCCCTTATTGTTGACGTATTTTATACTTATCAAGATGAAATTCCCAATGAAGAAGTAAAATTATTTGTTCTTCCAGATATGCCCTATTGGGCGTCAAACTCTATCTCAGTTGAAAAAGGCAGTAACGTGGGACGTGTAAGCATAGACCTCTATGAAAAAAAGATGAAGGAAGAGCAAGTTTATCAATACGAGACCAGCAAGCTAACTATATCATTTGATCACTACGCCCCTGAAAAATTCAATGGCTCCATCTATAAGGAAATAATCCCTTTTAGAAAAATCTGGAAGAGCAGAAAATGAAGCTGACGGTAGAGGCGACAGGTAATAGCCGCTATGTTTTTTTGCATCGGTTATTTGCCCCTGCACCTCTGTTTAACTTATAATATTATTGTTACATGACTTTGAGCGACTAATTTATCCGGAGGGGCAAATGGCAGATGAACATTCTTTTGATATAGTAAGCAAGGTAGATATGCAGGAGGTCTTAAACTCTGTCCAGCAGGCGACTAAAGAGATGAGCCAGAGGTTTGACTTCAAGGCAAGCAAGAGCAGTATTGAGTTCAATAAAGATAAGGCTGAGATAACTCTCATCTCTGACGATGAACAGAAGATGAAAAGCGTCATTGATATACTCCAGTCAAAATTTGCCAAACGCGGGGTCTCCCTTAAATCTCTTGTGTACGGAAAGGTTGAGCAGGCAGCAGGAGGAACAGCGAGGCAGGTTATCACTCTCCAGCAGGGGATTGTGCAGGAAAAGGCAAAGGAGATTGTGAAGATTATCAAGGATTCAAAGATGAAGGTTCAGGCAGAGATACAGAAAGACCAGGTGAGGGTGAGGGCAAAAAAGATAGATGACCTTCAGACAGTGATGACAATGCTCCGCGGAAAAGACCTTGGGATACACATGGAGTTTATAAATTACAGGTAACTTGTTTTTGATTTAAAACTGGCGCAGGAAGCGTATATCATTTTCGTAGAAAAGCCGGATGTCGTCTATGGAATACTTAAGCATGGTTATCCTCTCAACTCCCATTCCGAATGCAAAGCCAGTATAGGCCTCAGGGTCATAGCCAACCATCTCAAATACATGCGGATTTACCATCCCTGCTCCGAGTATCTCAAGCCATCCGGTGCTCTTGCATACAGGGCATCCCCTTCTTTTGCAAAAGACACAACCGATATCAACTTCTGCCGAGGGCTCTGTGAAAGGGAAAAAGCTGGGCCTAAACCTTACAGGAGTATCAGGGCCGAATATCCTGTGGATGAAAGTCTCCAGGACACCCTTAAGGTCGCTGAAAGATATATCCGTATCCACCATCAGTCCTTCAACCTGATGGAACATCGGTGTATGAGATACATCTGCATCGCATCTGTAAACCTTGCCCGGAGCTATGAACCTCAGGGGAGGTTTCTTCTGCTCCATCACCCGTATCTGTACAGGTGAAGTATGGGTCCTCAGCATCACATCGTCAGTGATGTAGAATGTGTCCTGCATATCCCTTGCAGGATGGTCTTTTGGCATATTAAGGGCTTCGAAATTATAGTAGTCGAGTTCTACCTGTGGCCCTTCCTCAACGCCGAATCCCATCGTGATAAATACATCCGTAATCTCTTTCAGGACTTTGTTTATCGGATGTTCACTGCCGAAGGGTGTATATTTGCCGGGAAGGGTTACATCAATAGCTTCTGAGGCCAGCCTCTTACTGAGGTCTGCATTGCCTAAAACAGAGGCCCTTGCAGATATTTCAGTCTCAATGAATTCTTTAAGTTCATTTACTGTCTTTCCAAAAGACCGTCTTTCTTCAGCCGGCAGAGTGGAAAGGCTTTTGAGCTGCGCTGTCAGCGCCCCTTTTTTACCGAGATATTTGACCCTGAGCTGTTGAAGTTCTGCAACAGACGCAGCTATGTTTAATTCAGCGAGAAAGATTTTTTTAAGGGAATCGTTATCAGGCATAGTTACCCGCCGCTTCTATGCGGCAAGTTTTTTCTTAACTGTCTCTGCAATAGCATTGAAAGCCTTTGGATCGGTATAGGCCATATCCGCAAGCGTCTTCCTGTTCAATGCTATCTGTGCCTTTTTAAGCCCTGTTATAAACTGGCTGTAAGTCAATCCTGCTGCCCGAGCCGCAGCGTTAATCCGTATAATCCAGAGAGACCTGAATTCACGTTTCTTTACTTTACGGTCCCTGTAGGCATATTGTAAGGCCTTGTCAACCGCCTCCGTTGCTATCCTGAAAAGGCGGCTCTTCGCACTATAGTATCCCTTTGCCTTCTCAAGCAGTTTTTTTCTTCTTCTTCTTGTTTTAAATCCACCTTTAGCCCTTGGCATCTTAATCCTCCTGAAATTCAAAAATAAAAGAGCAAATATTAAAAATACTGAACTCTTTTATCTTTATTTTTTAATTTTTTATCTTTACAGATATGGTAAAAGTCTTTTTATGTTCTTTTCCTCTGTCTTGTGAACCAGAGTGGCATTTCTTAAACCCCTCATTCTCTTTGCAGGCTTGTGTGTAAGGATATGGCTCTTAAAAGCCTTGCTCCTCTTTACCTTGCCTGTGCCTGTAAGCTTGAATCTCTTGGCTGCCCCTCTATGTGTTTTAATTTTTGGCATATTATTAACCTCCTTTACTTGCCGCCTGGCGCTATTACCATTGTGATACTCTTGCCTTCCAGTTTTGGCATAACCTCTATATTGAACTTTCCTGTCAGCATCTGTGAAATTTTCTCAAAGACTTTCATCCCGAGATCCGGCCTGGCCATTTCTCTTCCCCTGAGGAACATCATGACCTTTGCCTTATTACCCTCGTCCAGGAAACGTCTTATGTTTCTAACTTTCAACTCCAGATCATGTATATCTATCTGGGGCCTGATCTTTACTTCTTTTACATCAATCCTTTTACCTGCAGTCTGCTTTTTACTCAACTGATATTTATACTTGCCAAAGTCCAGCAGCTTGCAGACCGGGGGGGTTGCTTCCGGCGATACCTCTACCAGGTCAAGGTCTTTTTCTACAGCCATAACTAATGCTTCTCTCACAGGGATAACGCCTACCTGTTTTCCTTCTCCGTCAATAAGTCTTACTTCTTTTGCCCTTATCTGTTCGTTTACTCTTATGTTCTTGCTTATACCTTCACCTCCATATAAAATACCCGCAGTTCAAAACTGCCAAAGCTGAATATTGTAACTTATTTTTTATTTTTTATCTCGCTTTTTATTACGCCGGTAAATTCTTCTGCCGTAAACGGGCCTATGTTTTCACCGCTGCGCTTTCTTACAGTCAGTTTCCCTTCAGCCATCTCTTTATCGCCTATTATAACCAAATAAGGCACTTTTCTGATAGTGGCCTCTCTTATTTTATGGCCAATTTTTTCATTTTCAAGATTTGTTTCGACCCTGAGGCCTTCAGCCTTTAAACTGCGCGCAATTCCCAGCGCATAATCAGAATGTCTTTCAGCTATTGTAATTATCCCGATTTGAACAGGCGCAAGCCACAGAGGAAATATACCTGCATAATGCTCTATGAGAACCCCGAAGAATCTTTCCAGAGAGCCCATCAGGGCGCGGTGGATCATTATGGGCCTGTGGTCTTTTCCGTCACTTCCCCTGAAGTTAATATCAAATCTTTCCGGGTTATTGAAGTCAACCTGAATCGTGCTGCACTGCCAGGACCTGTTTAAGGAATCCTTTATTTTTATGTCTATCTTCGGGCCGTAGAACACGCCTTCTCCGGGGTCTACCTGGTATGCCAGCCCCTTTTTCTCAAGGGCCTGACTGAGTGCATTAGTTGCCTTTTCCCAGTTCTCCGGAGTCCCTACATATTTTTCAGGCCGGGTTGAGAGATAGACATCATATGAATCAAATCCGAATGTCTTAAGGATAAAAAGCGTGAAATCGAGTATGTTCCGTATCTCGTCTTCCATCTGGTCTTCCCTGCAAAATATATGGGCGTCATCCTGGGTAAACCCTCTGACGCGAAGCAGCCCGTGCAATACCCCTGAACGCTCATACCTGTAAACAGTCCCGAGTTCCGCGTACCTGACCGGGAATTCCCTGTAGCTTCTGAGAGAACTTTTATAAACGCTTATATGGAATGGGCAGTTCATAGGCTTAAGTTCGTAATCTATGCCCTCTATCTCCATCGGTGAATACATATTCTCCCTGTAAAAGTCGAGATGCCCGCTCTTCTGCCACAGGTTGAGTTTTGCTATATGCGGTGAATAAAGCAGCTTGTAGTCTGCCTTGTAATGTTCGTCTCTCCAGAAATCTTCTATAGTCTTTCTTATAATCGCTCCGTTAGGATGCCAGAGAATCAGTCCGGGGCCTATGTCATCGCTTACGCTGAACAGGTCGAGCTCTTTCCCGAGTTTTCTGTGGTCTCTTTTTTTGACCTCTTCGAGGAAATCGAGATGTTCTTTTAGCTTTTCTTTAGAAGTGTAAGCCGTTCCATAAATCCTCTGAAGCATTTTATTTTTCTCATTGCCGCGCCAGTATGCGCCTGCAATGCTCAGAAGCTTGAAGGCCTTAATCGCCCCTGTTGAAAAAACATGAGGCCCGCGGCATAAATCAATAAAACCGTCTTCCTCATAAATGGACATTTCCTCGTCAGCTATCTCAGTAATAAGCTCAACCTTGTAAGCCTCTCCCATTTTTCTGAACAGGTCTATCGCATCTTTCTTTGATATATTTTTTCTTACAAAAGGATTATTCTTCTTAATTATTTCGGACATCTTCTTTTCTATTGCGGCAAGGTCTTCAGGCGTGAATGGGCTGTCCATATCAAAGTCGTAATAAAAGCCTTCTTCTATTGCAGGGCCGATAGCAAGTTTTGCCTCAGGGAACAATTCCTTGACAGCATGCGCCATTACATGAGACGTGCTGTGCCTGTAAATCTGTTTGCCTTCAGGGGAATCAAAGGTAATAATATCAATCGTGGCTTCGGATGAAATGTCTTTTACAAAGTCCAGGTCTTTTAAATCTGAATCAAGCCTGAATGCTAAAGCCCCGCTCTTCCTGAATTCTTTTTTTATCTCTGAGAGGTCAGCAATCTCTTTTTCTGTGTTATCCGCAAATCGTAATTTAATTTTTAACCCTCCGGTTTATATTTATTAAAAAAAATGGTAGGCCCGGGCGGTATCGAACCGCCGACCTCTTCCGTGTCAAGGAAGCGCTCTCCCCCTGAGCTACGAGCCTGAGATACAATTAAAACATAAAAACAGCTTATGTTTCAAGAATAGCAAAGCCAATGCAGGGCTGTTTTGAGCTATATCACAGATTTTCCATCCATAATTAAATAAAGACAGGGGATAGTGTCTGAGCGGTTTTTTTTGCCGATAGTCCGACAGTTCACATAATATATAAAGAGGCAAAAACCTCGGAGCGTAGCGAGAATGAGCGAAGATGCTATCCCCTGTCTAAAATAACCTCACTTCAACCACCTCTCCCTGTTCTATTCCCAATTTTCTGAGAGGGATAACAACAATCCCGTCAGCCTTAACAAGCGTCGTTATAAGCCCTGATTTACCAAGAATCGGATTAGCCCAGATTTCACTGCCACGCTCTTCAAGCGCAACCCTTATATGGTCTTCCCTCCCTGAGCTTGATGCGATATTCTTTGCCATCTTTGCCGTTACAGAGGATTTTCTGCCTTTGAACTTATTTTCTGAAAGTCCTGTAAGTTTTGTCAGGACAGGCTCTATGAACTGCTCGAAGCAGACAGTAATGGCAGCCGGATGCCCAGGAAGGCCGAATATGGGTTTATTGTTTACAATGCCTCCTATCATTGGCTTGCCGGGTTTTATTGACACTCCATGAAACAGCGTGCCTGGTTTTCCAACATCATTTATAATCTTTGCGGTCATATCCTTTGTGCCAACAGAGCTTCCGCCTGAAATCAGCACCATCGAAGAATCTCCAAGAGACTTTTCAACGATATTTCTAATCACGGCATATTCATCGCTGAAAATCCCCTGTTTCACAGGGTTGCCTCCTGCCTCTGAGATAAGGCCTGCAAGATTAAATGAATTTATGTCTCTTACCTGTCCGGGCTTAAGCCTGCTGCCTGCGGGAACAATCTCATCACCTGTTGATATTATCGAAACAATGGGTTTTTCATAGACGAATATCTCTGTTATTCCAATGCCTGCAAGCGCACCAGCATCCTGCGGCCTTAGACGATGCCCTTTTTTAAATATCAGATCGCCTTTCCTCACATCTTCGCCTGCCTGAATCACATTTTCTCCGGGTGCAGCAGGTTTCATAACCTCGATCATCTTCTTGTCTGCCTGTTGAACATGTTCTATCATCACAACAGCGTCAGCGCCCTTTGGGAGCATTCCGCCTGTTGCTATTTTTGCGGCTGTTCCTTTTTTTATTTCAAGGGATGGCTCTTCACCCATTAATATTTCGCCTGTAACATTCAGATACGACGGCAAGCCTTCTGTGGCCCCGAATGTATCTGAAGAAGCAACTGCAAAACCATCAACTGTTGAACGCGCAAACTGCGGCAGGTCTTCAGGTGAGCATATATCTCTTGCGAGGATTCTCTGATAAAAATCTTCAATCTTTATTTTCACTTCAGGAGGTAATGCAGGAGAGCAATTTTTAAATATAAGTTCAAGGGCCTTTTCAACAGTAACAACTTCTTCTCTGCCGAGCATATCACGCATCAGTCTTTAATAGCATTTTGAAAAGGATTAGTCAATTGCAGAGAAATAAAAAACAGAACAGGCAGCATGCAGCATTTTCGCTCATTCTCGCTACGCTCCGAGGTTTTTGCCTCTTTATATATTATGTGAACTGTCGGACTATCGGCAAAAAAAACCGCTCAAATACCACATTCTGCCTGTCTCTGTGAAATAAATAGATTACTTTAGGAGAGGAATAAACGTCTTCTGTGTCTTGGGCTGCCAAGCGGATTTTTTTTCAGGACTTCCGAATCCCTGCCGTTCTGGAGGATATCAATAATTCTGTCAAGGGATTCTTCCTGGAATTTTGTAATGTATTCCTTTGTATAAGCAGGAGGCACTATTATATTCCTGTCAATAAAACTGCTTAACCCCTCCTGATGCAGGCCGGAAAGGAGCACTACACTTTTAAAAATGCGTTTATTTGTCTTGAAGGAAAACATGGCCCTCTCCAGAGACCTCTCAAGGAAAATATCGTTCCTTACCTGGACCTTTTTATCAATTGCTATGGCCTTAAACCAGTATTTCTTGTCAACGATGCTGTCTGCCTTCAGTTCAAGAAATGTATGGCCGACATTTTTTCTTCCTATCGTGAGCCTCTCATGTGCGACAGTATCTGCTGCAAGATGGCTCATATAACCATAGACAAAGGTCTTTTGCTGTTGTGTTGTGGCAGCATCAAACAGGCTGAAGGCGACATCCCAGTTATGGGAACTTTTCTCGTCAGGCAGATATTTTTTGCCGACAATGATGTCTGCCATAAGGTTACCGTAGATAAAGTCATTCCTGTATTTCTTCATTAAGGCATATATGCCGGCAGGTAATAGTGAGCCGAAATAGTATATCTCGCTCCCAAGATAGACATGTGTCAGAGGCCCCCATGCAAAGGCAAAGGAAGGCACTAACAGGAATGAAATAATAAATAAAAGCTTAATCATTACTTACCTTATAATACTATTATAGTTTAACAAATCAGGCCCAAGAATTGCCATTGTATTTTCAGACATGCCGTTGCAGATAGCAACGAGCAAAAGGGCGTGTTTGATTCTTAAATCAATATAAAAACAACAGGGAAGGGGGTATAAAAACTATCTGATTTTTTTTATAAATTCTTCAACAGGTATTGCAACTAATGTAAGGAGCTGAACAGAGCCCCTTGCCCCAAGCTCAACAGACATCCTCATCACTGTCTCGTTGTCCGGAGCTTCCACAATATTCACGAAATCATACGGGCCAAGCACTGCATACTGCTGTTTTACCTTAATACCCATTTTTGCGAGTTCTTTGTTGACCTCAAGAATCCTGTTAGGTTTTTCCTTTATCGTCTTTCTGCCCTCGTCTGTGAGAGTGCTTAAAATTATGTAAGATGCCATATCTTTCCTCCTTTTTCTATGCGGCGTATACTTCCCCCTTCCTGACACCTTTATACCCCAATTTAAAAGCAATGTCAAATTGAAACAATTTTCATCTAAGGCAGGAGGGAATTGTCTTTGAGCGGGATATATTTTTTTATTTGACAGTCACCTGCCTGCATGATATATTGCAACTAGAGGTTGAATTTAAAAGGAGGTGAATGATATGTCCTGTAAACCCGGCCACAAGGGAACGTGCGCTACAAAAAAGACAGCAAAGAAGAAAAAGAAATAAGGAGCAAAAAACCTGTTTTTTTGATTATAAAAATTAACCACTCTGTTTACTGAGCGGAAGGGTTTGTTGTTTCCTGAGGCCCTTTGATTTCACTCTGATTGCTTTCTTTTTTATCTTCTTCTTTCACAACCTCTTCGTATTCAGGCACAACAATTCCTCTTCTCACCATTATACTGTAAATAAGATTCGAGCGGTTCAACACATATTTTGAATCACCGAGGGGGTTATATTTTCTCGGATTGGGGAGCACGGATGCAAGCCTTGCCGCTTCTTCAGGTGTAATGCCTGATGCAGGCTTGCCGTAGTAATGCCACGAGGCAGCCTCAATGCCGAATATCCCTCTGTCTCCCCATTCTGCTACATTAAGATAAAGCTCAAGGATTCTCTTTTTTGACAGAGCTTTTTCCATCCTCCATGTGATAATTGCCTCTTTTATTTTTCTGGCAGGGTTTTTTGATGGGGAGAGATAGAGGTTCTTTGCAAGCTGCTGTGATATTGTGCTTCCGCCAAGCTTGAATTTTTTTGCCTTAATATCCTTCTCTATTGCCTTCTGCATGGCCTCATAATCAAAACCCTCATGGCTCCAGAACTTGTCGTCTTCAGCAATAAGCACGGCTTTAATGAGATACGGCGATATCCGGGACAGGGAAACCCATCTCTGCTGGATAGTATATTTTTTGCCTTTTTTTCCCCATTCCTGCTCCCTGTATTCCATGAATGAAGTCTTCCTGGGGTTATGTTTTTTGAGGGATACAAAGTCAGGGAAGGTGAAATAGAGATAGGCAGAGAGCCCTGAGATAATAAAAATAACTGCAAGACAGAACAGCTTTCTGAGCGGCCCCCTTTTTTTTCTTTTTGCCATGGTCTGGTATTTTACTGCATCTGCTTTTAAAAAATATAAAAATATTGTAGAGTAAGGCAGGTTGAATTTGCGCTTGGAACTTTAAGTTAGAGAATAAAATATATACTATAGGGAAACAAAAGGTGAGTTATAAGCCGACGGTATTGATTGTGGACGACAGCGAAGCCTTTGCAATGTATTTTTCTCTGGTTTTAAGCAGGCTCGGATTTAATGTTGTTCCTACGAGAGACGGTTCTGAGGCGCTGACGCTTTTAAAGATAATAAAGCCTGATATTGTAATTATTGATGCGGCAATTAAGGAGAAGAACGGCATCAAGGCCCCGACGCTTGTTTCTGCTGTTGAGCATATATCAAACGTGCCCGTACTCATAACGTACAAAGAAAAAGACAGAAAGGCATTTGAAGAATGTGCAAGGCATGATCACTTCAGTTGTCTTTTAAAGCCGGTCAATATACTCGAATTCCACAGCATAATACAGGAGTGTGTAACCTTCTCAAGAAACACCAAGAGAAGGTTTTTAAGGACCACATTCGATAAAAAAGTTTCCATAACACACAGGAGAATAGCCCGTAACTATTATGCTGTAAGCCTGTCGGAGGGAGGCATCTTTGTCAGAAGTGTAAAGCCCCTGCCAATTGGTGCGAAAGCGGAAGTTTTAATAAAACTCAAAGACGGGAAACCCATCCGGCTAAAAGGCGTAGTAATATATCAGAAGGATGTTTATACGAATGTGTTTAAAGTGGTATCCGGGATGGCAATAGAATTTAAGGACCTGACGGCAAGGCATTTAAAGATGCTCAGGGATTATATTGTAGACCTTCTGGTAGGTGATATCATTGAAGAACAGAAAGATATCTTCAGGATAGACAGTGCAGGAATTAAAAAACAATCAGGACATAAAACAAAATAATTTTCAGGAAGCTTAAATTATTAAATTACAAGTTCAAAAGCCCCATGCCTTTTCCCAGATGATACGCCTTTCTGATGGCATTATTAATAAATTCTTTTGCTTTTCTCGCTGATTCAAGAGCCGAATGTCCTGATGCCAGTGATGCAGTGATTGCAGAGGAAAAAGCACATCCGGTTCCGTGATATTCCCCCATGCTCTTGACAGCTTCTATCCTGTGAAAACCTTCGCCGTCATAGTATAAGTCAAGCGCCAGGCCTTCCAGATGGCCGCCGGTGATTATCACAACTGCAGGCCCTGTTTCTTTTAACCTTTTTGCAGCCTCTTCCATATCAGATACATTTTCTACATTAATCCCCGTAAGTACTGATGCCTCATATATGTTCGGGGTTATCACGCTTGCCAGAGGGAAAAGCTGCTCTTTAATGGCCTCCAGGGTTTCCTGTTCGACAAGGGGTACGCCGGTTGATGATACAGTGACAGGGTCAACTACAAGATTCTTTAAAGAATAGTCCTCTATCCTGACTGCTATAATATCCACAGCCCATGCGCTGTAAAGCATCCCTGTCTTTAAGGCATCCGGTTTGATATCCCTTAAAAGCACGTCCATCTGGCCTATAAAAAAGCCCTTATCAACAGGAATTATAGCGCTGACGCCTTCGGTATTCTGTGCGGTAAGCGCTGAAGTTACTGAAAGCCCGTGAACTCCGAAGGCCCTGAATACCTTCAGGTCAGCCTGAAGTCCTGCCCCGCCGGTGGGATCAGAGCCGGCTATTGTTAATGCTGATTTCATAAAGAGCATTATACATCTGATTAAAAAAGATTGACAAGGGCAGGCTTATACAATAAGATTGGTTTAAAGATTTTACAAATATTGCCGATGCTATATAAAACCAGAGAGGCTCATTACATTATATGACAGAGACATTGGACAGCAGATACAAACGGCTCAGGGACTACAGGTTCCCTGAGGTCCTTATGGCTATCAGTAATTTCGGCAAGACAGGAACTGTTTATCTTAAAAACTGGCCTGCTGAAAAGCGTATTTATATAAAAGACGGAAAGATTATCTTTGCAACTTCTAACAGAGAGGAGGAATGTCTCGGCGTTCATCTCCTGAAAAAGGGAAAGCTCAGGGTCATCCAGTATTACGAGTCCATACGGCTGCTTGAAAAAACAGGCAAGCGTCATGGCTCTATCCTTGTTGAGCTTGGTTATCTTACACAGAAGGAGATAGAGAGCGCTGTAAAAAGTCAGATAGAAGATATTGTGCTCAGCATTTTTAAATGGGAAGACGGGCACTTTTTTTTTGAGGAAGCGCCTTTCAGGATAGACGAACCTGTAAGACTTGACAGCGATACCGTTACTCTCATATATAAAGGAATAAAAAAAATGGACAGTTTCCCGCAGATAAGAAATGCCTTGCCGCTTACTACTGTCCTTACGCTGTCTCCTGATTCAGGCAAGCTTTTAAAGAAATTCAGGTTTGATGAAACAGAGGGCAAGATTATAGGCTTGATAGACGGTAAAAACCGGGTGCTGGATATCCTTACAAGGCTTCATGGAGATGAGTTGGAGACGCTAAAGGTCTTATATGCCCTGAACAGCGTGGAATCGGTGCTTCCCGTTGACTATAGCAAAACCAGCAAAGAGGTTATGCTGAATGCTATCAGCGAAGCGAGCAGTCCTGATGCATTATATAAAAGAGGCACTGAACTATTCATGAGCGGTAAGTATAATGAATCTGCAAATATATTCAGAGAGGCTGTGACCCTCAGCCCTGATAAGGCATGTTATCATTTTTATCTTGCGATGTCTCTTGTAAATACTTTGATGTTTAAGGAGGCGGAAGACGTATTAATAAAGGCGATTGAGATAGAACCCTTTAATGATGATTACTACACGGAGCTTGGCATAGTATATACAAAGCGGGGGCTTGTTGAGAAAGCAGGCAGGACCTTTGATTTTGCGTTAAGAATAAATCCGCACAATGAAAGAGCCCGTGATGCATTGTCCGGGATAAGAAAATAAAAAATTTTATAGATTCATAAAAATTAAAAATTTAAAAACCGCTTTAAATCTGTTTACCTCATCAATCTTTTGTGATAAAATAATTTTCCCTCCAGTTTGCTGGTCATGGGTACAGAGTTCTAATTTACTTTAAGGAGGTTGTTAACGGATGCTAATAATAGGGGAAAAATTAAGCATCATTGCAAAGAGAGTTAGAGAGGCGATGATGAAAAAAGATAAGGCTCCTATACAGGAGATTGCAACCCGGCAGTGGAAAGAAGGCTCCGGCATAATTGACGCCAATATCGGACCTGCAGAAGACGGAGGAGAGGATTTGATGCAGTGGATGGTCACAACAATCCAGGAAGTTGTTCCTCTGCCAATATGCCTTGATACAACAAATGCAAATGCAATAGAGGCAGGATTAAAAGTCCATAATAATCAGTGGGGCAGGCCATTGATTAATTCAACATCCAATGACCCCGAGAGATTTCCAATCCTCGAACTCGGAGCAAAATATAATGCGCAGGTCATAGGGCTCACAGTGGGGAAGGGCGGCCTTCCTGCTGATGCAGAAGAGCGCACCGGAATAGCAGCAGAGATAATGGCAAGGGCTATGGAATATGGCGTTCCGCTCGAAGATATTTATCTCGACCCTCTGGTTCTTCAGATTGCAACCTCGCAGGACCATGCAAGACATGTGATAAAGGCGATTAAGATGTTCCAGGAAATCAACGACCCGCCGATGAAGACAGTGGTTGGGCTAAGCAATATATCCAATGGATGTCCCAAGACTCTTAGGCCGATTCTAAATAAACACTACTTTGTAATGCTGATGGATGCCGGATTGACTGCAGCCATAGCTGATGCTCATGAAATGGCGGAAGCCCTGCAGGAGAAAAAGATGATTGAAGATGTTCTTGCGGGGAAGAAAATTGATGACGCTAAAAAAATGGCAGAGATAACAAAAACAATTGATGTCATTATGGGTAAAACCCTTTATGCGCATTCGTATCTGGAAATGTAAATAAGAGAAAAAGCGTGATAAAGAATAGGTCATATAAGACGTATATGACTTATATTTATTTTTTTAGGAGGTTTTAAAATGGCTTTTGTTGCTCCCAAGGAAACTTATTCAGGTAAGGTTTATCAGGTAAACGCAGGCACAGGCGCAAATGCACTCAGCTTTGGCGGTGAAAATGTTCTTCCCTTTAACTCATTCGAGGGCACAGTCCCGAACAAACCCTTGATAGCGTATGAGATACAGGATATACCTCCGGCAGACTGGCCTGAAAATGTTCAGAAACCATACAGCAGCGTGTCAGGAGACCCTGTTACATGGGCAAAATTCTGCCAGGACACATTAAAGGCAAAGGCGATAGCCCTCAGGCTTATCGGTACGCATCCTGACAGGGAAAACCGCTCTCCCGAAGATGCCGCAAAGACAGTAAAAGATGTACTCTCAGCGATAAATGTGCCTTTAATAATTCTTGGCAGCAATAATGCTGAAAAGGATGCCCCTGTCCTTATAGCTGCCGCAGAGGCTTCAAAAGACAAGAATTGCATAATAGGAAAGGCGCAGGAGGCCAATTACAAGACAATCGCCGCTGCTGCGATGGCGAACAACCACAAATTGATAGCCATGTCAGAGCTTGACATAAACCTTTCAAAACAGCTTAACATCCTCATAACACAGATGGGTTTTGATAAAGAAAGACTTATAACAGACCCCATGTGTTCTGCATTGGGTTACGGACTTGAATATACGTATTCAGTTATGGAAAGGATAAGGCTCGCTGCGCTGACACAGAATGACCTTACTATGCAGCCGCCGATGCTTGCCGATGTCGGCATGTATGTATGGAAGATAAAGGAGACTCAGGCCCCTGAATCAGAGGTGCCTCTCTGGGGCAACGCAGAGGAAAGAGGCATTGCATGGGAAGCAACAACAGCAACGGCATTGCTCATGTCAGGAGCTGAACTTCTTATAATGAGGCACCCGAAGGCTGTTGAGGCAGTGGGAAAAGTAATCGAGGAACTGGGAGGTTAGAGATGGCTTTATCAGGCGTAGAGATATTTAAATTATTACCGAAGACAAACTGCAAAAAATGCGGGCATCCTACATGCCTTGCCTTTGCAATGAAACTTGCGCAAAGACAGGCAACACTCGATTTATGCCCTGATGTTTCAGAAGATGCAAAGAAAATACTGGGAGAGGCCTCAGCGCCTCCGGTCAGGCCAATCACCTTCGGTACAGGCGATAAGGCTGTTAAGATGGGCGAAGAGACAGTGCTTTTCAGGCATGACAAAAAGTTTGTGAACCCATGCGTTCTGGCAATTGAGATAAAGGATACACTTTCAGAATCCGATATTACAAAGAAAATAGAAGAGGTGCTTTCGTCAGAACTTGACAGGGTGGGGCAGAAGCTCAGGGTTGACGCGATAGCACTTACAAATGCTTCGGGCGACAAAGGGAAATTTGAGGCAGCAGCAAAAATTATTTCGTCAAAGGCCCCGAACGTGCCTGTAATACTTTCCACAACAGATACTGCGTCTGCAGAGGCAGCGGTAAAGATTTTTACAGGTAAAAGGCCCATTGTATTTGGCGCCAATTCAGGAAATGCCGAGGCAATGGCAAATATAGCAAAGGCAGAAAAGGCAATCCTCGGCGTAACGGCAAACAGTCTTGACGAACTTTCAGCATTAACTGAAAAAATAAAATCACTCGGCGTTGAAGATATGGTCATAGACTCAGGCGCAAAAAAGGCAAAGGACATTATTGGGAATAACACCCTGATAAGAAGGGCTGCCATAAAGAAGAACTTCAAGGCATTGGGTTATCCTGTTATTAATTTTGCGCAGAGGGACGACAGCCTCCACGAGGCGCTTATTGCAGCAGTAGGTATTGCAAAATATGCCTCGATAATAGTTTTGAGCAGCATAGAGAAGTGGAAAAACCTTGCCCTGTTTACTTTGCGGCAGAATATCTATACTGACCCGCAGGTCCCTATGCAGGTGGAGCAGAAAATATACAAACTCGGAGAACCGACCCAGGAATCTCCGCTCATGATAACAACAAACTTCTCCCTTACATATTTTATTGTTTCCGGTGAGATAGAAAACAGCAAGGTCCCGAGCAGGCTTGCAGTGATGGACTGCGAAGGGTTGTCCGTATTAACAGCATGGGCCGCAGGTAAATTTACGGCATCAAAGATAGCGGCTTTCATTAAGGAAAGCGGCATCGAAAACGAAGTGAAGCACAGGGAATTGATAATCCCGGGATATGTTGCGATATTAAGCGGGTCTATCGAGGAAAAACTCGAAGGCTGGAAAATAACGGTTGGCCCCAGAGAAGCGAATGGCTTGCCGGCTTTCTTAAAGGGCAGGGCAGCATAAAGATAATAAAAATGTCATTCCTGCGGGGGCAGGAATCCAGATGCTGTCTCTGTTAAGATAGGAAATAAAAAACTGGATTCCGTGTCAAGCACGGAATGACAGTATAAGGAACTATATAACTTGAGGAGGGAACAATGTCTAAGTTAATAGCCTCTGCGGTCATAAGAGGCAGCCATAAATTAGTCAAACAGGCTGAGGAAATGCTCGAAAAGGCCATTGCTGAAAAAGGCAAAGACTTTGCTTTCGAATTCCCTGATACTGCTTTTTATCTTCCGATGATATATGCAATGACAGCCTTTCCTGTAAAGACACTTGCGGATATGAAGGTTGCTCTCAGTATGGCAAAGGAATTACTCCATGAAGAACCGGAAGAGCATTTATGGAAGCCCTATCTTGGAGAAGCGCTTGATTCAGGAATGGCAACACTTTTTGCAGAAGAGATATTGCTTGCTGTCCGTTACATCAACGGCCTTGAGCCCTGCAAAGACCCTGAGACAGGCTATGTTTATAACGGTTTTATAACAGACACTATCCAGAGGAATCTTGGCATCCAGCTTGTTGACGGAACAATGCCGGGTTTTGCCGCTGTTATCGGAGCGGCTCCGGATGATGACACCGCAGTCAAGATAATAAGAGAGCTTCAGGAAAAAAATATCCTGACATTTCTTTCAGGGCATGTTAACGGCAACAGTGTCACAAAACAGCTCTTAAGGAAGGGTGTCGAACTTGGATGGGATACAAGGATAGTTCCCCTGGGGCCTGACACAGAGCATACACTATATGCACTTGACTGGGCAATAAGGGCATCACTCATATTCGGAGGCAAAAAGCCGGGTGATTATAAAGAGCACCTTAAATATCAGAAAGACAGGGTCTTTGCATTTGCTACTGTTCTTGGCCCTCTGGATGACATCATATGGACCACAGGAGCAGGAGCAATAAACATGGGATTCCCTGCTATTGCAGATACAGATATCCCTGTTATTCATCCAACCGGCGTATGTATTTATGAAGAAGTTGACAAGGAGTTAGACCATAATAAAATAGTCCAGAGGTCTATTGAGGTCAGAGGGTTAAAAATTACAGTGGAGAAGCCTCCTATCCCTGTTGCTTACGGGCCTGCCTTTGAGGGCGAGCGCATAAGAAAAGAAGACATGTTCATAGAGTTTGGCGGACAGAGGACACCTGCGTTTGAATGGGTGAGAATGAAGGAACTTGATGAAATAGAGGACAATAAAGTCGTTATTGTCGGTGAAAATTGGGAAGAGAGATTCGAAAAAGGCGGACAGATGCCTTTGGGCATTGTTATTGATGTTGCAGGAAGAAAGATGCAGAAGGATTTCGAGTCTATCATAGAAAGAAAGATACACCATAACCTTAATGAGGCCCAGGGGCTGTGGCATATGGGGCAGCGTGACCTTAACTGGATAAGGATAAGCAATAATGCAAAAAAAGACGGATTGACCCTGGAGCACATAGGTATAGTTCAGGCCACAATGTCACACCACAGGTTTAAGTCCATCGTGGACAAGGTCCAGGTTACAATATATGTGGATGAAAAAGATGTCCTTGCCATCCAGGAAGAGGCCAGAAAGGCATATAAGGAGCGCGACCACAGGCTCGGAAATCTTACTGATGAGGCAGTTGATACATTTTATTCCTGTCTCCTCTGCCAGTCGTTTGCACCGAGCCATGTATGTGTTATAAGCCCTGAAAGGCTTGGCCTGTGCGGGGCCTACAACTGGCTCGATGGAAAGGCTGCCTTTGAGATAGACCCTACAGGCGGAAACCAGCCTATTGCAAAAGGTGATCTTCTGGATGCAAGATTCGGAAGATATGTCGGCATTGATGATTACCTGAAAAAGGCGTCCGGCGGCGCAGTCGAGACACTGAATCTTTATACAATCATGGAAAATCCCATGACTTCATGCGGCTGTTTTGAGTGTATCGTCGCAATAATTCCCGAGGCTAACGGGATTATGATAGTCCAGAGAGGCCATACTGGCATGACGCCTGCGGGGATGAAGTTTTCAACGCTGGCAGGAAGCGTTGGCGGAGGGACCCAGAACCCCGGATTTATGGGCATAGGAAGAAACTTCATAGTGAGCAAGAAATTCCTTCATGGGGACGGCGGCATAAAGAGAATCGTATGGATGACAAAAAACCTGAAGGAAAGCCTGAAAGAAGAATTCAACAAAAGGGCTGCTGATGAAGGTGTTCCGGACCTTCTTGACAAGATTGCTGATGAAACAATTGCCGAGGACTCAGAAAAATTACTGGAGTTCCTGACGAGTGCAGGACACCCCGCGCTTGGAATGGAACCGATGTTATAATAAAAAATAATTTCAAATTTCAAATTTGAGATTTGAAATTGATAAGGTTGGAGGTAACAATGGAAAAGGCAGTAAAAAGTGGAAATAAAGAAGCTGAACAAATAATTGAGTGGGGAAAATCCCAGGGAATAGAGACCTGTTTTGACAGGGCGGAAAAACTCAAGCCCTGTCCAATCGGCGAAACAGGCGCATGCTGCAAGGTGTGCCATATGGGGCCATGCAGGCTTGTAGGGAAAAACGCCGAAGAGGAAGCACATGGCGTATGCGGTGCAAGCCTCCCTGTGGTTGCGGCAAGGAATCTTGTCAGGATGATAGCAGCAGGCACGGCCTGTCACGGAGACCACGGCAGGGATATGGCCTTTACCCTGCTTGCAGTTGCCGAAGGAGAGGCAAAGGATTTTCAGATAAAAGATGTAAAAAAACTGTACAGGGTTGCAGGGTATCTTAATATAGAGTTTGAAGGAAGGCCTGTAAATGATGTGGCAAAGGATGTAGCCCTGAAATTAATAGAGGATTTCGGACGCCAGAGGGGCACTGTTAATTTTATTAAAAGGGCGCCGCAAAAGACCCAGGAAAGATGGAAAAAGTGGGGCATTGTTCCGCGGGGCATTGACAGAGAGATTGCAGAGTGTATGGACCGGACTACAATGGGGATGGACGCTGATGCCGATTCCCTGTTGACGCATGGTCTCAGGACTGCGCTTTCAAACGGCTGGGGCGGCAGTATGATTTCGACTGAGATAACGGATATACTCTTTGGAACTCCGATGCCTGTAAGGGCAGAGGCGAGTTTCGGGATATTCAAGGAAGACGAGGTCAACCTGGTTATTCACGGCCATGAGCCGTCATTGGCCGAGATGATAGTGGATGTGGTATCAGAGCCTGACCTGCTGGCCTATGCCAAAACAAAGGGCGCAAAGGGAATAAACCTTGGCGGCATGTGCTGTACTGCCAATGAAGTCATGATGAGGCACGGCATCCCCACAGCAGGAGGTTTTACAAACCAGGAACTTGGCATTATGACAGGGCTTGTGGATGCGATGGTCGTTGATGTGCAGTGCATAATGCCTGCCATTACCGAGCTTTCCAAGAAATTCCATACCAAAGTCTTAACAACATCCGATAAAGTAAGAATCCCCGGAGCGCAGCATGTGCCTTTTGATGAGCACAGGGCAAAAGAAGTAGCGAGGGGGATAGTAAGAATTGCGATTGATAATTTCCCGAACAGGAAAAAAGTAGGGAGCCATATTACGAAAAAGTATCCTGTTATTGCCGGCTTCTCACAGGAATATATAGAGTACATGCAGGGCGGGAAATGGAGGGCGTCGTTCAGGCCGCTCAATGACGCCATTATGGCCGGCAGAGTCAGAGGTGCTGTAGGGCTGGCAGGATGCGACAACCCCAGGTTCCCTTCCACGGGCGTACACAAATTTCTGGCGCTGGAATTGATTAAAAATGATGTCCTTGTTTTATCTACAGGGTGCAGTTCAGCGTCATGCGGCACAGCAGGATTTTTAACCCCTGAGATGGCGCTTGAAAATGCAGGCCCCGGACTGAGAGAGGTGTGCGAAGCGATTGGCATTCCGCCGATACTACATCTCGGCTCCTGTGTTGATAACACAAGGATTCTTACCATTGCTACTGCAATGGCGGCAGAAGGCGGGCTTTCTGATGAGATAGGCGGCATGCCTGCTGTTGGTATTGCCCCTGAATGGATAACCGAGAAGGCGATTGCAATAGGATGCTATTTTGCGGCATCAGGCGTCCCTGTAATATTCGGCGGTGAATCGCCTGTAGGGGCAAGCGCAGAGGTTACAAGGATAATGACTGAAGTATGGTTTGAAAGATTTAAAGGTGCTTTACATTTCGAACCGGATCCGGAAAAAATACTTGAAATGACCCTTGATTATATTGATAAGGCAAGGGAAGCTCTCAAACTTAAAAAATATGAGCCGGGTAAATTTGGAGCCGAGAGGGTATTGATGGATATGGCTGCAAGGCGTGATATTGAAAGAGCAGCAAAACCGCACATAGGAATATATTGAGAGGCGTTTAATAGGTCAAATAGGACATATATGACTTATATTGGGGAGGGTAGATGAAAGTAGAAGAACTAAACGTAGACGAAAAAATAGGTAACGTTAAAGATATATTGACAGAGACCCAGAAAAAGAGGGGGGTTCTTATTCATGCATTCCAGAGCATTCAAAAAGAACACAATTATCTCCCTGAGGATATATTAAATACACTTTCAAAGAAGCTTGATATACCCCTGTCAGAGGTTTACAGTACGGCTTCTTTTTACAAACACTTCTATTTCAAGCCGAGGGGTAAGAATATTGTATGTGTATGCACCGGCACAGCATGCCATGTCAGAGGTTCGGGTAAGGTGCTTGAGAAGATAGAGGAGTCCTTCGGCATAAAAGAAGGCGAGACAACGCCTGATTTATCACTGACCCTCGAGACTGTAGGCTGCGTGGGCTGTTGCGGCCTGGCGCCTGTTATTACTGTAAATGAGGAAGTTGCCGGAGACCTCAGCCCAAAGAGGGTTAATGAGATAATAAACAGGGTCAAGGGAAGCAAATAATGGAAAGATTAAAAGATATAGAGGCCCTGAAAAATCTCAGGAAACATATCAAAGAAGAGACATTTAAGCCTGATACTCCGAGGATAAGGGTTTGCAGCGGTACCGCTTGCACAGCTTCAGGCACGCCAAAGCTCGTAAGCGCTATTGAGGAAGAGGCAGGCAAAAAGGGATTAAATCTCGAAATTGTGAAAACAGGATGCCAGGGATTTTGTCAGAAGGGCCCTATACTTAAGGTAGAGCCGCAGGAAATATTTTACCAGAAGGTTAAACCTGAACATGCAAAGTGGATATTAAACTATACAGTTATTGGAGATATGCCTTATCGGCAGGGGCTTTACAGGGAAGATATTCTCAGTGAACCTGTCCCTGAGATGACAAATGTGCCGTTTTATAAAAAACAGCTCAGGATTGCTTTAAGAAATAACGGCCTTATTGACCCGCATAATATTTACCATTACATAGCTGTCGGAGGTTATTCAGCTCTGGAAAAAGCGCTGAATTCAATGACGCCTGACCAGGTTTTAAATGAGATAGACAAGGCTAATCTCAGGGGAAGGGGCGGCGCAGGATTTCCGGCAGGCAAAAAATGGAAGCATACCAAGGGCGCTTCCGGCAAAATTAAATTTGTTATTGCAAACGGAGATGAAGGCGACCCCGGCGCATTTATGGACAGGTCTGTTATGGAGGGTGACCCTCACAGTCTTTTTGAGGGCATGCTCTTGTGTGCCTATGCAATAGGCGCTCAATATGGCCTTATATATGTGAGACATGAATATCCTCTGGCAGTCAAAAATCTCGCTCATGCCATAAAACAGGCAGAGGAACTCGGACTGCTCGGCAAGAACATACTTGGCAGCGGCCTTAATTTTACGATTGATATAAGAGAGGGCGCAGGAGCCTTTGTATGCGGAGAATCTACTGCATTGATAGCCTCTTTGGAAGGCGAGAGAGGATTCCCGAGGCCAAGGCCGCCAAGGCTTTCTGAGCCGGGTGGCGGAGCCTGGGGTTATCCAACCAATCTGAATAATATAGAGACTTATGCGTGTGTCCCACAGATTATAGAAAAAGGCGCTGACTGGTTCCTGGGCATTGGCACACCAAATTCACCCGGCACAAAGGTCTTTGCGCTTACAGGGAAGGTTGTCAACACAGGGCTTGTTGAAGTGCCGATGGGTATAACCCTGAGAGAGATAATATATGATATCGGCGGCGGCATAATGGGAGGGAAAAAATTCAAGGCTGTCCAGACAGGCGGGCCTTCAGGCGGTTGTATCCCTGCTGAAAAACTTGACCTGCCCGTAGATTTTGATTCGCTCTCAAAGGTCGGCTCTATGATGGGTTCCGGCGGTATGGTTGTTATGGATGAAGACAACTGTATGGTGGATGTCGCAAAATATTTTCTTTCCTTCTGCCAGTCAGAATCATGCGGAAAATGTCCGCCTTGCAGGACAGGCACGTATCAGATGCTACAGATACTTGAAAAGATAACATCGGGCAAGGGCGAAGACGGAGATATAGAAAAACTTGAAAAGATTGGAGTACAGATAAAAAGAAGCGCCCTGTGCGGCCTGGGACAGGCAGCGCCTAACCCGGTTCTTACAACGATAAAATATTTCCGGGAAGAATATGAAGAGCATATCCATGATAAATATTGCAGGGCAAAGGCATGCAGCGGCCTGGGCGTTTTCAGCATAGACCATGAGCAGTGTTTCCTCTGCGGATTATGCAAACAGGCCTGCGCGTTTGACGCTGTAAAAGAGACAACAAGGTCCTTCTTTATTGACCAGGACTATTGCACAAAATGCAAGGCATGTTATAACGCATGTCCCATTGGAGCAGTGAAGATAGAGAAACAAAAAAAACAAGCTGTTAGCTGATAGCTGTAAGCTGACAGCTGAATACAAATAACTGGAGAAAAAATGAGCGAAGTAAAAGAAAAAAAAGTAGAGGACATAAAAAAAGAGGCAGAGGCGACAAAGAAATGCCCTGTCAATAAGGCCCTCTATTACATAGAAGAATTTTTAGCCGGCCCTATGTGCGGCAAATGTTTTCCATGTGAGATGGGCTGTTACGAGACAGAGGTAAGGCTTAAAAACATTATTGAGGGACTCGGCTCTGAAGCCGACCTTTTTGCCATAAAAAAGATTGCATCAGAAATGCTTGAAGCTTCAAGATGTAAAAAAGGCAAAGACACGGCAAAATTCATTCTTGAATGGATGGAAACCGGTGCTTATAAAGAGCATGTAGGGGGAAGATGCCCCGACAGGGAATGCCTTGCATTAATCGAATACAGGATTATTCCTGATAAATGCAATATGTGCGGGCTCTGTCAGGATGCATGCAAGTACAGTGCAGTACAGGGTGAAAAGAAAAAGACCTATCGCAGCGGCTATCTGCCATTTGAGATACGGCAGAAAAGATGTACCAAGTGCGGCGAATGTATAAAGGTATGCCCAACCGGAGCGATTGAAATCGTTGATGTAAAGGCAAAGGAGCCGGTTGGAGTGTAATGCATTTATCGCGTTTGTTGCGTTTGTCGCGCTATAACGCTATAAACGCTATAACTAATAACAGGAGGATTAAATGGCAAAAATGGTAAAACTGACAATAGATGGCACAATGGTTGAGTCTCCCGAAGGCGCAAACCTCATTGAGGCCGCAGGGCTTGCAGGGATTCATATACCAAATCTGTGTTACCTGAAGGGCATGCCCGGTATCGGCGCCTGCAGATTGTGTCTGGTAGAGATAGAAGGAGCAAAAGTTCCGATGATAGCCTGCAATACCAAAGTAAAAGAAGGTATGGTCGTAAATACAAAGACTGAAAAGATTCAGGAGACCAGAAGGTTCGTTATTGACCTTATCCTCTCGATGCATCCGCTGGACTGCATGACATGCACAAAGGCAGGTGTATGCAACCTCCAGAAATATGCCTATGAATTTGGGCTTAAGGAATCTAATTTCACAAGAAAAAAATTCGGTTATCCGACTGATGAGGCAAATCCCTGTATCAAACGCGACCCTGACTACTGCATCCTCTGCGGAAGATGTGTGCGGGTTTGCAGGCACCAGGGAACAAATGTCCTGGACTTTATGGGAAGGGGTGTCGGAGCAAAGGTAATCACAGCCAATGACAAACCCCTGCAGGAATCTTCCTGCACCTTCTGCGGAAGCTGTGTTGATGCCTGCCCTGTCAATGCCCTTCTTGAGGCTGACAGGTGGAGAAAAGGAAGGGAATGGGAATATGAAAAAATAAATTCAGTATGCCTTCTCTGCGGGAACGGGTGCGATATAACCGTAAGCACAAAGGACGGCAGGGTTGCAAAGATAAATTCCGGCGCCTTAGAGGGCTCAATTGAGAAATTTATATGCGCTTATGGAAGATTTGGATTTGACTGCATAGAAGCTGAGACAAGGGTTACAGCTCCGATGAAAAGAGTTGGCAATGAACTTAAAGAAACAACATGGGACGATGCCCTTCATATTGCTGCAGAGAAACTCAAAAAGGCAGGTGCTGATGCAGGTTTTATAAGCACAGCCGGAATCCTTAATGAAGATGCATTGGTCTTAAAACAGCTTGCCGATGTTGTTAAAACAAAAAATATTGATACAACTGCCAGCCTTTATGCTGATGCTGATTCGTTGGTAAATGAAAGCGCAGACCCTGAGGCTGCGGACCTGATTGTCCTTGCCGGCCTGAATCCAAGCCAGTGGAAAAGGGTGCTGCCGGCGCTTGATGCGCTTGTAAGGAAAAAGGTGAATTCAGGAGCAAAGCTGATTGTTATAAATTCAGGAGATACAAATATCTCATCTGTGGCAGTGCTCAATGTTAAAGGAGATGAGGCAAAGATAATCTCGGAGATTGCACAGGCTGCCATATCAAAGGGCACCAAGGCCCCTAAAGAGATGGTCCATGCCCTGGCATCTGTTGACCCTTCGGATGATGCAGTTAAGGCTGCGGAGTTATTTATAGCAGCAGCAAATCCCCTGATACTGTCTGCGCCTTCTCTTTATGATGCGTCGGCAAATCTGGCAATGATTAAAGGCACGGCTGTATCGGTTCCCATCGAAAGCAATGCTAAAGGCGTTGTTCTAATGGGCCTTGCCGCTAGCGGGAAATCATACAAGGAGATGACTAAAGGCGGAACAAAGGTCCTGTATGCCATAGGAGAACTGCCTTTGAATAAAAAACCTCAGGCTGATTTTCTGATTGTGCAGAATTCACACATGACAGAACTTGCAAAGCAGGCTGATTTAGTGCTTCCTTCAGCGGCATTCCTTGAAACATCAGGCACGATGGTGGATTATCTCGGAAGGCTTAAATGCCTGTGTGCGGCAGTTGAACCGGCAGGAGAGGCAATGTCTCACAGGGAGATTTTCATTGGGGTGGCCAAAGCAGCGGGCAAGGCAATCAAAGAGCCAAAGGATTCAGACATAAAGAAGGCATTAAAGGTAAAAGCAAAGGCGGCCTTAAAGCCATTTAAGAAAAAAGAAGGCCTCGATGTAAATCCGGAAGAAATGTTCGAGTCAATAAATGCATCAGTTATAAACGGCTCCAGGCTTTTATGGATTAAAGAGACTGAAAAGGCAGTGGTAGCTTGATTTGTTATTCCCGTGAAAACGGGATCCAGTTTTAAATCAAAAATCTAAGGCCCCGCAAAGGGGCCTTTTTATTTTTTAACCTTGCCTAATAACGCCCCCGCCTCCGGCACCCCCTCTTAGCTTAAGAGGGGGCAAGGGGGAGTTACTTGACGAAAGATAGTTAAATCGCTATATTGGGGAGTTATGAAATTCATGCGAAATGATCCGGCTTTGAAACAGCGGCGACGGGAGCTAAGGCGTAATCAGACCGAGGCAGAAAAAATATTTTGGACACATGTACGAAACAGGCAGTTTTGTGAAATGAGATTTTACCGCCAGTACAGCATCGGCACATATATCCTGGATTTTTATTGCCCTACTATAAAAGTCGCTATAGAACTGGACGGTGGGCAACACACGCATGATGAAAAGCGTGAATACGATGAGTTTCGTTCGGAATATCTGAAAGCCCGGGGCATTGACGTGATTCGCTTCTGGAACCATGAGGTTTTACTTGATATAAATAGTTGTCTATCTAAAATGATGGTGAAGGTAACACCCTCATTCCCTCTTAGCCTAACGCCCCCGCCTTCGGCACCCCCTCTTTCCGCACTCAGGTCGCCTCGGGCGACTCGCCGAGGAGAAAAGATAAGAGGGGGGAAAGGGGAGTTATGATTCCGAGAGGGGGCAAGAGGTGTTAGTGAAAGATTCCATGAAAGCAGCAAAGGAGTTTATAGAGAAGGTGAAGTGAGAGGATAGGGCAGAAAGTTTTTGTTCTTCTCAGCAGGGCTGAAGAAGAAAATAGACTGAAGCACAGCAACAAAATGAATTAAATAGAACGGTCGCCAATTTCCTCCTTTTCGAGCAAAATCAGAGTGTATCTAACGACTCTCTTCATTTTTGCCCAACGCCAAGTTTACCAAGTGCAACGGTGGCGTAGAAGCGGACAGTTTCGTCCTGATCCTCCAGCAGGTTCATTAGCGGTTCCACTGCACGCTTGTCTCCAAGGTTGCCTAGTGATTCAGCTGCAAAGGAACGAACTGTTGGGTATGCATCTCGAAGCGTTTTGATGAGCGGCTCGACTGCGCGATTGTCAGCAAGCTTGCCGAGTGCTCTGGCTGCAGTGTACTTAACCATGAAATAATCATCCCCCAAAGCGTGGATTAGAGGAACGAGTGCACGTGTATCTTTGAATGTCCCAATCGCTCCCACGGCGGAATATCGCACAAGCGGATTCTCGTCACGCATAGCTACTATCAGCGGTTCGAAGGCAAGCGTCTCTTCTCGTATGCCTATGATATAGGCTGCTTCGGAACGGACAGCCCAATCTAAATCCGTCAACTTCTCGATAAGTGTCTTAATTGGTAACGCTCTTCGCTCAGACCAATCATCGGGCCATGGCTCGGTCGATTTCTTGTCTGCCGCATAGACTGGTCCAGCCTCTTTCAAGTCTGTGTTGCTGAGGATTCCTATCATCTCTGTGTTTCTTGTGCTTCGTGCAATGTCGAAAGGGGTAATGCCGGTGTTAGCCTTGATTGTCGGATCTGCACCGTACTTAAGAAGCAATCGCACATTTTCAAGGTCACTCACGGCTACCGCGGCATGAAGTGCCGTCGCACCAATTTCATTATTAGTGGAGTCCACTTGGGCACCAGCCTCAAGTAACACCTTGAGTACATCAAAACTGCCTTTCTCTAGTGCAGCCACGAAAAGGGGAGTATCGCCGATTTTGGCTTTTGACTCGATATTTGCACCACGATTAAGCAACGCCTTAGCAACTTCTGAATTATTAGCCATTGCAGCTGTATGCAATGGATTCATGCCAAACTTGTTAACTGAATGAATGTTGGCGCCATGCTCAACAAGAATGCTAACAACAGTCTCTTCACGGTTATCATTCCACTGAAGCAATCTCCGGGCCTTGGCTGAGTGCATGGCAATACTATGTAGAGGTGTATCTCCATTACTGTCTGTGATGTTCACATCATAATTGTTTTCGCATGCCCATTTGACCCTTTCGACATCAGCCAATGAGGCAACAGCGCAGAGGTCAAGAGGGGCGCGGAAGTTAGCCTCCTCTATTACTACATATGGGGGGTCTGCGCCATTAAGGACAATCGGGATACCATTCAAGACTACGCGCTGAGGTGTTGAACAGGAGACGACGCAGACAAAGCCAAGTAGTAGAAATCTTGATAGACTCGTGGTAATCGAGTGCTTCTTTCTTGAGCGTTTTCCCAAGTGCTTTCCTCAAGCTAATCTTCTAATTGCACGCCCACCAATGTTACCGTGCATTTGCCACCTACCTTCTTACCGTCCTTGGAATAAGCCTGGAACCAAATTGGTCGGGTTGATGATTTCGTAGTAATGCAAAACCGAATTTCAAACCTTTTGTTACTAATCTCTTGGACTTCGCCATTAAAGGGAGCCCATTCCGTATTATTGTCTTCGGGAACTACTATCTTCGCTTTAATATGGCCTTCCTTTACTGCGTCGACTTCGCCAACCACTGTGTAAAGTAAACCGTTTCTACACTTTCCACTTATGCCTCTCCATCCCGTAAGCCTAGTCCAAGGAACATTCTCTCCGCATTTGAAAGCGTAGGGCGTTAAAAATTGGATAGGGACATTTGTTACTTCCTGAGACTGAATGACTTCTGCATTCCCAAACGTTAAAATAAGAATAACAAAAACAATGACACTAATTGTAAATCTCATTAATCCCTCCTTTATTCAATAATACATTTGCTTTCATGTACCCAGCCGTTGTCATATTCCTTCCATTTGCTTTTATCAAAGACACTAAAGGCAGCCACATCGCTATATCTTTGACTACATCCGTAGACCGGAGAAAACGTCTGACATTCCGGCTCAGTCCTAAAACAGAAAGTCTGGTTCGCTTTACAGGCGCAATATAGAGACAAAGGCTTATCGTTCCCTTCAGGTCGCTGAGGTGTCACAGTTCTATGGGGATCCTTTGAAGTCAGCGAGGCTTTTCCCTTCTTCTTATCGGGCACCGATTGAGGCTGAGGCGATTCTTTTGATGAGGAATTCGGTTGCTGTACCACAATTTTGAGCCTTGGTTGATTTTTCCCAATAACAGCACCGCCGATCACAGCGATAGCACCGATCGAGGCACAAATTATAGCCACCACATTCTTATTCATATTTTTCCTGCCCAATGCTTGGCTTAACTGGCTGGCAATGAAGCGAAGCGTATTGCCAGTCCAAGTTGAAGCCGTTGTTAGGCCAATACTTCATCCCTAAAGTCAACGATATCTTGGCGGTTCTTCAATGCTAAGATTATCCGCACCATGCACGTTGTAAACGAGAAAGCCTTTTTGCTTTCCGCTATCGCGAAAGTAGAAATCGTCCACAGTAAGCTGTGTATCGGTCTCAACGGCAGTCAGTCTTGAGAAATCTCGCAGTTGCCTGTATCCGCGGATCCCTTGCACTGGCACTTTATCAATCCAAAAGCCGTCGGCATACAAATCAATGGGAGAAGCTGTGCCATTGACCACTACGAGGCGCGTTAGCGTCGGGCGATCTGGAGAATTCGGGTTAACCGAGAACCCGCCTTCGAGATAGTGCGTCAAGGGCGAGTGTTCCCATATCAGTTGCTGATGCTGTCCATAGTATTCGCGTACGACACGGGGCCAGATGGCAAGAAAGTAAGTGATGCCAATCATTACGATGAGAAGAGAGGCCCAGGCAAGGGAACCTACGATTCTCCGCCAATGTATCAATTTCTTAAAGGATGCAGAGATAATGCCGATTGCGATAATTCCGAAGAGAACTGGACCTCCACCAGCCAGCATGATGATCGGGAAATATACAACAGTGAGTATGGTAGAGTACCAGTCCCTATCATCACTTTTGGCGGTTCGGATTCTTGGTAATGGAATTTTGGGAAGCGATCCTGGGCTTGTTCCGGTAATGGCGGTAGGAAAAGGCTCATTTGAGACTTGCGAGGCTGTGAATGCACTCGCACTAAGAAGGACTGCTGACGAAGTCGAACTCAGTTCCTCGACCTGAATGGTTGATGGCTGGGATTGCGCGACTTGCGGGAGTCTCGATGTGGGTGCGAAGATGATGTCGCCTACAGGTGTTAAATATGCTATGGCAAGCAGACAGACTACTGCAATGAGTAAAGCTTTGTTGTGCTTTGTCATAAGTAGTTTGCTCCTTCGAGGCCGAACCAGTTATTAGCTAATTAAAAGACTATAGCAGAAAGTTTTAATCCGGTCAATAGCTATTGTAACGGCGAATTGCCTCACAATAAATGTTACCGAAGTAAAGGATAAAAAGGAATCGTTGACTCATAATGCATGTTACCGGAAAAACATGCGCGTAAAAGGAGA
>WPIF01000022.1 GCA_009773185.1 Nitrospirota bacterium | reverse complement strand
CTGATAAACGGTTCTCCACAATGCATCAGTATACCAAAATATCTCCGGACATCATTCACCCACGGGCAAGCCCGTGGAACTCTGATAACGTGTTAGATTAAAGAGGTTCATTCAAGCGCCATGACTGTCTCTATACCAATAAATTACATCATGCGCAAAAAATAGGCAAGACTGCCTAAATTTAAGGCACTCGCTTCCATTGTCTAAGTCATTCCTCAGACCGACCGGATTGATTACGCCTTTTCCTTTTTTGAGCCACTGACTCCCTCTCAGCTTTCCATTTCTCATAAGCTATCTTCATGCCATGCCTCACTGGTATCTGCGCCATAAGCGACAAAATGTGTGCATGCGGAAAACCCTGCATTGGAACCTTGATAACATGCCGCAGCACCCTTCCGAAACTTAACAGTTCGAGTGAAGTCTCAAAAAAAAGCTCTTCGCGAACTTCCGGCGTCATGGCAGGATCCGGATGCTCAAAGAGCGCGTATGCCCCGTTATAGTATTCCCAGCCCAATCCCTTGTAAATATATGGTTCATACTGCTCGTGCAGCTTAGTCCCGGGATAAGGAACAACCAGCGAGGGATGCATACTAACGCCAAGTCTGTCTGCAATTTCCACAGAACGCTTGAAATCATCGAGCGAATCATGGCGGCTGCCGAGCATGTAGAATAAAGAGACGTCAATGCCGTGATCCCTGAGCGTCTTCACTGCCCGCTCGCGGTCAACGCCTATCTTTCCGTCTGCAGCAAACATTCTCAACCCTTCATCCGAGATTGACTCCCAGCCTACCCAGAGTGAAAGCAGCCCGCTCTCCCTTGCCGCTTTCAGCATACGGGGGCCAACAGGCGAAAGCACAGGGCCGAGGCTGCCAAAACCCATCCAGCGCTTGCCGCTTCCCCTGAGCGCGGTAAAGAGCTCAATAGCGCGCTCCGCCTTTCCCGTCCACCAGATGTTTTCGTCGCCGTTTATATACATCTTCTCAGGGATTGCCGCCACATCACGCACCACATGTTCAATGGGCCGAAAACGAATCCGCGGCCCGTAAAAAGGCTTTACTGAACAGAACGTGCAGTTATACGGACAGCCGCGTGAGGTATTCACAATTCTGAATTGATGTTTGCGTTTCCCCTTCAGAAAACCATAAAGAGGCGTTGGAAGGTCTTCGAGAGAGATTTGTTCTCCACGATAAAATGGTTTCAGTTCGCCCTTACGAAAATCTTTCAGCGCCTCGGGCCAGACTGATTCAGCCTCGCCTATCACAACTGCATCACCATGTGCCTTAGCCTCCTCAGGCATTGCAGACGCATGCATATTGCCAAAAACAATTTTGATTCCCCGCGCCCGCAGTTTCTCTGCAATTTGGTAGCCTGCCACAGCTGTGGGGGTAAGAATGCTTATTGCCGCAAGGTCACATTCCAACCTGTCAATTGCCTCAGGGTCGGCGCCGGCGCTTATCAACTCGATTTCAATATCAGGGTCTGCGCGCCGGGTAAGCGCAGCAAGATACTCAAGACTCGGCGGAGCTATCGGCGCCCAGCCGAACGGCAAAGGCGGAAAGATTATACAGAGTTTCACAGAGCGCTCCTCATGTAACTCTTCCATTCCGCGTATGCCTTGTGCATCGCCCTTTTCATCGGGAGCTGCATCATCAGCGACATGAGATGAGTCATCGGAAAGCCCTTCCATGAGATTTCGCACAAATGATTCATAATTCTCCCTGAGCCTAATAACTTAAGAGATGTCTCATAGTACATCTTTTCTCTCTCTATAGAGCTCATGGTCGGGTGTTCAAAAACCGCGTTTACACCGGTAAAAAACTCCCAGCCTCTATCCGGCAGAAGATACGGTTTATACTCATCATAAAGCTCTGTTCCAGGCAGAGGGGTAAGCAGCACCGGGTGAATGCTGACGCCAAGCCTCCCTGCTAAAGCAACAGCGCGCTCAAAATCCCCTGCAGCATCAGTGCGTCCCCCCAGCACCACAAAAAGCGTAACGTCAATCCCGTGGTCTTTTATCCTCCTGACCGCATCCTCCCGGTCTCTTCCCTGCTTTGCCGACGCATGATAAATCTTCAAACCTTCACCGGATGACGTCTCCCATCCCGCCCATACTGAAAACAGGCCACTCGCCTGGGCAGCGGCCAGAAGCCTATCGCCAGCCGGAGACTGCGGGGCGCGCAGGTCGCCGAACCCATACCAGTATTTTGGGGTTCCTTTTGAAAGTTCGGTAAAGAGTTCAATTGCTCTCTGCACGTCGCCGCCCCAGATATTGTCATCTCCGTTAAAGTAAATTTTCCCGGTGCATTTCTCTACCTCTTCAACCACGTTCCTTACCGGCCGGTAGCGTATTGTATCTCCAAAAAATTTCCTCACCGAACAAAACGAACATTTGTAAGGACAGCCCCTTGCAGTAAATACAGCCCTGAATTTATACGGCCCTTTCACCCGGCCTGCCAAAGGAAGAGGCAGATCATCGAGACATAGTCGCTCTCCATAGTAAAACGGCTCGAGTTGCCCTCGCAGAGCATCTTTAAGAAGCTTACCCCATACCGATTCCGCCTCTCCCACGACCACAGCATCAGCATGTTTCTTCGCTTCCTCCGGCAGCGCAGTCGGATGAATACCGCCGAGGACGACTCGCTTGCCGAGCGCCCTTAGCTCGTCGGCTAAACTGTATGCCCAGGTCACCGTAGCCGTCATAGAACTGATACCGATAATGTCGGCATCAATATCTTCCGGCCTCGATTCACTTACATTGGCATCAATAAGCTCGATTTCAGCATCAGGTTGCGCCTTCAATGTAAGAGCGCCAAGGTATTCGAGAATCGGCGGGACCATAGGCACCCTGCCGGAAAAAGGGAAACGAGGAGAAATAACGGCAACTTTCATCTGCAATAAATAAAGGTTGTCATACCCGCAAAAGCGGGTATCCAGAGGCATTTGAAACCACTGGATTCCCGTCTCCACGGGAATGGCAGAGAAAAACCCTAAAATACTTTTTCAGCATCCTGCTAATGTTCTATCCTGAACCCAGCATGAAACGTTTCAACAGTAAAAGGAATACCCCAGTAGCTGATTATCATCGCTGCCAGGGCAATCAGCGCATACCATGCAAGCCTTCTGCCGCGCCAGCCCATGGTTATCCGCAAATGCAGGTATATCCCGTAAATGAGCCAGGAGATAAGCGACCAGACCTCCACGGGATCCCAGTTCCAGTAATTGCCTTTCACCTGATTCGCCCAGAAGGCTCCTGATACAATCATCAAGCCATACATTATGAACCCGCCTGCAACGAACCTGTAGCCAAGGTTATCAATAGACTGAAGGTCAGGCAGTTTTTCATATATCCCGCCGGAATATTTCTCTTTGAGCAGATACATCAGGCCCAAACCTGCTGCAACAAGCACTGAACCAAACCCTGTTCCGGCACCAATGATATGCACCCATATCCACCAGCTCTGAAGAGAAGGCGCAATTTGTGATGCCGCATCCTTTGTAAGCGTTCCCGCCCAGCCCATCATGACAAAGGCTACCGGCATAACAAGCACACCCAATGGCCGTACTTTTTTATTCGAAAATTCTAAAGTCACGAAAATTAGAACAGAGCAGAAAATACCAAAAACAATAGACTCTGAAATTGTAAAAAAAGGGCTGATGCCTGTCTCTGACCAGCGAATAGCTATAACAGCAGTATGCGGGATATACCCTGCTAATGCGCTATACAAACCGAAAAGAAAAAGTTTTTCATTCCTGGCAATAATGCCGAAGATATAACTGCAAGCGCTCAAGCCATACAATCCTACAGCAATCCAAAAAAATGCGTATTCTGGTTTCATTTTATCACCTCAAAAAAAGGATGCTTTATTATAGCATTAACAAACAGCTATCAGCCATCAGTTTCCAGCCAAGCCTTAAACTGAAAACTGAGCGCTAATCGCTGAAAGACTTACTTTTTGCCTTTCCTCATTCGGCCGATAAAAGTGATAACCATGCCTCCCAGCCCAACCCAGAGGCTTGCAAGCACAATCGGCTTGCCGGGTTCGTAGCGCACATTCATTCCGACCCAATAGCGCACTTCTCTTGCTGAAAGATAATAATCGCCAATCCGAATCTTTTCTCCGATTGCAGCCTTGCCCTCTGCAAATGGCTTTCCTTTAGATTCTGCTTCTGATTCGACAAGACTCCAGACTTTAAAAATCGTATCGCCTCCCCTCTCTTTTTTCGGGTCTGGATTATAGGCTGCCTGAAGAGCGAAAAGAGGCTCCGAGGGGGGCTGAGGGAATGGAAAATTTCCAGGAGCGTACTTTGTTCCGGTTGTGTAGAGATACAAGTTATCCTTCTGCTTCAGGCTTTGGAGCGAAACATATGCGCCATAGAGTTCCCTGCCCAGTTTATCATAGAGGACGATCAGGATTGAATAGCCTTCCTTGTCGCGGAAATAACCGAAGCCATTGTGATCAAGTTTGTGCGTGATATAGATAATCCCTTGTTGTTTGGAGCGCCCCTCACCAACGGCAACCTCGTAAGCCACTTGTTTATCCGCGCCGTTTACTTTGTAACCTTTATGCATTTTGATAAGCGTTGTTTCGCCTTTCAGCTTCGCAAAGCTGAAAAAACGCCCTCTGTCTACAATATCATAGCTTTGCAGTTCTCCATTGGGAAGTGTTTCTCCCTCGGTAAGCCTGATTACGCCCCTGAAATAGAAAAGGCTGTTGTAGACAATGCCTCCTAATATCGCTACGAAACTGAGATGAAAAAGTATCATGCCAAGGGAAATGAGAGTAAGCTTTCTGCCCCATATCCTGCCGAAAAAGCAGAATGCCACATTCGCTACCAAAAAGATTAGAAGCCCGTTGAACCAGAGCGTATTGAAGATCAGTCTCCACGCCCGCTCCCCGCGTAAAATCGTGACACCCATCACGCAGCATGCAAAGATAGCGATCAGCAATATCAGGGCAAGCTTCGTAGAAGAGAGAAATTTATATATCTTGCGTATCATCGGCAATCGGCAACAAGCGTCAATGTCCTCATAGTTATGAACTCCCTAGTAATTACAGATTAAATCCATACGCAACATTTTTAAGCCCACTGTATTTTTGGGATATTATCTTATAGCCTTTCAGCTTAAGTTCATCCGCAAGAACAGCCAACTTTCTCATATCCTGTTCATAAGCCTTCAGCTTGACCTCATAGGCAAGTTTTTTATTCACAATAAAATCTATTTCCACCCCGCTTTTTTTCTGAAAATAGTTGACCTCGCCTTTATTTCTTAGAGCAGAAAAAACCGCGTTCTCAAAGAGCGCTCCTTCGCTTACTCTGGCAAATTGATTTACCAACCCTGTATCGCACAGATAAAACTTGGGCATGCTTCGTATCTCCGAATCCCTGTTGCGGCTGAACGGCCGCACCAAAAATATGAAATATGTGCTTTCCAGAAATGCGATGTAATTGGCGATTGTTTCCCTCGACACCTGCAATTCCCTGGACAGTTTCTGAATATCCAATTTGGAGCCGGTCCTTTCCAGAAGCAGAAGTATCAAATCTCTTATAACATTCGCTTTTCTAAAATCTCCAAGCTGTATAACTTCCAGTTGAAAATAGGAAGAAAAAACTTCTTCCAGCATAGTTTTTTTCTCCTGTATAGATTCTTTCAAAACCACGCCGGGAAAGCCGCCGAACAAGACATATTCCCTGTAATACCTGCTTATCTGTTCAAATACCGCAGATGAAATAGCGCCTTCCTTCAAAACACTCAGATTCAGCCCTGTATTTTTCATGCTCAAAAACTCGCCAAAAGTCAGCGGAAAAAGTTCAAAGATATACTTCCTCCCGGCAAGAGATTCCGAAAATAAATTTTTAAGATAAAAACTTGAAGAACCGCTAAGAAAAAATTTGATGTTATAATGGTCATGCAAATATTTGACAATCGAGGAAATATTTTTGACAAGCTGGATTTCATCCAGAAAAATATACCCTCTTGCCTTAATGCTCATTCCGAGGAATCTCAGGCTGTCCACTATCTTGTCGTAGTTGTTTTCCTCAAAATACTTTCTGTTAGCCGGGTTCTCCAGATCAATATATATTTTATTTTTTGATTCGATTTTTTCCATTATGTACCGGAGCAGGGTAGTTTTCCCCACACGGCGCATGCCGGTAATAACAATTGCTTCCGAAGAACCAACAAGAGGCTTTATCCTTGCATAAACAGCCCTTTCAATTATCATACCTATACCTTACAAATAGTATTACTATTTGTCAAGTAATACTTGCAAAGTCATAGCTACAGCTTCTCCACCTTCCAGATAAGCTTCTTGATACCGCAGAGACAACAGATTATCCGTAGCCCCCGTTATCAGGGCCTCAGGAATCCTCCATCCACGTCGCTCAGGGGTATGTCGAACCTTTTGTTTATTTTTTTGTACTTGTCTGTGACCATGGTGGCTTGGTCTACCCAGCAGTCGCCGTAATTATACTCGGATACATTAACCGCAACCGGCTTTCCATTCTTATCTTTGACCACGCCTTCAACATACGCGTAATGTATTCGGGAAATAAAAAAGGCCACATCACCCTTTTTGACGTCTTCCGGATTGATTTTCTTATTCAACCGGAGCTCCTTGCCGGGTTGCCCTATCATCTTCTGTATATAGTCAGTACACATTCCGCCTTTTGAAAGCCAGCATTTAGAGTCGCCGATGGTGCATCCGACCCGCTTCGTCACTTCGTTGATAATGCGGTTGCTGCAAACAGGCAGCTCAAAGGCATGTGAGATTTGCAGATCTGAACACACCAAGAGCAAGAAAAATATCAAAACTTGCAAGTAAATCATAAAGCCTCCACCTTCCAGATGAGCCTATTACCGTCCTTTACGCCATAGGCGACAGCTTTTCCGTCAGCGGTAAATACAGGCTGAAATACCTGCTCGTATGCAGTATGCCGTCTTATCGTTTTGCCCTTTGTATCAGCAACCACAACAAAACGTTTCCCGTCTTTCCGCGCCCGATAGACAAGCTTCTGTCCGTCGGGATTGAAGACCGGGGATACTACACGATCGAACACCGGCCCCTCCTCGCCGTTGACAACCACAAACCAGCCCTGTCCTGTCCGTGCAACATAGGCATAAATACTTCCATCGCGGTTATAAACAAGGGTAGCGGCCTCCTCGTAATCTTTTTCCTTCCTGGTGTCATTAATAAAAAACTGGTGCAGGCTTGCATTATCCGTAGAATTAATGGCGACATGCTGGCTTGCCGGATCAATTTTGGCAATGATGGCGCCAACCGCTTTCAAATCAGGCCGAATCACAGGCGGGCCTACAAGAGAGCCATCAGGAAGGAGTTCCTCCCTGCCGTTCATTATCACATAGCGTTTCCCGTTTTTTTCCGCAATGTAAGCCGATGTTTTTCCATCATCGCCAAAGACGAGATTGCCGACAGAATCATACAGTTGCCCCTTTTTAACATCATCGGGCCTATCAAAGCTGAATTCTCTAACACTTTGCTTGTTATTGCTTATACTGACTGCCGCAATTCTCGTCTTATCTGCGTTCGTAATCATGAGAGCGCCGCTTGCTTCCATAATCTTCTGTTTCTTAAATGCCAGGTCACTGACAATCAAACGGCCTTTGTTATTATCATTTGCGTTTTCTACATAGGCAATCAAGGTTGAATCAGCGTTAAACTCCTGTTTGGCGTAGTTCGCCTTCGTGCCTGAGTTTACCGTGTTGTCCACGACAATGAACCATCTCTCGCCCAGCATTGCCTTATATGCAACATGCTCGCTGTCCGGACTGAACACGGGCGTTCCAACAGAATTATAACTTTCCCCTTCTTTTCCATCTATAACCATACGCCACTTGCCGTCAACAATAGCTCCATAAGCTATGCGCCTGCCGTCAGGACTAAGCGCTACTGTTCCGACAGTCGCATATTGCTTGCCTGCCTTGCCGTTATAAACAACGCAGACCTTTCCGCCCTTCTCTGCGATATAGGCCACGCCCCTTCCTGATTCGCTGAATATCACCTGAAAAAGAGAAGACGACGCAGGCGGCATCCCATGCCCCGCAATGGCAACAGCAGCCTGCGGTTTTTCGTCGTCTGCAATCGTCGCCAGAAGAGTTGTCCTTGCTGAGATTTCTTTTCCGGCAGGAGGCAGTGATCCAGGTTTCTGTTTTTCCTGTGCAAATTCAGCCTTTGCAGACGCAGAAGGCTCTTTGGGTTTTTGAGGCTCTCTGCTGCACCCGGCAAAAACCAGCGGGAACATCATACAAACAAAAAAGATTAAAAATCTATTCATATTTTATGATAACAACTTTCAGTGAATCAAGACAATAGGAGGGAGACAAGACTACCCACTCAATATGAGAAAGAGCAAATAAATAACAACCCCTACCCCCCTTTTCACACAAAGCCCCGCCCTTGCGGGCACGCGCTACAATTAACCTTGATAGTTGCATAAATATTGGGATGTCAAAAATCAGCTTCCCACTTACCACCCCTTCCTTTGGACACCCCTCATTTTCCCACTTACCACCCCTTCATCCCCTCCTAAAATAGGAGGGGAGCTTTTGGTTGGGCTGGTATTAACTCCCCTCCTTGGTTAAGGAGGGGTTAGGGGTGGTTTGTAACAAAAAGCCCCGCCCTTTCGGGCGGGGCTTTAATGCTGCTGAATTCCAGGAACAAAGAGTATGAGAATGCGAATAATCTTTCTTGTAAGGAAAAGGCTTTTTACAATTCTCAATAGTTGCCAGAAATTACATCAGTCCAAGATTTTTTAAAATATCTGCAAGTCCAGGCTCTTTCTTTGCATATTCTCGGAGCGCCTTTTCGAGACGTTCTTCTCTCTCTTCAAGCTCTTTATTTTTTCTTATGGCAGGTGCAAGCGCAGTTCTTCTGTCCCAGATTACAAAGCCAATTAAAACAAAAATGCCTGCTACCACAACATAAACAAGTTCTCTTAATGCCTGAATTTCTCCTTTTACATCATCAATCCTTTGATTGACCGCCTTGATCCCTTCGTCAAGTCTTGCTTCAACCCTTATAAGTCTGTCCCTGTCATCCTGCGTGAATGAGACATTTTTTGCAAAGACATTGACTGTTGTGAATGATATGATCAGGATAGCTAATAGTATAATCCCTTTTATATTCTTCATGATAAAAATATACCCTAAAGCATCTTATACACAAAGCCCCGCCCTTGCGGGCACGCGCTACAATTAACCTTGATAGTTGCATAAATATTGGGATGTCAAAAATCAGCTTCCCACTTACCACCCCTTCATCCCCTCCTAAAACAGGAGGGGAGCTTTTGGTTGGGCTGGTATTAACTCCCCTCCTTGGTTTCCGCCCCAGCGGATTCGCTGAGGAGAAAAGGAGGGGAACAAGGGGTTCTACTTACAGTTTTTCAATTTCGTCGTTTATAAGTTCCTGCAGACCTTCTGTGTGGACATTTAAATGCACTACCGAAACAGCCAGTTCCGTAAGAATCCCTGCTAATTGTTCCTGAGTCAAGTCTTCAATCTCTATCTGCGACAATAACTTTAATGTCCTGCCACATTCTTCGCTCAGCTCTTTGAGCAATACGTCTAAACTCTCGCTTACCCGAATTACCGAGGTATTCATCTTTTCCTCCTTAATCTTTTCTCCGCCTTCGCAATTGCATTTTTATACGCCTCGATCTCTTTTCCCCAATATTTTATGACTTTGTCGTCAGGTATAGTTTTCATAAGCTCTATTTTGATTTTAGCTTCATGTTCTTCTGTTCTCTCCTGCAAGCTTTTTATTTGCTTCAAAAACTCCTTTTTCCCCATTTTTATTAATATATCTTGGAAACATTCTTATTGTCAACACAGAGGATCGCTTCCCACTTACCACCCCGTCCTTCAAGCGCTATCATAAAGCCCCGTCCCGAATAGAAAGGCCGGGAATTTCCCCGGCCTTTCTATTCCAACCTGTCAATTTTCAAGGAAAACTACTTCTTCGCCCCTTTTCTCGCCTCCATAATCTCAATGGATTTCAAGATCATCTTAGCATCCTCAATAAGGGACTGGGACGCGCCGACAGCCACATGCTTGCCTGTTTGGGCCTCGGCCTGGTTGATGAATGCCGTCAGAATGTTCTGGGCGGTCTTCACCTGCCCGCGCCCTAGGGCCGCCATGGCCGCGTTCAGCTTGGCGTCGAGGGCGGTCAGAATCCCCTTGTTATCAATGAGCCCCTGGTCATAGAACAGGTGCTTCGAGGCAATCAGGGACGGAATATCGGCCTTGCCGAACTCATAGACGCCGATGTCAATACGGCTGCCACCACCGGCAGGAACAGGGTCGGCAGGGTCCCCCGCATCAATGCAGGGAGAGTCCGCGGTCAGGTGGTAGTCGCCGGTATGATCGCCGGTGTTGTTGACGAAAAGCGGATCCGCGGAGATGTTGCCCACGGCGTTGTCCGGCATCTGCTGCGGCTCAGTGTAGTAGCCGCCGATACCGACAGGTTCCGCAACATTGAAGAGGTTGTTGTAGGAGATGTTGACGGTGCTCAGGTCATACAACCTTATATACAGCCTATTATTGAAGGCAAATCCGCCCTCCCACCTGTCGGCCCACTCATTGTAGCGGGGCTGGATGTTCATGATCACGTTGTTCTTGTATTCGCTCCCCGGATAGGAAATCAGAATGCCGTAGGCGCCGTTCATCGCTATGTTGTTGTTCACCTTGTGGGTGGCCCCCTGCTGGAAGTAGGCATCGCAGGCCCTGAGGTTCTCCACTTCTGCGTGCGACAGGGCCACGTTTCTCTCCACCACGCTGTAATGATGGGTGTGAATATCGGTCCAACTATTGTTGTAGAGGAAATTGCCGACAATGATATTGCCTGCGTCAGCACTTGCGCCGCCCCACAGGTTGATACCTGTGTGGCTGCAGTCGTGGACCACGTTGTTCGCCACAGACCAGCCGTTCGCCCCAAGCGACTCCCCGGTCTCCCAGTTCAGGTAAGCTGGGTACGCATAGATACCAAACATGAAGTTACTTATTTCAAACCCCTCGATACGAATGAAGTCTACGAATGCAAATCCCCATCCCTGATTTGGGTCCAGGTTGGAAAACCCATAAAACCCATAGCCGTAGTCGCCGCCGGTCTCGGAGCCGTCCAGCACCGCTCCAGGTTCACCTTTGAAGACGATCGGCGCTTCCTTGGCGCCGCTTACCGACAATAGCACCGCCTCCGAGTATACCCCCGGCTTTGCGATTACCGTATCTCCCGGCTGCATCACATCGGCCGCGTGCTGAATAGTCAGCCACGGCTCTTCTATCGTGCCGGGATTGTCATCCGAGGCCCCAGGCATCTGATTATTCACATAATACGTCGCAGCCCCCGCAAGGGATGCGGTCAACCCCACCTGTAGCAACATCACCAGCGTAAGAATCATTCTCCTTGCCATAAATTCTCCTCCCTGTTGATATAATTAATATGCTCCTCCAGGTGTATACGTAGTGCTCATATTATTGTTACATACGCCGCCAGTACCGACGCAATTGCCGTTAGTTTGGGTCGCTACTTCTGGAGAGGATGCAGGTCTCCAGGATTCCAGCGAGCCTCTAAAGAATGCATACGGTTTGGTGCCATAAGTCGCAAATACGGAGCCAACGGTGCCCGCGGTCCTATCGTTGAATCCATGGACATCTTCTGCGCGCAACGGTCGGGCAGTACTGGTTTCATAGCCCGCTGCTGCGTTGGCAGGTCCGTTGGCATGGCAATAGGAGCAGTTTGACCAATAAGTATTTCCCATAGCACCAGTGTCCGGGCCTGAAGCCACCGCTGAACCGGCGCTGACATGGGCTATGCTGGAATATGAAGTAGCATGGCAGTTTATACAGAGATTCGTCGCTGCTGTAGTTCCCGCTACCCGAATAGAACCACGCAGGGTGGCCGTAGCGCCGTGCGCAGTCACTGTCTTGGTTATTGTGCCCGCATCGGTGGATAGCGCATGACAATCCCAGCAGGATATCAGGTAACCCCAGCTTGTGGTATTGCCGTTTGTCTTCGTCATATTCCACGGCGCAATCATCTTCGTGCCCTGCGCATAGCTGTTGTTTGCTTTGCCCCTGACTGGATGGTAAGACGCATTTGTCGTATTAAAAGATTTATTGACGTCAACAAGGTTTCCATTGCCGTTGCTGTCATAAGGAGCTACGTGACCTGTAATCGTCGTGTTGAAAGGCTTAAGCGCCACTCCGCCAGTCACCTGTGCCAATGTGCTTGCAGCGCCACCCGTGTCATGGCATTTTAAACAGTGGTTTATCTGAATTGCCGCGACTTCAGGCTCAAGGGTGTTGCTGCTCAGGTTGCGGCTGAATCGTGCAAACGTCAGGTTGCTGGCAGTGCTTGTATAGCTGCCCGGCGTCAATCCATCCCAGTTTACGCCCTTGATGTTTGTGCCCAAATCAGGATCGCGCAGGTTTATATATCCATCTCCGTGATATGCCGCATCAATGACGCCGGTCGCGGTAACTCCTTCCATGTGACACACACAGCAGTCATATTTTGTAACAGCTCCGGTTGGAGTTGCTGAACGCTTATGAGACCACGTATTTGCAAACTCCAGAGACACCGCACGGCGCGCTGACGTCCCGGCCAAAGGACCGACCGTAATGGCCTGCGTCACCTTGTGGCACTGGACGCAATCAAAAGTTGCTATAGGAAGAGCAGCGCCGCCCCACTGTCTCGTCGTATCGCTCACCCCACCGGTGCTGTGGCATGAGATAACAGTGCAAGACCCGCCACCCACATCATACGTATACGATGTGAATGTGGCTCCGTTGCCATTCACGACAGTGTAGCCCTTGTTGGCGTGATTGGCCGGCCCTGTGATTGATGTGCTGTTGGTAGTGGTATTATAATGACACGTTGAGCATTGTGTCGTATGTTTACCGTGGCTGTTTGCCTTTGCCGCCCCCCATGTCGCTGCTTGGTTCGCATAGTTCGGCGGGTTGCCGTGGCAAGAGGCGCATGTGCCTGCGCTGCCCCAATTAAGGTTGACAAGCGGCACAGAAATAATAGTGCGGGTTTCGCCGAGGTTTGTTGTATTGCTGGTTCCCAGGCTGTGGCAGTATACAGTGCGGCATGTCTGCATCACAGGAGCATTTGTCTGCGCAAAGGTATCGTCGGCCGGCGTTTCGTATAAGGTGCTATTATTCTTGTCGTAATAACCGCCGTCTATTACAGTTGCTCCGGCCTTCATCTTGATATTGCTGTCTCTGTGACCATAGTCCACGCTCGTCTCTGTCGCCGGCGTCACATGGCAGACATTGCAGACCTTGCCGGCAGAAATGACATGTTTATTGTGTGAACCTACGAACCGACCCTCCGGAGTGTTCCGGGTTGTGCCGTCGGGAAATAATGATAAATACCCATGGCAGCCGGAGCAGGAGGAGATGGTTGAAGACCACTTCGGCGCTCCGCTCCCTGTTGCGCCTGCTGATGGATTGTTTACATTATCATAGGCGCAGACGCTATATGAATACTGTTGACCGGTGGACAGGCCTGTATGAGTATATGACAGCCCGGTGCCGGTATAGATTGACGTGCCTGTCGAGCAAGTCGGAGGCGTTGCACCGGCAAGGAAACGGAGATCATAAGTGTTAGTTGTCCTGAGGCCGCTTGCGCCATCAGTGGCTGCTGTCCATGAGAGGAATAGAGAGGTCGGATCCGCGAGTGCAACGGTAAGAGCGCCGTCTGTAGGACCTGCGGCATCAACGGTGCGATTAATTGCCGTTGCAGTCGTGGTGCCGCCTCCTGAGGTTGCTCGCATATTGATCGTCAAAGCCCCTGAAAGTCCTAATGGCAAGCCTGTGCAGGTATAATTCGGAGATGAACCGCTCATGTTACCTGGATTCCAAGTGGAACCGTTAGTCGTATATTCGCACGATGTTACAGCGCTTTGGGCATCAGTAAATACTGTAGTGATAGTCGGTGAGCCTGACGTATAAGTGCCTGTGTCGGGCGATACTGTTACTGTCCCGGCAGTCGGTGGGGTAGTGTCTTTTCTGTCATAGGCAAAGGCAAAGTTCTGGGTTGTAACATTAGTAAGCGCGCTTCCCATCGGAGAGCCGGTAGGGGTAGTCCATGTAAACGTCGGCCCGGCGGTGAGAACCAGCCTTCTCGCCAGAAGGATATTGGTGCCGTTTAAATATGACCCTGTAAACATCAGTGTATCGGGCACCCATGGGTCAACATCAGAATCAACCCACGAGAGAATAGCTCCAGCTCCAACACCGGTCAGTGTGGCTGCTGTCCATGTTATTCCATCTGTAGAACGGCTATAGCCTAACGTGCCTATTGTCGAGGTTTGCGCAATCGCAACAGCATACTCTGTTCCGCCAACAGTAAGCCACTGGCCTGTAATCCACTTTTTATTAACCGATGCAGTAGCAAGCATCGTAATCCCAAGACTTACCTGGTTAGTCCAGGCGCTTCCATTCCAGATATGCCCAAATATCCCCGCAGTTCCTGATCTGACCCAAAACGCCATAATCTGGTTTGTCCTCGGGTTCGCAACCGCGTATGTCTGCTGCGCTAATCGTTGTGTTCCTCCAGGCAACGCTGTAACGCCGCCCCATCCGGTGCTGGGGTTATATACCCTATAGGCATTAAGTATCGTGCCTGCCTGCCGTGAAAACACAACAACAAGTTGACCGGCCAAGCTCTCATACGCCAGATCGAAGTTGTCATACTGCACGCCGGTTGTTATTGTGGCGCTGCAGGTATAAGTTGCATCATGCGCAGTACCAGGCTCATTGCCCCATGTAGTTGTACTACTGTTCCATATAAATGAAGTAAGCGTAGCTGTGTTTACTGCAGCATTTCCATTGTCAACTGCCGTTAGCGCGAGGTCATTCGAGCCCGGACGGGAAGCCATCTTGATCCAGGTCACCGCATTGTTGGCAACACTCCGCGTCAGATTTGTAGAATTTATATATGCGACCGCCGTCCAGTTGACGCCGTCCCATATCCTGTATGCCATTTCATTGCCTGCGGCTCCAGTTGCGTTGGTAGAATAGACGACCATGGCTTTGCCGGATGTCTGCTCGTATGCAATGTCAAATCTTCTGCCGTTAACGCCGTTGCCGCCGACATTTGGACGTGTTCCGACGCCCCAGCCTGAGGGCGCCGCAGTATTCGTAACCTCAATCCAGTTTGTGCCGTCAAATTTATAAATGTGCAAATCCCCTCCGGTTGTAACAAAACCGGCCATATTTTCCGTTCTCGCCGGACATGACCGATTGACCATAAACGTTGGAGCAGCAGCCCCTGCAGTCATCGCTGCCCCTGCGGCAAATGTATTGGTTGAAGCAGTATATCCTTTATCCAGAGGTGTTGCCGTATTTTGACTGTGCACAACTCTTCCGTTGGTGGTGCCTGTTGCTTCTGTAAATTTCGGCTTATACCATCCCTGATACATAAACGCGCTGAACAGCATGGCGAAGACCAGCATGAGACTAATCCTGGCCTTCCAGTTCATGCCTCTTACCTTTCTTATGATTATCTCTCCCACGCTGATCTCACCTCGCTTTCCTTTATATTAAATTTTAACTTATAACCCTCTTTTTTTTCCATAATCCACACCGCCATCAATATGACTGCCAGACCGGCGTAGTGTCATAGTGGCAGCCCACTGCCGAGCAGGACTTTGGATTCGATTCCGATGAGTTGTCCACAACACCGTTATATGTCGGATTTGTAGCGCCGAATATGAAGCTGAAACCGTCTGTGCCGTTTGTGCTGCCTTCTTTGTATCTCGCATTTCCAAAGTTAATGGTGCGCGTTCCGCCTCCGCCTGTTGAATGGTCAACCGATTGATTTGTATGGCATGTTCCGCAGACTTTCGCTGCCGCGCCTGTTCCGAAGGTGTCTGTGCTCGGATTGAGCGTTAAGGGCGCAAACCTTGCCTTGATATGGTCTATATGTTTTGCATGCGCTCCATATCCTTGTATTGATTTGGAATTCTTGCCCCAGCTGGTGCCGGCCACTGTATCATAGCTGTGGCATGAGTCACACGTGCCGCCTTCAACAGTGCCGTTTATATGCTTGGTCACATCAGCGAAGCCCGTGCCCTGAGTGTTAACATGCGTGTGGCATGTTGTACAGTCAGTTGCTGCTTTGCCTGTATGTGTGCCGCTTGCGCCATTCATCGGAGGATAGGCATGACACTTCGCGCAGTCGCCGCTGCCAGGACTATCATTTCCATTGCCAACTGCGGAAGACCCGGTAAGGAACGTTATCGTCCATGGCGGATCTACATCTACGCTGCTTGGCAGTGTCGGCGTATTGCTCGAAAGCGAATAGCCATGACAGTACATGGTTGAACAGGTATGTGTTCCTGAAGTATAGTTCGGTGTAAGCCCTCCTGACCTGGCCAGTGCGCCGTCCATCGGCACCTCAGCAGGAAGCGCAGTGTCAATGTGGCCGATTGAATTGGCCGCGCCAGGTACAGTATGGCACTGATCACACGTTATATCACTTGAATAGTTATGGCTTGATGCAAGGTGGCTGACATGTATGACTGATGGTCCTGAAACGGTAGTCTGGTCTGTGATCTTGAATAGTCCGCTACCAGTGGCAGTGTTTGCCGAGCCATGGCATTTTTCGCACGTAGTTGTGCCTGTATTGTTGCCCCATGTCGGAGATACTGTTCCGTGGCAGTTGGTAGTTGAACAGGTTGTATAAACACTGCCCCTTGCCTTGTTGTCTAGATAGTTTACATTGGCTGTGTCTATGTCGTTGTCGGCATGCTCTGTTGTTGGTTTGGTTGATGCTGTTGTGCCGGCATTATGGCAATCCGTACAGGTCGGGTCGTTATGAAGCGCATGGCTGCCTGTTGCAGGGCCGTTTGGTGTTATTGCGTTTGCTCCTGCATGGCAAGCTGTACAGCCGTTGCCTGTCGAGCCCCATGTTGGGGTTGTTACATATGTTGTAACTGTTAGGGCCGGATTGATATGGCATGACGCTGCTGAACAGGTGCTGTAGCCTGAGCCTGAGGCATGTTTTGCTACGTTGGCTGGATAGCCATTGGTAACATCTATGTCGGTATCTAAATGAGCTGTACCTGCATTTGAACCCTCTACTGCGCCGTTATGACAGTTGCCGCAGGCCGCTGAAGCTGCTATATGATCTGTATGCGAACCTGTCGCAGGCTCTAACGGATGGCATGTTGAGCAATCGCCTGCCGCACCCCATGTTGGCGTGGTGCCTGCTGCGGTTGTCGCCGAGTGGCAGGTTGTTGTACATGTGCCGTAGCCGTCGCCGGGATTGCCTGCTGCTCCAAGTGAGTAAGACAGCCCTGCTGCTACGTTTATCTTATTGTCTACGTGTGCTGTTGAGTTGTACTGCGTGCCGCCTGAAGTTGCATTTGTATGACAGGCGTCGCAGCCGCTGACTCCTGCGTTATTAACATGGTCTGCGTGGCTGCCGCTGTTGGCTGTTGACACTGCTGCCTTTGTGGCTGCATGACAGGTTCCGCATGCCGCTGTCCCGTCCCATACCGGAGCTGCATAGGTTGTTGGTGTGGCGCTGTTGCCGTTAGTTAAGGACTGGCCTGTGCTGTGGCAATAAATATTGTTGCATGTCTTTGAGTTGTTGTTTGTATATGTTGTATTTATCTCGCTGGTGTCATAGCTGACGCCTGTCTGCCCATTATATGTGCCGCCCAGGTGTGTGCCGCTAAAGAGTGAAAAACCAATTGTTACCGTCTGCGGAGGACTGGGCAGGTTATTGTGAGTGCTTCCGCTGCCGACACTGTTCAGATGACAACTTGCACAAGCAATGCTTTTTGTTGTTACATGGGTATTATGTGCCCCTGGCGTTGTTGAACCAGTAGCGCCGGGACTTGATACCAGCGTGCTTGTATTAACAGGCGGATTGCCGTGACATGAACCGCATGTTGCCTTAAATCCTTCTACATGATTATGGCAGCCTCCACACTTCTGTCCTGCGTAGTGGTCTCCTGTATTACCCGTGTTTCTCCATCTGGGTGTAGAATCAGCATTCTTTGTCTGTGTATGGCATACCTCGCATATTCCGTCTATTGTTGCGCCTCCATCTGCAAAAGAGTTTGCGCCGGTCTGCCTGAAAAACCTTACCCACTTCGCGTTAACTACATCTTTAACCAGCTTCCCGTATACTATCCCAAAGGTTTGTCCCGGTTTTACATATTTAAGGGGGATTGCATCGCTGCCTGTTGTGCTTATTGTGATTGTGCTGGGAGCGCCGACAGCAGCGGCAGTATTGCCGAGTATCCTGTAGTTAAATGCCTGATAAGCTACATTGGGAATAAGTATCATGCCCTTCCACTGGTCAGTTGTCCAGTTTGTTGCGCCTGCCACTATCGTTGTCAGGGTTGATGTTGTCACGTCTGTTGACGCGCCTGTATATAAATAACTTGCGGTCTTATATCTCCAGTTCTGTCTCTGAGTATGCGGATTATGGCAGTTTGTACACTTTGTATCCCACATGCCGTATTGAGTTGAGGTGTTGGCGCTTGAATGTCCTTTTACATCTGCGCCTGCTGCTGCTGTTGCGTTATGGCACTGGCCGCAAACGCCTGTTGTCTCACTCTGGCTTGTCCACCAGCCGGGAAGTGTCGAACCCGGCAGGCTTGTCGTGTGGCAGTTGCCGCAATTAATCGAGTTGTTTATGTTATGAGGGTTTTCTAATGCCTCCGCTATATCGGCATTAAAGGCTGATAACAGAAAGCACAGGATAAATGGTAAAAAGATGATGCCCTTTTTCATTTTGCACCTCTTAGATGATAGTTCGTATTTTAATAGCCGGTCCTTGCCCATTTTATCTAAACCTTCCGGGACTCACATTCACACCGAACTTGCTTACAGTTGTCTTTATTGTTGTGTTTGTGAAGGTCCCGTTATTTTCGAATATCCTTATTAAGCCTTCATTGCGCTCATCCTGTCCCGCCCCTGCTATTATCTCGTCCGCTCCGTCTCCGTCTATGTCTCCAAACGCCACTGTGGACGGCTTTTCATATCCAAGGTCTCCATAGGCATTTATCTCAAGCCCGTATTCTTCTCCTGTGCCTTTAAGTATCTTTATTATTGCCTTTTCTTCTTTACCTTCTTCACCTTTTTGCCCTTTTTCACCTTTGTTACTGTGCTCTTTTTCACCTTCTTGATCTTCTATTGCTACGCTTAAGGCTATCTCCGCTATTCCATCATCATTGAGGTCTCCCGTTGCTATCTCAGGTATTTCTTCATAATCTCCCTTAATAGCCCATATCTCAGTCAGTTTGTTGTCTTTTGCCGACAGGTCAATCTTGAACGCCCTCACGCTTTTTTCATCTGCCGTCATAAGTTCAATTATACCGTCTCCGTCTATGTCTCCGGCGGCTATTGTAAATTCTTCATCTTTGTCTTCTGTGAACAGGGTCTCTTTTTCTTTCAGTTCTCCTTTTCCATCTGTATAGCTATAGCTCAGGAGTTTTATTATTCTCCTCTCGCCTTTTTCGCTGTGACGGTCATTTTCTGCGCCGACTATTATGTCTGCCTTTCCATCATTGTCTATATCTCCGAGCGCAACCTCTGTGTTTTTATACCATTCAGGCAATTCTAATGATGCAAGTTCTATCCCTTCAGAGGTGTAAACTTTAACTCTCCTTTTTCTGTCTGTCACAACTATTTTGTCTGTGCCGCTTCCGTCAAGGTCTCCGGCTGCAACCCTTATGGTTTCAGGCGCTTTGAACGGCTTAAATGAGGTTACAGGTTCTCCGGCAAGTGTCAGCACTTCTACTGTCTTTCCTTTGGTCCCGCCTGAGCCTGCTATTATGTGGGTTGCCACTGTTTTGGCCCTGTACTGCCCGTCTATTGTTGTTTCTTTGCCGGTCTGTACGGTGAAAGTCCTTGTATATGGTTTTATGTAGCCTGTTATGTGTCTGAAGGTTATGGTGTAGTCTCCGGGTGTTATTTCGTCGTTGGCCCATTCTGTGCCTGTGCCGCTGTAGGCTGAAGGCCCTGTGATGTCGAATCCTGCGCTATCAAGATTTGTTATTACTTTTACTGTCCCTGCATATATTACCCTCAGGTTTACGTTTACGCTTGCAGGGCTGCCCTGGGCGCCGGGAGCGGCGATTGTTATTGTGCCTGTGTATGTTCCGGCATCCATTAATGAGGATGCTGCATTGACTGAAACTGTTGACGGCGCTGTGCCTGAGGTTGTATTTATTGCAAGCCATGCAGGCTGGTCTGCTGTCGCTGTCCAGTTCATTTCTCCCTGGCCTGCGTTTTCTATGGTTATGGTCTGTGATAATGGTATTGGTCCGCCTTTTTGTGCCTTGAAGCTTAGTGATGAGGGTTTTATTCTGAGTATCTTTGGCGGGGCTATGACTGTAAGTGTTACTGTTATTGTATCGGTTGCTCCTGAGTCTGCTGTTATCTTTACTGCGCCGCTGTATGTGCCTGCTGCAAGTCCTGCCATTTTTATCCCTAATGAAAGGATTGACGGAGTTATGTTGTCTGTTACGCCGGTTGTTTGGGAGAGGGTCAGCCAGTTGCTGTCTGAAGTCGCTATCCAGTTAAGTATGCCTTCTCCGCTGTTTGTTATTGTTAGGTCTTGCATAGGAGGAGTTGTGCCGCCTTCTTCTGCTTCAAAAGAAAGGGCCAGAGGCGAAACTGTCATTGTTGTATATCCCGGAAGGCCAAAGACTTCTATTGACGGTTCATTTGAAGAAGAAACAAATACACGCTTATCCTTTCCCACTGCCACGCCTATGGGTGTTTTTAATTGATGGGCTGTATCGTATATGGACTCTATAAAATTACCATTGCCGTCGTATACATTTATTAATGCCTGAAATCCGTCTGAAACATATACCCTTCCGTCTTTAAAAGCTATCCCAAGCGGCCTAAGCAGTCTACCCTCTCCCAAGCCGTACTGCCCAAAGCTTCTTATGAATGTGCCGTTGAGGTTAAAGACCTGAACTCTTGCGCCTGCTGTCTGTCCATTTGCAGGGTCTGTATATATCCCAAGGTCTGTTATATAGAGTTCTCCTGCGTTTTCATCTATGGCTATATCCAATGGCACGTTGAATTGTCCATTGCCTTTTCCCCATCCGCCAAATGTAAATGCCTTGCTGCCATCAGGGTTATATGCCTTTATAAGATGGCCCTTGCTGTCAACTACGTATATTAATCCGCTGCTGCTTATGGCTATTGAATTGGGGGTCTGGACCTCTCCATTGCCTGAGCCCAACTGGTGGGAAAAACTGAAGTCGGCATTATATACGTCTACGCTGTCGGTTGTGTTATTGCCTATGTATATCTTCGCATCACTGCCGATGGCTACTCCTATAGGCCCGTTCAGCCCGTACATCGTCCTTATGAGTTTCCCATGCCTGTTATATACAAGCAGGTTGTTTTTAGTCCGGGGCTGGGTTACATAGAGGTTGCCTTCTTTGTCTATTGCTATCCTGGTCGGAACATCATTTGACGCGCCTATGATTGAAGATAACCATGTTGAAGACGCAAATGCATTGCCTGCTAAAATAAATAAAAAAATGACTGCTAAAAGGAAATTTTTGCTTATTGTTTTTTGAGCCATTCTTTCCTCCTCAACTGCCGGACATTATTAAAAAAAGCGGCTTTAGCCGCTCAAAATTCTTTGCTTATTTATTTATTATGACACTTAATGCACATTTCGCTGTTGAGATTGGTCATCCTGAGAAAGGGTTCAGTTCCTTCTACCGCATTCCCTTGCTCATGCGGATTATGGCACGTGGCGCATTCAAGCCTGTTGTTAAAAAGCCTCAGGGGAGCGATGGTTGCTGGGTCCTTCAGTCCCAAGCCGCCGTTGTCAGCGGCTCTAAGGGTGGAATCGTATGTAAATGAAATAGGATGGTCGTCTGAGAGGTCCATACCAAGATTCCCCGGCTGCGGACCCGGAGGATCTGATAATTGATCATAACCAAATTCCATCACAATCGGGTTATATTGTCCATAATTCTGCAGGACATTTATTGCCGACACGCCGTCATGACAGCTCAGGCAGAGAAGAGACATGCCTTGTGGCTGACGCTGAGCGTTAGTCTCAAGCACCCCAGCATTAAATGTAGAACTGCTATAAAGAGTGAATGTTGCTGCATCAATTCCTGCTATGCTTCTGTTCCAGAGCGGAAGACGATTACTATTAGCATCCACAACAATTGCGCCATGAGGGGTATGGCAGAAGATGCATATCTCATCCTCACTTCCAAGTGCAGCTTTAAGGGGACCAGGCCCTGATACCGATAAATTATGAACGCTGTCTGCAATAATACCGGATGAAGTCCCTGAGAAGATTAATAATTGAAGGGCTGCTATGATGATTGCCAATAAAATAATTTTTTTAGTTTTGCTGCACATAAGTTTTACCTTAGCTTTACCTCATCCTTTTCAAAATACGTCCTGCAATCGAAATTTTAAAATATCCCAAAAACCTTAGTCAAGCTCTATCTTTAAGCCTCGCAACATATTTAAAGCAAAAACAGTGCCTGATAGTAATAATTTAATCTTTATAAAATCTAATAGAACTTGCCCCATAACACCTTGATTTTTGTTGATTTTTAGCAATTAGCATGCTGCCGGCCATAAAGATATTGCCCTGAATTCACCCCCCCCCTTTTGCGTGATATGGCGCATTTTACAGGAAGCTTAGGGGAAATCACACAGAACCCTAAAATTAAAAATTTAGGGGTTGCAGCCGTTTTTTGGTGCCTTTTGTGTTTAAGTTGAGACTGCTGAAAAAGTCTTTTTGCTGAAATTCGATAATGTTATAACTTACTGAAATATAAATAATATTCACAATATCGAAACTATGCGGATTTGTGTGAAGCTCCCCGCCTATTTTAGGAGGGGATTAAGGGGTGGTAAGGTGTCAGCTTGGAAGCTGCTTGGAATTAGTAAATCAAGGCATTATTGTTTCCATATCTATTTTCCCCCTCTCCCAATAAACCCATCCTTCTGCTACAATAACCTTGATGGCAATTATCCTTGTTACAAATGATGATGGAGTCCACTCTCAGGGCATTGCCGCACTATCCAGGGCAATGAAAGAGATTGGCGATGTGTATATTGTTGCGCCTGACAGGGAAAGGAGCGCAGTAGGCCACGCATTAACATTGCACAGGCCTTTGAAGGCAGAAGAAATCAGAGAGCATGTTTATGCTGTCAACGGAATGCCGACAGACTGCGTGGCAATCGGGGTAAATAAGATATTGCCTGAAAAACCTTCGCTTATTGTCTCAGGCATTAACAAGGGCGGAAATGTCGGTGATGATATTACTTATTCAGGCACTGTCTCAGCAGCAATCGAGGGAACGATAATGGGGATTCCGTCATTTGCAGTCTCTATAGTTGGAGGCAAAAACTTCCACTTTGACACGGCAGCTTATTATTCATTGGAGGTTGCCAGATATATACTTGAAAAATCATTGCCCTATGACACGCTTCTTAATGTCAATCTGCCAAACGTCAAAAAAGAAAACATTGCAGGCATAAAATTTACAAGGCAGGGCAAGAGGGTTTATGATAATGCGATACAGGAGATACTGGACCCGAGAGGGGAAAAACACTTCTGGATAGGAGGGGGCACGCCGTACTGGGAGCATGGAGAAGATACAGACATCCATGCAGTTCAGCAGGGATACGTGTCCATAACGCCGGTACATCTGGACCTGACAAATTATGATGCACTGGGGTTTTTGAGGAAAAGCTGGGGGTCTACTATGTCACCCCGAACTCGTTTCGGGGTCTCAACCGGAAAATATAAAACAGGAGATGCTGAATCAGGTTCAGCATGACAACAAATAATTATGGTAGGTTCAAGTGAAAAAATATGACGTCATAATAGTTGGGGCCGGGCCGGCCGGCATCTTTTCAGCGCTGGAACTTCTCGATAAAAAGAAAGACGCAAAGATACTTATCATCGAAAAAGGCAAGGACATAGACCAGAGAAAATGCCCCATGATGTCGGGGGATATATCCTGCAGGACCTGTCCTGAGTGCGCTCTCCTGAGCGGCTGGGGAGGCGCCGGGGCCTTCAGCGACGGCAAGCTCAATCTGTCACCTGAAGTCGGAGGATTTCTTTCGAGGTACATAGACAGGGACACGCTTCAGTCTCTTATAGATTATGTGGACAGGATATACGTAAAATACGGCGCTCCCAAAAAGGCCTATGGAGGGAACAGGGAAGAGATACAGGAGATAGAAAGGCTTGCGTCTAAAAACGATATTGTATTTGTGCCGTCAAGGGTAAGGCACATAGGCACTGACAGGTGCAAGGTTCTGTTGAAAAAGATTAAGAAGTCTTTGAATGCAAAGGTAGAGACATTATTTGGGTCAGAGGCCGAAGATGTCATGATGGAAAAAGGAAAGGTCAGGGGCATCAGGCTTAAGAACGGCGACAGGGTTTTTTCCGATTTTGTGATACTGGCGCCCGGAAGAGAAGGCTCACGCTGGCTTGAAAAAGAATCAAAGCGCCTGCGCCTTACCCTTTTGCAGAACCCTGTTGATATAGGTGTGCGCGTTGAAATCCCTGCCTCTGTATTTGAACATCTCACAAAGATTACATACGAACCCAAACTCCTGTTTTATTCAAAAAAATTTGATGATAAGATCAGGACCTTCTGCGTTAATCCCTACGGAGAGGTTGTCAAGGAATACCTGAAGGGCATATGGACCGTCAACGGCCACAGTTACGCAGGCAGGAAGACAGGGAATACCAACTTTGCATTATTGGTCAGCACCTTTTTTACAGAGCCGTTTGATGAGCCGATATCTTATGGCAGATATATCGCAAGGCTGGCTAATTTTCTCGGGCAGGGAGTTATTGTCCAGAGGCTCGGGGACTTGCAGATGGGAAGGCGTTCAACTCATGAGAGGATAGCAAAGGGAATAGTAAAACCAACTTTAAAAGATGCAACGCCGGGAGACCTGAGTTTTGTCATCCCATACCGCTACCTGTCCGATATCCTTGAGATGATAGACGCCCTTGACAAGGTTGCGCCGGGGGTGAACTCAAAGCACACCCTGCTTTACGGGGTTGAAGTGAAGTTTTATTCAATGCAGTTGAAATTGACCAATACACTCGAGACAGAGAAGGAGAATCTTTTTGCTGTGGGCGACGGGGCAGGAGTAAGCAGGGGTTTGATCCAGGCATCTGCCTCAGGGGTCATAGCAGCAAGGGAAATAGCGAGGAGGATGTAAAATGCATAAGACAGGGCATAATATCCTCGCTCATTCTCGGGCTATCGCCCTCCGAGGATTTTGCCTCTTTATTTTAATGACCATACTGTCTGTCTATCGTCAAAATAAACCGCTCGAATACTATGCCCTGTCTTTAGCGGGTAGCTATGGAAAATTTTAAAGAACTAAGGAATCTGATGGTTGATGCCCAGCTTATCCCGCGGGGGATAAAGGATGAACGTGTGCTCACCGCAATGAGAAAAGTTCCAAGGCATCTTTTTGTTGATGAGCCCATGCAGCATAAGGCCTATGATGACATGGCGCTTCCGATTGGCGAAGACCAGACAATTTCCCAGCCTTATATGGTTGCGATTATGACAGAACTCCTTCAGATGAAAGGAGATGAAAAGATCCTTGAAATAGGCACAGGTTCCGGTTATCAGGCCGCGGTTCTTGCAGAACTTTCCCTCGCAGTTTTTACAATAGAGCGCAAAGCTGTTCTTGCAAAGAAGGCAGAAGAAAGAATCCGTGCGCTTGGGTATGCCAATATTAAGGTAAAGGTTGGAGACGGGACACTCGGATGGCCGGAAGAATCACCGTTTGACAGGATAATAATAACTGCAGGTTCTCCTCAGCTGCCCCAGCCTCTGATAGAACAATTGTCTGACGGGGGGATAATTGTAGCTCCTGTTGGAGACCGGTTTTCACAGCAGCTTGTAGTTATAAAAAAGCTCAAAGGCGCTTTGTCTGAGCAATTGCACACACCCTGCATCTTCGTGCCTTTGATTGGTGAATACGGATGGGAGAAGGGATGAAGATCAAAAGAAGGGTTGAGGTTAAGGTTGAGTCTGAGGTTAAGGCTAAAATCAAGAGATTAATCTCTCTGCTCTCTGCTCTCTGCTCTCTGCTGTCAATTAGTTCTGCTTTTGCTGAGGAGAACCCCTGCCTTTCATGCCACAGCCAGTACAGTAAAACCGCAAAGGTTGTTCATGCAGCTCTTGAGATGGGGTGCGATACATGCCACCAGCCTGTGAAAGGGATGAAACACCCGCAGCAGAAAGGAAGCATAAAGCTCATCCATGAGGTCCCTGCCCTCTGCTATATCTGCCACGACGAAGCCAGGTTCAAGGGCAAGTTTGTACACTCGCCTGTTTCAGGAGGCATGTGCTCAAGCTGTCATAATGTTCACCAGTCTGATTTCAGCAGGATACTTGTGCTTGATGTGCCTAACCTCTGTTATAACTGTCATGAGAATAAAACAGGCAAAAAACATGTCCATGCTCCAACAGCAAAAGGGCAGTGCACTTTATGCCATAACGCACACGCCAGCAATACTACATCACTATTAATGACACTGCACTTAAACGACCTATGCGTAAGCTGTCACAGAAAACATGCGGTAGGCACGCATGTGCTGAGAGGGTTTATGGGTAATCATCCGATGTGGAAAAAACCCGACCCTTCCAGGCCGGGGAAGGAAATGACTTGCGCAAGCTGTCATGACCCGCATGCCTCTGATTTCCCCAGGCTCAGGCCTCAGAAAGGGGCGTGTCAGGTGTGCCACAAGAAGATTAATTAAAATACCATCTCCTGACTACAAACTTATCCGCAATGCCTTCTTCCCGTGGATCAGTTACAGGCGTCATAGTTTCGCTGATGGTTCTGATAATGCCAGCAAGGCTTCTTAAATGTACGCCTTCTGCAATAGTGCTCTGGATTGCCTGCCTGTTGTCAAGGACTATAACAACATGCCTTTTATAGACAATGAGGTCGAGGGGCTTGAGTTTTTTTGCTATTTCATCAGGGTTCAGGCCTTTTATATCAACAGGAGAGCCAAAATTAAAAAGAGATTCAACGTTCCTCGGTATATAGCCGTCTGTTGCTTCATACAAAAGCCCTGAGCAGTCAACCCCTTTAAGAATCCACCTGTCCTGCACTTCTTCAGACAGCTTGCCTGCCGGCTTATAAAACTCAACCATCTCCGGTATGCCTTTAACGTAATTCCCTCCCCATACATATATCGCCCCTTTCGCAGAGACAAGCTTATTGATTATTGCATTTTTATCAGGCAGTGCCCTTGCGCGCCCGTGTGGTTTTTCATTTTTCTTTTCAACAAACCTGCTGTCAATATAATAACCTCTTTGGGTTGGATACGGATAATCTTCCGTCTTTACTTTAAGTATTTCATAAGCGTCCTTCCTGATTGTTTTTTCTATAGTAAATACTGTATCCCGCAAGGCAACAAATTCAACTTCCTCAACCATATTTTTTTGGGTGAGCCTGAGTGTCCTGCCGTCTTTGCCGCCAAATACGGAATAAAAATCAGGGGTTTTTAAAACAGGCGTGGGCAGGACTGCAACTGCATAGGTTGCGGCTTTATTTTGAACAGCATGTTTTTCCTGAACCTTCTTCCCGCAGGCAGGCTGCAACAAAATTAAACCTATCAGAATAAATGAATTAATCAGCTTCGAAAATGCATAGGAGGTTATGACTGGATTGTCGCCCCGGGCGACTCGCCGAGGAGAGAGGCAAGATTCACGGGTCTTCCGTAATGAGTGACAGCCCTGAAGACTGTCACGGGAAATGCATTTACTAAAAAGAATAGCTATAGTGTTAAGCATTGCATATAAGAAAGATAGTTTAATCTTGCCGAAAAACAGCCATAACATCCCAAGTCTCTTTTTCTATCCCGTAACTTCTTTCAGCCACTTCAGATAATCTTCAGAACCCTCAACAACAGGCATCGCAATAATTTCCGGCACTGTGTAACTATGAAGCTCTTTGACTCTTTTACAAAGTTTGGCAAAGAGGCTGCGCTGTGTCTTGGCAACCATCAAGACCTCTGCCTCGTCCTCTATCTTCCCCTGCCAGGCATAGATAGACCTTATACCCTTTATAATATTTACACAGCCGGCAAGCCTTCCTTCAACAAGTGCTCTTGCGATACTGGAAGCCTCATCTTCATTAGAAGCAGTTATGAAGACAACTATATTTTCCATAACGCTGATTCCCTTCTAAAAAATATCCCTTTTGCCTGTCATGCTGAATTCATTTCAGCATCTCTTGAGATTCCGCATCAAGTGCGGAATGACGAAATAGTGAATCTTCCATCCTTCATAAGCAAAGCTTTTTTGCCATTTTTATCAATCAGTGTCACGGTCGGCCTGAAAAACACAAAGTCCTGATGAAACGGAGTGCTGACCTTTCCTCCGAATGAACTGTTGTCTCCGAACGCGATATGTATTGTACCGGATATTTTTTCTGATTCAAGGATATTGTCAGGCCTTTTTGCCATATCATTTGTGCCTATCCCGAGTTCGGCAATATTTGCGTTTTCTTTGCGTTCAGAAATCTTTGCTTTAAGATAAGCGGCATATTCTTCATCCCCTGACACTTCCTTAACAAGCCCGTGCTTTATTATTACTGTCACAGGTGATTCCAATGCCCTTGTCGGGGCCCATTCAAGGACAAGCTTCCCGTTTGCCGTGCCTTCCAGAGGCGCAAGATATACTTCACCTGCCGGAAGATTCCCAAACGAACCGGGCTTCGTGAGCAGTCCCGTATCAGACTCTGCTTTTCTGCCTTTTTTCGAGAATGAGACATAGGTGCCATTCGGAGTTTTTATCTCTATCTGTTCAGCCTTATTTACAATCATTGCAATATCCCGCGTCTTTCTGGCAAGCGCTTTCCAGTCCACATTCATAGCGCCTTCAAGCATGGGAGCCTCAAATAAAGGCATGCTGGCATACCGCACCCCGCAGATCCGTGTCAGCAGGTCCCTGAATCTTGTGTGGCTCGTTGAATAATTTGAAAGCGCAACAACAGCATTCACGGCATATCTTCTATGCCCTGATATAATCTCCTCGGCTTTTTTTATGTCAGGACCCTTGGCGCTTTTATTTATAAGGGGAACGAGCAGCTTTTGTGTTTTCAGTTTCCTGAATGTTTTTTCTCCAAAGGCCATGGCCCAGAGTTCCTGCGGCGGCTCGGCGCCGTGGTTTCCGGTAGCCGGATATTCATGGTAAAAAATATTTTTGCAGAAGCCTCTTCCTGTCTCAGCAGTGAGGATGGCTATATCCCGCAGCCTCTCCCTCCTGCAGATGTCCGCTTCTTCAATAACCTCTCCCTCAAACGGCCTGTCTGTAAATACAAAAACGTTTTCGGATTTTTTGATGTTGAGATTAACCCTGAATATGTTCCTTATGGCCCTTGTTATCAAATCTCTTCTGTTTTGATGCGCGGGGTTATAAATATGAGGAGTTCTGTCTTATCATTCTTTTTAATCTCCTTCTTAAAAAGCCATCCGAGCAGGGGAATCTTTGAAAGCAGAGGCACACCGGTTTCACTGTCTGAGCCATCCTCGATATAAATACCGCCGATTACTATTGTCTCGCCATTTTTGATAATAAGGTTTGTCTGTGTTTCACGGGTATTTTTGGGTGGAGTCCCCAGAACACTGCGGCTAAAATCAAAGCTGTCCCTCGATGTCAAAATCTTAAGAGATATCTGATCGTCATTTATGACCCTCGGAGTAACTTTTAACTGCAGAAGAGCTTCCTTTTCAGTAACACTCGCCGTAGTAGTTGTCCCTGCTGTAGTCGTAGATGTAGGAATAAGTATGCCTATGCCGCTCTTTATATAAGCCTCCTGGTTATCAAGAACCATCACCTTGGGGCTTGACAGCGTTTTTGCATTGCCCTGCGACTCAAGAGCAGAAAGCTGTAAATCCAATGCAAACCGGCTTGACACTACAGCGATACCGATAGCGCTTCCAAGTCCGGGAGTGCCGGTGGTTGCGGGAAGATTTACGCTAAACGGGTTCCCTCCAACACCTATCCCCCCGGTTAATGCAGTTGCAGTTGTATCAGTGGATTTTGCCTTGGTGCCGCCGCCGTGCACCAACAAATCTCCTCTTGTATATTGCGCGCCCCATTGTATGCCCAATTCCTGGCTTGCATTTGTGCTGACCTCAACAATCTTTGCCTCTATCATTATCTGTTTTGTCTTTGCATCCACCTGTTTTAAAAGCTGCGTTACTCTCTCTATTGCAGACGGGATATCCCTTATAACTATCATGTTGCTCTTCAGATCAGAAGCAATGGAACCCCTTTTGCTTAAGACCTTTGTAATAACCCCCTCAATATCTTTAGCATTAACGTATTTAACAGTTGCTGTATAGGTCATAAGGTCTTCGTCTGCTCCTGCAGAAATCACGCTCACAACATTCCCATCCTTTATGTATACAAATCCCTTGCCCTTTAATATGGAATCAATAGCATCCCACAGGGGGACATTCCTGAGGCTGACTGTTACCTTGCCTGTAACTTTTTCATCAACGATTATGTTTATGCCGTGCTCCTGCCCCAATGCCCTCAGAACATCACTCAAATCCACGTCCCTGAGCTCTATTGAAACAAGAGGACCTTTGTCATCAGCGCAAGCAGCAGATAGTGGATAGTGAATAGTGAATAGCAAAAAAAATACGGCGTGCAACGCATAGCGCATAGCGCATAGCGAAAATATTCTTACATTTTGAATTTTAAATTTTAAATTTTGAATTTTCATTTCTTCCCTCCCCTGGGGGTCCCTGTAACAGCAAACTTTTTTATGCCAAAAGGAAACCTTTTGCCGTCTTTCTCGAGTAAAACCTCGTCTTTCCCTATTGCAACTATCAAAAAGCCGTTAACCCTTTCATTCTTCCTGTAAAATCCGCCATTTATTATAGCCACTGCTTTTTTCCCGTCAGCTATTATACCATCAAGCTTCAGGTCGAAAAGAATATCGTCTTTTGAGGGTTCTTCTTTTGCCTTTTTAAATGCCTTGTCTTCATATCTCACAAACGGGTCTCTGCCCCATTTCTCAGGCACAACTTTTATCGGGGCCTGTAAGGAGGCAAGTTTTATGTCCGAGAGGCTCTCTGCATCAACAGATGCAAGATACAAGATGCAAGATGCGATACATGTTAAAAGAAACATAACCGATAATCCAATAAATCTTTGTATCGTGTACCGTGTATCGTGTATCAGGCATCGTGCATTCTTCATTGTTTTTTCCTCAAATATGTCCCTGCCTTTAAAATGGCAATGCCTGTGGGGTACAGGACATTATTTGTCTCGAATTTCAGGTCCTGAATCAGGAACAGTTTGTGCCTTGTTTCAATGTTTTTAAGGAAATCATACAGCTCCCTGGACCTGACCCTCAGCTCTATCTTTACCTTCATCTCTATGAATTTATCCCTGTATTCAAAACCTTCGGGAGATATCGAAATGAAATCAACGCTTGCTATGTTCGCCTCTCTGCTTATGGCTGCCAGCATGCCTGACAGGTCTTCTGCATCCGGGAGCGTTATTTTTTCAGGAGGCTGCACCTTCTGCACGGCAGCCTGTGACGACAATATAAGATTTATAGCCTCGACCTCCTTTTGGATATTCTGCAGCATCTGCCTCTTCAGCTTTACTTTTTTTAAGGCAGGCGAATACAACATCATATGTAAAACGACAAAGACTGCCGTTGTAAGCGTTATCGCAAAGATAATCTTCTCCCTCAGGGAAAGGGCTGTTATTTTCTCTGTAACAGTTTTTTTAAGGGCCTTTAGGTCCATCGCACCTTTGTCTTCAACTCAAAAGAAATTTCTTTCTCGCCCTTCTGTGCAAAAACTATCTCAACGTCATAAAAATACTCTGAACTCTCGATCGCTGATATAAGATTTGCAACTCCAAGCTGTGTTTTTGAAAAACCCTTTATGCCCATCTGCCTTAACCCCTTTTCTTCTTTCGATTCAATGGAAGAAAGCCATACCTCTTCAGGAACAATGATTGAGAGGTCGCTGATTATTGCACTCCACTTCGGCGCTTTCCCCATCGCATTTAATATATCCTTGTCTATGCTTGGAACAGCGGGTACAACAACAGGAGGCAGTATTTTTTGCTGAAGAGCTGCTCTCTCTTTATTCAAACGGATTATCTCGGCATTAATCTTCCTGATTTGAACAAGATTCGAGAGCCACAGGATTATAATTATAAGGCTGTAACCTGCAACCCCCAGGAAGAGATAATTAAACTTGCCTTTTTTTTCAGGAGCGCCTGCCCTTACCTCTATTGGCAAAAGATTGAGTGTTTCTTTCAAACAGCCCTCCTTGCAAGGCCGATTGCTACAGAAAACCTTGGGCCCAGGGGCCTAAGACCCTCATTTTTCATAATCAGGTTGTCAAAGGGATTTGGAACGCTGACAGGGATATCAAACATATGGGAAAAATAATCTCTTGCCGCATTATTAATTGCAACGCCGCCTGTCAGAATCACCTCAGAAAATGTCTTCTCTTTAAAGGTTGCCTTATAATAATCTATGGACCTGAAAATTTCTTTCAGGAACTGGTTCAATATCTCCTTCATTTTCTCCGCGGGGCCTTCCATCAGTATGTCAGTTGCCTCAGCTTCCGAAAAACCTTCATTAAGCAAATGGCTCTTTATATGCTCTCCGCCCATTTCTACCGACCTTGTCAGGCGCAGGGAGCCTGATTTTACGATGTTTATCTCCATATTTCTCGAGCCTATATCAAGGACTATTACATTGCCGGAACCATTGAGAGAGAGTGTCCTTATCAGGCAAAGCGGGGTTGCATCAACAGCGATAACGTTGAGGCCAGCCTCTTTGAATGGTAATAAATGGCGCTGGATATTTTTCCTTTCAACAGAGGCAAATGTAACAGCAATGCCGTCAGCAAGCTCCGTTGCAACATAGTCATAAACAGCCTCTTCAGGAGGATAAGGCAATTGCCTTTTTATCTCCCATTTTACCGCTTCTTTTAATTCACTTTTAGGCATTGGGGGCAGGGTTATGGTCCTTATAAAAGAGAGATTTCCGGGCACATGAACTGCAACTTCTCTCCCAAGAATATTCAGTTCTTTAAAAAAACTGCGCAGCCTGTTTACCAGAAGAGTTTCTTCTTCTCTCTCAGAGGGAGGGATGTCAATAAAGGCAGCAATAGAGATTTTTTTAGCTTTGAGTTCAATGACTTTTAAAGAGCCACTGCCCAGATCTACCCCCAGAGGAGCAGGTCGAAACAGTCCCAACATTAATGCCTCTTCGTAAAATAATATGCCATAAAGAACATGAATAACGAAGCAATTATAAGCGAAACGCCGACCCCAACCCTGTAGGAAAAAGTAAGAGAGTCAATTTTAGCTATCATTTTTGCAGACAGTTCATTTAGCTTCTTTACGGAATTCGGGGCAAGTAACAAGAGGAATCCAAGTGCAAATGCAATAGCCCCAATTAATATACAAAAGGTAATAAGTGACATAAGTTTGTCCTCCTCTCTAAAGTTCTACTTTAAAAATATAGCCGTTACTGCTTAAAATGTCAAGGTTTATTTGTATTTGCCATTCCCGGAATTGATTGGAACAGACAGTAACAAACACATTGTAAAAGCCTGCATAGCCTGATATTGCGCTTCTATTTAGTGCATTTGAAGGATTTTGTGGTAATTTTCTGATGAAAATATGATAGCATGTCTGATGCAATCTGTACCCAATATGCAGGATTACAGCAAAGAATACAGGGAATTTACCCTGCCGGTCCCTGACAGATTCTCATTCCCTCTGGATGTCTTTGATAAATGGGGCGAAGGGCTTGCGCTGTTCTGGACAGACGGTATTATTGAAAAAAAATTTTCATTCAGCGCATTAAAGAAACTCTCATCAAAAGGCGCCGGCGCCTTTAAAAAAATGGGGTTCAATAAGGGCGACAAGGTTATTGTGCTGCTTCCTAATATCCCTGAGTGGTGGGAAGTCATGCTTGGCCTTATACGGATTAACGCAATTCCAATCCCGGCAACAACTCTCCTCACCGCAAAGGATATTGAATACAGGCTGTCCGCAACAGATATAAAAGCAATTATCGCAACAGATGAAGATGCATCAAAGGTTGAAGAGGCAGTAAATGGTTCTAAAACTAATCCGCTGTTAGTAATTACCGGCAAAAGAAGGGGGTGGCAGGATTATATAAAAGAGCGCAACACAGCCGATGCCTTTGAAGGTGAAAAGGCTGCTTCAGATGAACCTGCCTTAATATATTTTACGTCAGGCACAACAGGCCCGCCAAAAATGGTGCTTCACACTCAGGCATCTTATCCGTTGGCGCATATTATAACAGGCAGGTATTGGCTTGACCTCAGGCCGGGTGATATCCACTGGAATCTTTCTGATACAGGCTGGGCCAAGGCAGCCTGGTCAAGTTTTTTCGGGCCATGGCACATGGGGGCAACAATCTTTTCTCTTTTTAAAAAAGGAAAGTTTTCACCGTCTCTGATTATAGAGACATTGAAGAGGTATCCAGTCACAACATTATGCGGCCCGCCCACGGCTTACAGGATGATGGTCAAGGATATCCCGGCCTCAGGGGATTTCAATTTTCACTCGATGCGGCATTTTGTTGCAGCAGGGGAACCTCTGAATAAAGATATAATTGAAACATGGGAAGAAAGAACTGGGATGTACATCTATGACGGATACGGCCAGACAGAGACAGTAAATGTCCTGGCAAACTACAGGTGCCTTCCCGTGAAACCGGGTTCCATGGGGGTTCCGGCTCCAGGGTTTAATGTGGATATCATTGATGAGAACGGGAAGCCGGTCCTCCCGAATACCGAAGGAGACATTGCAATAGCAATAAAACCGGGAAGGCCCGCAGGGTTATTTAAGGAATATCTCGGAAACCCTGATGCAACAGAGAGAACTATGAAGGGCGATTGGTATATGACAGGAGACCGGGCTTATAAGGATGAAAAAGGTTATTTCTGGTTTGTTGGAAGGGTTGACGATGTGATTCTTACATCAGGATACCGGATCGGGCCGTTTGAGATAGAGAGCGTTCTTATAGAACACCCTGCCGTAAAAGAATCCGCAGTTGTTGCGAGCCCTGATGAGGTAAGAGGCGAAGTTGTAAAGGCGTTCGTTGTCCTGACACACGATTATAAACCGTCGGATGCCCTGATTAAAGAGCTTCAGGAATTTGTTAAAAGGCATACAGCGCCGTATAAGTATCCCAGAAAAATAGAGTTCGTTGATGACCTTCCAAAAACAATAAGCGGCAAGATAAAAAGAAAAGAACTGAAGATGAGGGAGTTCGGGAAGATATAAAAAATAATGCTTTTCCTGGAAAAATCAGTACAAATGTGATAGCATAACAATACTTTTTCCCCTATGGGTCGTAGACCTGTTTACTCCGTTTAGAGTTAACACTTTAACGGGGTTTAATTAAAAACCCTGAAAGGATGCGTCTTGAATGGCCGGACTTACCTATAAAAAGGCTGGGGTTGATATTGATGAGGGAGACAGATTTATAGGCCTTATCTCTCCTCTCGCCAGAAAAACATTCAGGCCCGAGGTCATGACAGGCATAGGTTCATTTAATGCGCTTTTTAAAGTTAATACAAGAAAATACAAAAAACCTGTGCTTGTGAGCGGAACAGACGGGGTTGGCACAAAGTTGAAGATAGCTTTTCTGACTGACAGGCATGACACAGTCGGCATTGACCTTGTTGGCATGTGCGTGAATGATATCCTCACAAGCGGCTCTGAGCCCCTGTTTTTTTTAGATTATTTTGCATCAGGCAAACTTAAACCTGAAAGGGCAGCAGAGGTCATAAAAGGGATTGTTGAAGGCTGCAAACAGGCAGGATGTTCATTGATAGGCGGAGAAACAGCAGAGATGCCGGGGTTTTATTCTGACGGGGAATACGACCTTGCGGGGTTTGCTGTCGGAGTAGTTGAGAAAGACAGGATAATAAGCGGTTCCAAAATAAAAAAAGGGGATGCGCTTATAGGCATCTCATCGAGCGGTCTTCACAGCAACGGATATTCACTGGCCAGAAAGCTGTTTTTTGATATTAAGAAAATGAAGGCCTCTGCCAGAATTGCAGAGCTTGGAACATCACTGGGGGAGGAACTTCTTAAGCCGACAAAGATTTATGTTAAGGCATTCAATGCAATCAGGGATAAGGTCAGGGTAAAGGGCATGGCCCACATTACAGGCGGAGGGATTCCAGGAAACCTGCCGCGGATATTCCCAAAGGGGATATCCGCCGTTATAAATGAAGGCTCGTGGCCTGCATCTCCGGTATTTCAGGTGATAAGGAAGATGGGCAAGGTGCCGGTTGCTGATATGAGGATGACTTTTAATATGGGAATAGGGTATATTATCGTCATCCCGGAAACCGAAGCAGGCAAGGCAATCTCTATCTTAAAGAAAGCGGGATACGATTCATTTGTGATTGGGAATATTGAAAAAGGAGGGCAGGGGACAAGGTATGCATAGGATAAAAACTTTGATTAGAAAATCATTCACTCCTATAACAATAATGCTGATACCTCACAGCAACAGAAAACCGTTCAACCTTAAGATGCCTTATGCAGGCATATTCGTCTCCATAATCCTATGCGGGATAGGAACGGCATATGTATTTTCAATAGCCATTGACACATTCGAATATAACAGGATGAAAGAAAAGGTCGGTTATTATTCAGGCCAGTTCATAGAGATGAAGGCAACCATGTCAGCGCTTAAAAAAGCTGAGGGCGAGTTCAGTAAGCTCTTTGCGCTTAATTCCAAGCAGAAAGTACTTGAAAACATGGACACCTCAGACAATGGCGCGCTTGATATGGAGGCCCTGAAGCTGCAGATAAGAAAGACCATGGAGACAGTTGGAGACATAAGAGAATATTTGAGCCAGCAAAGAGACCTCTACATGGCAACTCCCAAAGGCTGGCCTATTAGAGGGAATATAACTTCGCAGTATGGCAGAAGACAACATCCCAGGACAGGAGAGGAAGATTTTCATGCAGGGATAGATATCAGCGCCGCTCCGGGCAACCCTGTTACAGCCACAGCAAATGGAATTGTAAGTTTTGCGGGATGGAATGGCGGAAGCGGCAACCTCGTAGTACTGGAACATGGCTTTGGATTTTCTACATTTTATGCCCATAATAAGATGCTTGCAGTTAAGGTCGGGCAGCGGATAAAAAAAGGCGACATAATATCCTATGCCGGCTCAACAGGGAACTCAACAGGCCCGCACCTGCATTACGAGGTGTGGAAAAACGGGAGCCCTGTTAACCCTAAAACTTTTATCGAAGGAAGGAGTTAGCTATGTTTTCAAAGAACACAGAAAAACTTGAATCGTTTGTTGGAGTCAACAGTTATTTCAAAGGTGACATAAAAACAAAGGGGACGCTCAGGATCGACGGCACACTCGAAGGCAATATCGAGGTTGACTGGCTTATACTCGGAGAAACAGCGCAGCTCACGGGCGATGCTTCAGCAAGGGGCATTATTGTAGGCGGCAAAGTTGAAGGCAATATTAAGGCCACAGAGATAATAGAGATAAAGGCAAAAGGCGAGGTCCGCGGCGAGATGACTACAACCAAACTTTCTGTTGCGGAAGGCGCAATATTTGACGGGCGTTCCACAATGCACAGAGCAGAATCGAATGTCGTAGAACTTCAGGCAGAAGAGAGAAAGAAAGCAAAAGGATAAGATTAAACCTTACTCTTATCCTTTTGCGCCTATTTCCCCTTTTTAACCTTCTTGGCCTTTTTATTACAGGTGCGGCGGCGAATTATACGGCCCGTACCACCATGGGTCATACCACCAGTAAGGGTACCTGTACATGTACGGCGGGTAAGGCGCAGGGCTGTTATATATCTTTTCCTCTTTCCAGAGATGGATTTCTTTTATTTCAAACAAAGGGTATGTGTACTCAATCTCGCCTATCTTCTTTTTCCTGCTGCCTATCAGTTCTCCGGCAATTGTTATCTCCCGCCCCTTTTTATAAATTAATGGGTCAAGATAACCTTTTTCTATCGCCATGAACCGTCCGGAGGACCTGTCAGAGTCTATTATAGTCCCATATCTATCAACAGGAGACTGCACTGCCTCTATTATTGAGCCTTCCTCTGTATTTTTTGTTGATGCGATAACACCGCCGAGCAGGAATATTGTGCCCTTGTATTTGTCTATGTTCCCTTTTATGCTGCTGAACGGGATATCTGTCCGCGCCTGTTCCCTGACCGGCCTTGAGATTACATGTGTGCAGGAAGAAACAAGAAAGACAAAAGCGCTCAGCAATATCATCTTCTTCATACGCACCTCCTGATTATCTTTTATCATTTTTAGGATGAATATGCAAGTGAAATTTATTAGTTTCTCTATCTCACAAGCTGATTCAGCTGAAATACAGAAAGCAGGACCGGGGAAACAATCAAGCCAACCCTCTTTTTTGCTTTAATGTACCGAAGGTTTTTCCTCTGCGTTAAACACAGGGAATATTTTGGCTATTACCCAGAACAACACAAAAGGCATAACAAAGATGCTGACTGCGCCGCCGAGCCCTTCCTTGAAGGTCTCCCAGTCATGCGGGATTATCGGCATAATATATTCCATATATCCTGAGAGTGTCAATGAAAAAGCCTGCCCTCCGATAACAACGTTCCATCTCATCATGAACACACCCATCATGGCAAGAACCAGGCCGATGGTGGCCCTTCTTATAGTAAGGCCGGGGATCAAAAAGAGCACAAAAGGTATGAGGTTGCCAAATGTATACTGGAGTAAAAATATATTTGTAAAATCCTTTTGGTAAATAACCGTACGCAGTATATCCCAGTGTTTGACAGCGGTATACCCCCTGAATACAAGGTCGAGGAGTTCAAGTGTTATGGCAAATATCATAAACAATATAAGATATTTTGCCGTAATCTTTATAACACCGATCTCAGCGCCCTTAACCTCTTCCAGGCTCATCTCGGAATCGAGTCGCAACGACATCCAGGGCTTTCTCTGTGATTTCATCTTTATCTTCCTTACCTCCATGACGATTATATAAGTCAGCATGCAAAGGGCAATGCCCGACACTATTGCGGACATTATGAATATAACAGGCATCAATGGAGTCATCCAGAGCGCGTTTGCCTTGACCGAGCCGAATATGAAACCTGCATACCCGTGCAGAAAGCAGGCAACAGGGATGCCAATGCCGGCAAGTATTTTTATGGCCTTTTCATCCCTCTTAAGCGACTCCTGGCTTAAATCATATACACCGAGTGTGAGCGAGCAGAATATCAGGAATTTTATCCACTCAAAAAGGCCCTTGTCTTTTTTTTCTTTCAGCGGCAATGCCACTTCAACAAAGTGTTTTCTGTACAAAAACCAGAGTTCAGAAGCAACAATAGCCCCGTAAGAAAAAAATACTATTCCAAAGGCAGCAATAGCAGACGTAAAATGAGGCGTCATAAACACATTTATACCCCTGAACGGGTACTGCAGGTGCAGGACTATCGGCATAGGAGCAGCAAACAGTAGCGCAAATGAAAACACGAGCGCAAACCTTGCCATCTCCTTCAGTTCTTTTATCCCAAAGACATGATACAGGGAAGAAAGCACAAATGCTCCGGCAACAAGGCCTGTCATAAAAGGATACATCACGATCTGGATGCTCCAGTAAATGTATTCATTAGGATAGACAAACAGTTCCTTGAGTGTCCACAGCTCGCCGTGAACCATCTATCTTACCTCCTTGCTCAAACCCCTGTAATAGACCTGCGGCTTTGTGCCGAATTCGTCTTTTAATACAGAAACTCTTTCAGTCCTTATAATCCTGCCTACCTCATCATTGGGGTCGTTTATATTTCCGATAAGCCTTGCTCCAAACGGGCATGCCTCCACACAGGCCGTCTTCAGGCCCTTTGTTATCCTGTGATAACAGAAATTGCATTTTTCAGCTGTATGATATACAGGGTGAAAAAATCTTACCCCATAAGGGCACGCCATTATGCAATAACCGCATCCTATGCACCATTTCCTGTCTACAAGGACCACCCCATCCTTTGTCTGATATGTTGCGCCGACAGGGCATACCTGAACACATGGCGGGTTCTCGCACTGATTGCAGAGTTTAGGAACAAAAAAAGCCTTTTCTATATCTTCGTTTTTTATGTCCTGATATTTCCCCTGCCCGAGTTCAATCCTGCCGGTGATAAAACCGTCCCTTCCTGCCCTGGGTGAATCCGCAAGCACCCTCCCATCCTTTGTCAGGACATATCTCTCAACCCATGTCCGTGAGGCATTTATGTCATAGGGTATCTCATTTTCGTTCTTGCAGGCCTTCACGCAAAAACCGCATCCAACGCATTTTCCTGTATCAACAAGAAAACCCCAGCGGATTTCCCTTGCATCCTTTGAGGCAAAAAGCTTCGATGGATTAATAATCTCGATTGCCGTCACCGGCACAGCTATTGCCGCAATCCCCTGCAATGAATATTTAATGAAGTCCCGCCTCGAAATCATTTTACCCCCTCCAGTGAAGGCTTGTGAGGATTATGGCACGCCACACACTCTATGCCGGGATTATGTTTATCAGGGTCTATCCCCCGTATCTTTGCCCTGTCGCTTGTAGGATATGGAAGGCGTGAATGGCATCTGAGACACTGCTCCCTGCTTTTATCAATGGAAAGCCGGGCCGGGTTTTCAGGATGCTCCATAGCAGGGCCATGGCAGTTTTCGCACTGGATAATAGCATGAGGGGTCTGCATTATTGAGGAATATTTGTCACTATGGCAGTCCTTGCAGTAATCAGAGGATTTGTATTTTACTGTGACTTTTTTCCAGAAGCCTTCATCAGCCTTGTTATACCATCCGTACATATAGCCTCTCTCGTGCACACCAAAGCTATCCGGCACAACAAGAACCCTGGCTATCAGTATAAGGGCAACGATGCCGATTACTGCATACAGCGGCCGCCACACGTGACTCTTCATCATGGGTTTACCCTTTGCCTTCCAACCATTAATTAGATTATAGGCCTTTTTTTATTGCGCGCCAATAAATTTTTTAGGGTCCTTATATTCGTGACACTTCACACAGTCTTTTTTAGCGCTCTCCTGGGTCACCCGCCATGAATGAGGTTTATGGCAGTCCTTGCATTTCATAGACATGGACTTTACATGCAATTCATGCTTCCCGACATTCAGTATAGAGCCGTGGCATGTAAGACACCTGCCATAATCGGGCCTTATCCGGGCATGAGGCTTATGACACTCAAAGCAGTTAAACTGCATCGGCGCATCAGCAGGGATTTTTATCTTTGTCGCCTTTCTGATGATATCAGGCGCTGGCTGGAAAAACCTTACATCTATTGTTTTATCTGCAATCAGCTCCCTTCTGACTGATTCATCGCCGTGGCAGAAAAGACATTTCTTGCGTCCCGGCTTTAAATCCTTTGTGCGGTCTGTGTGGCAGTTAAGGCAGGCCAGGTTCTCCATGCCGGTCCCGTGCACCTCCCTGTCAGAATGGCATTTAAAACAGAACCTTTCCTCCGGCAAAAAATTATGTATCACATACCCATGACATTTAGTGCATTCTATCCTTTCCATAAAAACATGCTTGGCGTGATATCTGGAGCGGTTAACCTGCGGCGCTTTGGGATATTTTTCATTCCTGTCCCAATGGCATTCCATGCATAACCTGGAAGGCACGATGATTTTGCCGTGCCTGGGAGAAACAGATTTCTGGCCGAGGAATGCAAACCTGTACATCTGCACCACCTGATCTTTCTTTGTGGAGTGATGGCATTCATGGCAGTTTATCGTACGATGAACGCTTGTTGCCCATGCCTTATTTGCAGCATCATGGACATGGCACATCATGCATGCATTGGGATTGTTCTCAAAATAATCATTGATTTCATAACCGATAAGGCCTACGCCAATTAAAAATAACAGGGAAAACACCGCAAGAATTATCTTTGCCCTGCGCGAAACTTTCTCCGAGTACCATTTGATTGACTTATCGAACAGATTGAATGGATTTAACATTTGCAAACCTCTCTTTACCTGTAATATTTAAATACACGCAACTCAGCCTTTAATTTCCGATAAAGTTCTGCAAGAGATGTTGGTAGTATTATTTTATTATATTTTTATTTTAGAGGAAAGTCGTGCCTCGCGCCCTCCCGCTACCTAACAGAAATAATTTAACATAATGAGGCCGGGGATGTCAAAAATCACAGGGGTTCAGCAGGCAATCCCGTTTGAGGTTTTAATTTTGATTTTTTAAATCTATCTTCTGAAGATAAACCAGGCCAGGGCCAGGCCTAAAATAACAAAAACAGCAATTCCGATTGCCATCATTTTCATGCCATTGAATCCTGCAGACTCCAAATATATCATCTTTTGCTCTCTTGTTGCTTTGTCATAAGTGGCAACGCCTTCTTTTTCTTCTGCCGGAGACTTTAACTCAATTGCATAGCTGTCTGCAGCGGAATCTTCCTCCTTGCTTTCTTCCGGGGAAGCAACCTCTTCTGTACCTTCTGTCAGTTTCGGGCTGAGAGCTTCCTTCTCTGCCTTCATCTTTTCTAGTTCAGCCTGATACCCTGATATATCTTTATCCGCCTGTTCTTTCAGTTCCGAGATAAGCCTGTCTTTTAAAGACAGCTCACCAAGATATTCATTGTTCCTGCTTTCCATGTCCCTTATGGCTTTTTCAAGCCCACTTTTCTCAGCGCTTAGCCTTTCTATCTCAGTTTCAAGCCTTTTTGTATCAGTATCATATAAAGATTTAAGGGCTTCCATTTCCTGTTCCTTCATTTGAAGGGTTTCCCCGGCGCTTGTCCTTTCATTAATGTTCTTATTGACTTCCTGCCTGTTTTCATCTAATAATGCTCTTAGTTCTGTCATCTCATTTTTAAGAGAACTGTTTTCTTTTATCTTCTCATCCATTTTCATGGTCAGGCCACTTATTGCTTTTTTAAATTCCTCAAGCCTGCCGAGATATGCGTTTTCTATTTCTGCCTTCTGTGCAAGGTCAGAGGTCGCCATTATAAGCTTCTCCTTCAGGCCGTCCCTTTCCTTCTCAATGGCCTTATAGCCTGCCGAGTCCCTGTATCCTGATTCAATCTCCTCCATATCCTTGCCAGACAGATACAGCTTAGCTTCAGCCTCCCCGCGTTCAGGTTCTTTTCCTTCAGGTGTACGCCGCAGTTCTTCGATGACCTTGTTTTTCTTAAAAACCTCTTCAATCAGAGACCCGCTTTCTTTATTCAGGCGGTTTATCTCATTTGTTAAAAGCTTAATCTCTTCTCTTGCTTCCAGCAGTTCCACATTTCTCAATATGTCAAAGTCAGCAATCTTGTTATGCAGCTGTCTCTCTTTCTCAAAGGCCTTATCCATCGAATGCAGCAGCCTGTCTTTTTCCTCCGCAGTTACGGCCAACTGCGTATTTTTCTCTTCAATTATCCTTTCAAGCCGTGCAATCTCTTTCAGGGCATTCAGGAATCTTTCCTTGATGACCTTGATGTCAGGATGCCCTGCATCATCTTTTTGCAGAGACTGTTCCCGTGATTGCTGAGACTGAAGGTTATTTAACGAAGACTCAGGGTCCATAATTTTTCCTCATTATTTTTTGCGCCTTGTAAAATTTCTTTTATCTTCTGCCATTCTAGTTTGGCCTCTAAAGTTCGTCTCTTTTTTTAAACATGGCGCTATCCTGTTATCTATCCGCAAGAGATAACCTTATCTCATTATATACAAAATCTTAGCCATTTATTATATAATTTTAAAATGAAGTGCAGAGAATGCAGAGGCAGTTTAAAACTTCAGCTTGGCTGAAGGACAGTGAGTTTTCGCTGCATGGAATGCGGCAAGGTATTCGCCCTGAAAGACTATATTGATGAGATAGACGAAGAGACCTGGAAGGCTATATCCCTTCGTCCATGCAACAGGGCCTGACTATAAATTAAAATTTAAAACTAAAGACTGTTTCTGAAGGTTGATACAAAGGAGGGCCTGCAATGAAAAAAATAACGCTTATATTAATACTCATTATATTTTCTGTATCCTGTGCGGTTCTTAAGGGCAAAACACCTGAGGTCACATCAACGGGCACCAAGGCGCATGCGGATTGCAATGTCTGCCACAAACCCCACCAGATGGGCGGAAAAATTCTTCTGAACAAGCCGCTGGAAGAACTATGTTCGTCCTGCCATCAAGCAAGAATCGGCGCAGGTGAACATAAAATCGGCATAAAACCTTCAATGCCTGTGGAGGCACTTCCGTTAGATGCAGACGGAAAAATAACCTGCATCACATGCCATGACCCTCATGGCAGCAAGGGATTTGATAATCTTCTCAGGGCGCGGGATTTTACAGAATTATGCAAGAAATGCCACAAGGGGTATTAAAGCATCAGAGTATCAGAGTATCAGGGTATCAGAGGTCAAAATCTTTGATACTTTGCTTTGACACTGTAAGGCTTCTTATGAGGGCGGTTAGCTCAGCTGGGAGAGCGCCACGTTCGCAACGTGGAGGCCGAGGGTTCGATCCCCTTACCGTCCACCAGCTCTTTAAGGAATTACCTCTCTAATCTTTCAGCTTGCTAAGCTTATTCAAAAGGACAGCCGACAGCATAAATTTCCCGGCCTCCTCTTTCCTGACCTCCTGATAAAACTCGCATTTCTCGCAATTTTTATACTTCTGCGCAAAGCTTCCCTGCACCTCGCCCTTGCAGAGTGTTCCTGCCACAACCCAGCAGGTCCTTCCTGCATTCTTGCCTTCATGAATACCATCAAGTTTTTTTTCTGTTGCTGCTGCACATACACCTAAATCCTTGGCCTTTTCGCCTCCGGGCTCTCTCCCGCATTTCTTAAACTCCCAGCAATTCTTTTTCATTTTATATTACCCCCCTACCTTTTAACCCTTTTACAACCTGAGCAAAATTTATCCTTATTATCTACCTACGCTCGCCTCGCTGTCAACAAGCCTTGTATGGATTGAGAGTTTTACTATTGACCTCTTATTATTTTAACTTCTATAATGTCCCTTATGCAGAAAAATATCTTTCTATTAATTGCAGTATCCCTTATTCTTTTTATCAGCGCGGCTTCCTCTGAAGATAAAGGAAATCTTCAGATCAAAAAGCAGCCGGAGATACAGCAGACAAAGCCGAAGAAGCCCGTAAAGGTTCATCTCAAGCGCTCTGCTGAGGGCAAATATTCATGGGAACTCACAGGAGATGATGTAGATGAAGTGGTCAGTGCTGACAAAAGGCTCAGGAAACTTTTAAAGGCAGAATAAAAGAATGGAGGTTAACGGATGAATAAGATTGTTCTTGCATACTCAGGAGGACTTGATACCTCTATCGCGATTAAATGGCTCAAAGAGACTTATAAGGCAGAAATCATAGCCTTTTGTGCAGACCTCGGGCAGGGGGAAGACCTTCAGGCAGCAAAGAAAAAGGCGCTGAAGACAGGCGCATCAAGGGTATATGTCGAGGACCTGAGGGAAGAATTTGTAAGGGACTATATCTTTCCCATGTTAAGGGCAAACGCTGTTTATGAAGGAGTGTATCTCCTGGGCACATCCATAGCAAGGCCCCTGATAGCAAAAAAACAGATAGAGATTGCCAGAAAGGAAAAGGCAGATGCGGTTTCCCATGGGGCTACAGGGAAAGGCAATGACCAGGTAAGGTTTGAACTTACCTACTACGCCCTCAAGCCCGATATCAGGGTAATTGCGCCATGGCGCGAATGGCCGTTTGATTCAAGGCAGTCTTTAATCAGATATGCTGCAAAGAACGGGATACCTGTCCCTGTCACAAAGAAGAAACCTTACAGCACAGACAGAAATCTTTTCCATATAAGTTACGAAGGCGGAATACTTGAAGACCCGTGGAAAGAACCTCCTTCAGATATGTACACAATGTTAACCCCTCCGGAGAAGGCACCCAATAAGGCTTCTTATATAGAAATAACTTATAAAAAAGGGAACCCTGCTGCAATAAACGGGAAGGCCCTGAGCCCGGCAAGGCTTCTTGAAAAACTGAATTACATCGCCGGCAAAAACGGGATCGGAAGAGTTGACATGGTAGAGAACAGATATGTCGGCATAAAATCAAGAGGCGTGTATGAAACACCCGGCGGCACAGTCCTTCATGCTGCGCACAGGGCCGTCGAATCAATAACCCTCGACAGAGAAGTCATGCATCTCAGGGATTCATTGATCCCAAAGTATGCTGAACTGATATATTACGGGTACTGGTTCTCGCCGGAGCGAAAGATACTGCAAAATACGATAGATAATATTCAGGAAGATGTAACAGGGACTGTCCGGCTCAGGCTTTACAAGGGGAATTGCCAGGTCGTCGGAAGGAAATCTCAAAAATCTCTATACCACCCTGAGCTTGCAACATTCGAGGCAGAAAAGGTCTATAACCAGAAAGATGCCGAGGGGTTTATAAAACTGAATGCATTAAGACTGAAAATACTACGATTGGTGAATAGGTCAATGGGCAAATAGGTGAAAGGGATTAATGGAAACTGATAAATTATTTTTAGATTCACCGATTAACCGATTCACCAATTCACCGCAATAGGAATTCATGTCTGACCCTAAATACTGGATTGCGCTTAAGGATGTGCCTGATGTGGGCCCTGTAACAGCAAAGAAGCTTCTTGCCCTTTACAGGAAGCCTGAAAAAATATTCAGCGCTTCATACAAAGAGCTTGCCGGCATTCCGGGCATAGGCCCTAAAAAGGCAAAAAACATAAAAGGATTCAAAGGGTGGGAAAAGATAGACATACAGCTTAAAAAACTTGAAAGCAAAAATGCAAACGTAGTCACACTTGACGACAAAGGCTATCCTGAGCTGCTTAAAAACATGGAAGATTCTCCAATAGTTCTTTACTCAAAGGGCAGCGTGCAAAAAGAGGACAGGTTTGCCATTGCAGTAGTAGGCTCAAGAAAGTACAGCCCTTATGGAAGATTTGCCGTTGAGAAGTTATCATCCGAACTCACCTCGCTGGGGTTTACTATCGTGAGCGGGATGGCGAGGGGAATAGATACACTGGCGCATACCGCTACCGTTAATTCCGGCGGCAGGACCATTGCTGTTTTAGGATCGGGCATTGATGTGCCGTATCCGCCTGAGAATAAGATGCTGATGGAAAAAATATCCTGCTCGGGATGTGTAATAACCGAGTTCCCCCCCGGCACACAACCTGAAAGAGAAAATTTTCCAAGAAGAAACAGGCTGATAAGCGCACTGTCCCTCGGAGTGCTTGTTATAGAAGCAACTGCTGACAGCGGCTCATTGATAACCGCAAGCTGTGCCGCAGACCAGGGCAAAGAAGTCTTTGCAGTGCCCGGCAATATTAATTCTGCGAACTCGGCAGGGACTAACGAGCTGATAAAGAACGGCGTAAAGCTTGTCTGCAGCGTAGAAGATATAATAGAAGAACTCGCGCCTGTCCTGAAAGGCTTTATAAAGACAAAGGTAAAGGCCGCGGCAGAGCTTACAGTTGACGAACAAAGGCTTTGTGATATAATGACAGCAGAACCTAAGCATGTTGATGTGCTTTCAAGAGAAAGCAGTATGCCCGCATCAAGGGTGCTCGGAATTCTCCTCGGCCTTGAATTAAAAGGCGTTGCAAAACAAACAGAAGGCAAGAAATTTTTTCTTGCATGAACTAAATTGCTTGGATTGATTTGGAGGTAATTGAATAAATGAATTCGGTAGTTATTGTTGAGTCACCAGCAAAGGCAAAGACAATAAATAAATTTCTTGGAAAAGATTTCACGGTGAAATCTTCCATTGGCCATATCCGCGATTTGGTGGAGGGAGAACTTGGAGTGGATGTGAACAACAATTTTCAGCCCAAGTATGAGGTTCCAGCCAAGAAAAAAAAAGTGGTGGCCGAATTGAAAAAGATTGCCAAAGGCGCGGATATGGTCTGGCTTGCAACAGATGAAGACCGCGAAGGCGAGGCCATCGCGTGGCATTTGTCAGAAGCGCTGGATTTGAGCGAGAATAAAACGAGACGCATTACTTACTCGGAAATTACTAAAGACGCAATTCAAAAAGCGATTAAAAATCCGAGAACAATCGATAAAAATCTAGTTGACGCTCAACAGGCGCGCAGAGTTTTGGACAGATTGGTCGGCTATGAGATTTCGCCAATCCTCTGGAAGAAAGTGAAGCCTGCGCTGTCGGCAGGAAGAGTGCAGAGCGTTGCCGTGAGATTGATTGTGGAGCGGGAAAGAGAGATACAAAACTTCAAGCCCGTTTCATCTTACAAAGTGTCGGCTGTTTTTCTGAATGAGAAAAACGAGATGGTAAAAGCGGAACTCCCCAAAAAGTTCCAAACCAAAGAAGAAGCGAAATCGTTCCTCAAAAAATGCAAAGGTGCGGAATTCTCCATCGCCGCCATAGAGACAAAACCCGCAAAGAAATCTCCATCAGCTCCTTTTACCACTTCAACGCTTCAGCAGGAGGCAGGAAGAAAATTCGGATACTCGGTTGCGCAAACCATGCGGATCGCACAGGGGCTTTACGAGAGCGGAAAAATAACCTATATGCGTACAGACTCGGTAAATCTCTCCGCCACTGCGCTTGGACAGGCAAAGAACGAGATTGAAAAATTGTACGGAAAAGATTTCCTTAATATCCGCCGTTACAAAACAAAGAGCAAAGGCGCGCAGGAGGCGCACGAGGCCATTCGCCCGGCATATCTAAGCGTTTACAAAATTGAAGGCGATGCACAGGACCGGCGCATCTATGATCTGATATGGAAAAGAACGATTGCCTCGCAGATGAGCGATGCGCTGCTGGAGAAAACCACAGCAACCATCCGCGTGTCAACAACTGAAGAAAAGTTCGTTGCACAGGGAGAGGTTCTGAAGTTCGAGGGATTTCTCAAGGTGTATCTCGAAGGAAAAGACGAGGAAGACGAGGAAAATGCAGAAGGCATCCTGCCTCCCTTGAAGGTTGGCGAGAAGCTCTCAAGCAGGGAAATAACTGCCACGGAACGGTTCACCTATCATCCGCCACGCTACACCGAAGCCACGCTGGTGCGCAAGCTGGAGGAACTCGGCATCGGAAGGCCTTCCACCTATGCCCCGACGGTCTTCACTATTCAAAAGAGAAATTACGTGGTAAAAGAAGACCGCGACGGCGTGAAGAGGAATTTCAGCCGCCTCACCTTGAAGGACGGGAATATTATTGCAGAAGAGAAATCCGAAAACACAGGCGCTGAAAAATCAAAGCTCTTTCCCACTGACATCGGCATGGTAGTAAATGATTTTCTGATGGATAATTTTAAAGACATTATGGATTTTAATTTCACGGCAAAGGTAGAGGAGGAGTTTGACGAAATTGCCGAAGGAAAATTAATGTGGACAAAGATGCTTGCGGAGTTTTACAAGCCTTTCCATAAAACCGTAGCGGATACAGCGGAAACATCCGCGCGCCAGAGCGGCGAGCGCGTGCTCGGGAAAGACCCTGTGACCGGGAAACAGGTGATCGTGCGGCTCGGAAAATTTGGCCCTATAGTTCAAATCGGGCATCAGGAAGACAAGGAGAAACCGCGCTATGCTTCGCTTCGCAAGGATCAGCGCATGGATACCATCACCTTTGAGCAGGCAATGGAAATATTCAAGCTCCCCCGCAACCTCGGTACGCATAAAGGCGATGAGGTAATCGTGAATATCGGCCGTTTCGGCCCGTACATAAAATATCAGGGCGGATATGTGTCCCTCCCGAAAGACGAAGACCCTAACACGATTTCGCTGGAAAGGGTGAAGGAAATTCTGAACGGCCCCCGCCTGCCCAAGGTATTGGGCAAGTTTAGGGATGAAGACATCATCGCGGCCAAAGGAAGATTCGGCCCGTATGTAAAATATAAAAATATCTTTGCATCCCTCGGCAAAGGGGAAGACCCGCTCGATATAACGCTGGAGCGCGCCATCGAACTGGTGACAGAGAAGGAGAAAAAAGACCTGGATAAAATTATTAAATCGTGGGACGAGGATACGCGGGTGCGCGTGGTGAACGGCAGATACGGCCCATGTATTCAGTCCGGGAAAAAATTCTTCCGCATCCCTGCGAGCAAAAAGCCGCAGGATATTACGCTGGATGAATGCCTTGCCCTATCGGGATTAAACGAGGAAAAGAAAAAATCCAAAGCTGCAAGCGCAAAGGGAAAAACAAAAGCCAAAACCCGCAAGGCAGGATAAGAAAAACTGCGGATATAAAGAAGAGGTCAACCCATCAGAAGAGACAAAGGCTTAACCGGCAGAAACAGCCCTCTTACCATAGGCATTGGCGGCAGCCATAGCAACGCAGGGAAAACAACGGTAGCGGAAGCACTGCTGAGACACTTAACAAAAAGGGGCAAAGGGTCCGATACTATGACACTATGTCACTCTGATCCTAACAAATGGGGCGCAATAAAATATACCAAAACAGCCATCTACTCCTCGATAACCGATACCCCTGATATATTGGCACAGGGAAATAAAGACACGGCGAGGCTCCTGAAAGCCGGGGCCGAAAATGTGTTATGGGTTCAGTCTCCGGCTGAAGGGCTGCAAGAGGTCATGCCCCTGGCAGTCACCAGGCTTTTGCATCTCAGCGGAATAATCATAGAGGGCAACAGTGCAATTGAGTTTTTAAAACCTGATGTTGTAATATTTATATTGGGAAGAGACACAGGGACTTTGAAAAAGAGCGCCGTGAAAATTCTTGACATGGCTGACATAATTTTATTTGAGGAGGAGCCCTCTGTGAAATTGCCTGTGCGTAAAAAAAAGTTCAAGATTGCCCTTTCCTCACCCTCAGGGCTTGATGAATGTATAGATTACATACAGGGGCTGTTGAAATGAAAGACAGGGTAGAAGAGGAAGTGGGGAAAAAAGCTATTGAAGGCAGTCTCCCCTGCGCCATTGCAAGGATGATTGCAGAAAATCTCGGGGTATCGTACAGGACAGTCGGCAAGGCTGCTGACAGGCTCAAAATAAAAATCATCAACTGCCAGCTAGGTTGTTTTAAATGAATACCAGCACAATATTTTTTGAACTGTCCCTGACTTTTTATTTTGCAGCAACACTTATAAGCATTATTGCGTTTTTCAAAAGCGGGAAAACAATGGAAAAGGCAATGCTCTTGCTTGTAGTGCTCGGTTTTATCCTGCATACACTAAGCATCATATCCCGCTACGCAACTGCCGGGTACATACCAATAACAACCCCCCATGAGGCAACATCTTTTTTTTCGTGGTGCAGCGTGCTTTTATTCCTTATCCTTGAATTGCGATACAAGATCGGGCTTCTCGGCTCATTCATAATGCCAATAATATTTGTCCTGATGCTTTCTTCTTCAATGCTTTCGAGGGGTATAAAGGCATTAAGCCCGGTGCTTCAAAGTTATTGGCTCGGCATACATACGGTATTGGCATTTATGGGTAATGCTGCATTTGCCATGGCATTCGGAATAGGCATTATGTACCTTGTCCAGGAACGCTACCTGAAATCAAAACACCCCAGCGGATTGTTCCAGAGGCTTCCGAGCCTGCAAAGCCTTGATGAAATAAATTACAGATTAATAACAATCGGCTTCCCGCTGCTCACGCTTGCAATAATATCAGGCGCCATGTGGGCGGACAAGGCATGGGGAGGCTACCTGAGGGGAGACCCGCGGGAGGTATGGGCGCTCATAACATGGCTTATATATGCCATTGTGCTTCATGCAAGGCTCATGGCAGGCTGGAGAGGTAAAAGGGCTGCCATATTGTCCATAATCGGTTTCCTTACAATCCTCATTGCATTTGCCGGCATTAAACTACTAAGAAAAGGGCTTCATGTCTTCCTATGAATATTTTTGTTGTAGGGCTTAATCATAAAACTGCTGATGTAGATGTCAGAGAAAAACTAGCATTTAACGGCCAGAAACTCGAAGAGGGGCTGATGAGGCTCAAAACCCTTGCTGAGATAAAAGAGGCTGTTATACTTTCAACCTGCAACAGGGTTGAAATGTACACGAATGTAAAAGACACTGCAAAGGCCTATGAATCAATAAAAGATTTCATCTCTGAATTCCATGGGCTTGACAGGGGATCTCTCGAAAAATCACTCTACGCCCATGAAAATCTCACGGCTGTCAGGCATGTCTTCAGGGTCGCGTCAAGCCTTGATTCAATGGTTGTCGGCGAGCCCCAGATACTGGGCCAGATAAAAGACGCCTTCGAATTTGCTCTCCGGAAAAAGACAACAGGCATTCTCCTGAACAAGCTCATGAAAAAGGCAATCTCTGTTGCCAAGCGCATAAGGACAGAGACAAAGATCGCTGAAAATGCCGTATCAATAAGCTTTGCTGCTGTTGAGCTTGCAAAAAAGATATTCTCAGATCTTTCCACAAAATCGGTCATGCTCCTTGGAGCCGGTGAAATGGCAGAGCTTGCAGCAAAACATCTGATGAGCAGCGGAGTAAAAGAGGTGCTGGTTGCAAACAGGACTTATGAAACAGGATGCAGCCTCGCAAAAGAATTCAACGGCCGTGCCGTAAAGTTTGAGGGTTTCGTCCATGAGATAGCAAATACGGATATTGTTATATGTTCAACAGGCGCATCAAAATACGTCCTGCTGAAAGAGCAGATGCATCATGTCATGAAGGAAAGAAGGCATAAGCCCGTCTTTATCATAGACATATCAGTCCCCCGCAACATAGACCCTGCGATTAATAACATTGACAATGTTTATCTTTATGACGTTGACGACCTTCAGGGCGTCGTTGATTCAAACGTACAGGGAAGACAGAAAGAAGCGGAAAAGGCCGAGGCAATAATAGCTGATGAGATAGAGACCTTCCAGAAATGGCAGTCATCCCTTGACTCTGTCCCTACTATTATTGCATTGCGTGACAGGGCAGATGCAATCAGGAAAGAGGAACTTGACAGGCTGCTCAATAAACTTTCGGGCCTTGGAGAGAAAGAAAAAAAAGACATTGAATACATGGCAAATGCAATCACCAATAAACTGATACATCCTCCGACTGCCGCCCTCAAAGAAGACGCCGAAGACAAGGACATTCTCATAGCGACGATAAAAAGGCTTTACGGGTTAAATGAGAAAGAGGAATAATATCTCACAGGAAAACCTGTAAGTCCTTCCCCTTAAATCCCGGAGATTTGGAATCCTTTTTAAATATTGCATTTGTAATTATTTCAAGTTATTATTCTAATGTGAACAAAAACCTGTCATGACATCCAGAGAAAAAATGTTTAAAAAAACAGACCCGACCATACTTAATGCCCTCATCGAAAACAGCCCGATGGCAATCATAATGCTCGATATGAGCGGCAAGGTCATCGAATGGAATCCTGCGGCTGAACACATCTTTGGCTGGGCCAAAAAAGAGATTATGGGGAAACCAAATCCTATTGTGCCTGAAGACAAGCAGGACGAGTATCTCTCCCTCAGGGGTCAGGTGGAAGAAGACAAGCCATATTCAGGTAAAAACCTGCTGCGGAAACGAAAAGACGGAACCCTGATATACATAAATATGTCTTCGGCGTTGCTATACGACAAGAAAGGCAGTAAAATCGGCCTTGTCGGAATTGCAGAAGATATAACAGAAAGCATTAAGAGCAATGAGAACAGGCGCATTTTCACAGAACTTATAGACACATCTCCTGCATCAATAACAGTCCATGATTTTGAGGGAAATTTCCTCTATGCAAACCAGAAGACATTCGATCTTCATGGTTTTACAAAAGAAGAGTTTCTTTCAAAGAATCTTCATGAAATCGATGCGCCGGCGAGTAAAGAACTTATAGCCCAAAGGATGAAGGAACTCAGGGAAAAAGGCGAGGCTTCTTTTGAAGTTGCTCACTACAGGAAAGACGGCACAAAGTTTCCGCTCAGGGTCTCTGCAAAGACAGGCTTATGGAATGACCGCGAAGTAATTATGAGCATTGCATCGGACATGACCGAGCGCAAGAAGGCAGATGAGGCGCTGCGTGAAAGCTGGAATTTCCTGGAGACAATCATAGAGACAGCACCTACCTGAGTTAAGCTCATTACTGCAGACGGGTCTCTGCAGAGAATGAACCGCGCGGGGCTGGAAATGATCGAAGCAGAATCGCTCGATCAGGTACAGGGCAAATGCGTATATCCGCTGGTGTCCGAAGAATATCGTGAAGCCTTTAAATCCCTGACAAATGATGTATTCAAAGGCAAATCAGGCACACTTGAATTCAAAATGATTGGGCTAAAGGGGCGTCCTCTCTGGTTATATACTCATGCCGTACCACTGCGAAATGAAAAAGGAGATATCGTTTTAGAGCTCGCAACTACCATCGACATCACCGATCGCAAACTAGCGGAGGAACGTCTCAGGGAAAGCGAAAACTTCACAAAGAACATCCTTGACACCGTTGATGAGGGGTTTACCGTTATTAACAAGGATTTCCGTATACTGACGGCTAATAAGGCATACTGTAGCCAGACAGGCCTCCCCTGTGACAAGGTCATAGGCAATCACTGCTACGAGATATCGCACAAGGCCAACCGCCCTTGTTATGAGGAAGGCGAGGAGTGTGCAGTCCGGCAGGCCTTTGCGAGCGGGGAACCTCATGCAGTGCTCCATAAACATCAGGGCCAGAATGGACACATACTCTATGTGGAGACAAAGGCATTCCCCATCAAGGACACATCAGGAAACGTCACATCCGTAATTGAGACAATCAACAACATAACTGAAAAATATCTGCTCGAGGAGGAACGGCTCAAGACGCAGAAGCTTGAGGCCATCGGGACCCTGGCCGGAGGCATTGCTCATGATTTCAATAACCTGCTGATGGGAGTGTTTGGCTATATCTCCATGGCTAAAACAAAGACCAATGACCCGGAAGAGACCATTTCCATGCTTGAGCATGCTGAAAAGGCGCTTAAAATGTCAGTAAACCTTACTCATCAGCTTCTTACGTTTTCAAAAGGCGGGACGCCGGTCAAAAACATAATAGCACTGCATTCTGTAATAAATAATTCGGTCAAGTTTGCCTTAAGCGGTTCCCGGACTAAATTTAAAATAGATATAGACAAAGGCCTGCTCTCGGTTGAGGCTGATGAAGGCCAGATAAGTCAGGTAATTCAGAATATTGTTCTTAATGCTGACCAGGCAATGCCTCAGGGAGGGGTTGTAATGCTCAGGGCAAAAAATATAGAAATGCCGGGGTACAGTAATATGTTGCCTTTAGCCAGGGGAAGATATGTAGAGGTTGCCATACAGGATAACGGGATTGGAATTCCGGAAGAATTGATGCCCAAAATATTTGACCCTTATTTCACAACCAAACAAAAAGGAAGCGGCCTTGGGCTTGCAACATCATTTTCAATCGTAAAAAATCACGGTGGGATGATACATGTGAAATCAGAACCGGGCAAGGGGAGCACTTTTTATATCTATTTGCCTGCTATCGAAGCAGAACAGCAGGAAGAGGTTCGCCCGGCTGTTGCCCGTATTCTGAGGAAAGGGAAAATCCTTCTTATGGACGATGAAGAGATTGTGAGAATGGTAAATACAAAAATGATAAAAGATTTGGGGCATGAAGTTGAGACTGCAGAACACGGAGAAGAGGCCATAGAAAAATACAGAAAGGCCCAAGACTCAGGAGAGCCATTCGATATAGTCATTTTGGATTTAACTGTCAGGGGCGGAATGGGAGGGCAGGATGCCATTAAGGAACTTTTAAGATTGGATTCAGGCGTAAAAGCCGTTGTATCAAGCGGTTATTCTGAAGACGCTGTCCTGTCGGATTCCAAATCCTGCGGGTTTAAGGCATATCTGACAAAACCATATGACCAGAATATGTTAAAAGACATGATAGATGCCTTATTGTAATGACTGATGAATTCATATCTGCACTCCTGCTTATAATCTAAAACCGCTTTAAACCACTGTCCACTGCTGCGGGAGGAAAAGCCTTTCGTAGGTCATCATTGCAAATACATCTGTCATGCCGGCGACAAAATCACAGACCATCCTGTGTTTGTTGAGCTTTTCCCCTGCAGGAATGTCCTGGAAAAGTTCCTCAATATGCTCAAGGTAATAGCCATATAAATCCCTGAGGATCTTTTTTGCCTTTCTAAACTCTTTTATTATTTTGTCACTCTCATATACGCTATCATAAAGAAAGTCCCTCAGCCTGTATGTTGCTGCTGAAACATCCTCACTCATACATAATTCCTCAAGGTCTGTTTTCAGGGATTGATATATAAAGTCTTTCACCATCACATCTATTCTTTTTGAATGTGTCTCGCCAAGAACCTTCGTAATCTTCCTGGGTATATCTGCCCTTCTTACAACCCCCGCCCGCAGGGCATCGTCAAGGTCATGGTTAACGTATGCTATGATATCTGATACACGCACTACCTGCCCTTCAAGCGTAATTGCCCTCTCTGCCTTCAGCTCAGGGATGATCATGCCCTTCCCTTTGGAGTGTTTTACAATCCCGTTCCTGACTTCATAGGTAAGATTCAACCCTCTGCCTTTCTGTTCAAGAAAATCAACAACCCTGAGGCTTTGCTTGAAATGGTCAAATCCTCCCGGATGTATCTCCCTTAATATTGCCTCGCCTGCATGCCCGAACGGAGTGTGGCCAAGGTCATGCCCGAGTGCAATAGCCTCTGTCAGGTCTTCATTCAGCCTTAAGGCCCTTGCAATAGTCCTTGCAATCTGTGATACCTCAAGCACATGCGTAAGCCGTGTTCTGTAGTGGTCTCCTCTTGGCGCAAGAAACACCTGTGTCTTGTGTTTCAATCTTCTGAACGCCTTTGAATGGATAATCCTGTCCCTGTCCCGCTGGAAGCAGGTCCTTATCTCACCTTCCTTTTCAGGCCTTGCCCTGCCTTTGCTTTTAGCGCTCAGGCATGCCCCTGGATGAAGGGTCTTTCTTTCTATCTCTTCTGTCTGCTCACGAATTGTCATGGATAAGTTTTCTCTTCTGAAAAGCCTAAAGTTTAGAAAAGTATATCAAAGAAGTTCAAAAAAGTCATTGAAGACTTCCCTTACGAATTGCCTCACAATAAATGTTACCGAAGTAAAGGATAAAAAGGAATCGTTGACTCATAATGCATGTTACCGGAAAAACATGCGCGTAAAAGGA
>WPIF01000021.1 GCA_009773185.1 Nitrospirota bacterium | reverse complement strand
AATAACCTCCTCATTCCGTCTATCCGAAAAATATGCTTTCACTTCCTGATTGCAAACTCAAAAAATGCGTCCTCCCTCGCTTATCAGGGAATCAAGGAGCGAAGAAACGTGTTCCTTATTTTTATTCATGCAGTGTATAATATTAAAATTGATGAATTTATAGATGATTATGATTAAACGTCCAGATGAAAGTGCCGGTGCGTATACCGGCGCAGGCAATAGGTTCCTCAGGAATATTTCACCGGGATGGATGTGGAAATCGGGTACTTCCAGCTGCAGTTCACTCAGGATAGGGATTCCCCGGATGTTCTTCTACTATATATACCCCGGCCTGTGGGAGGCCTTCTTCGGCGAGTTGGGAATGAAACCAATAGTTTCCAGGCCTTCAACTACAAAAACAGTTGAGAAAGCCTCTCAGATATCAGAGACAGAACACTGTCTGCCAAACAAATTGTTTGATGCGCACCTTGCCGAACTTGTTGGCAAAGTAGATATGGTCTTTGTGCCCCGTGTCCTGTCAACCATCAAAAACCATCTCTCCTGCCCGAAATTCGGGCCGCTCCCTGATGCGGCAAGGGCTGATATCGCCAGGGGGACTGAAGTTTTGTCAATTGATATTGACGTGAGCAGGATTCCTTTATCCAATACCCTGTTGCTCCTCGGTAAAAAATTAAATATACAAAAGGGCAAAACCCTTTCTGCCATAAACAGCTCATTCAGCGCCATGGAATCGGCGCATAAAAAAATGGCCCGGCCAAATAGGATAAAAGGGTCGCCGCGTTTTTTGCTTATAGGGCACCCCTATGTAATTCATGACAATTTTATTGCGGGCCCGATTCTGAACAAGCTGGAAAGCATGGGCGTAGAAGCCAAACTGATATCTTTTGCGGATAACACTCCGGCAAAGAGTTATATCCTGTGGAGCACAGCCAATAAAATTTACCATGAGCTCAATACCCTCTCAGGGGAAGATTATGACGGAGTGATTCAGCTTACGGTATTTAATTGCGGTTGTGATTCAATGATGATTGATACGTACCGGCAGCTGATGAAAGATAAAAGCATCCCTTACATGTATCTGATGGTAGATGAACATCTGGCGCAGTCCGGGATAGATACAAGGGTAGAGGCATTTATAGACTCGCTCAGGTGGCGGCAATGACTTATATGGCCATCCCCAACATAGGCAACTACACAATAGCTCTTGCCACAGCTGTTGAATCTCTCGGCATTAAGGCATGGGCTTCGACCGCAACCACGCCTGCAGCCCTGAAGTTAGGTATAGACGCGGCGCCGGAATCGGTCTGTTTGCCTCTCAAGGCCCACCTTGGCCATTTCATTGAAGCAGACAGGGCAGGTGTTGAGTATGCCTTTATGGTCAATAGTGTCGGCACCTGCAGGCTCAGATACTATCGCCACATGATAGGCCAGATACTCAAAGACCTGGGGTTGAAAATAAAGATATTCGGCCTTGGCTTCGATGGATTTAAACCGCCTATCGTACGGCATTTTGATCCCGGGCCGATAACTTTTATCAAACCGTTGTTCCATACGGTACAAAAGATAAAAGCTATTGATGAACTGGAGGTTGCGGCCTGGCGGACAAGGGCCATTGAAATTACACACGGGGACACAACGCAGGCAATGAATAAATTGCTCGTGGAACTCAGTGAGTCCAGGACTATGGCACAGACCAGGGCTATCCGCAAAAAGGCTGCTGCTTGCTTCGCTGCCATTCCGGTGGACAAAGAGAAAAAGCCGCTCAAGGTCGGGCTTGTCGGAGAAATATCTTTTCTGCGGGACAAGTGTTTAAATAAAAATATTGAATATATACTTGGAAGCCAGGGCATTGAACTCAGGAACTTCTTTTTGCTCGGGGAAGAGTTGCAGAACATAACGCGGATAGTGTTTTTGAACCAAAGCAGAAGAAAGTCTCTGTCCAAACTCGCAGACCGGTATTTACAAAATTCAGTTGGCGGACATGCCCTGGATTCCGTTGCTTACTCGATACGTTGTGCGGATGAGGGCTATGACGGCATGATTCATCTGTGCCCCTCCGGGTGCATGCCTGAAGTCAGTATACGGCCGATACTCAAACGTGTCAGCAAAGACAAGGATATCCCCATACTGGAAATATCTTATGACGAGCATACATGCGGCGTAGGTATTGCTACCCGACTGGAAGCCTTTGCCGATGTCCTTATGGAAAGAAGAAAAAAAAATAACTCCCCTGCTCAGCGCGGGAAGAGGGCAGGCCATGGGTAAACAAATGAACAACTCCTGTTATCTGGGTATTGATGTTGGTTCAATCAGTACAAATTGTGTGGTTATTACGCCGGAAGGTGAAGTCCTTTGTGAAATATACAAGCGGGGGGACGGCCATCCGATTGAGTCAGTGCAGCAGTGCCTTGCGCAGCTTACGGCACAGTTGCCTGACAGATTTTGCATCCAGGGTGTATGCACGACAGGGAGCGGCAGGATACTGGCCGGCGCAGTTGTCGGCGCGGATGTGATCAAAAACGAAATTTCCGCACATGCCCGTGCAACGTTACATCTTTATCCTGAGGTGCAGACTATATTAGAAATCGGCGGACAGGACAGCAAGGTAACAATTGTCAGGGATGGAGCGGTTGTGGATTTCTCAATGAACCTGGTTTGTGCCGCAGGCACAGGAAGTTTCCTTGATTCACAGGCAAGGCGGCTGAATATCACTATTGAAGAACTGAGCGCCAGGGCGATAATGTCTGAAAACCCCACGAACATAGCCGGGCGCTGCACTGTATTTGCAGAGTCCGACATGATTCACAAACAACAGGTTGGGCATGAACAAAAAGACATCACGATGGGGCTGTGCCATGCGCTTGTCAGGAACTATCTTTCAAATGTCTGCAACGGGAAGGAGATTAAACCTCCCATTGTCTTTCAGGGCGGGGTGAGCGCAAACAAAGGGATACACCGCGCTTTTAAAGAAGCGCTTAAGTGCGATATCATTATTCCGCCTTACAATATGGTTATGGGGGCCTATGGGGCCGCAATTATCGCTTCAAAATCCTCTATAGAAAAGACAAGATTCCGCGGGAAAGAAGCATCAACCAAGCCTATTATTACACAGGGTTTTGAATGCGGTGATTGTCCGAATTGCTGTGAAATAATCGAGGTCCTCGATGCTGCTGAAATAATCGGCAGGACCGGCGGACGGTGTGGGAAATGGGAGGGCAAGACAGGGCCAAGAGAATCCCTCAGAGGGACAGGCCCGAGGTGCCATGTTTCAGGGCCTTCAACAGGCAGGGAAACAGGACATGAAATGTGCAGGCAGGTGGACGATGTGCCTGACCTTATTCAAATAGGCGTTCCAAAAAAATAGGCCGCTTACTTGTTACGCGGTGCAAATTCATTTTTCACCCTGAGAAATGTCGGCAGGTTCCGCAGCATCCTGAAGGTGCTGTGGGGTGACTTGAACATGAGGGGGCCAAACTTCCTTAGCCAATTTTTGTTTGTATAAAATTTTTTGAGAGACTGTCTGTATAACTCATCGAGCCTTTCCGCAGACGCAATCCCGTGAGGAACAAAGACAAAATTCATGCAGTTCATCAATTCCCAGTCTTCTTTGAACTCGCCTTCTTCCCTTACAGCCTTGTATATGGGGGAACCCGGAAATGGGGTGAACTTTGTCATATTGACATCGTCAAGCTCCAGCGTCTCGATAAAATCCGCGGTCTTCCGTATGCTTTGTTCAGTCTCGCCGGGAAGTCCCATCATAAAGAGCCCCTTTACCCTGATGCCGCACCGCTGTATGCTCTTTACAGCGCTTTTTACCTCTTCCAGTTTCATATTTGATTTATGGCGGGCCAGCAGGCCGGGGTCGCCTGACTCCATTCCAATACTCACCATCCAGCAGCCGGCTGCCTTGAGCATCTTAAGAAGGTCGTCATCAATATGGCCTACTCTTACTGCACAGTTGAAAGTCATGTGCAGAGGCTTCTTCCTCATAAGGCCGCAGAACTCCTCAATCCGCTTCCGGTGGAAGGTGAAGAGGTCGTCATAGAAAAAAATATGCCGTATATTAAATTCCTTCCTGAGAAAGGCCATCTGCCCGTAAAGGTAATCAGCTGAATTGTACCTGAAACTTTTTCTGAAGACCGAGCGGTCGCAGTATGAGCATTGATATGGACAGCCCCGGCTTGAAATCATCGTAGCGCTCGGAAACTTCGGGTAATTGAAGAGCGGCGGCTGGAAGGTCTTCGGGAAACCATCGAGCATATTGTAAGCAGGGAAAGGGAGGCTGTCGAGTTCGCACAGGTCAGTGCGCACCCCGTTGTCTTTTATCCCGGAACCGTTGCGATAAACCAGCCCCTGAATGCTGTCAAGGGAGGCCCCGGCCGCAAGCTCAGCCATTGCCTTTTCGCCTTCGCCGTTAATTACATAATCTATACAGGGGAAGTTCTCAAGGATGCTTCCCCTTAACGCAGAGACATGCACACCTCCGAAAATAATCCTGATGCCGGGGTCAGCATTCTTAAGCGCCTCTGCTATGCGGTATGCGTCTATAAAGCCGGATGTTGTTGCCGTAAATCCTGCCATGTCAGGCTTGAACAAGAGCATCTTTTTAATGGCTTCGTTTGCGCGCGCTGCAGGCACCCGGCAGTCTGCAACCTTTACCTCAAACCCTTTTTCTGCAAGATAGGCTGCGATAGAGAGAATGCCTATTGGCGCCATACGGACAGAAGTTTCAGCGCTGCCCTTGAGGCCCTCTATCCAGTTGGACCCGAAGGGATTGACGAGCAATATCCTCATCTTTTTATCTTCCCGCTTGCTGTTTTAGGCAGATGGTCAACATATTCAAAATCCTTGGGAACCTTGTAGCCCGCAAGCCTCTCATAACAGAATTTCCGCAGGTCGTTTACATCAATGTTGTTTGCGGTTTTATCTTTCAGGACGATTTTGGCTATCGGCAGCTGGCCATACTGAGGATGCTCGACGCCGTAAACCAATGATTCTTTGACCAGCGGATATTGGTTCACCACCGCCTCTACTTCCTGAGCAAAGACCTTCATCCCCGTAAAGTTGATAACATCTTTGTCCCGTCCGGATATAGTCAAAAAGCCATCCTCATCAATTATACCCAGGTCGCCTGTTTTAAACCATCCGTCTTTCAGGATGTCCCTGCGGTTTTGCCACGGCGAAAAATATGCATCCAGCATTCCTTTCCCTCTCAGAAAAATCTCTCCTGCTCCATCTGCATCTTTATTAAATATTGCGACCTCATAGCCGGGCAGTGCCTTCCCTACAGAACCGCTCTTGTTTTTATCCGAAGAAAGTTTTATGAAAGGCAACCCAACCTCTATGATTCCATAAGCCTCTGTCAATTCAAGATTAAACTTTGAACTAAACTCATCGGCAACAGCATCCGGAAGTTTTATGGCTGTAGAAACAGCCAGCCGTACACTCTTTAGGGATTCCGGAGACAGCAGGTCTGTCCTTGCCAGCAAGCTATAATGGAAAGGCGAGGCATAGATAAACGTCCCCTTGTGCCTGTTTACGCCTTCTATCAGGGATTGGGGGAAGACATTCTTGCAGATGATAATGGTTGCTGCCCGCCGCAGAAAAAGAAGGATAGTCACAACAAAGTGGAAGCTCATGGAAAGCACCCACAGTATGTTGTCAGCTGATGTTATTTTAAGCCCCTTATCTGCTGCATCGGTCCTTTCCATAATTGATTCATGCGACAGGACAACCCCTTTGCTTACGCCTGTGGTGCCTGAACTGAACCTGATAAATGCAGGGTTGATTTTATAGTATTCTTCGCAGGGCCCTTCCGTAATCTCTCTTTCCCTGATAAAAAATTCTTTTTGCTGAAAGCCTTTTGATTGAAGGGCCTGAGCGCCCTCATTTTTGTATGCCCCTTTTTCAAAGACCAGAAAGTTTACGGCAATCCTGTCAAGGATGGAGGCAATCTCTGTCTCTGTTTGTTCCGGGGCGATGGGGACGACCACTGCTGATAACGATAGGACAGCAAGGCTTGCGGCAATGTAGTCTATGCTGTCGTTGCAGAGAAGCCCTGCGCGGTGAAACGGCATTACTCCTTTTTCTTTCAGCGCAGACGCAATCTCCTCTGCGGAAGAGAGCAGTTTGCCGTAGGAAATTTTGTTATTACCTTCGATTACCGCTGTTTTGCCGCTGAAATTTTTTGTTTCCTGTTTTATCTCCTGAAAAATATTCACGCTCACTTCCCCGGCAGATAATCCTTATAAATATTCCGCATGGCAAAAATATACCGCGTACCGAGGTAAATGATCTTTACCATTTCCCTGAATGGCACCTTTACCTTGTTCACCCGCAGCGGGTTTGCCTGAAGTGCAATCCTTGACAGCTTTGCAAAATGTGCATAGAACAGGTTCATTCCGAGCTTCGTCGGCAGAATGGTGTGCATGCAGTCGTAATAGAGGTAAGGGTCAACGATGTAATCGTCTTTATGCTGTTCCCAGAGTTCGGTCCCCGGCGACGGCGAGAACACAGTAAAGGTCACTTCTGCCGGACAGACCCTTATTATCTCCTTTTCAAGGTCCTTGAAATCCTGTACCGAGAAGTCAGGGTCCACCATAAAACTCGCGTGAAGTGTAATGCCTATCTCTTTCAGGAGTTCGACGGCCTTGCGGTTGGTCTCCACATTTGTACGTTTTTTATATTTGTCAAGACGGGACCCGACCATGGCCTCGAGGCCAACGTACACCACGCTCAGCCCGGCCTGCTTCCACAGCCTGAAGAGGTCAGGATATTTGACGATAGTATCGGCCCGCGCCCAGCTGATATATTTTTTCCTGATTCCCTTCTCAAGCAGCAGGTTTGCGATCTTTGTCAGGCGGTCCTTGTTCAGAAACGTTTCGTCGTCAACAAAATAGATATGGTTCTCCGGGATCTGTGCAATCTCGTCCACCACGTCTTCGGGCTGACGCTGGAGATATTTTCCCCGCATCAGGTGGTGCACCACGCAGAACGAGCATGAATAGGCGCAGCCTGTCGAGGTGCGCATGCTCGCAGTACGCGGGAAAATCGTGTCGAGCTTCTTCTCTGTGCTTGAGGTCCATACACAGAAGTAACGGGAACGGTCAACGAGGTCACGGCGCGCCCGTGGTATTCGGCCTACAGGCGGAAATTCCGGAGGCGGGCCTGCCGCCTTTTCAGCGAAATCTGCGGACTTGGGTGAAAGGATGTTATCGCCGGATGAAAGCGGCTTATTGTCCTTATAGCGCCTGACGATTTCAGCAAAAGCAGTGCCTCCTTCGCCGCGCACGATAATATCAATGCCTTCGCCATTCAGGGCATAATCTGCCGGTATAATCGTAGCGTGCGTACCGCCGACCACAGTAACAATGTCCGGGTTAATCTTCTTCGTAAGCGAAGCAAGCCTCTTAACCAGGCCGGACTGGCTGCTGTAGCCGGTGAAGCCGACTATTTGCGGGCCGAATTGCCGTACTTTATTTTCGAAGCCGAGCACCGGGTCTTTTTCGAAGCTCAGGTCCTGGATGATGACCTCGTTTTCAGGCGGGACACCGGCGGCAACCATTTCGAGTTCCAATGGTTCAAGGTGCAGAAATCCTTCCTGAAGGCGCTTAGCCACAAGAAGCTGCGGAGATGGTTTAACAAGCAGAATTTTCAATCAAGCCCTCCTTAGACTATTTCTTTGCCAAATGCGAAATCTTTTTCATCTTATCCGGATAACTGTTGTTTTTGATATGGTATGCTGCTGCCAGGCCGGCCTGTTCCCCCAATGTTATGCACGTACCCATCACCCGCGTGGAGCCAAGGGTCCCGGCTGAAACAGAGATGCAGCGGCCGGCGCACAGAAGATTGGGAATGCCCTTGACCTTTATGCAGCGGAAAGGGATTTCATAATAATCTCCTGTCTTAACGTATTTATAAATCACCCCTTTATTTTTATCCCATAGCTCTATGGGCCAGGAATTCTTCACGATAGCGTCATAAAATTTTCTGGCAGTAAGGACATCTTTTTCAGTAAGTGTGAATTCTCCGCAAATCCTTCTGCCTTCTCTGTCTGAAACACCTTTGGAAGTTTCAGCGATATAAGAATCTTTAAATGAAGGCATCCTGTCTGCCAGATAACGATGCACTGTAACAGCCTCCTTTTTTGCCCTTTGTTCGCGTTCAGCGCTGTCAACGCCATCAATGCTTAGTTTACAATATCCTTCGCCCGGAGTGTCGGCAGGGCTGAAGGTTGAAAATCGCAGATACGGAGATAATATCTTTTGTCTTACTGCATCAGCAAGATAATACGGGACCTTCAGTGCAAGTGCTTCATCCCGGCCTTTTATGCCCTTTATATGGATGGTGTAGCCGGCCAGCTGAAGCTTCTTGGCCGGGGACAGACTGAAAGATGCTCCGGCCATTGCAGAGACATCCCCGTTTCCTGAACAGTCAATCACGAACTTTGGAATAATAGTGCGGCGAACGCCGGAACTGCTGACAATGACCTTATCTATTTTTCTGTTCTTCTTTTTAACGGAAACAACTGTTGTATTGTATAGGACAGTTAAATTTGGTTCCTGCCTGCAAAGTGAAGTGAAGATGGAACGCATGTCCTCTCTGGAATAAGGAAGCGCATAAACCTGCCCGATTTTCTTTATTTTTTTTTGAGGCGCTAATTTATTCAGGAGTCCGGTGATCTCCCGGACAATCCCCTTGTTTAATGTCTCAGCCGGGAAGCTGCCGCCATTCAGATATAAACCGCAAATGTATTGCAAAAGGCCTGCATAACCTGTTCCCCCGAGAAAACTTTCTTTCTCTGCCAGTACCGTGCGGGCGCCGCTGCGCGCAGATGCCAAGGCAGCTGCTGTCCCTGAAACGCCGCCGCCGGCAACAAGGATATCACATGGAGTATTCATCAGACTTGGCCTGCTCCGAATCTCTTTCTCAGCCCTGCCTCAAGCATATTGATTTCCTTGTTCTGTAACAGTCCTTCAAGATATGAGATAACAAGGTTAAGCTGTCCGTTAAAGTAATTGCAGAAGAATCCAAGGCCCGGGGGCACCGGCACACGCGGCATGTGAAAGATATTTTTAATTCCCGCTCCCATAAACTCAGGGAGCTGTTGAGAGTTTTTCCCGAGATAGGAAAAAACAAAAGTTGCCATTTTCCCTTTTAAGGGGAGGTGCAATAATTTTCCAAGGACCGGCAGGGGTGCAATACGGGTCAGCAAACTTGCCTCTGCAAGGTCTGAAGGAAAGCCTGCCTTTACCTGTTCATACATCTGCTGCTTGACCGAGGTTATAAGCCCTTTCAGGTTGTCTGTGCCATCAGCCTGCGCCTGGAAGAACAGGTAAGATACGTGATTAAAAAATAATTCCTGCACGGCATCTTTGCCGGGCCTCATGTCAATTGAAACAGGGACCAGATAGCTGGAAGCTGTCCGGGCCCTGCCCCTGAAAAGTTCGTGCACTGTTTGTATGACTACCGACAGCAGGTATGGCATTTCCATCAGATAGCCTGCCTCGTTATAAGCGTTATCATAAATCCTTTTGGTTTCATCTGCATCAAAGGAAACAAGCCTGTACCTGAAACTTTTCTTTTTCCCCGAAGGCAGTGGCAGGGCTTCGGGAGTGGATTTTGACAGAGCGATTATTTTGCGGTTGACGTTTCTTCCGGCATAAAATTTTTTCATCCATCCGGTAAGCGCTGAAGATGACGTAAAACAGATATCTCCGGAAACACTGAAATCATCATCAGCCAGACAGCGCTGGAATAAATCAAGGAATGCCTCAGCGCCGCGGGCATCGAACAGGCGATGGTCAAAGTTCATGGCAAAGAAACTTTCCTGTTTGTCCCTGATGAGATAAAATGCCAGGTGCTCGGTGTTGTTTTTAAATAATGTGTTGGCGTTTTGCCCGAGCAGAGATAAGACGTCCCTGCATGAAGCAGGCCCTTCTGCATGATAAACATTGAGATTTACGTCAGCCTCTGCCTTTTCCGGTATTTTCCAGTATGGAGTAAGCTTGTAATCGCGGGTTACATTTCCCTGCAGCACAGGGAATTCTTTTATGAAGTTGTTTAACCGCATCCTGAGCGCTGCCTCATCAATTGCAGAGTCCAGCGCGAGGACAATCTGTGACATGTTTCCGGCACTGGTTATTGCCTTCATCATGTAATCCAGGGTGTTTATTACCCAGTCGGAACCGGAAAGATAACGTTTGCTTTTAGATGACAACATAACAAATCCCAAACTAAAGTTTTCTGCTGATAAAAGATGCCAGGGAATGAATTGTCTCAAAATCCTTTTTAGTCAAATCCAGTTCTATCAGCTTCAGGTTGAAGGTTTTTTCTATAAACACAAGGACCTCGACAAAACCCATAGAATCAATCCCCAATTTATGAAAAGGCATGTCTGCTTCAACAGATGCTTTGTCCCGGGATGTTATAGAGGCAATGCCCTGTATTAATTTATCCTCAATGTCATTCAATGTCATTTTTATTTTTTAGTAATGCAGAGGTTTTGGGCCTGTTTTTTTGAGATGGAAAACAGCTTTTTCCCTATGACAATTATACCTTACACACCGGATTAATTCAATATTGGAATGTTGCGCAGCATTGAGGATGTTAATGCCGTGAGGATTGTCCTGTACCGGATTTGCATAGCAGGCCTGATTTTTAAGCATCAGGGCCCCTGCCGCGCAATTAAAGGCGCTGCCTATCATCATGCTGCCGAAGAGCGGGGAATAAGCTGCTGTTGGAATATCAGGAGAGACAGAATCCCTGTAAGCAGACTCATCAGCCAGCATGCCGTCGGTATCAATTATATTCAGATCAACCGGCAGTCCGTACCCTGTGTCATTGCTGAACCTGATATCCCCGACCCTGCAATAGACATTGCCTGAGTTCTCCCTGCTCATCAAAAAGAAAACAGCGCCTTCTCCCGGGACCTGGCATGCAGGCTTGAAATTAAAGGGCCTTATTTTACCGTCGTGTGACGGCGCCAGCTTCTGGTCGTAGACATACCTCATGACATCGCCGTATTGTTCAGCTGCGCCGACAAGCACATAGTCATGCCGGCCCTCATTAAGCCATGCCTGAGCCAGCTGCAGTGCATACTGGAAACAGAAGTAAAAATTGGTCACTGTTAATGCCGGGCCGTGGATATCAAGGGCAGAGGTTATATAAGATGCGGCTGCATTATGCACTGAATTCGAAAATATTGTAGGAGAAACAGCTGCCTCGCCATAGTCGAGTATGCTGTCCAGGAAATCAAAAGTGGTAACATGTGCTCCGAAGGCCGTGGCTAGAATTACGCCGATATTTTTTTTGTTTATGTTTTCTATCCTGCTGTTTTGCAGTGCGTCCGAAGCAGCCAGAACAGCCATTTTGCTGAATTTGTCCGAACGCCTTGTTTTTTTCAATAATGACCTGTCTGCCAAGGTTTCAAGATTAACAGTGAAGGCAGGCAATTTCTTATCTTTTAAATGAGGGGCGCCTGCTTCAGAAGGACTTTGCCATCCCCTCTTCAGAGCATTTTCAAAAGAATCAATGCCAATGCCCCCGGCGAATATAATGCCGATGCCAAGGATGTTCACGTTTCACTCGCTATGTATTCCGGTTTATGTTTCATAATTTATGTTCATTTTTGTTGCAGCCACACCTCTGGCTGTTCTGAAAAGAATTTTTCAAGGGGAATGCCGGTGCTGCCCACGATGAGCGTTTTTGCCGTGGGATATTTTGCACGAAATCTTTCCATGCCGGACATTTTTCCACTTCTTCCGCTCTTAACCTCTATGGCCCATGTTGACGTACCCCTTGACACAACAAAATCTACCTCATTGTCACCATCCCGCCAATAGGTAAGTGCGCAGCTCGTCCCGGAGAGGCCATTAGAGAAGTGCGCCCCAACAGCATTCTCTGTAAGACGGCCCCACAATGAGGCATCGCTGACCGCCTCCCTGAATGTTTTTAATGAGAGTGCATTTATCAGAGCATTATTCCAGAGAATCAACTTTGGGCTGCTCCCGCGTTTTCTTGCCTGCCCTTTGGAAAAAAGCTCCAGTCCGCTCACAAGAAAGGCTGATTCAAGGAGCCTGAGATAATGGGCGAGCGTTGTGGTATTGCCGGCATCCTGCAATTGTCCCAGCATCTTGTTATAGGAAAAAATCTGGGCAGGGTAAGTGGCTGAGAGAGCAAAAAGATGGCGCAGAAGCGCAGGCTTGGTAATCTTCTGCATCTGCAGCACATCACGGGCAAGGACTGTTTCTATAAGCGAATCTGTGATATACCGCTTCCACTGTTCTTCATCATTGGTAAAGATTGCGGCTCCGGGATATCCGCCGAAGTAGAGCCATTTTTTTAAATCCCAGCCAAAGGCTGACGAGCATTCTTTATATGACCAGTGAGGACACCGTGTCAGGAAGAATCGTCCGGCCAGACTTTCAGTCAGTCCTTCCCGAAGCAATAGCGCCGAAGAACCAAGCACCAGCATGCGAATATCTTTTCCCTGATCCTGCGCACGCTCCCAATGCAGTTTCAGGCTCTCGCTCCACCCTCTGACCTTCTGAATTTCATCAAGTACAAGCACAACAGTCTTTCTGCTTTTCTGTAACTCAACCTCTGCCAAACGCCACTGAGATTCGATCCATTCAGGCCCTGGCGGCAGAGGGCTATCCGCAGATGCATACACAGACGGATAGGACAGTTTTTTGAGCACCTGCCTGGATATGGTTGTCTTTCCGACCTGCCTTGGGCCAATAAGAACCTGAAAAACAGGAAGCCGTTTCTTCAGAGAGGATGCGAGAACTTTGACTAATGGCCGCTCGAATTCCATGTGAAAATATTACCATTAATTACAAAGGCAAGTCAATAATTACTCAATGATTGAGTAAAATTACTCAACCATTGTATTGTTCATTCCTTACAATCTCCCTAATAAAAGTGCTGCGTTATTTCCGCCAAAGGCAAGGGAGGTTGACAGCGCGAACCTTCCATTAATCTTTGTCACTTCCATCACAGGCATTACCGGAATAGCATCATCCTTATTGCTAAAGCCGATACTGGCCGGTATCCATTCTTCCTTAAGAGCTGCGGCAGTGAATACTGCCTCCAGGCCTCCTGCTGCGCCGAGGGTATGGCCTGTGAACCCCTTGGTAGAGAGCATCTTAAGAGCGGGCCCGAAAATATTTGCTAAAACCTTTCCTTCGACTTTGTCGTTTTCAATCGTAGCTGTGCCATGTGCATTGACAAAAATAACATCCTCCGGTTTTATGCCTGCTTCCTTTAGTGCCTTATTGATTGATGCCACAAGTCCCACACCTTCAGGATGAGGTGATGTAAGATGATAAGCATCGCTGGACGAGCCGTATCCCAGGAGATACAGGTCAGATGCCTTTCCCCTTTTTTGAGCTGAAGATTTTGTTTCCAATATCAGCACCCCTGCTCCCTCACCCAGGTTCAGCCCTTTGCGGTCCCGGTCAAACGGAGCGCATAAATCCCGGCTTACAATTCCCAGAGAACCAAAACCGCATAAAGGAATACGGTTTAATTCATCCGCGCCTCCGGCAACAGCTATATCACACAGGCCGTTATTCAGCCAGGACAGCGCCACTCCGATTGCATCGGTCCCTGAAGAACACGCATTAACTATTGTAAGCGAAGGGCCTGAGGCATTGATTCTACGGGAGATGAATTCGGCAAGGTTGCCCTTCAGGTACCGGTCTGCCGGCTCCATGGGCGCTGCTCCGCTATTGCGGTATGATTTGTAGAATTCCATGTCATTGAGCTGGCTTGCCACAGTTGTGCCCATACAGACTCCAACACGAAATTTTGAAAGGTCATCTCCTCGCAGAGTCGAGTCTATGACAAGCTGAGCGCTCTTAAGGGCTTCGTCAACAGCACAAAGGGCAAGGCTTATTGTCCTTTGGCCTTCCAGATAGAATTTTTCAGGAATTTCCCCGGCCTCAAAAACAGGATATTCCAGAGATGTATCAAAGAGAGATACGCGTCCTGCATTTCTTTTGCCATTCCTGAATGAATCAAGAGTCCCGGTAAGATTAGCGCCTGCTGCGGAGATTGCGCCCAGCCCTGTTATCAGCACTTTATTGTCTGTCATATAAGAGGGCGCTGCTATAAATAAATATCCAGTCCCTTGTCAATTGTTACTATCCGCATGTCAGGATATTTTGTATGGATATATTCAATTAGTTCAATAAGGGCTTTTTTCTGATTATAATCTACCCTGTCTAAATTGCAGGCAGCGCCGCTGGACTGGCCCCTGACAATGTCATTTGCCTGCGGAGTTCCGGATATGGGGACTAAATGCATCACAGAACCATAGGCAATAATATTTTTATCAGAGATATATTTCCCTGCTGCTCCTGAAGGTTCAAAGGTCAGGTTTTCTCCGGGTATAAAATCACCGGTTTTGCCGGATATTTTGATTTTTACTTCAATTCTGTGGTGGTAGAGGATTAACCATTTCTTTTCAGAATATGCCTTGTCAACGTGGCCTTCCAGTTTGCTGAGAGGGTGATTGCTTGAGTAGGCCTTCAGGTCATACTGGTCCAGGACAGTCGGAGGGTTCAGCATATTACGCCCGCCCCTGCCTGCCCTGTAATATTTTTTTGCAACCTCCCTGATGGTGTAATTGTTTTTGTTGTAAGGGTAAGCAAGATTTTTAACAGTAAGCCCCAGGCCTTCAAGAGTTGCCCTTGATTGGGCCAATTCAGTTTCGACCCGGCTTTCAGGCAGGGCCTTCAGGTTCGGATGTGATACTGTATGGCTTAATATTTCCCAGCCGTCATTTTGAAGCTCTGTCAGTTGGGAAACATTCAGATGGTTTTTGGTATTAATCCAGTTGGTTGTAATTGCCGAACAGGCAACGTCGCCATGCGCGTCAAAAATGTCTTTTGCAACAGTATAGTCTGTATCATTTCCATCATCGAAGATGAAAGTGACAAGAGGGACGGATTTATCCTTTAAGTAGTAGTTATAGCTGCTTCCGCTGCCGGACAATAAAATTATAAACAGTGTAAATACTGCAAAGATTAAGCGTTTCTTATTCCCCATAGTCCCCTGCTTCCTTAAAGTAAACTATTTTACCTTATATCCTGTATTCATTTCACTATTCTTTTTAAGCCGCCCGTGCACAATCGCAATCTCCTTTTCTCTCACTTCTGCGCTTGCTTTATGCTTTCGCTCTTTAACCTTTAAGTAACTTTTATTGCGAGTCAATTCGGGTCGCTTCCTGCTTTGCCGTGCAGGCATTTCTTTGACAATAATTTGTGCAAGTCATCATAGCCTTGAAGAGGTGCCCCCCTCTGAATGAGGAGCCCTTACCAGGCAATTTGATTCCTCTTTTAATACCGCATCAATAATATAATCACAGATATCTTCAACGAAATAAGCACCGTATTTCGTTAGGTTTATCGCGCCGTCCTCCTGTTTCAGGCACCCATACTCGCTGAGCTTTGAAAACAGAGAAGAAAATATATCGAGAGGGTCCGCAGAAAATCTGTCATGGAACTGCTTTATATCAAGGCCTCTTTTTACTTGAATATTGAGCAAAAGCGACCGGTACATTTGTTCTCTTTCGGTAAGGGAAATATATCTCCCGATAGGCAGCCCGTTGTTACGGATAATATCTGAATAAGCAGAAAGCTCTTCATGCTTATCAAAACAAATTGTTTTGGTATACGACCTTGCCCGTGAGCCAAATGCGATAATGGGCATTTCTCTTAACCAGTGATATCTGTATCCCCATTGTTTATCGTCAGTGAATCGTCCGTTTTGCTCATATCCGTTTGCGCTCATCCATTCCTGAGTGATACACACCATTTCAAAAAGCGTGTCATTGCTCACAACAAGGGCCGGATTGTCCTTATACAGCTTGACAACAAGAGGGTTCACTATTTCATGCCTGATATATTCAACCGAATCCGGACGTATCCCTGCCAATATCTCAAGGTCTTTTTTTATACCTTCAATAGTCTGTCCGGGAAGTCCTGTCATCATATCAATGTTTATTGATATGCCGGCGTCCTGAACATCCCTGACAATCCTTTCAACCTGGCCCCCTGTATTTTTTCTGTTACACAAAAGGAGCACTTTTTGGTCAAAGGTCTGGCAACCGATACTTAATCTGGTTATCCCGATATCACCTAATCCCCTTATTCTATTTTTGTCAGACAAAGTGGATGGATGCGCTTCGGAAGTAATACTGCAGTTTTCAGATAAGTCTATGCATGATGAGAGCTTATCCAGTATAAGCTTAATGTCATGGTTAGAGAATGACGTAGGGGTCCCACCGCCAAAATATATGTATCTTGCCTTCTTGCCCTTAAAAAGTCCATGGTTTGAAAAAAGTTCAATCTCTTTCAGTAAATTACTTAAATAATCATTCTGAGCTCCCCGGTCTGTCTTATGAGGGAAAGAATTACAGAATAAACACTCGGAAAAGCAGAAAGGGAGGTGGACATACAACAATATGTCCTCTTCTTCTATCAAACTTTCCTTTACTTTTTCAAGAAAGCTGTCTGCCTGCGATGGTGCAAGTATTTTAAATCTGTGAGGAATAAACAGGTCCGGCTGGCTCTTTGTGTAATCCGCAGAACCATAGAAGAGTTCATTTCTTATGACGCTTAGGATTTTGTTTGTTTCTGTAAGATTTGGTTCTGTAATAATATCAGCCTTTATGCCAGGATGCAAAAATTGTTTACATAAGCAAATTACGAGTCTCCTTTTTTGTTCTCATATACATAATTTGCAAGGGTATCTATGGAATAAAAAATCTCTTTCCCCTGGTCCATATTCTTGACCTCGAGCCCGAAATTGCGCTGCAGAAGAACGACAATCTCAACAGCGTCAAGAGAATCCAGCCCAAGCCCTTCTCCGAATAAGATTTCATTGTCTTTGATATCTTCAGGCCTGATGTCTTCGAGGGACAAATCCTTCACAAGCATTTCTTTCAGGTTTTTTCTTATCCGCGTTAATTCTTCTTCTTTGCTGTTTGGCATTTTACGCTCCTTAATCCGAATTATTAATTATTCCTTTTCCATATGTCATGAAATACAAACCACTGGGAAGGATACTTTGCGACATAATCTTCCAGTATAGCGGCGAACTCCCGGACGCAATCTTTAATCTCTTCCTGCTTTTTGGCTCTGGAACTGTATCGGGGTTCTATAACATGAGAGATATCTATGATATATTTTTTTGTAGAAACCTTGGCCGACAGGAGTACAACTACAGGGCATTGGGCAGCAGCGGCAATGCTGAAAGCCCCGTAAGGGAAACTGACTTTTTCGCCCAGGAAAGAGGCCTCGACAGAGCTGTATTCATAGGGGCGGTCTCCCATTATCGAAACAATATTGCCCTTGTTGACGGCATCCATTGCCTCAATTGCACCGCTGAGAAAATTTTCTGTGGAAATAATCTTAACATTCTCTTTTTCACTGTCAATATCCAGCGTTTCCTTGACTGCAATATTATCTTCAGGCCGCATCAGCAAATAAACAGTTTTCCCTAATTTTTTCAAGGCGGTCATCGCAAGCTGCCAATTACCAACATGGGCTGTCAGCAATATGACCCCTTTTTGAGAAGTATTTAAAAGAGTTTTTATTTTATCATATCCGTAAAGCTCTGTGTCAAACTGCCCCTGCCCCGAAACAACATAGTAACGGTCAATGAGATTTTTGCCCTGCTGGATAAATAATCTGTAGACATCGCAGATTCTCTGAAAGGCATTGTGATTTTTAAACCGCCTTTTTATATAAGCCATGCTCACAGATACAGCGGTGCGGTCGCATAGCAGATAATAAAGGCAGACAGGGTATAGCAGCCCGTAGGTCCCTGCCAGTCCAAAGATTCTCAGTGAGGACTGGAAGAACCAGAAACCTAATTTATTGCCCCTCTTTTTTGTAGCATCCTTGCCCTGAGCCATCAGCGCTGCCTTCTTTTTTTTATCAGGGATGCTGAAATAAAAACTACAGCGCCCATAAGGACAGCTCCGGCCGGCGCGATGATTAAAGAACCCAGGAACCATTCAATCAGGCGGTCTGAAAACTGTGAGAAGACAGTTGCAAAGGAAATATCTGTCAGCCAGCGGCCGTGCCTTATGAAATAACCTGCTTCGATGCACAGGGCCGGCACAAAAGGCGGCATAAAGAAATGCTGGACATTAACGGCAACGATTTTATTTAAGTTCAGGCGGGCAGCTACATATATAATTACAAATGTATGGATAAACAGCAGAGGCAGTATGGCAAGAAAAGTTCCCACGGCTGCAGCCATTGCCAATCCTTCCGGGGTTGTGTTTTCCTGAAGAAGCATCTTCAGGAATTTGCCGGGATGCCGGAGTATTGAGAGGTCTGTTTTTTGGGGGGTATTTACGAGCGGCTTATGCCTCAGGGGCAGTAAACGTCTTCCAACCAGCATGGAGTGAATGAGTGAAAGGCGCAGGTTGTCCATAAAAGGCTTAAAGCTGGAGACGCGTTCTTCGGGTTTGGGATAGTGGACATCAATCATAATGGTCTTTAACTGCAGCCCTGCCCATGCAGCCTTTGCCAGGACCTCTGCTTCAAAATCGTAGCGGAAGCCCTTGAAATTCAATTGGTTCAGATACCGGACAGGATATGCGCGGAAACCGCTTTGGCAGTCATCTATCTCCAGCCCGGTTTCCACACGCAGCCAGAAATTGGCAAATTTCCTTCCGAAGCGGCTTTTCCCTGGGATATTATCTGTATTGAAATTCCTGCAGCCGATAATTATATTTGAACCGCCTTCATATATAAGAGGAATAAATTTTTTAATGTCATCAGGATAGTGTTGCCCGTCTGCATCAATGGTTATCATATAATAGCCGTCCCGTGCTTCTATATACCGTGAGGCAGTCAGGATGGCTTGCCCTTTGCCGAGATTCCTTTCATGCTTCAGGACAACAACATCTAAATCAAGAAGTAAAGATGCAACATCTGTATCTGTGCTGCCATCGTCAACAACAACAACGTTTTTTAATATGGAACGGCATCCGGCTGCAACAGCTCTTAAGGCCACCTTATTGTTAAAAACAGGTATGGCACACCAGATTTGCTCCGGTGCAATGGAATTATTTTGGGGCATTCCGTTTCCTTCGCCTGGTGGAATCACGGGAAAGCAGCATATCCCATAATGTGCCGGTATATCCCATTTTATGCAGAACTCTCAGGCTGTCGTCTATTGCATCAGGAGGGAATATGCAGTGCCTCATCTTTGAAAATGCCTCAGTAAGGGTTTCCTCAAGCCATTTTTTATCAATTGACGGTGAGATATAGTAAGTTGGTTTAAGCATGCCATCTTCAGGAGATATAACTTTTTCGTTTATCGCTATTTTTGCAAGTGCAGTATCAGGCAGAATCCTTATGCCCATGAAGATAAAGATAACGGATTTTCCCAGGCGTTTGATGTTTTCTATCCCGGCATATACGGTTTCCCTTGTCTCGCCCGGCCCGCCGAACATGAAGTAGTGTGATGTGGCGACCCCGTGCCTTGCGAACAGATCGTTGCATTCAACGATATCCTGAAAAGAAAATGCCTTGCCCAATCTTTTTAATGTAATATCAGTGGGAGCGTCTGAACCTATCTCAACGGCGATGAGCCCTGTCTGCTTCATCATCTCTACGATTTCGTCAGTCAACCCCCGTGGCTTGAAAAAACCTGTCCAGGGAACATTTATTTTGCGCCTTAGCATTTCTTTTATCACGCCAAGGTAAGCGCCTCCATCATCATTAAATACAGAATCAATGAAGAAAATATATTTAGCCTTATGCTCGTTAAAAAGCAGTTCAATATCGTCTACAACCGCCCTCGGGTCCCTTTGCCGGATTTTAGAGCCTTCCAGCAGCGGGTAAGAGCAGTAAACGCACTTATAGGTGCATCCGCGTTTTGTCTGCACTGAGATTATATTCCCGCTGTGCAGATAATATTCCATCAGTTGTTCATCATACCTTGCACTGGGGATCTCGGCTCCGGAGAGCCTGGTTTCTGGCCCGATGAGGCGTTCTGCAGGATAAATTCCCCTGGCTGCGTTGTTTGCAAAACTGACCACTAATGATTCGCCTTCTCCAACAATGCCGTAATCAGCCCCTGTCTCTTCAAGTATCAGCTCCGGCATAAGGGAAAAACCGGCGCCTCCCATTATTACTTTGCTTTTAGAAACTTCCCTGATTTTGCTCACTATATTTTTGACAACTTCTATATAGTATTGTTCGTTCATGAGATTGACATTATCAATATTGCGCACCGAGATTCCGGTTAGTTCCGGGTTGAACTGCCTGATTTCCTGTGCAATGGCATCTATGGATTTGTCTTGCTGAAGGAAATCGAACTGCCGCACCTCATGGCCTGCAGTTGTTAAGGCTCTGGCAATCATGCTGACGCCGAGCGGATAGACAGGGTATGGCGACATGGCTATATTGGATGAGATCAGCAGGATTCTCATTCAGGTTTTCCCATGTTTTTGTTTGCGCTCCACCTGCCTTTTCTAAGACGGTTCCCGTGATAAATGCCTTCGGCCTTTTCCTTTTCAATGACCTTGAGAAACAGCTTTGCCATTTTGAGGCTCTGGCTGCAATCGCTGTAAAAGGTATCCCATGAGTAATAATACATCTCCTGCAATTTATCAATGCTCATCTTTGCCGGTTTAAAGACAACCTCTCCTCCGGTATACCGGACCCAGTCATTGTGTAAAATCCTTTTTTCCTCTTCAAGCGTGGCCCTGATAGGGGTATGCGGGAAAGGCGTCAATATTGTAAACTCAGCCAGGTCCAGTTTTATCTCAAGAAGGAAATCAACAAGCCGCTTTATATAATCTTCATCATGGTCATCCATCCCCAGGATAATCGTGCCCTCAACACCGATGCCGCGCTCCTGCAGCCGTTTAACGCGTTTTCTTATGTGGTCCGAGGTATCAAAGATTGCCTGATATACGTACCAGCAACCTGCCTCAGCTGCAAGGTCCAGTATCTCGTCATCATCCTTGATGGGATGGGATATCCATTTTTTCTTGAGGGGTATCAGGGCCCTGAACAGTTCCTTTTCCCATTTGTCATCCTGCGCCATGGAATTGTCCACGAAGAACAGGCGGTTATTGTCTATGGATTCAAGCTCCTTAATTACTGCGTCAATATCTCTGGGCCTGAATTTGCGCCCCCCTAAAAATGGGGTGCAGCACGGAAAACAATTAAACCTGCAGCCGCGGGAAGCGTGAATGAGGTCCACCATCTGCACACCGCGGTAGTTATATAAGTCGCGCTCCAGGATGCTTCGCCTGGCGGGCCCCACTAACTGCATGTCAGGAAAATCCCTGAGGTAGTTGTATGTTTTTTTCAGTTTATTTTTACTGAGGTCATCTATAACTTCTTCAAAACGCCCCTCTGCCTCGCCAAGGAAAACAGAATCTGCATGCAGCATGGTCTCTTCATGATGCAGCATTGTCCCTATACCACCAAATATTACAGGGATGCCATTTGCCCTGTACTGGTCGGCAATCTCCCATCCCCGGGGAATCTGGCAGGTGAGCATGGCAGAAATAGCAACCAGGTCTGCCTTTTCATTAAAATCTATCTGCTGAACGTTTTCGTCACAGAAGGAAATCTCTATGCCGCCGGGAATAGCAGCAGCAAAGCAAATCGGGCCATGCGGCGGCAGGTGAAACTCTGTTTGCCTGTTTAATTTCGGCCACCTGGGATAAATAAGTTTTATCTTCACTCTTGACCTCTCTGTTCTTTTAAGGATGAGAATTCTTTTATCATCTTTGAGAAAATCATATCTTTGCCCAGTATCGCCCTTGCCCTGGTAACGTCGCACAGAACATGCTGCATGGAATCAGAACTCCTTGCAAGGACAAAGTAAACAGCTTCATCCTCTTCTGCCATTCCTGCAAGCATTGCAGGGGATTCATCCAGGAGGATCATCCCGGATGCCGTGTCCAGCGCGGCCTGCAGGGGTTTATCCGGAGCCGTGACATAAAGCAGAGGGCCCTGAAGGCCAAAATGTATGGCTGCTTCACCCAGTGGACTTGACGGCAGGGTATAGATAAAGAGATTCCCCCTTGATAATGTCCTGCCGCTATCCAGATAATCCTTAAAATAAAGAATGTCTGATTGCAGAGAGCCGGACTTGTTTGTTGAGATAATCCCGATATCGTGTTTATGACCCATGGAATACTTGACCCCTGCGTCTTTCAATGCAAGCGCAACAGCATAGCAGGTCAGTTTGGAAATATTATCAAGCCTGCCGAAATTTTTAACAGGATAAGAAAATATTTCTTTTCCTGATAGCGCCTTGCCTTTTAAACTGTCCCTGTAATTAATCCGCATCCCATTCATTACACATCCGTACTCCTCATTGTTAATCCATCCCATGCCGCAAATAGAAATCGCCATAAAATTTATTCAGCCAGAACCAGCGCTGCATTTATACCGCTGAAGCCCGCATTAGTTAATAGAGCCATTTTCCTTTTATCAGCCGGACATGGCTCAGGAGAAACCCATCCGCGCGCGTCTGCATCAGTATCCCTCAGGTTGACAGTGGGAGGTATCCTTTTCTCTCTTAAGGATTTCATCGCTATTATTGTTTCGATGATGCCTGCTGCTCCCATGGTATGGCCTATCCCGCCTTTTATGGAATAGACGGGTATTTTTTTATCTTTGAATACAGAGTGAAACGCCTTCATTTCCATGGCGTCATTATAAACGGTTCCTGTGCCGTGCGCTGATATAAAACCAATAGCGCTTTTATCAGCAGCAGCTGTCTTCAGTGCCTTTTTTATAGCCAGTATCAGGCCTTCACTTTCACGGGAGGGCCCTGTCATGTGGTTGGCGTCATCACTCAACCCCCAGCCGGCTATTTCACCGAGTATCTCTCTTTTTTCCTGTCTTGCCCTTGTCTTGCTCATGACCAGCACAAAGGCTGCTGCCTCTCCCAGGCTCAATCCTTTTCTGTTTTTGTCAAAAGGCCTGGCAGAGAATTTATCGAGAGCCATCAAAGAAGAAAACCCTGAAAAAACAAATTCAGTGACGCTGTCGCATGCAACTACCAGCACGCAGTCACTGCGCTTGCTGCGTATCATGGCTGCCGCCCTTGCAACAGCTGCTGATGAGGAAGCACAGGCAGCCGAGACAACAACTCCGGCGTCTTTGACTCTGGTGAGGGCAGAGACCTTTTTTAACAGAGATGTCAGGCTGCAGTCCGGCGTCTCCCCTGTACCTTTAAGAATATTTTTTTCTAAAAGGTCAATCTCGCCCTTTGTTGTTGCCAGTATAAGTTTCGCATCTTCAGGGATAGATACAGAGGCCCTGTCAAAAAGAGGCTTAAGCATCTGCATCACTAAAGAATCCTTCTGATGATATTGCAGGCTGTCAATAGTGGCTGCATAATCAGACTGAAATGCCTTTGTGTTAAACCGGTTCAATCCGGAGATGGCGGTCCTGCCTGAAAGTATATTATTCCAGCAGGAATCCATACCGTTGCCATACGCTGTCACCATATCAGCTGAGACAACGACTGCTCTTAGCCCGGACAATTGAACTCACCTGCCTTCCACCTTTTGCGGCACCTCTCCAGCATGCCTGGAGAAACTATGCAAACCTCCCATGAGTCGGGATCTATAAACAACTGCACTGTATACCCGCTTGCGGCAAGGCTCCCGTCCTGTTTTAAGAGGTAGTATTCAGTATTCATGCGGGAACCTTCATGCCAGATTAATGCAGCCCGGATAGTAAACTCCTCATCAAGGAAAAGAGGTTTGTAATAATCAGTATGAAATTCAATAATCGGGGCCCGTAATTCTGCCTCATAGAAGTCTTTGTATGACAGGCCGCAGCGCCTGCCTATTTCCGCTGACGCCTCTTCGAAATATGCCGGATATCTTCCATGCCAGACAACTCCCATAACATCAACCTCACTGAAACGGGCGCGCCGCTTGAGTTCAACTGTAACAGGCTCAGGCGCCCCAGCAACCCGTTCGAAGTAATATTTTTTCTTTCGTAGTTTCATCTATGCCTTGATTTCCTCTCCTGTAAAGGAGACCCTCAATTTTAATTCCGATATTTTTTTGCCGTCTTTGCTGACAGATGCCTTTAATGTAAATTCTTTTTCCGTATCTTTAATATCCCTGCATTCACAGGTTAATTTCTCCAGGGGTGAAACAGGCGAGAAGAATTTTGCAAGGACAATCTCTTTCAGGATAATTTTTTTCTTTTTCCACTTTTCAAGCATTGAAATGACGCATTGTATCTGGCAGACACCCGGCAATATCTTATTGCCGGGGAAGTGCCCCTGAAAACCCACAAAATCTTCAGGGAATAAAAAACTGGCAGTCAGTTTCTGGCCTGATGCATCCAGGTCAGCCATGTATTGTGCAATCTCTTTTTTAAGGGTTCTCAAGCCTGAATCTCCTTCAGCCTTACCGTAAGGCTGTATCCGTATTTATAGTTGTTTAAGATGATTCCGCCGGGATATATCTTCCCGTCTTTTTGCCGGTACTCATAAAAGGAAACCTGCCATATTAATATATTGTCTTCATAATATTTTTTTTCGGCCATATTTCCGTCAGTTCCGGCAAAAACATACTCCATAATTCCCGGGCCGTACGGCTGGTTAAAGATAATTTTAAATTTTTTTCTGTTTATCGTTGCCCCGGAAGAGGGCACTGAGTCAAAGTAAATCCTTTTGATGTCTTCCCCGATTACAGCGGCAAAATCACCTTTTTTGTTTAATTCCTCAAGAGTAAAATGAGAGACCGTTCCATCCTTGCCGCCTGACACCTCAAAAAGCTTAACCCCCATTGCGTTGATGCAGACAACAGTAAAGGCCTTTTCCCTTGTATTGATATCCACATATCCTATGCCGGAAAGCTTGTCCAGGTTATACTCAAAGACAACAGTAGTCAGAAGCCTGAAATTTTCGGGGCTGTTATTCCTGAAACGTTCCAGTATTATCTGCGGGTCCGCTGATTCCAAAGAAACACGGGCAGTCTCCTGAAAAGGGATGCTGCTGCACCCGGCAATAAATACTATAAAGAATCCGGATACAAACTGTTTCATGCTGCCTGCTCCTGAATCCTTGGTTTTAAAAAAATACTGCAAAGAGCAGGGACCACAGTAATAGAAGAAAGGTATCCTGCCAATAGACAGATAACCATTGCTGCTGCGGTGGAAAATAAGGCAGGGTGCTTGGCGAAAAGCAGGACCCCTGCGCCGATAATGGTTGTAACAGCGGATAACGACACTGCAATGACAGTCCCTATTTTCAGGTCATACTGGCACTCATAGGTCATGCCGATGCCGTAATCCACGATAACCCCGCTGGTGACAATGGCTGCCAGTATGCTTACTACATTCAGCGGAAGGTTGAGCAATGACATTAAGCCCATAAGCCATGTCATGCCTGTTATGAGAGGAACCAATGCTATTGTGGTCTCTTTGAGATTCTTGAAAAACCAGAATGTTATCCCAATGTTGAATGCCAGTGCAACCGGCACCAGAAATTTAAATTCTTTAGCGGTAAAGTCGGATATAGCCCTGGACATGGCCTTGCCGGATACCAGGAATGTCCCGGGATAATGCGCGCTCAGCGCTGCCATGGCATCCACATGCTCTTTTTTATCCGGGAAGAAAGATAATATCTGATACCCATCCTGTTTCTCCTGCACAAAGCGTTCTTTTAGTCTCGATAAAAACTCATCGGAGTTATTATTGCCGGTTGTCCCATTATATAAATTATCGAAGAAAGGGGAAAATGCCTGTTCCGAAAACTGGTATTTAAAGGACTCCTCCCTTATCAGCCTCTTTAATTTTGTCTCCCTTTCGCCTTTCCAGAACCGGTTCCAGTTCTCTATATTTTTTTTCCTTGTTTTTTCCGAAGACCAGAACGCCGCAATGCTCGAAAAGTTTTCAGCGCCAATGGCCTGTGTTGCCTCCTGAAATATCCTGTCATTAGTCTCAAGCGCAGCTTCATGGTTCTTGTCAGTTACTACAAATATTGCCTGGCTGCTCTTCCCGCCCCATGTATCGTGGAAGTTTTTTTCTGCCCGGAGGACCTCTGGTTCGCTGCCGTCAAGCCGGGTAACCTCACTGTCGAATTTGATATTGAAGGAAAAAAATAAGGCTGCCAGGGTTAATAAGGCCCAGCTGCCGACAATTAGTCTTTTGTGCAGATAAAGACTTTCGAGTTTCTTTTCCTCAGGCGGGTTGAGGACCTTGTCTTTTTTTATGGATAATAAAAGAGGCAGAATAAAGAGCGCAAGGGCAAGGGAGAAGATGGTGCATAATATGGAGAAAGAAGCGAGCTGATGATACCCCTGTATATGAGAAAAATAAAGGGCGCTAAAACCAAATATAGTTGTTGCTGCATCAACAAATAAGAGTTTTGCAAGGCTGACTCTTTGCGAGGCTCCGGCGCCTTTCCTTGCCGCTATGTATACATGGAGTCCATAGTCAGTAGAGATACCGGCAATTGCTGTTCCAAAACCTATGACCAGGTAAGATATCTTGCCGAGGATAATGTAAGACAGCCCGATTGACAGAATAACTGCAGCCAGCGGAGCTATAAATACAAGTATGACCCTCATATCACGGAAAACGGCAATAAATAAAAGCAGAAATGCAACCGATACGAGTGTGGAGGCCACCAGGATATCACGCTTAATAACCTTTTCATTGCTGAAGGTGTGGAGATGGCCGCCAATGACGTCGGCAGAAATATATTCCGGCAGGCGTCCTGTCTGCTCCTGCAAGGCAGTTACAATTTTTTTACAGCCGGGCGAGTCCGTCATTGCTACAGGCGTCTGGATTATGAGCAATGCGTGGCGTCCGTCGCGGCTTACAAAATGTCCATCCTCTATACTGACGTCATAACCCATGGAGGCAGGAAGCGCCCTTAATTTATCAAGCAGAAGAAGCCTTATCCCGAGGGGGTCGGTGCGGGACATGGAAGTCATGAAGATGCTTTCTGGTTTCAGCGATTGCCTGTAAATCCCCTGCAGTTTTTCAGAGATGCCTGCGGCATTTATCCGGCTGTCTATAAAGGACAGGTCTTTTTCGCCCAGCATCTGGGGCGCATAATTTATAACAGAGAGGGCATCCATAACATTCAGGGCAGAGATGCCTGTAATAACTTTACTGAACAAGGAAGGCGGAAGTGACGCTGCCAGTTGGTCGGCTGCATTAAAAAGGTCTTTCCTGGTTTTATCAGGAGAGGTTAAGACCAGCGAGATGATGACCTTGTCAGAGAGTTTGGAATCCCTTAAAAAATTTATGCTGCGATGGATGTCCCTGTCATTCGGGAGCATTAAATCAATATTACCTTCAAATTGATAAAAAGGAAGCCCGATGCCTGCAGCTGCGGTCAAAAGCACAACAATCCAGAGAACAGGCTTTTTTTTATTCCTCAGAAAGTCATGAATCAGGCCAAAGCGCTTATCAAACACCGCCTTTTACCTCAAAGCTGCTGCTGTTAACAGGTGCGTTTAATTCAGTGTTCAAAAAAATAATCGTTGTGACGTCCATGCTGTTCTCCCTAATCCTTATCTGCTTCAGGTATTTTTCATCTTCCCTGAATGTGATCGTAATGTTTTTAATAACCTTTTTGGCAATGTTCGTTTCCTTGGGAGTAAACTCAATGATTAAGGGGGACTTTTGCAATACCTGCACATTATTATCTTCCAGAAGCGGGCTGTAATTTCCCGAGAACCAGACTGTCAGCTGATTCAGCATATTTTTAAGGACGGGATTTTTAGCCAGGACTATTTCCTGCACCTGGTTAGTATCCTCATCCCACTGGCGGATTGACTTGTCTGTAATTACCACAGAATATTTAACGGGCTTATCAACATGCCAGGCAAGCCTGTCAGGCTTTTGAAGATATATCCGGCCTTTCAGGATAATTTTATTTTTGAATATCGCTAATTCTTTTTCCTGGATAAAATCTGTCTTCAGGCTTTTGAAAGCGGAAATTTTTTCCCCCAGCCTGCGCAACAGGCCTGATATGTCAGAGACCTCGCTTTTCTTCTCTCCTCTTACCTCTATCCCTTCCTTTATCCCGGCCCTTGCCAGGAATCCTTCCCCCTGTAACGGCTGAAATAGCGGCGTGCCCGGGTACAAAAACAAAAAAAACAGCAATAAAATCAGCGTAACTTTTTTGGCCTTTATCTTCATTTCCCATTATGCCAGACCTTTATTTCACCTCTGGCAATTAACTCCTTTCCTTTAAACACCTCTCCCTTTATGACGCCGAACTCGCCGTATTTAGCGGCCTTATAAACAGACACGCGCAGCTTGTCTCCAATGCCGGCATGGCCTGTTATCTCTAAATTTTTTACGCCTATCAGAAAGCCTTCCTGTTTAGACTTCCGGTTGCCCATATTTTTAAATCCATTTTGAGCTGCTATGGCCTGGGCAATAATCTCTATGTAGGAGGCATCATCGAGCTTCCCGTTTTCTCCGGTAAATATTGTATCTTCCGTGATCTCCACTTCTGAAACAGATGACCTTTCCTTTACCTCTATTAATCTGCTGACTAAACGCATGGGCGGCTTGTGAGGAACAAGCCCGGCAGCATCTGCCGGCAGATGGACAATATCTTTCTGTCTGCCTGAATTCTTCCAGCATAGGGGATCTGAAGCCAGATAATCTCCTGTCATCTGGTATGCAGCTCCGCGGCAGCCGTAACAGTCATTCACCTGCACACATTCACCGCAGGGCCCTTTAATAGTCTCTTTATAATTTTTCAGGTCCTGAATAACCTCGCTGTCTCTGATAATATCTTTCAGTTTCCTTTCCCTTATATTGCCGACCGGTATTGTGACTCCAACGCATGGCTGGACATACCCCTCTGAATTTACAGCACAGGAGAATCGGTGCCTCATGCACTCCCCGCCTACCAAAGGCGGCTGAGGGTTCCACTGATATCCATATTTCTCCCTGTCAAGCTCTGCTATCTCGTGAAAAAGCTCCTGTATGCGGTTGACTTCAATATCCAAAAAATTGCTTCCCCTGGCTTTTCCCTGAGGAGTTATCATCTCGAAATAGGGATTAATGTTTTGCTCCCTCAGCCATTCCCACATCTTTGCAAGTTCATCTATATTCTGCCTGCAGATAACCGTGCTGATTCCCATGGGACAGCCGGAAGGGTAGCCTGCCTCTTTCAGGTTTCTGAAAGCGGTCTGTATCTGCTGATAAGCCCCTTTTTTGCCTGAGAGCATATCCTGGAGCTTTTCATCAAAGGTATTCATCTTAAGGACAACTGTCACATTGTATTTAAGCAGTTCCTGTGCAACAGGCAGAGTTATATGTGTGCCGTTTGTAAAAAGTTCTATATCCAATTCCTCTTTTTTTATGAACTGTATCATCTCCATGATAGGGGAATACAGCATGGGCTCCCCGCCCAGGATTATGATCTTCTTTGCGCCAAGTTCTTTGGCCTGAACAATGACATCGCAGATCTCTTCACGGCGCAGCTCATTTTCGTGCTTCGAATTATTTGTCGCATAACAATAGACACAATGGAAATTACAACTGCGGTTAAATTCTATCTCCATAGAGAGAAGCCTGTTGTTTCTTACGGCCTCTTCTATTTCCTCTTTGGAGAATTCCGCTCCATAAATGCGGTTCTGGCAACTATTCATTTGTTTCCCTTGTGAGAATTAAACTATGAAATTCTGTCATATCCCGTTCTCCATCAGGGATAATTCCCTGTTTATAATTTCGCGCACCCTGTTCTTTAATGAAAACACATTCATGTCTTTATAGTCATCCCAGACAATAGCCGGCAGCCTGCGGACCCTTATGGTCCCCGGCCTCAGGAGCAGGGACCCCTTCGGAGGGATGTTTTCATTCCCTGATATGCAAATGGGGACTATCGGCGCCTGTGCCTGCAATGCAAGCCTGAAAGCAGACCCGTGGAAATTGCCAATCTCTTTGCCTCCTGAACGTGTTCCTTCAGGGAAAAATATGATAGAGACCTTCTCTTTCAGTAATGTTAAGGCCCTGTCAAAAAATAAGCCTGAAGGCATCCTGTTGATGTTCAGATAGCCTGCAAGCCTGGCATAGATGCCCAGGACAGGGATATTGAAGGGCCATACATTCACAATCTGGATAGCCTCATGAGGAAGCACACACATCAAAAAAGGGTCTGATGATGACCTGTGGTTGGAAACAAATATATAAGGTTCAGGGGAGTTATTTTTTGAATGGTCCTCATAATGGATTTTGATTAACGGGAAAGGGATAAGTGTCATAACCCTTCCGTACCAGCTTATGGCGCGCCGGAAGCGTTTCATGGCATAGCGGTGCGGTATAAATATTGCCAAAAAGGCAACAAAAAGCGTTAAGGCAGGGATAACCATCATGGAAAACAGTATAAAAAAACTATAAAAATATAAATTCATAAAATATAATTTAACCCTTTTCATTCCCGGTCATCAGCTCTTCCTGGGTTCCTTGTTTTTTATATCTAAAATAAACTGATAAACATCCCCCAGGGTCCTTATGTTTCTGACGCTTTCCTCATTCCGGATATTGACCCCGAAACTTTTCTGGAGCGCGACTATCAGGTCAACAATATCCAGGCTGTCCAGCCCGAGGTCGGTAAAGATATGGGCCTGCGGCTGCAATTTTTCTTTTTCTATTTCAAAAGACTCTTCAAATACCCTGTTTATGGTATCAATAATTTCCTGCTCAGTCATTCATGCCTCCAATTATATTTTTTTGCAGGCCAGTGCAGCGTTAACACCGCCAAAGGCAAAACAGTTTTTTAAAATAAAACTTATCTCTTTTTTTGTCTGTCTTGTAACATGGCCAATGCCCTCGCATTCAGGGCTTACAGTGTCCAGGTTCAGGGTCGGGTAGATGACCCCTCTTTCCATCATCAAAAGTGAAGCTATCAATTCAGTCGCTCCTGAAGCGCCCAGTGTATGGCCAATATATCCCTTAAGGCTGCTGACAGGGACAGAATCTCCAAATAGTTCCCTGATTGCCTCTGCTTCTTCCTGATCTCCCTGCCGCGTTGCCGTAGCATGAGCATTTATATAACTTATATCTTCCGGCGCTGCATTTGCCTCACTAAGGGCCTTTTTCATGCAATAGAGCATTGATTCCTTGTTTGACTGGCTGACATGGGAACCGTTTCCGCTGGTGCTGTAGCCCGTAATCTCAGCATAAATCCTGGCTTTTCTGCTGACTGCCCGTTTATATTCTTCAAGGACCAGGATACCGCTTCCTTCTCCGCATACCAATCCGTCCCTGTCCTTATCAAAGGGCCTCGGTGTTTTTTCAGGAGAATGATTATATCCGGTTGAAGTCGCAAAAAGCACGTCAAAAGATCCCGTGACTGTCGGATGCAGTTCCTCTGCTCCTCCGCATAATAATATATCCTGCCTGCCCAGCCTGATAAGGTCATAGCCGGTGCCGATTGCCTGAAGAGAAGAGGCGCAGGCAGCAGCAGTGGCCATTATGTATCCGTTTAATCCAAGGTACTGGGCTACATTTGCCGCTGCAGTGTGCGACATGCACTGAAAAAACATCGCTGAATTAAGCCGGCTGATATCTTTTTCAGGCAGCATTATTTCAAAGGCATCATTAATGCTTTTGGCACTTCCCATCGTTGAACCTATAATACAGCCTGTCTGCCATGGTGGCAGTTCAGACAGCGCCAGGCCTGCATCAGCAAGCGCCTCTTCTGCTGCCTGGGCAGAAAAAATACTCATGCGGCCCATGGAGCGCCTCTTCTGGCGGGGAATCTTTTTTTCATCTATTAATTCAGCCGGCGCCCCGACATGGCTGCGCAGCCCGGTATATTGGTCCCAGCCCTCCATATGTTTTACTGCACTGCGGCCTTTTTCAATTCCATCCATAAGTGCGGCTACCCCGTTCCCAAAAGGGGAAACAACCCCCACCCCTGTTATGACCACCCTGTTTAATTGCATAGGTTTTGACTCAGGAATTTATTATACTGCTCCTCTTTAATGATAGAGCGTCCGACAATAAATGATGACATCATGGCGCCTATTATTCCGGGCAGAAGAGAACTCTGGCCGGCAGCATACAGGTTACGCAACGGCAGCTTTCCCACGAGATTATACTGGCCTATCTTCTGTTTTATTCCATAGGCTGAGCCGTCATGGTTATTCAGATAGTCCCTGAATGTAAGTACAGACGCTGAATCAATAATCTTAAGGCGGCCTCTGTATTGAGGGAAGGCCTTAAATATCCGCTCCGTGGTAATTTCAACCTTCCTGTTTTTATAATCCTGATATTCCTTGGGCCTGCTGCCTGTCTTTGTATTCTTCCAGGCCTCAACATCTTCTAAATAAGAAGGTTCAAAGGTACTTATTACCTTGTAAGTTTTGCCCCCTGCATGTTCAATGGATTTGATAAGGACTAAAGCAGACGGCCCCTTATGTGCCGGGTCCAGTAATTGATTTATGTCATAATCCGGAAGGATGGTAACTATATTTGCATCAAAATCAGGCTCTTCATATCCCTGCTCCAGCGCTGCAAACACAGAAAAGAATCCCGTGGAAGACTCAAACGATGAAACCCTGTCTATAAAGGCACGGCTCAAATATTTTTGCGGCAATACTTTTAAAATTTCCTTGGGATGTATAGTGAATATGCAATTGTCACATGAAACTTCTTCGCCGGTATTCAATATAAAACGGCCTACCCTGTCGTCACGAACGTCTGCCAGCTCAGCAATATATTTGCCGCTGCTGACTTCAACGGCATAGTCTTTAAATTTCGTTCTGAAGGTATTCACAAATGCCGCCCCGCCGCCCTTAACCCGCGCAACCGATTCGTAAAGCCCGATGCACATTCTGCTGTGATTGGCAAAAGAAATCTCATCCGGCCTGACCCCATAGCACATGGCAAAGCAGGACAATAAAGCCTTCAGCACAGGGTTGCGGGTCAGTTCATTCAATACCTCATCTAAAGTAACGCTGTCTTCATTTATGTGGTTATGCAGAGACATAAGGTTGTGCAGGTTCATCGAAGGCGTTTGTTCGCAGACATATTTGACCTTATCAAAATAACTGTCTATGGCAGCTGATTCTTCAGGAAAATAGCCTTTAAGTCTTTCTTTTATCTTTGTTATCCCATAAGGGACGTTATAGTGTTTGTTCTCCGCTTCAAAGATAAAGACGTTGGCATTGTCTTCAGACAGGAAAATCGGCTCTACCAAGTCATTGATTCCCAGGATTGACAGCATATTATACAGAATCCCGCCTTTATGGAGCCCGCCGGTAAAATGGAACCCTGTATCAAATGGAATGCCGTCCTTATAGAACCTGGCCATGGACCCGCCGATATGCGGGTTTTTCTCCAGCAACAGCACCTTGCGCCTGTTCATCCCGAGGATAAGGGACATTGTCATGCCGCTGATACCGCTTCCGACAACTATATCGTCATATTTTTTCATAATAATTAAATTCAGGAGATAAGACCATAGAGACCAAAACTCTAAATTGCCAGTCCCCCATTAATACCGATAACCTGTCCATGTATATACATGTCTTCTTCAGTACATAAAAAATCAACAACCGATGCTACGTCTTCAGGCTTTCCTACCCGGTTAAGGGGTATCAGGTTCAAGACCTGCTCCTTGCGGAGCCCTTCTGTCATGTCTGTTTCGATAAACCCTGGAGCAACCACATTTACCAGTATGTTTTTCTTGCCGACTTCACGGGCCAAGGCCCTGGCAGCGCCGATCAAGCCTGCCTTGGAAGCAGAGTAGTTGACCTGGCCTGCCTGCCCTATCTGGCCTGACGCAGAAGAGATGACAACGATGCGCCCTTTTTTTGCCTTTAACATGGAGAATAATATTGTGCGGGTCACATTGAAGAATCCGCCAAGGTTTGTAGAAAGCACAGTGTCCCATTCGTTTTTTGTCATCCACATAAGGAGATTATCCCTGGAAATGCCTGAATTGTAGACCATGACATCAGGTGAGAAGTCCTCTACCCTTTTTCCTAATGCAGCTTCTGTCTCTTCATGGCTGGAAACATCGAAGGCGATCAGCTCACAGGCGCTTCCTGATTTTTCTATTTCTGCTTTTACATTCCGGGCAGCCTCGTGATTGCTTTTATAAGTTAACCATATATCAAAGCCGGAACGGGCAAGGCGCAAGGCTATTGCGCGTCCTATCCCACGGCTCCCCCCGATTACTAATGCAACCTTTTTTGTCTTATTTTTCATGAAATCTTTTAAGAGATTGGTTTTTTATTATAGATAACTTTGCCTGTTTTTTTCAAGACATCATGTCTGTGCTAAAGGAAGCGCGGCAGTATTCCGGCAGTAAACTTTTATCCGGTATTATCTGTTTTTTCAGAAAGGGTATTAACCTTTAGAACCTGTAACCCAACCCTTCCTTTTCCCTGGACTGCATATTTTTCACAACCGAAATGCCTATGCCGATGTGAGAGCTGGTATGCTTCTCAAATATGGTTTTTGCGCTGCTTGCTGTTTTTATTCCGCCCCTTTTGAGAGGCAGGTCTGATATCAGCATGAGAGCGCCTATCGGTACATACCTGGCAAACCCCACGGTAAAAAGCGTTGCGCATTCCATATCAATGGCCTGGGCCCTTTCCTCTGCCAGGTTTTTTTTAAATGCCTCATTAAATTCCCAGAAACGGACATTTGTTGTATGAATAACACCTGTATGATACTTCAAGTTCCTGCGTTCCAGTTCCTCGCAGACAAACCGCTGGATGACAAAAGAGCTCAAAGAAGGGCTTTGTACAGGCATATATGCATTGGAAGTCCCCTCTTCCCTTATTGCCGCCACAGGGTTAAAAAAATCTCCTACCTTGTATTCTTCCCTTAGCCCCCCGCACATCCCCAGCATCAGTACAGCCTGCGGCTTTATAAATGACAGCAGTTCCACAATCAGCGCTGCGGTTGGCGAGCCAACGCTGTAATCAACAATTGATATTTTTTCCTTTTCTGCATGGCAGGCCCTCATCACAGAGCCCTGCCGCAGCGGCTTCTTGAACTGCCTGCTGAAGATATCCACATACATCTTGAAATTTGTCAGAAGGATATAAGGCTGGAATTCACATGCCGAGCTTCCGGTATAACGCTCCAGGGTGCTGATGCCAACGCGGTCCCGTGAGAATTGGTCAATCTGTGCCAGTGCATCTTTTGTGAGTTTTGACTTTTTCATGGTTTTTACCTCCTTTAGTTATAGCTATTGTATAACATTCCAGGCGCGAAATAAGCCGGAGGTGTTTTGAAATCAGGAGAGCAGCGCAGGGGCAAACGGAGTGATTCGTTATGCATTGCCTGTTGGTATTTCATGAATTTTATATTCAATCCCATTCTTTCCGCTTTCTTTTACTGCGTACATTAAATTATCTGCCTCTTTTATCAATTCATCTACTGTGCATGATTTATAACATGTAACCGCTCCAATGCTAAAGGTTACAGGCCAATTGTTATTTTTGACAAGGCCAAGAAGTTCTGATTGCACCTTGTTAATTGCTTTTTTGGCATTCTCCTCATTCGTTTCCTGGAATAAAACAGCAAATTCATCTCCGCCGAGCCTTGAGACTATATCAATTGACCGTATGTTATCTTTTATTGTTTTAGCAACGGATTGTAAAAGATTATCACCCTGACTATGTCCAGACGTGTCATTCATCTGTTTAAAGTTGTCGATATCTATATACGCAAGGGTGATTGGACGACTGAACCTGGCAGCTCTGTCCATCTCTATTTTTGCAACTTCATAGAATGCCCTGCTATTGGAGACTCCTGTCAAAAAGTCAATTCTTGCAAATGTTTGTTCTTTTATCAGCAGTTTTTTTATCTCCAATAATGAAAATGCAGCTATTAAAAAAAATCCAAGTCTCATAATTGAATTCCAGACAGGGATAGCAAGATGAGAATAAGCATGACCGGAGACAGTATCTGCCCACAGCCATGTTGCTGCACTGAGGATAGATATAATTACAGAGTGGCTTTTTTTATTGAACCATGAAACGAACGCAACCGGCAGCAAATAAAATATCGAAAACGATATTTCATAACCGGTTAGAACGTCAATAACACCAATTATCAAAACCAGCGCGACACTAATCACGGTGATGACTGCCTTGGGCAGCTTGTCCAGATATTTGAATAATACTTTCATGTTGAATATTAATCTTTATAGTATTTAATTTTATGCATAACAACGATTATACGGACTTCCTGTTTGCTGCCATGATGTAAGCAATATAGCATACAACGGGATGTGAAGAAAGAAAAATAATTAATAAAAACAATGTGGCAGCCTGGCGATATTTCGTAAAAGAAGCTTATTGATTTGCTCCTTTCCCCCCTTTTACTATATCGAGTAAGCCCTTTTTAATATTTCCTCTGTCTGCCAATGCAGCACAAAGCCCTTGTCAAGTTTTTCAGGGCTGTGTTATTCTTTAAGAGTTTGAAAGGCAATAGAATTCTGGAGGGAAGATGAAGGTTCTGGTCAGTGACAAGATCTCGGACAAAGGTGTCGAGATACTTAAAAAAGCAGGATTAACAGTTGATGTGAAGACAGGGATGAAGCCGGATGAGCTTAAGGCATGCATTGGCGAATACCAGGGTCTTGTCATCAGGAGCGCGACAAAGGTTACGGCAGATATTATGGAGGCCGCAAAAAACCTGAAGGTAATAGGCAGGGCTGGTTCAGGCCTTGATAATGTGGATAAGGCGGCTGCATCCAAAAAAGGCATTGTTGTGATGAATACTCCCGGCGGGAATACTATAACAACAGCAGAGCATACTATTGCCATGTTATTTGCGCTTGCAAGGATGATACCGCAGGCAACTGCCTCCATGAAGGCAGGACAATGGGAAAAGAAGAAGTTTATGGGAGTGGAGCTTTTTAACAAGACCCTCGGTATTGTAGGCCTTGGTAATATAGGCAATCAGGTTGCAAAGAAGGCGCAGGGCCTTGAGATGATGGTTATAGCCTATGACCCGTTTTTAAGCGGTGAAAGGGCAAAGGCGCTTGGAATTGAGAAGGTTGAACTTCCCGAGGTTTTCAGCAGGGCGGATTTTATCACAATACATACCCCGATGACTCCGGAGACAAAAAATCTGATTAATGCAGAGACTATCAGGAAGATGAAGGACGGCGTCAGGATTATCAATTGTGCAAGGGGCGGGATAGTTAATGAAAAAGATTTATATGAGGCGCTGAAAAGCGGCAAGGTTGCCGGAGCAGCTCTCGATGTCTTTGAAAAAGAACCCGCAGGGCCGGAAAATCCATTGCTCGGCCTTGATAATGTAATATGCACGCCTCATCTGGGCGCAGCAACAGAAGAGGCGCAGGAGAATGTTGCGATTGCAGTAGCAGAACAGATAGCAGACTACCTTGTCCGGGGGACAATCAGAAATGCCGTAAACTTTCCGTCAATACCAGCAGACCAGGTGGCAAGGCTGCAGCCATATCTTAGCCTTGCTGAGAAGCTTGGAAGTTTTGCCGCCCAGACCTGTGAGGGCGGTATCACAGGCGTAACAATAGAATACCTGGGTGAAGCAGCAGGATTGAACACAGCCCCTGTTACTATTGCAGCCCTTAAAGGACTGCTGACCCCTATCCTTGAAGAGACAGTTAATTTTGTGAATGCCCCTTTTATTGCCAAGGAGCGCGGGATAGAAGTTAAGGAGACAAAAAGCGATGATGCCGGCGATTATCAGAGCATTCTTGCATTAAGGATAAAAACAAAAGACAAAGAGGGATACTTTGCAGGGACCCTGTTCAGCAAAAAAGACCCGAGGATTGTGCGGATTGACAACTTTGCAGTGGAGATAGTGCCTGAAGGGATAATGCTCATGATATACAACAATGATAAGCCTGGCGTGATAGGAAATCTCGGCTCATTCTTTGGCAAAAATAATATAAATATAGCGCGTATGTATTTTGGAAGAGAGAGCGCCGGAGGCATGGCAATTTCTGTTATGAGTATTGACAGCCCCATTACACCAGGCAATCTGGAAGAGATAAAAAAGATGCCGAATGTCCTTTCTGCAAAACTGCTGAATCTTTAATTAAATAAGTGAAGAGGTAAGAAAATGGCTGTTATAGTTATTGTTGGCGCCCAGTGGGGCGATGAAGGCAAGGGAAAGATTGTTGATGTGCTCACGGAAAAGGCTGATGGCGTAGCAAGGTATCAGGGCGGCCACAATGCAGGCCATACTGTTGTAATAAAAAATGAAAAGTTTGTGCTTCATATTATCCCGTCAGGGGTCCTCCATAAAGGGAAGATATGCATAATAGGCAATGGCGTGGTTGTGGACCCCGCATCTCTGATTGAGGAGATAGACGGGTTAAAGAAAAGGGGCATAGAGGTAGGGGAAAATCTTTTCTTAAGCAAGAACGCTCATCTCATAATGCCTTACCATACTGCAGTCGAAAGAGAACAGGAAAGGCTTAAGGGTTCAAAAAAAATCGGAACAACAGGCAGGGGCATCGGGCCTGCTTATGTTGATAAAATAGCAAGGACAGGCCTGAGGGCAGGAGACCTTCTTTATCCTGAGGTATTCAGGGAAAAGCTGAAAATTAATCTCTTGAGCGTGAATAATCTTCTCAGGGCTCTTTATAATGCCGGAGGATTTGATCTGGAAAATGTGTATAAAGAATACATGGGGTATGCAGACAGGCTTTCAGGGCATATTGCCGATACAGACGTAATTATCAATAAGATGATTGCTGAAAATAAGAATATGGTGCTTGAAGGCGCTCAGGGCACTTTACTTGATGTTGACCACGGCACATATCCTTATGTTACATCCTCCAGCGCAAGCGCCGGCGGCGCATGCACGGGACTTGGCATTGGACCAACAAAGATTGATAAAGTTATCGGTATTGTTAAGGCATACACTACAAGGGTGGGCGAAGGGCCCTTCCCGACTGAGATAAAAGATTCCCTCGGAGAAAAAATAAGAGAAAAAGGCGGAGAGTACGGCGCAACTACAGGCAGGCCGAGGAGATGCGGATGGCTCGACATGGTGGCGCTGAAATATGCTATAAGGGTGAATGGATTCACCGGGCTTGTAATAACAAAACTTGATATCCTTGACGGCCTTGAAAAGATCAAGGTGTGCACCTCATATAAATGCGACGGCATTCTCCATGAAGAATTTCCAAAAGAGCTGAGCGTGCTGGAAAGATGCGAGCCTGTTTATGAAGAGGTTGCGGGCTGGAAAGAGGATACAAGCGGCATAAAAGATTTTGAAAAGCTGCCGGAGGCGGCCCGGGAATATATCAGAAAAATAGAGAGCATGCTCAACACCAAAATTCAGATTATCTCTTCAGGCCAGAAAAGGGACGAACTCATCATGCTGCAAGAGCCGTTCTGATGTCAAAAAGGCAGTTCAACCGCCACACAAAAAGACTTGAAACTGTATTCGTGACAGGCACAGAGAGATACAGTGGAATAACGAGTGACGTTTCCGATAACGGGTTATTTATAAGAACCAGGAATCCTTTTGCTCCCGGAAGCATACTTGACATAGAGATTTATTTGCCTGACGGTAAAACTTCAAAGCTGAAAGGAAGAGTGAAGAATGCCATAAAAACCCCAATCAGCGCCCTTAAAAATGGCATGGGCATCGAGTTGATAGAAAAAGATTCAAATTATATAAGCTTTATCAAGACAATATCAGGAGAAAATGGAAGCAGCACATCAGCAACACATCAAACCTCTGGCACTAAATTCTCCATTCTGCCATGCCGGAATTGCGGGACAAAAAACAGGGTAAAGGAAGAGTCAGCACAACTCGTCCCCAAATGCGGGAAATGCGGACAGCCTTTAATACTGCAGGAAAAGACATCTCATCAACCGGAATATCTTATGCTGGTCTGTTCTAATTGCAGGGCAAAAAATAAAGTTGCAAGGGAAAAACTTTCACTCAACCCAAGGTGCGGCAAGTGCGGGACATCATTAAGAGCAGAGGATATAACTTAGCCTCAGGGGTCTTAAATTTAATATTTCCTTCAACATGCCCCTTGTGCAGGAACCATTCTGACAGTTATTCTCATTCTCCGATATGCAAGAGCTGCTGGGAAGGGATTGGGCGGTATTCAGGGCCTTCATGCAGAGTATGCGCAACCCCTCTTGTGTCGGAATATGCGGCTGTATGCAAGGAGTGCATGAAGGATGAACCTCCGTTTTCTCTGGTGTTGAATTACGGGATTTACTCCGGCGCCCTGGCAGAGGCAATCCATCAGATGAAGTTCTATGGCATAAAAAGACTTGCAGCGCCCTTGGGTAAACTGCTTTTAAGTCTTGAAATACCTGAATGCGATGGTATAGTTCCTGTTCCTCTAAGCAGGAAGGGGTTGAGAGAAAGGGGATTTAATCAGACGCTTCTTGTGTCAAAGGTGCTTTCAAAAGGATTAAAAATCCCATTGCATATGGATATGCTCTTCAAGAGAAAAGACACGCCCCCGCAGATCGGGCTCAATGCAAAAGAGCGCATGAAAAATATTAAGGGCGCATTTGAGGCCAGCGGCAGGATAGATAATCTGAGGCTTCTCCTGTTTGATGATGTGATGACAACAGGCGCGACAGTAAGGGAGTGTGCAAAGACATTAATCAAGGCCGGCGCAAAAGAGGTGTTTGTGATTACACTTGCGCGGTCGAGCATGGTGTAAAACTCGTATGCTGTCATTCCCGTGAAAACGGGAATCCATAGGTAGAAATACTGGTTCCGGCTGTCTGAGTATCAGTCGGTAAAATAAGCCGCTCAAGGCTTATCCTATTATCTGCCGTTATGCTATAATCTGCGAAATGTCTGATAAGGATATTTTCAGGGAAAAACTTCAGAACTTAATCTCAAAGTTCGAAAAGGACAAGGCACACTATCTTTCAAAAGGCTATCCAGAGGCACAGGTAAGAATAGACTTCCTCAATCCCTTTTTCAAAGCTCTCGGCTGGGACATCGAAAACAAGGCGCAGAAACCTCCGCATGAAAGGGATGTTATAGTTGAGCTTTCGCCTGAGACAACAGGACGGCCTGACTATAACTTCAGGATAAACGGCGCGACAAAATTCTTTGTTGAGGCAAAAGCTCCTTCAGTTGCGCTCGATGACATAACCCATATTCTTCAGGCAAAAACCTACGCGTGGTCAACTAAAGAGGTCTATTTTGTAATCCTCACAGACTTTGAAGAGTTCAAGCTCTTTGACGCCTCCTTAAAACCCAATCCTAAATTCCCGGATGAGGGATTAATCCTCGACCTCAAATATGCCGATTACCTGAATAACATCGATAAACTCTACGAGCTTTCGAAAGAGCGGGTTGAGCAGGGCTCGCTTGAAGCATTGCTTCCCAAAGACACAAAAAGCAAGAGGCTCAGGATTCCGCCGGATAAATCTTTTCTCGAAGACCTTACAGGATGGAGGACAGAACTCGCAAAGGACATCCACAAAAGAAATACTGAATTCGATGTAAAGCTTTTAAATGACGTTGTCCAGAAACTTCTCGACAGGATTATCTTTATCAGAATTGCTGAAGACAGAAGAATAAGGCCTGATAAAGAATTGCTTGAGATCGTTGCCCTCTGGAAAGAAGAGGGGAAGAGAAAACCCATAATGACACATCTCCTCGATCTTTTCCATGAGGTGAATGACGACCTGAATGGCGACATCTTCAAGCCTCATGCATGCGAGAGGGCAGGTATTGATTCAAACCTCATTGCAGAGATAATTGAAAATCTTTACTTCCCGAAATCAAGATACAGGTTTGATGCAATAGGCGTTGAACTTCTTGGAAGCATCTATGAGCGTTATTTGGGAAGCACCATAAGGGTAACTCCAAAACTTGCAAAGGTTGAAGAGAAGCCTGAAGTAAGAAAGGCAGGAGGGGTTTATTACACGCCGAAATATATTGTTGATTACATAGTCAAAAATACAGTCGGCAAATTGATTGAAGGGAAATCACCTAAACAGATTGAAAAGATAAAAATTCTTGACCCCGCATGTGGTTCAGGCTCATTCCTTCTTGGAGCGTATCAATACCTGTTGGATTATCATCTTGAATATTATCGCAAGCATACGAAAGAGGCGCAGACACAATTCTTTGACTTTTACCATAAAGCAGGGCCGGAAGACCTGGCTCTGCCCTTACGCACAAAGGCAATGATATTAAGAAACAACATCTTCGGAGTTGACATTGACCCACAGGCAGTAGAAATAACAATGATGAGCCTTTATCTGAAAGCCCTCGAAGGCGAGCGTGGGATGCTTCCGAAAAAGCAGCACCTTCTTCCTCCGCTGAGTAATAACATCAAGTGCGGGAATAGTTTGATTGGATATGACATTCTTGAACAAGGAACGTTGTTTGATGATGAGACAAAGAGCAGAATCAATCCATTTGACTGGAATTCAAAGAGTGTGGGATTTGGGGAGATAATGGAGAATGGCGGATTTGATGTTGTGATTGGTAATCCCCCTTGGGGTGCAGATTTCTCAGAAACGGAACTTGATTATTTACGGAATAAAAATAGCGTGATTATTGTAAGAATGATAGATTCCTTCATGTATTTTGTTTATCAGGTTGCTCAAAAATTATCAAATAAAGGATCATTTGGTATGATTCTGCCCGATGTCATTTTATATCAGAAGGATAATTTCAAACTTAGAGATTATATACTAAGAACCTTCAATTTAAGGAATGTTATTAATCTAGGGAATGATGTTTTTGAAAATGTTAATAGGCCGTCGTGTGTTGTGATATTTGATGGACAGAGAACCAAGAGTAACAAAACTTCAGTTGCTGATTTAACTTCGATAAAGAAAAAGGACATTGCCTTGAATGCATCGACAAGCTATATTGACTTAACCCAGAAAAGCTTTACAAAAATTCCTTTAGAAATGTTTATTACTAAGGCTGTAGAACATTATGAGTTATTGGACAAAATCCTTGAGACAATACCTTTTAAACCACTTCAGGAGTTCATTGACTCTGATGGTATTCAAAGAGGTGTCAGCCCAGATTTAAAAGAAGCATTTGTTGTTGACAGTGCAACCATCAAAAAATTTAAACTCGAAACTGCTAAGTTAAAACCAACTGTAACAGGTGGAAAGCAGATTAAAAGGTATTTTATTGGCTATCAAGATCAATTTCTCATTTACAACAGAAGAGATGACGATTTCAAGGCGATACCGAATATCCGGAATTATATTGATCAATTTAAAGGCGAGATAACATGCAAAGAGGTTAAAGAGAAAAAACATCCACTTTATGCACTCCATCGTTCAAGAGAAGAGAATATTTTTATAAAACCTCAAAAACTGATTGGCGTGATAACAGAAGATGAAATAATCGTTGCTCTTGATGATAACAAGCTTTTTCCAACTGATGGGTGTTACCTCTTTGCTGTTTCAAAAAGTAAGGATATTAATTATATCCTTGCTTTATTAAATTCAAAGCTTTTTGTCTTTTTGTACAGATTAATATCGCTCGAAGAAGGGCGAGTATTGGCTCAAGTCAAACCAACTGTCATTAATCATCTCCCAATCCGCACCATTGACTTCAACAACTCTTCCGAAAAAGCCATCCACGACAAACTCGTCTCTCTCGTTGACCGTATGCTTGACCTCCACAAAAAGAAAAACTCTCTCCCGCTGTCGGCAGAAAGAGAGAAAATAGAAAGAGAAATTGTGATAACGGATGAAAAAATAGACGGGATTGTTTATGGGTTGTATGGGGTGACGGAAGAGGAGAGGAAGATAATAGAGGGTTGATGGAAGCTCATTCTCAAAAGTTTAGGATTGAGATTGGTAATGTGGTAATGAAGAAGTATCGCATTTATCTTGATACGAAATACTGGGTTTATATGCGTGATGCATCAACCGAAAAAGCAACTATTACACAAACAGAAATCTATAGAAGACTAAAGAACCTTGTACAAAAAGAAGTTGCTATTTGTCCTCTAAGCCCCCATATTTTTTATGAACTTATGAATATAGGAGATAAAGAGAAAAGATTGAAAATGGCACAGGTTATGGATGAACTTAGCCAGCAAATTTGCTTTATATCACCTTTTAATATTGTGGGGCAAGAACTTCTTAGTTTTGTGCGTCTTTGTCAGGCAAAAACAGAAAACAAATCTATTTTTAATCCTGCAAAATATGTTTTTACAAAAGTGCCGTTTGTAATGGGAGAAATGTATCCATCAATACAGGAACTTTCTAATCATCAGATGAACGATATAAGAATTAAATTTTTTGATCACCTTTCAAAGATTACGTTGGTCGAAATGTTGAAAACTATGAAAGATGATTTTCCTTTGTGGGATAGAAAAAATCTTATCGCTAAACTTAATCAAGGGAAAGATGACAATAAAGATTGGAATTCCTTTCATGAAGTGTTTATGCATGAAATAGCTGGGGTGCTTGATGTAACAAAGCCAGAAATTGAAAAACTTTTGGTTTATCTTTATCAAAATGATGCCGGAGGTTCAGTTAGCTGCGAAGCTTTGACAGAATCAAAAAGTGTAGAGTTATCACATCGAATTTATAATGCCTTTGCCCAAAACAAAATTAATAAGGAACTACCATTTTTTCATATAAGCGCAAGTCTTTATGCTTTCATCAGATATAACAAAATGCAGCGATACGACAAAAATGACCTTATTGATTTTTCTCATGTAGCATGGGCTTTGCCCTACTGCAATGCATTCTTTACTGAAAAGCCCTTGCATGATTGGATATGCAATAAACCATTAAAGCTTAATGAAATATACGGTTCAAGAGTGCTTTGGAATGAAGAGAACGTGCTAAATGCGCTAACTCAGGATAACGCAAATTGATTGCTACGGTTATTGAGACGACCGATGACGAGAGGAAGATAATTGAAAGGATTGAAGCTTGAAGGTAAAAAACAAGTGAATCACGATTTTTTCGGCTATTTGCCCTGCAAATGGGACATCAAATTTGAAGGCGGAAGCATTTCTCCAATTCAAGAGTTAGATCAGGTTTCTACAGTAATAGACAAATATAAAGACGCAAAAGGTTTCATCTATCCGGAAGATGCTCAACAGATAAGGTCAGACCTGTCAAGTTTAGTGCCAGATATATTCAGTTTTGAACCTTCGTCTTCGTTTTTTCAGTATGTTTACACATCTCATGTCTTATGTCTACGTGACACTGAGGCGGATATTCGAAAAGGGGCAGGTGCTTTTCTAATCTACTTGCTTGCATATCTTTTTGGCGTCAGACTTCAATTTAAGGGATGGTGGCATGATGGTCGAATTCCTGTCAAAAGCACGCATAATATTCGTCCAACCAAGAAAACTTCCGAAAAATTCTTATCTCATTGCTATCAGCTTTGGAAAAGCTGGCCTGCGACAGAACAAAAACTGATTAGTAACATTCTTTACATGCACTCTCGGACTCCCTCGTACGAATGGGATTGGGAACAGTTTATAATTGAATATATGGTCTTTGATGGGTGCTGGAAATTGACTGAGATAATACATAAGCTTCCATGCCCAAAACATCCTAAACGGTTCACTGTTCTCTGTGAGAAGTTTGGTATTCCGTATGATAAAACGCTTATTGCTGAGATCGTTCAATTGCGAACCGATTTGTTACACGAGACACTATGGAGTGGCGGTCAACCATGCACAGCAAGTGACGGCCCAGGACTTGCCGCATCTTTTCACCTGCGCCGCTTTAATCAGCGGCTGATTCCAGCGATATTTGGGTACGATACCCCTTACGTTAGAACGCCGTGGTGGATAATGGGAACTTTTTCGTTTTGAGATCGTGGTGACGGATGAAAAGCTTGGTGAGATATAAAATTGTTGGGCTTATAACCATTTGCCTTGCCCCTGTTTTTGTCTTGGCTTATGCTTTTGCATGGGAGAACCCCTGCCAAAATAAGGCTGTTCATTTTCAATCTATTCCTCACGATAAAGAATCCACAATTATCCTTGAGGCCGAAAGGGTTGTGTCTGTTAACGGAGATACTTTCACTTATAGCCTTGGGAAGGAAATAATCACCATCACAGCAGACAGCTTTGCTTCCCTGAGGTTTATCAAAGATGTCAAAGACAAAAGATGTTCTGCCCATGAGACTGTTATCCTTGTGCCTGAAAGAAAAAGCCCTTTTAATAAAAACTTTAAAGCAAAGAGACCGCAGTAAGCAGAATTTTTAGAATCTGCAAATAATGTTTATTCTAAAGATGATTTTAGAGAGAGATTCAGGTAAAATAAGGACAGGATAATTAAAGATGTTAGTTTATATTGAGGTTCTTTCTAAACTTGGGCAGCAAATCAGGACAACAAAGCGGCATTGGGACGCTATAGTCGGCAAGCATGAATCGGTAACAGGATTGGAAGAGCAGGTCAAGGAAACACTGAGGAATCCTGCTTATGTCAGGCTCAGCAAAGAGGATAAGGCGGTGTATCTTTATTATGCGCCTTATGGCGGTTATTTCTTATGTGTTGTTTGCCGCCATCTTAATGGAGATGGTTTTATCATTACAGCATATTTAACAGATAAGATTAAAAAGGGGGTAACAGTGTATGAAACCGATTAAGATAGTTTACGATGAGAAAGGCAATACACTTTTCGTCAGGTTCAACGAAAAAAAAGAAGCATTCTGCAAGGAAAGCGATATAGGCAAAGAGGTTGTTTATTCCGTAGCTGAAGACGGGAGTGTAATAGGGTTTGAGATACTGAATTATCTTTCAAAAGGAGAGCGTAAACCTTCAGGGGTTCTGCCTGTAAAAACTCAGGTGCTGAAAGCATCGTAATTTTTATACGCCGATATGATTTTAAAATTAATTTCTGATAAAATGATGTCTCAGTCATGATAGACCTGCATACACATAGTTTATTCAGCGATGGCGAGTTATTGCCGGCTGAACTGATAAGAAGGGCATCTGTAACCGGCTACAGGGCAATTGCCATTACAGACCATGTGGACCAGTCGAATATTGACATGGTGATACCGCGGATTGTAAAGGCATTGAAGCTGCTTAAAGGGCATATTCCGATTACTGCCTTGCCCGGCGCAGAAATTACGCATGTCCCGCCTGCATTAATCCCTTCTATGGTCAAAGAGGCACGGCAGCTAGGCGCAAAAATAGTTATTGTGCATGGAGAGACAATAGCCGAGCCGGTAGAACAGGGGACAAATAAGGCTGCGATAGGGGCCGGCGCTGACATACTCTCACATCCGGGACTTATCTCTACAGAAGACCTGCTCTTTGCAAAAGAAAAAGGCGTGGCCCTTGAGATTACATCAAGGAAAGGGCATTCATTGGCTAACGGGCATGTTGCAAAAGAAGCCATAAAATTCGGGGTGCCTTTAGTAATAAATACAGACACCCACAGCCCAACGGATCTGATAACAAGGGAGGCAGCCAAAAAGATATTGCTTGCTTCGGGCATAGATGAAAACCGCATAGAATCTGTTTTTGAAAATTCAAAGGCCATTGTAGAAAAGGCTCTGAGGAGGGATTAATGCCAAAACCAATAAAAAGAAAGGTTGTTAAAAAAACAGCCTCTGAGATGGAGGTAAAGGGAGCCATATCAAGGCTGAGAGAATCTGCGGTAAAGAAAAAGAGTTCAGTGATGGCTGCGGCAGGAGCTATCCTTATTGTTGCCGGCGCAATAGCAGGATTTTTTATTTACAGCAGCACGACGAAAAATAAGGCTGAAAAACTCGAATATGAGGCATATAAGATGTATTACGGCCTATACCAGGCACAGCCTGTTGCAGGGGAAGAACAATACAAAAAATCACTGGAAATGTTTAAAAAGGCATACGATACAAAAAAATCACCTGTATCCCTGTTCTATATTGCAAACTGCTATTACGAGCTGGGCAGATATGACGAAGCATTAAATACGCTCAGGGAATTAAACCAGAAATTTCCTGATGATGAGAGGTTTGTCCCGTTATCGTACTATAAGATGGCAATGGCCAGCCTTAAAAAGGGGAGCAACGAGGAGGCGCTTAAATACCTTGATATCCTTTACAGGTATAAGACAGGCACATATAAAGACCTTTCTCTCATAGAATCAGGCAAGATACTCGAGGCGATGGGCAAGGCTGATGATGCAAAGAAGAAATACGAAGAGCTCACAAAAAACTTTCCGCAGTCTCCTTTTGCAGAAGAGGCGCAAATAAAGGCCGGAGAGAAAAAGAGTTAATCTGCCGGAGGCGGATTAATCGCTAACAGTATTCTTTTTTATATTTAAGGATGTAACAAGCACTTTTTTGTTCCTGGCCTTAACAGCCTTGCTTTTTTGGGATTTTTTGTAAGACGCCTTTCTGATTTCAAACCTGTCGTCTCTGTCGAGTTCAAATTTTTCTTTTGGGGGAAGAGATATCTGGGTGCCGGGCTTCAGCGGTTTCACCTTATCCATAGAGTTAAGCACAAGGATTGCCCTTGCAGTAACCCCTGTTTTTTTTGCAATTTTGTCAATGGTGTCGCCTTTTTTAACAGAGTAGGTCTCAATAGTGAACCTTTCTTCTTCAGGGGTGTCAGCAAGATTTTTTAAAAAGATTTCTTTGCTGCCAGCGGGTATCTTCAGTATATAAACAGGCATATCAGGAGGCGTGCACCATCTCCTGAGTTCAGGGTTAAGCTCTCTTATAACCTCTACGGTTGTATCCGCGCAGCCTGCCGCCACCTCAAGGTCAAGGGGGCCGGTTATTGTAACTTCATCATAATCAAGCGGCTGATGGTATTCTATATTTTTAAAGCCGAACTCTTCAGGATTTACTGCAATCATGCTTGCAGCTATAAAGTGGGGAACATAGTTTTTGGTTTCGGGCCTTATATGCCGGGTCTTTAACAAAGACCAGTAATCGTCGGACTTTGAGCGGTGCAGCGCCCTCAATATCTTGCCTTCTCCTGCATTGTATGCAGCCATTGCAAGGTTCCATGAGCCGAACATTTCATAAAGGTCATTCAGATAATTTGCAGCAGCCTCTGTGGATTTTACAGGGTCTCTTCTTTCGTCCCTCCACCAGTCTATTACAAGCCCATACCTCCTGGCCGTTGAGGAAATAAACTGCCAGGGCCCGACTGCCCTTGCAACAGAATATGCATATGGATTAAAACCGCTCTCGACAAGGGAAAGGAATACTATGTCTTCAGGGATATTTTTGCTTTTCAGTATCTCTTTCATTAATTCAAGATATTTTCCTGAGCGGCTCAGGTAGAGAGAGAATCTTTCTTTTATCCTGTCTGAAAAGAGATATATGCTATGGTCTACTGCCTTTACTGCTATCGGGTTCGATTTGTATGGGGCAATAGCCGGCCCTGATGCAGGGGCTTTTACATCAGGCTCTGCCTTTATTATAAGAGTCTCTGCTGCTATATCAGGGTTTGTTTTTCCCGGGGCCGCAGGCTGGATGTCTGCCTGCCCTGTATCAGCGGCATAACCGGGCGCGCAGAAAGCCAGCATAATGAATAAAACAGCAAATAGGCATAACTTTCCCATCTTGTTTAATTCTTAACCTAACAGTCCCTGTTTGTCAAGGTAAAAAGTTTTCGTTTCCAGTTGCCTCATAATAAAATGTTACCGAAGGCTCGTTGACTCAAGGTGTTTTTTATAATACAGAGAGAAGATTTTTTTCAGCTTCTCTTCCATGCCCT
>WPIF01000020.1 GCA_009773185.1 Nitrospirota bacterium | reverse complement strand
CCTGATAAACGGTTCTCCACAATGCATCAGTATACCAAAATATCTCCGGACATCATTCACCCACGGGCAAGCCCGTGGAACTCTGATAACGTGTTAGACATTATAACTCGACAGGTGCCTTCTCTTTTACTGTTTATCAGACTGCTTATCAGGAAATATAGGAATATTTTTAATAAATGGCAAAAAATTTAACATCTGTAATATAATATACTTCAAAATTCCAATATCCAATGGAGGTATTTATGGTAAAGGTTTATTACGATAAAGATGCAAAGCTGAGTGTTCTCAAGAGCAAGAAGATAGTGGTGGTAGGATACGGAAGCCAGGGACATGCCCATGCCAACAATCTAAAGGAAAGCGGCATGAACATTACAGTAGCTGAAGCAAAGGGCAGTGCAAACTGGAACAAGGCTGTAAATGTAGGGTTTAAAGTCCTTACAGCTGCTGAAGCGGCAAAGAATGCAGATGTTATAATGATGCTCGTGCCTGATGAATACGCTGCTGCAATTTATAAAACCGAGGTAGCCCAGAACATCAAAAAAGGCGCTTACATCGGATTTGCCCATGGTTTTAATATCCATTACGGACAGGTAGTGCCTCCTGCAAATATAAATGTATTTATGGTGGCGCCAAAAGGGCCCGGACATCTCGTAAGGGCAGAATATCTGAAAAAGAGCGGAGTGCCTTGCCTGATTGCAATCGAGCAGGACCCTTCCAAAAATACAAAGGCCATTGCACTTGCTTATGCCTCTGCAATCGGAGGCGGCAGGGCAGGCATAATCGAGACATCTTTCAGGGAAGAGACAGAGACAGATTTATTCGGAGAACAGGTAGTGCTCTGCGGCGGCCTGACATCTTTGATCCAATCAGGATATGAAACCCTGGTTGAGGCAGGGTATTCGCCTGAGATGGCATACTTTGAATGCCTGCATGAGGTAAAACTTATCGTGGACCTGATATATGAAGGCGGCATTTCAACGATGAGATATTCCATCAGCAATACAGCCCAGTTCGGCGACCTGACAAGAGGGCCCAGGATAATAACAGATGCGACAAAGAAAGAGATGAAAAAGATACTTGGAGAGATACAGTCAGGTGAATTTGCAAGAGAATGGATACTTGAATGCAAGGCAAACAAGCCTGTCTTCAACGCCCTCACAAGACAGGGTGAAGGGCATCCGATAGAAAAAGTCGGCGCCAAACTCAGGGCCATGATGCCGTGGCTCAAAAAAGGAAAGCTCGTAGATAAATCAAAAGCTTAATGTTTAGATTTGCCCCTGAGGGCTATCCATTTATTGCCTTCTTTGCAATAATTGCAATTATAGTTTTCTTTATCGGTGGTAGGTGGATAGCCCTTCTGCCGTTCTTATTGACATTATTCATGCTCTATTTCTTCAGGGACCCTGAAAGGAAAACGCCTGAAGGAGAAGGGCTTTTTGTATCACCTGCAGACGGCAAGATAATTCTGATAAGGGACATCTTCGAAAGTGAACACCTGAAAAAAGACTCAAAACAGATAAGCATATTTATGTCTCCTCTGAATGTCCATGTAAACCGCGCACCCTGCGATGGAAAAGTGAAAGAAGTAAAACATAACAAAGGCCGTTTCCTTGCAGCATACAAAGACGATGCCTCTCTGAAAAATGAAAACATAGAAATGGTCCTCGAAACAAAATACGGTGATATTCTTGTAAGGCAGGTTGCAGGCTATATTGCAAGACGCGCTGTGTGCAGGGTTAAGCCCGGAGATGAATTAAAACGCGGGGAAAGATACGGAATCATCAAATTCAGCTCACGTCTTGACGTCTATCTGCCAAAAGAAACAGAGATTAAAGTTAAACTTGGGGATAAAGTAAAAGCAGGCGAAACGATAATCGGCGTTATAGCGTTATAGGGTTATAGCGCGATAAACGCACAACGCAATAAACGACTTATCCTTTCATCCTTTCATAAATCTCATCAAACTGTTTATGCACGCCTTTAAATGCATCCAGTACCGCAGGATCAAAGTGATTAGGCATTGTCCGCCCATCGCCCTCTGTAATTATCTTATACGTTGTCTCATGATCAATAGCAGGTTTGTATACCCTCTTATTTCTCAGCGCATCATATATGTCAACCAGGTTCAATATCCTCCCATCTACCGGAATCTGCTCGCCTTTTAATCCGAATGGATAACCGCCTCCGTCCCATCTTTCATGATGCGTGAGTGCAATTGTTTTTGCCATTGTCAATCTCACGTGGTCTCCGATTATTTTTACGCCATACTCAGGATGTTTTTTAACTATATCGAATTCCTCGGTTATCAGCCTGCCGGGTTTTTTCAATATCTCAGGCGGTATGTGAATCTTTCCGACGTCATGCATCTGCGACTGAATCCTGATAATGCTTATAAATTTTTCTGACATGCCGAGATGTTTGGCAAGCAGTGCGCAATATTCTCCGACTCTCAGAATATGGTTTCCTGTATCCTCATCATTTACCTCTGCTGCCCTTGCTAATGCGTGGACCGTATATGCAAATGCGTCATCAGTATCTTTAACCTGCCCTGAAAGGGATTTCAGAAAAAGGCTCTGCATAACAATGCTGTTTAGTACCGAAGCATCATACGATGTCACTTCCCTGTTATAGTTGAAGGCATGGATACATATCTCTTTACTGTGGTAACTGACAACATTCGAGGCCTTTACATTCGTTGCTTCTACCATCTTTATAATAGGCTGGATATCTGATGTCTCAATGTCAATATTATTGAAGAAAGCAATTCGCGGCTCATCACCGGATATGACCATACAGGGGTGCACATCAAGGTTCAATATCTCTCTCCTTGTCAACTTCCCGGTAAACCTATACAAAAACCACTTCCTTTTTAGGTCTTTATCCGAAATACCAATGACTATCAAAGTCGGTTTATCACCCTCTGCTTCCCCATGGCGTATAATCTGGTCTACAACAGAATCAATCCTTGATTCAAAATCAAAATTTAAAGGGTCAAAGGTTTTTACCATTTCCTCGCCATAGTATATAAGGCTGTTTATATTTGAATACGCATGCAGAAGCCTGTCATTGAGATTCTTCATCTTCAGAAGCATCTCTATCCTTGCAACAATCTCAGCCTTGTCAAATGGCTTTGATATGAAATCTTCTGCACCGGATTCTATTGCCTTTATCCTGTCTTCCTTTGCTGTAAGGCCTGTAACCATGATAATCGGGATATTCCTGTATCTTTCGTTCTCCTTTATCAGCTTACAGACATCGAAACCATTTATCTTGGGCATCATCACATCCAGAAGCACAAGGTCTATCTTATGCTCCCTTATCATGGTAAGCGCATCAGCGCCATTATCCGACAAGACTACAACATATCCCCTAGGCACAAGCATTGCCTCAAGGAGCTTGAGATTCTGCGGCTCATCATCAACGCAGAGTATCTTTTCGCTCATTTGTCCAGCATCTCTCTCACCATTTTCAAAAGGTCTCTCGGCAGGACAGGCTTATGGATAAAGTCAAAGCCTGCCTCTGTCAATTCTCTGGTCTTGATAATATCCATTGTATAGCCGCTCGCAAAGAGTATTTTTGCACGGGGATTCGTTTTTCTGATCGTCTCACCGACCTCTTTCCCGTTTTTCTTCGGCATAATCATATCGAGCAGGACGAGGCTGATATTTTTCCTGTTCTCCATGAATTTTGTAATTGCATCTTCCCCATCCTCTGCCGTAATGACATTGTAGCCGTAGGACTCCAGGACTATCCTTGATAATTCCCTCACTGAAGCGTCGTCCTCAGCCACAAGTATCGTCTCACTTCCGCCCGTGACAGGAACCGTGGCCTCTGTCTTTTTTCCCATGGCCGCCGACTCCTCAATAAGCGGCAGATATATTTTGAATAGCGTTCCTTGTCCTGGTTCGCTGTAGACCTTGATGTATCCATCATGCTGTTTTATTATCCCATAGGAGATTGCAAGGCCAAGCCCTGTCCCCTCTCCAATACCTTTAGTTGTAAAAAAAGGCTCAAATATCTTCTTCTGGGTTTCTGCATCCATTCCCTGCCCTGTATCGGCAATCGTGATAAGCGCATATTTTCCGGGCTTCCCATATCCATAAGCTGCAACATACTCATCATCTAATTTCTGAAGTCCGGTTCCGATTGTCAGCCGTCCGCCCTCCGGCATCGCGTCTTTGGCATTTGAGGCAAGGTTCATCAGCACCTGTTCTATCTGCCCGGCATCTGCCTGCACCATCAAGGGCCTATCCGTAAGATTTAATTTAATTTCAATACTCTCTCTGATAATCCGGCCAAGCATTTTCTGCAGGCCTAGGATAAGCTCATTGATATTAACGGGCTTCACTTCAACAACCTGCTTTCTGCTAAATACCAGCAGCCTTTTGGTGAGAGCCGCAGCCCTATCGGCGGCAGTGAGCACCTCATTCATTTGTTCTTTTGAGAGTTGATCGTCTCCTATCCTGTCCAGCACCATGGTGCCATATCCTATGATCACATTGAGGATATTATTGAAATCATGCGCAATGCCCCCGGCTAATGTGCCGACGGCTTCCATCTTCTGGGCGTGGCGGAGCTGGTCTTCGAGTTTCCTTTTTTCAGTAATATCATTGATAATCTCTATGGCCGATACTACCTTGCCGGATTTATCTTTCATCGGATACGATTTCGTCTCCACATAAACAGGCACTCCTGTTTTGTCATAATGCGTATGGAACGAAGAGTAATGTTCTCCTGTCTTAAAAGTAAGGGTGACAGGGCAGTCAGCTGTCCCTTCCTCACAGCAGGGTTTATCCACGTTGTGAGAAAGTTCATAGCAGTGTTTGCCTATTACATCTTCCAACGGCTTGCCAATAGAATTAAGATAAGCCCTGTTTGCAGCAATGACCCTGTATTCAAGGTCTATAACAATAAATCCTTCATCAACACTCTCAAGGATGTTTGTTGTGAATTCTTCTGACTTCCTTAACCTTTCCTCATGCCGCTTCCGTTCAGCCTCTGTTAACATGTCTTCCAGCCGCTTGCGCTCGGTAATGTCCTCAATGGCAAGGAGGATTATCGGCTGATCGTTTTTCTTTTCTCTGATTTTGCGGGCGTTGAGGAGCATGACTCTCAGCCCGATGCTCTCAAAATTATGTTCAATTTCGAAGTTAGTAACTGTGGTTTTCTTCGAAAGAATATCCTCAAACAGCAAACGAAGGGAAGGGATGTCCCATTGTTTATTTCCAAGATCGTATAAAAGAGAGCCGATAGTATTTGCGGTATCTACTTTGAAAATATTGAAGAAGCTACGATTGGCCGACAGAACTCTCATGTTCTCATCCAGCATGAGAATGCCTTCATGAACCGCGTTAAAAATGTTTTTGAAATAGTCTTCCTGAATTAACACCTAATTCCCTTTAAGGCAAGAGCACTGACTGACTGACTGACTGACTGACTGACTGACTGACTGACTGACTGAGCAAATTATGTGCAAGAGCTATTTTTGCTTTCATACAAAAACTATCTCATACATTAGGCTGGTTGTCAAGAATATGTAAATGCAGTAATATATAGCCATGAAAAGGGGCATTCTAAGAAAAATATATTTCCAAAATGCTGAGGACGGCAACCTCGAAGAATTTACCGTTAAATTTCTTCAAAGCGGACTGCTGTGGATTTATATTGCTTTAAACCCTAAGAAGCAATGGAATGTTGTATTTAAAAAGCTCGGCAGAAAAAACAGGTTATTATTTACCAGGGAATATAATAAGGCATTTTTTTTCACTAAGACATATCGGGAACTTACCAGACTTTTCCTCGGTAAAGAAATTGCGCTTAAAAACCTCTTCCTTCCTCTGACAGCAGAGACTTATCCCGACAATTTTATAAAATTCAACCGTTCGGATGATTTAAGATGGAAAGAAGCATTGGAATTAGTCAGTTAAAGTCCGTTATCAGAACCATTGATCTGGCTGCTCAAAAGGCAGGGGTTAAAAACTTGCGGCTTATAATCTGTGGCGGGCTTGCAGCGATAGCCTATGGCCTGGAAGAAAGGTCAACGCTTGATATTGATGCAGAGGTCAACGCTGATTTTAAGGTAATTGAAAGGCTTAAAAAAAATATTGGATTCCCTGCTGAGCTGACCACAGATATTTCGAGATGGAGCATGATAGATATCCCTGAGGGGTACAGAAAGCGGGCCATTAAATTTGATACTGTAAAAACCAAAAACATAAATGTATTTTTGCTGGCGCCTGTAGATTTGATAATTTCAAAACTCAGAGTGTTCAGAGATAAAGACATCCATGATGCTATTTTCCTTATAAAGAAATTCAATATCAAAAAAAGCGATATATTAAAAGCATCTCAACAGGCAATCGTACAGTCTCCGCCTTCAACAGAACTCCTGCGCTTCAAAAAAAGCCTGAAACACTTTTTAATCCTTGCATATAAAAATAACTAACTACCAAATTCCAAGCAAAAATCCACTGTTTTTATTATAATGACCGTATGAGAAAAGGAATTTATATACTGCCAAACAGCCTTACCATGTGCGGAATGTTTTCAGGGTTCTACGCAATACTCGCTGCATTGAAAGGCGATTATGTTCATGCTGCATGGGCCATATTGATAGCGATGGTCTTTGACGGCCTTGACGGCTGGATTGCAAGGCTCACAAACAGCACAACAAGGTTCGGGATTGAACTGGACTCCCTCTCAGACCTCGTTGCATTCGGTGTTGCGCCTGCTGTAATGCTCTATAACTGGTCTTTAATGCCGTTCGGGAGGATAGGATGGGCAGCGGCATTCCTTTTTGTTGCGTGCGGGGCGTTAAGGCTCGCAAGGTATAATGTGCAGATGGGCTCGACTGAAAAGAAATCATTCACCGGCATGCCGATTCCTGGAGCTGCGGCTGTGATTGCGACAACCGCAATATTTTACAGCCAGATGGACTGGACAGGCAGAAGAAGCATTTTTATACTCATCCTGACATTTATTCTCGCCATCCTCATGGTCAGCACTCTCAGGTTTCATGGAGCAAAGGAACTGGATTTCAAAAAGAGAAAACCATTCTGGATACTCGTTGCATTTGCTGTAATCTTTGCAGTTGTGGTAATGCACCCTGAGATTGCGCTCTTTGTCTTTGCAATGCTTTATCTTGGTGTTGGTATAATAGAAAATACATACATCTACTACAAAAAGTTTAAAAATTTAGGTCAGCCTTTGGAGAAACAATGAGGATAATCAGAATCTTTGATACGACACTCAGGGACGGAGAGCAGTCTCCCGGCGCATCAATGAACGTGGAAGAAAAGCTTCAGGTTGCAAAGCAGCTTGTAAGGCTGGGTGTTGATATTATAGAGGCAGGTTTCCCTATAGCATCGGATGGCGATTTCGAGGCTGTTAACAGGATAGCCAATGAGGTGAAGGGCGCAACCATAGCCGGGCTTGCAAGGGCAAAAGAAGCTGATATAAAAAGGGCTTACGAGGCTGTTAAGAATGCGCCAAGAAGAAGGATTCATACATTCCATTCAACTTCAGATATCCATTTAAAGTATCAATTCAGGGTAAACCGCGAAGAGGCCTTAAAGAGGTCTGTTGAGATGGTAAAGCTTGCAAGAAGCCTTGTTGAGGATGTCGAATTCTCGCCTATGGATGCTACGAGGACAGAACTGCCTTATCTGATTGAGGTGGTAGAGGCGGTTATTGAGGCCGGAGCATCCACAGTAAATATACCGGATACTGTCGGATATACAACTCCTGAGGAATTCGGCAGGATTATAAAGGCCATAAAAGAAAAAATCAGGGACAAGGCTGTGATTTCAGTCCACTGCCATAATGACCTCGGCCTTGCTGTGGCAAACTCATTGTCAGCTGTCTTAAACGGAGCAGGACAGGTGGAATGCACAATCAACGGCATAGGAGAGCGGGCAGGCAACTGCTCAATGGAAGAGGTGGCCATGGCGTTAAGGACCCGCAAGGACTTCTTCAATGCCGACACAAAAATAAATACAAAAGAGATTATACGCTCAAGCAGGCTCATAACAAAAATAACAGGCATACCGGTACAGCCCAACAAGGCGATAGTCGGCGCAAATGCCTTTGCGCATGAATCAGGGATACACCAGGACGGGCTGCTCAAGGAAAAGACAACTTATGAGATAATCAGGCCTGAAAGCATAGGGCTCCAGAGTACAAAGCTGGTGCTCGGAAAACATTCCGGAAGGCATGCATTCAAGGCAAGGTTAAGCGAACTCGGGTACGAACTAAGCTCTGAAGAAATTGAGAACGCATTTGCAAAATTCAAACACCTCGCAGACCAGAAAAAAGACATATTCGAGGAAGACCTGGAGACTCTCGTCTCGGAAGAGGTATCAAAGATACCCGAGACATACCAGCTCGTTGACCTTTCTGTTTCAAGCGGCATGAAAAAACAGCCAAAGGCCTCAATCAGCATGAAGGCCAAAGGCAAGATGGTAAAGAAAACAGCAAGCGGCGACGGCCCTGTTGATGCAACATATAAGGCTATCTCATCAATAACAAAGACAAAGAGCAGCCTGCTGAAATTTGAGGTGAAGAGCATCACAGGAGGAACAGACGCCCTTGGGGAGGTCATTGTCTCGCTTGAAGAAAACGGCCGCACTGCAAGGGGCCACGGCGCGGACACTGACATAATCGTTGCTGCTGCAAAGGCATATATTAATGCCCTGAATAAACTGGCAGTAAGGAAAAAATAAGGGTACCCCGTTTCAGCGCATGAAGATTAAGGTCTATTATGAAGATACGGATGCAGGCGGTGTTGTCTATTATGGCAAATACCTCCGCTATCTGGAACAGGCGCGAACAGAATTTCTTTCAGGCCGCGGCATTAACGTGGGGGAATTACATAATCTGGGTTATTTTTTCACGGTTACGCATGTTGACATACACTACAAAAAACCTGCAAGGCTTGGTGATACAGTAGAAGTAACTACAGAAATTACAGAACTCAGGAATGCCTCCATGACTTTAAAAAATCTGATATCAAGAGACAATACCCTGCTGGTCGAAGCTGATGTGACAATTGCTTACATAGACAATAAGGGAAAACCGCACAGGCTCCCTGATGCCTTTAAAAAAATCAGCTCCCCTTAGCCCTCAATATATGTTAAACTCAGGTGTATCATGAAAATCCTTCTTGTCTATCCCAAATACCCCGACACCTTCTGGAGCTTTAAATACGCTTTGAAGTTCATATCCAAAAAAGCCAGCCTTCCTCCTCTGGGATTACTGACCATAGCTGCAATGCTTCCTCAGGAATGGGATAAAAGGCTTATTGATATAAACGTTAACCCACTGAAGGACAAAGACCTCTTATGGGCTGATTATGTCTTTATCAGCGCCATGTCAATTCAGAAAGAGTCAGTAAAAACAGTAATCAGCAGGTGCAAAGCCCTGGGTGTCAAAATTGTTGCAGGCGGGCCCCTGTTCACATCCATCCCTGAAGAATTCGAAGGGGATGTGGACCATTTTGTGCTCAATGAGGCTGAGATTACCCTCCAGCCTTTTCTGGATGATTTAAAAAAAGGACAGGCCAGACATTTTTATACATCGCAGCAGCGTGCAGACATCAGAAATACTCCTTTACCAATGTGGGAACTTGCGGATTTAAAAAAATATGCATCAATGAACATCCAGTATTCAAGGGGATGCCCGTTTGATTGCGAATTCTGCAATATCACCGTGCTGTACGGACGCGTGCCGCGTACCAAAGAAAAAGAACAGATAGTGGCGGAGATGGAAAATCTCTACCAGCAGGGATGGAGAGGCGGCATATTCTTTGTTGACGACAACTTTATCGGCAACAAGGTAAAGTTAAAAAAAGAAGTCCTTCCTGCAATCACCGAATGGATGGAAAAAAGAAAGCATCCGTTCGCGCTTTCTACTGAAGTGTCCATAAACCTTTCTGATGATGAAGAACTTATACATATGATGGTACAGGCCGGGTTTGACACGGTCTTTATCGGAATCGAGACTCCCAATGAAGAAAGCCTTGCCGAGTGCAGCAAGCTCCAAAACAGGAACCGCGACCTCATAGCATGCGTCAAGAAAATCCAGCGTTCAGGTTTAGAGGTGCAGGCAGGGTTCATAGTTGGTTTTGATAAAGACCCGGCCTCTATCTTTGAACGGCTTATTGCATTTATACAGGAAAGCGGAATTGCCACTGCAATGGTAGGGCTGCTGAATGCCCCTCACGGCACCAAGCTCTACCACCGCCTGAATAAAGAAGGCAGGCTATTAAAGGCATCATCCGGAGACAATACTGACTTTTCCATTAATTTCAAGCCTGTGATGAGCCATGAAAAACTTATCAGCGGATACAGAAAAGTCGTTCACACTATTTATTCTCCCAAGCATTACTATGCGCGGGTCAGAAAATTCCTGAAGGAGTATAAGCCTGCCCAGAAAAAAACATTTCACTTTAAGTTCAGCCACCTTAAAGCAGCCTTGCGGTCCTCTGTTCGCCTTGGGATAATAGGGAGGGAAAGATTCTATTACTGGAAGCTTTTTTTCTGGTCTTTGTTCCGGCGGCCGCGGCTTTTCCCGCTTGCGATTACCCTTACGATTTACGGATTCCATTTCCGTAAGATTTTCAAACGCCAGATGCCGGGCCTTCAATAGAGGGAAATCTTATTTAAAATAATGTCCAGGCGCCTGGACATTCCTCCCTTGTCAATTATCCCCGGGTAGAGATATAATAGTTTTTTAAATCTTATTATTTTGGAGAATGTATGACTATCACAGAGAAAATACTTGCTGTACATGCTGGAAAGAAAAAAGTCGAACCCGGTGAATTAATCAATGCCAGGGTAGACCTGATACTGGCAAACGATATCACTGCGCCGATAGCCATCCAGGAATTTAAAAAAATCGGGGCGAAAAATGTTTTTGACAAAAGCCGCATAGCCCTCATCCCTGACCATTTCGCGCCACAGAAAGACATAAAGGCTGCCGAGCAGTGCAAATTGCTTCGGGAGTTTTCAAGGGAATATGACCTCAGTCTTTATTTTGAGGTTGGAAGGATGGGAGTTGAGCATGCACTACTGCCGGAGCAGGGGCTTGTTGTTCCTGGTGATTTAATAATCGGGGCTGACAGCCATACATGCACATACGGAGCGCTCGGGGCATTTTCAACAGGGGTGGGCTCAACTGATGTTGCATCTGCAATGGCAACAGGAGAGTGCTGGTTCAGGGTCCCTGAGTCAATGAAGTTCATATATCACGGCAAACTCAACAGATGGGTTGGGGGAAAAGACCTGATACTTCACACAATAGGCGATATAGGCGTTGACGGAGCATTATACAGGGCCATGGAATTTGAAGGAGAAGCGATTACAAATCTCCCGATGTACGGAAGGCTCACAATGTGCAATATGGCTATTGAGGCAGGAGGAAAAAACGGCATCATAGCGCCTGACAGGATCACAAAAAAATATGCAAAAGGAAGGGCCAGGAGAGAGTTTTCATTTTATAAGTCTGACAAAAAATCAAAATATGCCGAAATAAAGGAATACGACTGTTCAGGGATACCATTGACAGTGGCATGCCCTCACCTTCCCTCAAACACAAAACCTGCGGCAGAACTTTCTCATGTCGCCATAGACCAGGTAGTAATAGGCTCATGCACCAATGGAAGGCTTGAGGATTTAAGAGAAGCTGCTGAGGTTATAAAGGGGAAAAAGGTAAATCCTAATGTCAGGTTGATAGTAATTCCTGCTACACAGCAGATTTATAAACAGGCGATTAAGGAAAAACTGGTTGACATATTCATTGACGCGGAGGCTGTTGTATCAACGCCGACATGCGGCCCTTGTCTGGGAGGCCACATGGGAATTCTTGCAAAAGGAGAAAGGGCGCTGGCAACCACTAACAGGAATTTTGTCGGAAGGATGGGACATCCTGAAAGCGAGGTCTACCTTTCAAATCCTGCAGTTGCCGCAGCAACAGCAGTCCTTGGAAGAATAGGAACTCCAGAGGAACTGGGGTTATAATGTCACCCGAAGAAAAACTTAAAGAACTGGGTCTCGAATTACCGGAGGTCCCAAAACCTCTCGGCTCTTATGTCCCGTTTGTCAGGACAGGCAACCTCATCTTTCTCAGCGGCATGCTTCCTTTAAGGGGAGGAAAGCTAAACAGGCAGGGGAGAGTCGGCGAGAAGGTAACTATTAATGAGGCATTGGAAGATGCAAGGACAGCGGCCATCAATGCCCTTGCAGTTTTAAAATCCAATATCGGAAGCCTTAACAAAGTCCGGCGGTGCATAAAAATAACCGGCTATATAGCATCAGCCCCTGATTTCACGGAACAGCCCAGGGTCCTTAATGCAGCCTCTGACTTAATGGTTGAAGTTTTTGGCGAGGCAGGGAAACATGCAAGGGCAGCTGTAGGGGTGAATATACTGCCTTTGAACTCGCCTCTGGAGATAGAGTTTATATTTGAAATTGCCTGACTGATATTATTCAGGCAGGGATAAATTATACCCGGAAGTCATCAGCAGTTCCTCTTCCCTTGATTCCAGCATATCGAGAAAGGCATTAACGACATACGGGTCAAACTGCGAACCGGCTCCGTGCTTCAGTTCCTCTTTCGCCCTGAACAAAGTCAGAGAGCGCCTGTAAGGCCTGTCTGTCAGCATGGCATCGAAGGTATCAATAACAGCAAGTATCCTTGCCTTCAGCGATATCTCATCTCCGGGTATACCGTAAGGATAACCTCTTCCGTCATATCTTTCATGGTGCTGTATAATCGTTGTCCTGACACCGGCAAGGGTGTCAATAGGCCCGAGTATTTCATCTCCTATCAGGGGATGGGCTTTCACAAGGCCATACTCATTTGCAGTAAGTTTTCCTTCTTTATGAAGCACCATTGAGTCTATCCCGATCTTCCCTATATCATGAAGAATCGCTGCATGCTCAAGCACCTCAATCTCCCTGTAGTCAAGCCCTATATACTTGCCAAGTTCAACAGACAGGTACCTGACCCTTTCGGAATGGCCCTTTGTGTACCTGTCGTTTGCTTCAAGCGCATTTACGAGCGACTGGATCGTTGCAAAATAATTATTCTTCACTCTTTCATACAGCCATGCGTTTTCAATCGAAACCATAGCCTGGTTTGCAAGTGTTGTAAGCAATTCAAGTTCATCATCTGTAAAAGATGCGCCGTCAAGCTTATCTTCCAGCAGCATTGCGCCTATCACCTGTCCCTTCATCTTTAAAGGCACGCCGATTGCGGAATTATCAATGCCATAACTATTTTTCTTAACAGAGTCTTTCTCATGTATTATCACGGGGCTGCCGTTATCCATAAGTTCGCTGTAAATAGGTTTAAAATCCAGAGCTACATCTCCAAAATCCTCAACGCCGATGCCGTGATGATACTTCAGCGTAAGAGATGGTTTTTCATTCCGTTTTAAATAGATTGCGCCCTTTCCCGCAGACAGCAGTTCAGCAGTCGTCTTTATTATCAGCTTTATAAGTTCATCTGTCTCGATAATCGAACTCAGCATCTTTCCGACCTCATTTATCCGCCTCAGCCTTTCGACCATTTTTTCGAGTTCTACATTCTTTGACTTCACCTCTTTTGAGAGTGTAACAACAGTCTTATTCGCTGTCTCAACCTCTTTTACCTTGAACTGAAGCTGGGCATTTAATTCCTCCAGCTTTCTCTTATGATCAAGGTCCAGCTTTATCTTTGACAACTCTTTTTCTTTCCGCAGGCTTTTTTCATGAAGGCCCCTGACCTCATCTGTCATCTTGTTAAAAGCCTGGCTGATAACGCCGAGTTCATCATTACCTGTGGCATGCGCCTTGGCCTCCCAATTCCCGGCCTCAAACTCCTTCATGGCCGAAAGTACATTCTTCAGGGGCTTTAATATGAGCTTCGAAAACATGATACTTAAAATAATTGCCACTACAAGAACTGAAAGAATATTGGAAAAAACAAGAAACCGTTTTATGGACATTATGTCATTTTTGCTCCTGGACATATCGTATTTAATCTGTATTATCCCGGCAGTCTTTACTTCTTTGCTATGGCAGCCATAACATTCAGGCTTATTAGGTATAGCCTTGAAATAAGTTATAGATTCCTCGTTTAAAATGGGCTGCTTTTGATGATCGTTGCTTGTTAGTGTATATTCTTTTGCCTTCAGGCCTATCTCATCAGGCGATTTTGACTTCATTATCCCGCCGCTTGTTGAAAGTATTCTAAGGGTTGTTATCTCCTGGTTCTTGCCGATATTCTCAAGTATTTTCTGCACATTGGCTGTTCTTCCGCTTTCCATTGCATCTGTGATGCTGCTTTCAATGAGACCGCTTAAAACCTCTACATCTTTAAGTTTTGAATCTATCAGCATCTTTGTCTGAACTCTGAGTACGACAGCCGCAGATGTGCCGATTGTTAAAAGCAGGACTACTGTCAGGACTGTGATAATCTTAGACTTTAGAACCATTTAGTGCTTAAACCTCTCGCTCCTGTTTACGCCTGTTTTGACTTAACAGTCAAATCCTTATCAAATCCTTACATATTAAAAAGCAATTTCTATACCCGAAAAATACCCAAAAAAACCTTATTTTTTAATGACAAATTCTAAACTTCAAACTTTAATTTCGTCTTTTCACCCAGTCTGATTGAAAACCCACAGTCCACTTGCTCCACTAACGTTTTGATTTTTAAAGAAACCTTGTCAACATCAGCAGGTGTCTGATATTAAACTGCGGTGTCCGATAATAGACGTAATTTTTATTGCTTTTAGTGTAAAATTAGATTTTATGGCTAAACCTTTTGTTGTAATAGTCGGAAGGGCAAATACAGGAAAATCCACCCTCTTTAACAGGATGATTGGTTCTTCTGCTGCTATTGTTGAAGACCTCCCGAATGTCACAAGGGACAGAAACTACCTGGAAACAGAATGGGAAGGCAAGGCCTTTATTGCAGTTGATACAGGAGGGTTCTATCCCGAACCAGCAGACGATATATTCCTTCAAATGAGGGAACAGGCGCTTTTTGCCATAGCCGAGGCAGATGTCATAATACATCTCCTCGACGGCAAAGAGGGGCTTACATCCGCTGATGTTGAACTTGCAAAAACACTCAGGGCCTCCGGCAAAAAAGTATTATGGGCCGTGAACAAAATAGACGGGCCTACCAGGGAAGACAGGCTCTATGATTTCTATGCCCTTGGCGTTGATGAGCTTCTGCCTGTATCAGCAGCTACAGGATATGAGTTCAGCGAACTTATGGACAAAGTCGTATCCCTTCTGCCGCCTGCAAGCAAAGAAAAAATAACTTACCCTAAAATTGCTGTTGTCGGAAGGCCGAATGTCGGAAAATCAACGCTTGTAAATTCAATCCTGGGCAAGGACAGAATGATCGTAAGCCCGGTGTCCGGCACCACACGGGATGCTGTTGATTCTGTCTGTTCATACTATAAAAAGAAATACCTTCTTATAGACACAGCCGGCATCAGGCAAAAGGGCAAACTTGGTTTTTCGATAGAAAGATTTGCAGTTGTAAGGGCCATAAAGAGCATAGAAAGATGTGATGTAGCGCTTATAGTCCTTGATGCCTCAGGCGGTATAACAGAGCAGGACCAGAAAGTTGCAGGCATTGTTGAGAAATATGCAAAAGGCGCCATATTCCTGCTTAACAAATGGGACCTTGTCTCTGAACCGGAGCTTGCCTATAAAAAACTTGTCACGGAACTTAAAAGAAAGATGTGGTTCCTCGCTCATGCCCCCGTAATCACAACATCAGGCATAGAAAAAAAGAGGGTAACAAATATATTTCCTGTAATTGATGAGATAATTAAAGAGAGAGGGAAAAGGATATCTACAGCGGATATGAACAGGTTTATACAGGATGTGGTTTCGAGCACTGCCCTGCCTTTATACAGAGGTAAGCAGGTAAAGATATCTTATGTGACACAGGTAAATACTGAGCCGCCGGCATTCGTTATATTTTCAAACTACCCTGCCGGAATAAAGGACTCTTATATACGCTATATTGAGAGATGCCTGAGAGAAAGGTTCTCATTCGCAGGCACGCCTGTTAGAATATATAAAAAAGCTAAAAAGTGAAGAAGGTGAGAGGTGTTAGACTAGAACCTAGAACCTAGAACCTGAAACCTAAAAGAGGAGCTTATATGCAACACCTTATTGGCAAGATTGTTGAGGTAATATCAACAGAAACAACATACACAGGCAAACTTATTGAAATCGGCGAGAAAGACGTCTACATTGAGTCAGAAGCAGGCTGGATTGTAATTCCTGTTGAGAATGTTGTTTCTATTACTGAAAAAGAGGATTAAATTAAAATAACCTCCATTTTGCATTTTCCATTTTGCATTTTAGCCCATATCTCCCATCAAAAACTGAACAAGTGCCGCTGCGGAAATTGCTGCTGTCTCTGCACGGAGAATGCGTTTGCCTAAAGATGTTGCAATAAGGCCCATTGATTCAGCAAGCTTAACTTCCTCCTTTGTAAAACCGCCTTCAGGGCCAATGGCAATGAAAAAGGGAGATGCATGATTCACGATGCATGATTCAGGGTGTAAATTTTTATCTTGTATCCTGCATCTTGCATCTTGTATCGTGACACCGCCCTCTTCCCAGAATATAAAACCCTTTAGCTTCAATGAGCTATTAGCTATGAGCCATGAGCTAAAATCCACAGGCTCGTGGACTTTCGGAATTCCAGTCCTTCCGCTCTGGCGTGATGCCTCTTCTGCAATCTTTCTCCACCTCGCTGACTTCCTCGTCTCGCGTACCTGACTCCTCCCGGTTATGGCAGGGATTATCTCTTTGACGCCAAGCTCTGTTGCCTTCTGGATTACTAAATCCATCTTTTCGCCCTTAAGGATTCCCTGCATAAGTATAAGGTTCAATGGCGATTCAGTATCAAATGGAATCTTTTCGAGTAAATCTATTTTTACTTCTTTGTTGTCTACCCCTGAAATCCTTGATTTGTAGAAACTCCCTTCACCGTCAAATACCTGCAGCTCATCTCCGGCATTGCACCTGAGCACAGATATCAGATATCTCGCCTTTTCGCCTGATATTGTTATTCTCTGCCCTTTAATTTGTTCTTTTGGAAGGATAATGCGCATCGTCAGGCTTTTACAGATGAAAATACACGGCTATACAGGGCATTCATTTATGTCTTCGCCCCTGCAAACAGGTCTTTGAGTTTCTCCTTGAACCCTTTTGAGACTTCATCCCCGTTTATCTTTGCAAACTCCTCAAGTATCTCCTTCTGCCGCTGCGTGAGGTGCTTTGGAACTTCTATATTAACTATTACAACCTGCTCGCCGCGCGGATGCCCTCCAAGCCTCGGCATACCCTTGCCTTTTATATGAAATGATTTACCTGATGGAGTTCCGGGAGGAATCCTGAGCTTTGTAAGGCCGTCAAGCGTGGGGACCTCAACTTCTGCGCCTAATGCAGCCTGCGGAAAGGAAACAGGAACTTTGCAATATAAAGTCATCCCCTCTCTCTTGAAAAAAGGATGTTCAGCGATATTAAGAAATATATAAAGGTCTCCAGGCGGGCCGCCATAAATACCAAGCTCGCCTTCCCCTGACATCCTCAGTTTTGAACCGGTATCAACACCGGGAGGAATCTTAACGCTTATATTCCTGTATGCCTTGACCTTGCCGCGGCCTTTACATTTTTTGCAGGGGTCTGTAATAATCCTGCCTTCCCCATTACATTTACCGCATGTCTTTGAAACACTAAAAAAACCCTGCTGGAACCTTACCTGCCCGGTGCCTTTACAGTTAGAGCATGTAACAGGCCCTTTCCCGGGAGCTGCTCCTGTTCCCCTGCACTCAGTACAGTTATCCCACCTCGGCACTTCAAGCACCTTCTCAACGCCAAATGCCGCTTCCATCAGTGTTATATCCAGGTCATATCTGAGGTCGTCGCCTTTTGCCGGCCTCGCTCTGCGCTGGCCTGTGAATGTACCAAAGAAATCCCCGAAGATGTCTTCAAATACATCGCCAAACCCCGCGCCAAAAGGACTGTATCCTGCACCGGCACCCATGCCTTCAGCAGTTCCGAACCTGTCATAATGAGCCCTTTTTTGAGCATCAGACAGGCATGAGTAGGCCTCGTTTATCTCCTTGAACTTATCCTCTGACTCTTTGTTGTCAGGGTTTCTGTCAGGGTGGTACTTCATGGCAAGCTGCCTGTATGCTTTTTTCATATCAGACTCGGAAGCATCCCTTGATACACCAAGTATTTCGTAGTAGTCTTTCATTTAACCCATCTATTATACAGAGAGGATACAGTATTCGAGCGGTTTATTTTGCCGATATTCCGACTGCATTTATCACAGAGGTAAAGAGGCAAAATCCTCGGAGTCCCGATACTATCGGGGCGAGAATGAGCGAAAATGCTGTATCCTCTCTATATTCTTATTTTTCTTTATTCTTATCCACATCCTCAAATTCTGCTTCAACAACCTCTTCTTCGCCTGCCTTGGCTCCTGCTTTGCCTGCATCAGAGCCAGCGCCTGCACCACCTGCCTGCTGTGCGCCTGCTGCCTTATAGATATGCTCTGCAAGTTTATGCGAGGCCTTCATAAGGTTTTCAACAGAAGATTTTATCTCTGAAACATCTGTACTTGAGTCTTTTACCTTCTTGCACTTTTCGAGCGTCTCTTCTATCTCCTTCTTCTCGGGTTCGCTTAATTTGCTCCCGTAATCACGCAGGGATTTTTCAACGCTGTAAACAAGTGTGTCTGCCTCATTCCTTACCTCTGCAAGCTGTTTTTTATTTCTGTCATCTTCTGCATGAGACTCTGCGTCGCGCATCATCTTTTTAACTTCTTCATCATTGAGCCCGCTTGAGGCAGTTATCCTGATTGACTGTTCTTTACCGGTTCCAAGGTCTTTGGCAGATACATGCAGTATGCCGTTTGCATCAATATCAAAGGTCACCTCTATCTGAGGAATCCCTCTCGGCGCAGGCGGAATGCCAATGAGCTCAAAATTTCCAAGCAACTTGTTATCCGAAGCCATCTCCCTTTCGCCCTGACATATCTTTATTGTGACAGCCGGCTGGTTATCAGCAGCTGTTGAAAATACCTGGCTCTTCTTTGTCGGGATAGTAGAATTCCTCTCTATTATCTTTGTGAATATCCCTCCAAGTGTCTCGATTCCAAGAGACAGAGGGGTTACATCAAGGAGCAAGACTTCTTTAACCTCTCCCTTAAGCACTGCGCCCTGTATTGCGGCGCCAACAGCAACAACCTCATCAGGGTTAACTGTCTTGTTAGGCTCTTTCCCAAAAAAATCCTGAACTGTCTGCTGTACCTTTGGCGTCCTTGTCTGCCCGCCAACGAGCAGGACTTCATCAATGTTCGAAGCAGACAGATTTGCGTCTTTAAGGGCATTTTTGCATGGCCCTGTTGTATTTTCTATAAGGTCTCCTGTGAGCTGTTCAAGCTGGGCCCTTGTGAGTTTCATGAGCATATGCTTTGGCCCTGTTGCGTCTGCTGTGACAAACGGCAGGTTTATCTCAGTCTCAGCAGCAGCTGAGAGTTCTATCTTCGCCCTTTCCGCAGCCTCCTTAAGCCTCTGCAATGCCATCTTGTCATGCTTGAGGTCAATGCCCTGGTCTTTCCTGAATTCCTCGACCATCCAGTCTATAATCCTGATATCAAAATCGTCGCCGCCAAGATATGTATCGCCGTTTGTGGATTTTACCTCAATTACTCCCTGTCCAATCTCAAGTATTGATATATCAAACGTCCCGCCGCCTAAATCATAAACTGCGATCTTTTCCTCTTTCTTTTTGTCCATGCCATAGGCCAGAGAAGCTGCTGTAGGCTCGTTTATTATCCTGAGGACATTTAGCCCTGCAATCTTTCCCGCGTCTTTCGTGGCCTGACGCTGACTGTCATCAAAATAGGCAGGGACTGTTATAACAGCATCGTTAATGGTCTCTCCGAGATAATCCTCGGCTGCCTGTTTTAGTTTCTGGAGTATCATTGCTGAAATCTCCGGCGGTGAATAACGCTTGCCCCTTATCTCAACATGGGCATCTCCGTTTGGCGCCTCCACAATCTTATATGGAAGGCGTTTCTTTGCATGGTCCACCTCAGGGGAATTATATTTCCTTCCCATCAGCCTTTTTATGGAGAATATCGTGTTCTCAGGATTTGTGATTGCCTGTCTTTTTGCTATCTGTCCTACCAGTCTTTCTCCTTTTTCCGTAAATGCAACAACAGAAGGGGTTGTCCTTGTTCCCTCCTGGTTCGGTATTACTACCTGCTCTCCGCCCTGAACAACTGCAACAACAGAGTTGGTTGTCCCAAGGTCTATTCCAATTGCTTTAGCCATCTTACATCTCCTCCTCTATGTTTTCTTCTGTATTTTCTTTTTCCTGACTGACTTCTGTATTCTGTATACTGTCTTCTGTCTTCTTAGATACTGCCACCAGTGAAGGCCTTAATACCTTATCCCTGAGCATATATCCTTTTCTGAATTCCTCCACAACTGTATGCTCATCAACATCGTCCCTCTCAACTTGTGTCATCGCATGGTGCAGTGAAGGGTCAAATATCCTGTTAATCGCACTTATTGGAGTAAGCCCAAACTTATCAATGACCTTTAAAAATTCCCTTAGTGTTATTTCCACGCCCTGAACAAGCCCTGCCATCCTCGGTTGATATTCTGCCGATGTATCATCATTTACATCATTTGACGCGTGCTTTAAGGCCATTTCAAGGTTGTCAAGTACAGGCATAAGCTCATAAAGCAGTGATTCATTGCCATACCTTACGAGTTCCTCCTTATCTTTGGCCACCCTTTTCTTATAATTCTCAAACTCTGCATACAGCCGCAGATACTTGTCTTTCTGGTCATTCAGCTCTTCCTCAAGATTCTTTCCCTGTAAAACTTCAGCCTCGGCATCCCGGTTGCGAGTCGTACCGACTTTTTTTTCAGCCTCAGCCTCGGCAGAATCCTGATTTTCAGAATCTTCAATGCCAGCCACTTTATCTGTCCCGTTTTCTATAAAATCCTCTTTCTTTCTTTTCTTCATTTTCTGTCTGTTACTATCCTCGTAAGGAATCTCGCAGTCGTATTAACCACTGCAATAGCCCTGGAATAGTCCATCCTCGTTGGGCCGATCATACCAACACAGCCGATGGGCCTGTCACCCTCTTTATAAGACGCTGCCACAAGGCTGAATCCCTTCATCTGCATTATAGAATTTTCAGCTCCGATTATCACCTTAACACCATCGGTATCAGAAATCTTTTCAAGTATCTGAAGCATGTGATGTTTGTCCTCTATTGCTTTCGAAATCTCTTTTATTTTTTCCACATCCGATAAATCAGGCAGCCCGAGAACCTCTGCAAATCCTGAAATAAAGAGGTCATCATAAGGAAAAAACAATGCATCTTTACATATCCTTATGGCCCTGGAAATGAGCGTATCGCACAGGTCTTTCTCTCTTGCCATTTCCCTGAGTATCTTTGCGCGGATCTCGATAAGGGAATAACCATGGAATTCTGAATTAAGGTATTCGGATATCCTGTTAAGATGGCGCTGCGAAAGCTCTGACCCCACATCCAGGACCTTATTCTTGATAAGCCCCTCATCTGTAAGAAGCACCGCAACTACTTGGCTGCCCCTGTGCCTTAAAAATTCAATCCTGTTAAAAGTAGATATCCTTGTGCTGGGAGAAACTGCGACGCTGAGATAGTGGGAGAAACCGGAAAGCCTTTTAGTTGTTTCCTCAAGAAGTATATTTATGTCATCCTTTATGGATTCCAGCTCATTAACCATTTTGTAAAGATTGGACCTGTTATCAGGCTGGTATTCAATCTCTGAATGCAGAGAATTTACAAATAACCTGTAACCCATGTCTGTGGGTATCCTGCCGGCAGATGTATGTGGCTGGCTGAGAAAACCCTGTTCCTCAAGGTCTGCCATTATATTCCTGACCGTAGCCGGAGAAAGGTTAAAAGAATATCTCTTTGTAATAAACCCTGACCCCACAGGTTCAGGGTTGTTTATATAGGTCTGTACTATTGCGCAGAGTACCTTTTGGCTTCTTTCATTAAGCATTTTCTTAGACCTCTAAGGGTATTAGCACTCTCGCATTGAGAGTGCTAATAGTTTATCAGGAAAACATTTTTCATGTCAAGTGACCCAATTTTTTTCTTCTTTTTAAAAGACTTAGCATTAATTTACCAGAAGTTTTTAATGCCCGGGAGTCTCCCTACCACTCAAGCTTTTTCTGCATAAGCTTTTCGTACATGCCTTTGGGCAGAAAAGCCTGTTGGTGTATCTCGTCACTGTAATACTTTGTCTTTATATCGAACTTTTGCCTCATCTCGCGGGGCGAAAGCCCTTTTGAGCCCACAGAGAAAGTCCACCAGTTGCCTGCATAAGTTGCTATCGGCGCAGCATAGAGGTCAACCAGCGGGAATACACCCTTCATCGTCTCCTGGACCTCTATGACAATATCCTTATGAAAATGAAGGGACTCGGAAAGTGTCACGTAAAACCCGTTCTCAGTCAGGCAGTTTTTTATTGATGTGAAAAATTCTTTAGTGAAGAGGCTCGTTGCAAAACCTACTATATCTGTTGAATCAACTATAACGGCATCAATATCAGAACTGCGCCCTCTGACAAATTCAGCTCCGTCCATGCATTTTATCTCAACGCGGGGGTCGTCAACATCACATGCCACTGTCGGGAAAAACTTTCTTGAAACATTTATGACCTCTTCGTCTATCTCGATGAAATATACCTTTTCAACTGTTTTGTGCTTTAAAATCTCTCTCACAGCGCCGCCGTCTCCGCCTCCGATAACAATCACCTTCTTTGGCGCAGGGTGGGCATGAAGCGCAACATGGGTGAGCATCTCATGATAAAAGAATTCATCCCTCTCTGTTATCTGGACAACTCCGTCAAGGATAAGCATCTTTCCGAAATGCGGGTTTTGAATAACCATGATTTCCTGAAATTTGCTCTTGCCCCTGTATAAAATATCTTCCACTTCATAGCTGTATTGAATAGGCGCATACGGATCTTTTTCATGAAACTTTATCATCTTGTCCCTCCCTTATTGTTTTCATTTTAAAATTATAAACAAGCAGGATATGGTATTCGAGCGGTTTATTTTGCCGATAGTCCTACAGTCATAAAATTAAATATCAAGAGGCAAAATCCCTCGGAGCGCAGCGAGAATGAGCGAGAATATTATATCCTGCTTGTTTCTTCCTCATCGCTTATATCAAAATCGTCTTTGGTATTGAAAACCCGTTAAATTCCGATGCATAAGATATCGTATAGGCCCCGCTTGAAAGTATAAGCACCAGCCCGCCAATCTCCGGCTCGGGAAGCATCACATCCTTGTCAATCACGTCAAAACTGTCACAGCTCGGGCCTGCCAGCGTCCATCTCTTTTTATGTTTTGTATCCCTTGAGGTCTCAACAAGATACGTGTACTTTATCCCCCCGACGCTTTCCATCAGGCCGTTAAAAACCCCTACGTCTATATGAAGCCAGTTCACATCAGCCCTTCCGGCCTTTCCTATGACTGAAGTTACAAATATGCCTGCATCGCCTACAACCGCCCTTCCCGGCTCTATAAACACCCTTACATCATGAGGAAATTTTTCACGGATGAGCTTATTTATATTTTTATCTATTGCATCAACATCAACTACATTTTTTGTGTATTTTATCGGATACCCTCCGCCGATATTCAGGAGAGAAAGCCTTATGCCCTTTTTCCCGGCGATATCCCATAAGGCCTTTGCCTTATCCAGTGCGCTGTTCCAGTTATACATGTTAGTGCACTGAGAACCCACATGAAATGTGACGCCGACAGGATTAAGCCCCTTGTCCCCTGCATAAGAAAGCAATTCCGCAGCCTCATCAACTTCAACTCCGAACTTCTTGCTGAGCGGCCATTCACTGCCCTCATTAGGCACAGAAAGCCTGACATAGACATTGCATCCCGGCAGAATCCTTGCAAGCTTATCCACCTCTGCCACAGAATCATAGGAGAAATAATTCACGCCGCAGGAAGCGGCAATCTTTAAAAACTTAAAAGATTTTACGGGATTGCTGGATATGATTCTCTCGGGCTTAACGCCTATGGATGTGAGCAGTTTCAATTCCCCCTCAGAGGCTATCTCAAAGCCCATCTCAAGTTTATTGACAAGTTTTATTACCTCGATATCAGGATTGGCCTTAACAGCATAAAAGACCGTGGAGTTTTTTATATTGCGGCCTATCAGGGATACTTTTTCCATGACCTTTTCCTTATCCACAAGAAGAAAAGGCGTCTCAATATTCTTCCGTTCAAGGTACTTTAAGACCTTGAACAATGTTGTCTTGGAAACAATCCCTGTATGATACTTTTCTACCTTAAAGGTCCTGGGCATTATAACTCCTGAAAATGTGTCATGCTGAACTCGTTTCAGCATCTTAGACCCTGAATCAAGTTCAGGGTGACAAGAGGAATTAATTATAAAACATATTTCATATTTTTACGCAATTGTTTTTGGCGATTGTTAAGAAAAAGGAGGGCTATTTTATCTTTTACGAAATGCTGTCCACTCTTTTTTTATCAAGTATTTCCCTCACCTTTTTCAAAAGCCCTGTCGGAGAAACAGGCTTCGGGACAAAATTTATTCCTTCTTCAAAAAGCCCTTTCCTGTCCGATATTTCTGCAGGATACCCGCTCACAAAAAGCGCCTTAATATCAGGCCTTATCTTTTTTATCTCTTTATATGCCTCCTTACCGGTCTTCGCGGGCATTATTACATCAAATATAAGAAGCTCAATCTTATCTCTGTTTTCCACGAATTTATTTACGGCGTCTTCTCCATCCACCGCCTCTATAACCTTATATCCGAATTTCTCGAGGACGGTCTTTGTTATCCGCCTCACGTCTTCTTCATCCTCTGCCAGAAGCACTGTCTCTGCGCCTTCCATTGACGGAGCCATTTCAGCAAGTTTTGTTTCTTTAACCTCTGCTTTATGAGTCAGGGGCAGATATATATTAAATGTCGTGCCCTGTCCCTGTTCACTGTAGACATTGATGTACCCGTTGTGCTGTTTGATTATGCCGTATACTATTGCAAGCCCGAGCCCGGTGCCTTTTCCTACCTCTTTTGTTGTAAAAAAAGGGTCGAATATCTTTTCTTTTGTCCTTTCATCCATCCCTGTTCCGGTGTCTGTAACAGAGACAAAGGCATACTTCCCTTTCTTCCCGTAGTTATGGGCCATTATAAATTCATTGTCCAGTTCCACGGCTTTTGTAATGATTGTTAAGGCCCCTCCTTCCTGCATGGCATCTCTTGCATTGGTTGCAAGGTTTATCAGTACCTGTTCCATCTGGCCGGGGTCTGCTATTATTGTTAAATCATCCTCTGAAAGTAATGTCTTAACCTCTATGTCCTCGCCAATGAGCCTCACTACGAGTTTTTTCACCACATTCACTAGCTCGTTCAGGTTTACCGGCCTTGGGTTCATTATCTGTTTTCTGCTGAATGCTAGGAGGCTCTGGGTCAGGCTGGCAGCCCTTTCTGCCGATATAAGTATCGGGTCTACATAAGCCCTTAATGGTTCATCTGCCTGCATCTTCATCTGCAGGAGATTTCCGTATCCGATTATTGCCGTAAGGATATTGTTAAAGTCATGTGCAATTCCCCCTGCAAAGGTCCCGACTGCCTCCATCTTCTGTGCATGGCGAAGCTGCTCCTCAAGCTTCTTTTTCTCCGTGATATTATTGATTACCTCTATGGCAGAGACCACCTTTCCCGATGCGTCCTTAACAGGGTATGACTTTGTCTCCACATAAATAGCATTCCCCTTGTCGTCGTAGTGTGTATGAAGCACTGTATAAGGCTCCCCCGACTCAAACGCCCGTTTTACAGAACAGTCCTCGCCTGCCTCAAAACACCTCTTTGATATATGATGCGAAACCTCATGACAGTGTTTACCTATTACTGATTCAAGCGGCATATTGACCTGCGTGCAATATGCCCTGTTTGCATTTATTATCCTGTAATCCCGGTCTATGACAATGAACCCTTCATCCACTGTTTCGAGGAGGTTTCTTATGAATTCCTCTGCCCTTTCATGCTCAGTAATATCTTCCCCTGAACTCAAAGTGCCTGTGATATTTCCCTCATCATCCTTTATCAGTGAGTTATGCCACGCTATAAGCCTTTCTTCACCGTTTCCGGTAACAACAGAGTTCTCATGATACTCTACCGCCTCTGCCTCGCCCTTCATTATTTTTGCAAAGACATTCTTGACATCTTCCCTGCTTTTCTCAGGGATAAAAATATCAAACCAATTTTTCCCGATTATATCCTCCTCGCAATATCCCAAGACCTCACATCCCTTCTTATTTATGAGTTTAACCCTCTGGGTTGCATCTATTGCCACAAGCATGACCCCTGCAATATCAAGATACAACTGTGCCTTGTCTCTCTCTTTTTGTATTGTTTCCTCTGATTTTTTGAGCTTCTCTACGGTATTTTCCAGACGGCGCATGTACTGAATCACTCCAGCAGACAAAAGAACAATCATGAGAGCTGTAATTCCGCCGATTAGCAAATGTTCATAGTCAAAATAGGGGATTTCCGGATGGTGAAAATGGTCAACCAGCGCACTGAGGTTACCCATAAGGAGCATAACAAAGATAAGGATGCCGAGATGAAAGGCCAGCTTCTTTTTTTTCATGCCGGAGAAGAACTTTTCAACCATGCCTAATGCCCTTCCTTTCCATAACCTAAATCATAACACCTTCTGTATTTTTTTCAAGAAAAATGGCGCCCTTTAAATGATATAATTAGACCGTGCTTATTTACCTGAATAACAGGCTCGTGCCTGCGCTTGATGCAAGGGTCTCGGTCTTTGACCATGGTTTCCTGTACGGAGACGGGATTTATGAAACAATGCGCTCCTATGAAGGTGTTGTCTTTATGCTTGACGAGCATATCAGGAGACTGCATCGCTCGGCATCATTGATAGGGCTTCGTATCCCAAAAAATGCCGCAGGCATAAAAGCGGCAATACATAAGACACTGGAAGCAAATTCTCTCAAAAATGCATACATAAGGCTGACTGTATCAAGAGGCCCCGGCCCTGTCGGGCTGGACCCTGAGCTATGCAAAAAGCCGACATTTGTAATCATTGCCAATGAGTTCAAGGAATATCCAAAAGCATATTATAAAAATGGCATTAGGTTAATCATATCCGGAACAAAAAGAAATCTTAAAGAGGCAGTCAATCCACAGATAAAATCCCTTAACTTCCTGAACAACATCCTTGCAAAGGCCGAGGCAAAAGAAAGAGGCGCCTATGAGGCATTGATGCTGAACGCAAACGGCTATCTCACCGAGGGAACGATAAGCAATATTTTTTTTATATCCAATCAAATCTTGTGCACACCCTCAACAAACTGCGGAATACTTGACGGCATCACAAGAAAAATCATACTGGGATTAGCCGTAAAAAACAGGATAAAGATTAAAGAAGGCAGATTCAGTAAAGAGGCCCTGTACAATGCCTCTGAGACCTTTATAACCAATACAACAATGGAGGTCATGCCTGTAAGCAGAGTTGATAAGAATAAATACAAGGTTGGAACTATAACAAAATTGCTTCACAGAGAATACAAAAAAGAAGTAAACTCTAACATAGGCAGGACATAGTATTTGAATTATTCTACCGGTGGAAGGATAATGCGAAAAGTGCTTCCTTTGCCTTCTTGAGGTTCAAGCGTAAGGTCTCCGCCGTGTTCCTTTATTATGCCACGGCTTATGGCAAGTCCAAGGCCTGTTCCTCTGTCCGGCTCTTTTGTTGTAAAGAACGAATCAAAAATCTTGTCCCTTATTTCATGGGGAATACCGCTGCCGGTATCACTGACATCAATCGTAACCCCGCCGTCCGGGTTTTTGCGCCCGCGTATGCTCAGCACCTGCTTCTCATTTCTTGGCTGGTTTTCCATTGCGTCTCTGGCATTGGTCATAAGATTCAGGAAAACCTGCTCAAGCCAGCTTGGGTTTGCCAGCACATCCGGAAAATCAGGAGGGAAATGCATTTCAACCCCTATATCTCTTACTTTAAGCTGCTCTTCTATCAATAACAATGCACCCTTAACAGAATCCGCAACATCTATCAGGTGAAAGTGGCTGCTGCCTGTCTCTTTCCGGGAAAAAACCCTCAAATGTTCAATAATGTCCTTGACCTTTGCTATCTGATTATCTATCTTGTTGAGGCTTCTTTCCACTACAGGTAATGACGGAATTTTCCCGTCCTTTGTGTCAACCAGCATTGAATGGTTAGTGCGGGAGATGCTGTTTAACAGCAGGTTGATTTCACGTGCTATCCCCATAGCCATTTCACCAAGTTGCGACAGACGGCCTGTATGGAATACATGGGCATATGCCTCCTCCAGCTCCTTTTGCACCCTCTTGGATTCGGTCATGTCTTCACAAATAGTGACAATGCCTATAGGCTCCCCGTCGTCGTTTTTCACAAGATCAGACATCAGATAAACCGGGAATATGCTTCCATCCTTTTTTATATTGACACTTTCCCGGGCCCAGCCTTTTATCGCATTCATGTCCTCAAATGCTATGGGCCGGCCCATTCCTGGCGGAGAGAAAACCCTGACGCTCTTGCCAACAAGTTCCTCCTGCGCATATCCATGCATTTTAGCCTCAGCCGGATTCGTATAACGGATTACATTGTCACGGTCGGCAAATGTAATCCCTGTTTTGGTATTTTCAACAGCTTTCACCATCAGCAAAAGCCCCTCTTCTGCGCGTTTGCGCTTAATAGTCTCTTCTTTTAGTTCAGATGCCTGATCCTCAAGGCGCTTCGTAGTCACTTCGAGTTTTCTCATGAGATTATTAAAAGAAACCGATATGTCATGGAGTTCGGCAGTGCTTTTCTGGACCTCCATCATATACATTTCTCCGGCCTCTGCCTTTTTCATGTAACCGGAGAGCAGTATGAATTCACTGAAAACCTTCCTCAGAATAATCAGGCCTGCAAGGGCAAGAACAAGCGTCAGCCCGATCAAGACCAGGTAAGAATTATCCGACCTTAAAGAGATATTTTCTTTATATAAAATATACAGGATGACAAAAGAAGGCAGCAAAAACAGCAGGGAAGCAATAACCGTAAGTTTATTCCGTAAGCCCTTGCCCTCTATACTCAATTTTTCAGGGACAGTCGTCATTTTACTCCAATGGTTGTATCTTCTCCTATACTTCTCAGTCAAACAGTTGCATATCTACTTACAAATCATATCATAACAAAGTCACATTTGCCACAAAGAAAATTCAGGTGATAAATTATACCATGCCCAGCCCTTTAATCCCATCCTCTATGTCTTTTCTTATAACATTTATCACAGCCGGAAAATTCAGCGGCACCTCTCCGAGTTCCGGCCTTATCTCCTTTGTATTGATGGAATAAACATTGCCATTACGCCTGTGTTCATAGAGAAAATCAATATGAGGATTGCCTGCAATTAAAACAATGAGGGTATCAGCAATATTACCGAGAGGCTTTCTGTCTATGTGGCTGTATTTAAAACAGGCAGATATTGCAGTGCCTTTACCCTCTTTTGATTTTATTGAGATATCTCCGCCTGTCTCCCTTGCCGACTGCGCAAGGAATGAAAGCCCGAAACCGGTTTTTCTTGTTGTGCGCGTTGTATAAAAAGGGTCCAGGACCTTTTTTATGAACTCCTCAGGGATGCCTCTGCCGTTATCTTCAATTTCAACAGAGAGAAGGTCTTTACCTGTATCCTCGGCTATTGTGATTTTTATGATAGTTGCACCCGCAGCTATAGAATTCTCCGCTATATCAAGTATGTGGAGAGAGATGTCTTCCATAAATCAACTCTCTTTACCGCAAATATCCAGGCAGGTTGGATATAGTATTTGAGCGGTTTTATTTTGCCGATAGTCCGGCAGTAATAATAAGAAAAATAAAGAGGCAAAATACCTCGGAGCGAAGCGATAATGAGCGAGAATATTACAGCCAACCTGCCTCATGACTACTCGATTAAAACGCAATCTTTCTTCCTTCAGCGCCCTTGAGGGCCAGAAATAATTCCTCAAATGTGGAATGGTTCATAAGAAATCTTGTAGTCCTTCTGCCTATGTCTTCTATCCTGTGCGCGTCAGATGAGGAAATCCACGGGATATGACTGTATGCGCCGTATCTTATCAGCGCTTCTTTAAGCTTCAGCCTGAAGGAGATTTCCAGCGCATCAAATTTAATGTCAGGATGAATGAACCCGAGCTGCCCTATGATTCCAAACACATCTCTGTCAATATGGCTTGCTGCTGCAATGCCGTTAAAACCGTGTATCAAATCAACTATTTTATTCACTGAGAGGCTTGTAGCGCCTATCAGAAGCCTCTTATTAAACCCCAAGACCTCATTGTCTTCATTAACAACAACCTGCATCCCGAATTTATCCTCGTCATTTTCTCCTGCCTGAAGGTTCTCATAAACAACTGCCTGCATCTTAAGGACGCTTTCCGTGTCATTGAAAAAACCAAGGACATGAACCTCTTCCGAAGAACTGATTTCCATTCCTGCAATGACATTTATCCCTTTTTTCTTTGCAAGGCCTTTTGTTACTTCAACATTTTCAGCAGAATTATGGTCGCAGACAGCTATTATGTTTATCCCGAGCGATGCAGCCTTTTCTACGATTCCCTTCGGCGTCATCGAAAGCTCTGCGCAGGGGGAAAGACATGTGTGAATATGAAGGTCTGCTACAAATTCTACCGGCATCTCAGGCCAAGGGTATAAAGCCTGCCAATGAGTTCAAAGGCTGCAAGCGGGCTTGTCATTACCGGGATATTCTCTTCAGAGGCCTTTTTCAGGGTATCGTCATCTGGCATCCTGTTATTCACAAGTACGATTCCTGAAAGGCCCTTTAAAGAAGCTACTGCCACGATATTAAGGTGGACCTGAAGCGTTATCCAGACAGACCCTTCCTTTGCATTCCCGATTACATCAGACAGGAGGTCGCTCGCATAACCTCCGGTTACTTCCCGGTTTAAATCCATTCCCGGCGTCTTTACTTCAAGAGAAAGGCTGTTAACAAGCTCCTGCAGTTTCATGGTTTACTCCTTCAGGCAGTTTTATTTAAATTTATAATAAACTCTAGTGTGGTCCCCTCTCCGACAACGGAATTTACAGTCAGTTTGTCCGTACTTTTTTTGATATTCGGAAGCCCCATGCCGGAACCGAACCCCATCTCCCTGATGTAATCAGGCGCAGTTGAATAACCTTCTGTCATTGCAAGTGCGATATCAGGAATGCCCGGCCCCATGTCCTGAACAATAATCTTTATCATTTCCTGCGTTATGGAATAGTGCATCATGCCTGCCACGGCATATATAATCACATTCACTTCTGCCTCAAAGGCTGCTATGGCCGCCCTCCGGATAATATCAGGCGGAACGCCCATGCTTTCAAGTATTGCTTTTAAATTGCTTGAGGCAACGCCCGCCTTTGCAAAATCTTTCCCCGTCAGAAAAAATACACCCTCTGCAGTCTTATTCATTTATCTCTGTTAGAACGCCCCTGAAGCCCCTTCTCAAAAAGCCTGCCGCATGTGCCGAACATCGAAAAATCAGTCACAAGTAAAGGAATATTTTTTTCTTCCGCAAGAGAAATTGTTTCCAGGTCAGGCCGTTTGCCCTGAACAAATACTATTGCATTCATATCAGCCATATCAGCGGTGCGTATGACCTGAGAATTGGTCAGGCCTGTTATCAAAAGGGAGTTGGTGATGGAGAATGCAAGGACATCGCTCATAAGGTCAGCGCAGTAGGCCCTCCCTATTTCAAGCTCCATATCGCCATTTTTTGAAAGCACTACTGCATTGAGTATCTTTTTGATCTCGCCCAATTTCATGCTTTTGATAGATGCCTCTCAGACTTTTACTGCCTCTATCTTCACAGCGTCTGTGTATGCTGTGCCGTTTTCTGAAAAATGCGTAAGCGCATTGACGCGTCCGTGCGGAAAATGAACTGACGTAAAGACTGTCCCTGCCGGAACTGCATCTGAAACCTTTGCCTTCAGATAAACAGTGCCCCTCCTTGATGTCACCTTGACATGGCTGTTGTCGGATATCGCATACTTTCCGGCATCTTCATCATTTATCTCAAGAAATGCCTCTGAGACAACCAGGTCAAGGGCCTTGGACCTTGTTGACATGGTTCCCGAGTGCTGCAGGACATCTCTCGTTACAAACGCCAGCGGATATTCTGTGTCAGGCTCTTCTGCCGCTGCATAAGACACAGGGGTAAAGGCCCTTTTATCTGATGCAGGTTCTTCCTGTATTGTGTTCTTGATTTCTTCTGAGATATCTTCAATATTTCTGACGGCAATCTCTCTTCCCATGGATAAAGACAGGTTCCTAAGTATCTGCCAGTCAGGCAGCGACTGTCCCGGAGCATCAACTATCTTTTTTAACTTCTGGGTTGCACCCTCAGCATTGATAAATGTGCCGTCTTTTTCAGCCCAGCTTGAAGCAGGAAGGACCACATGAGCCAGCTTCGCTGTCTCTGTTAAGGCAATATCCTGAACAACAAGCAGTTCAAGGGATTTAAGGTTCCCCATTATCTTTGAATTGTGCGGAAAAGCAGAAACAGGGTCTTCACCCATTATATAGAGCGCATGAAAAGAGCCGGATTTATACAGCATATCGAATATATTTTTACTGCCTGACGCCCCGGCCCCCATATTATACAGCCCGTATGTGTTTGCATATTCCGCGGGTATCTGCAGCGAACCTGCGTCCTCTCCCATAAGGATTATCATATTAGAGGCAGCAAGCACCGTGTCAGCGCCTTTTGTGTTTTCTGTAAGGCTGACAGTAAAGGAGAGCATCCTGCTCTTTGCCTTTGCAAGCATCTCTGCCGTAGCTGCAAGGTCTTCTCCGGATATGCCTGTAATCTTTGACACCTTATCAGCAGTATAGTCTTTCAGGCTCTTTTCGAACTCCGGGAAACCCGGGAACTTTGAGACAATCTCCCTGTTGAAAAGGCCCTTGTCTATAATGAGTTTCATTAACCCGTTAAGAAATGCAACTGAGGTCCCCTGTTTCATTCTCAGATGGCTTAAACTGTGCCGTGTAAGCTTTGTCTCCCTTGAATCCGCCACAATCAGGTTTGAGCCTTCTCTCTTTGCCTGAAGTATATTAAGGCCGAAAACAGGGTGGGTAATGCTTATATCCGACTCTATTATCAGAATAATTTCCTTGCCCAAAGGCGCTTTCAGGTTTATCCGGTGTGTTTTCATCCCCAAAGCCTTATCCAGCGCCTTCTGGACCTTTGAATATCCAAAGGCAGCAGAAGAGTCTATATTATCTGAACCAATAACATTCAGCATGAATTTTTTCAGCATGAAGTTATCTTCAGTTGTGCACCTATGAGAACCTATGGCGCCTACAGATTCCCTGCCATAGGAGCTTATAACGTATTTCAGGCTTTCGCTTATATATGTCAATGCCTCTTCCCATGTCGCAGGGACAAGGTTCCCCTCTTTTCTTATCATAGGCGTCTTAAGGCGGTTCTCGCTGTATATGTAATCAAACCCAAACCTGCCTCTTCCGCACAGGTTACCCTCGCTTCTGCCGTTATCTTCTTTGGCCCTTGACCTCAGTATCTTTCCTTCCCTTATTCCCAGTGTCAGGGTGCATCCGCAGCCGCAGAAAGGACAGATAGTGTCTTTTTCCTCGAGAAACCATGCACGCGCCTGAAACTTGAAGGGCTTGCTCAAAAGCGCGCCTGTAGGGCATATGTCTATACACTGCCCGCAGTAATCACATTCAAGGATTTCACCGAATGCAGGCTGAACAACTGTGGGGAAGCCCCTGCCGATAAATCCCAATGCGCCCCGGCCCTGATGCTCGGAGCATATACGCACACATTTGCCGCAGAGGATGCATCTGTTGGCAGTCAATTCAACCAATGGCCCCCTTACATCAGGAGGCATGTCTTTCCTGTGCCTTTTAAAACGGCCTTCGGGTTTGCCGTATTCATAGGCTATGTCCTGAAGGTCGCATTCGCCTGCCTTATCGCATACCGGGCAGTCCAATGGATGATGGATAAGTAAAAGTTCAAGTACCGTCTGACGCGCTTTTCTTAACTTTGGAGTGTCTGTTTTAACTACCATGTTGGGAGCCGCAGGTGTCGAACATGAGGCAAAAAGCCTGGGCTGGCCTTCGACTTCAACAACACAGAGCCTGCATCCTCCGTAAGGCCTGAGCCTTTTGTCATAGCACATATTTGGTATCTTAATCCCGTTCATCTGGGCTGCCTTAAGAATTGTAGTGCCCTCTTCCACGGATATCTTTTTATTGTCAATTATAAGGTCTACCATTTTATGATTCCCCCTTTTTTGTTTCAGTTTCGGTTGTCACTCCGACTAATTCCGAAGGGTCGCCTTCAAAGTTGGCAGGCAGAATTTTTATAGACTTGAATTTGCATGCCTCATAACAGCTTCTGCAACGCACGCAAAGTTCCTGAATAATCTTGTGCGGCTTTTTCTTTTCGCCCATTATGGCCTTGGACGGGCACCCTCTCAAGCAGGCTCCGCAGCCCTTGCACATTTTTTCGTCAATCCAGAAGGTGGTCAGGCTGCGGCATACGCCTGCCTTGCACCACTTGTGTTTTATATGGGATTCATATTCGTCCCTGAAGTATTTTATTGTTGTAAGCACCGGGTTCGGCGCTGTCTGTCCAAGGCCGCAAAGAGATGTGGCAATTATATCCCTGCCCAGGTCTTCGAGTGTCTCCATATCGCCTTCTTTTCCCCTGCCTTCAGTAATATCAGTAAGCATATCAAGCAGTATTTTTGTTCCCACCCTGCACGGCGTGCATTTGCCGCAGGATTCATCTGCTGTAAATTCAAGGAAGAATTTGGCTGTGCCTACCATGCATGTATTGTCATCCATAACGACCATTCCACCTGAACCCACAATAGCTCCTGTTGCAACGATATCTTCGTATGTTACAGGTATATCAAGGAGACTTTCAGGGATGCAGCCGCCTGAAGGCCCGCCAAGCTGAACCGCCTTGAATTTTCTTCCCTTCTTAGGTCCTCCGCCTATGTCATATATGATAGTTCTGAGCGGAATTCCCATCGGGACCTCAACCAGACCAACATTATTTATAGCGCCTGTAAGTGCAAAAACTTTAGTGCCTGTGCTCTTCTCAGTGCCAAGGCTCCTGTACCAGTCAGAACCATTCAGGATAATGGGAGCTATCTGTGCCAGGGTTTCAACATTATTCAGAACAGACGGCTTGTCCCACAACCCCTTGTGAGCAGGGAATGGAGGCCTCGGCCTGGGCATCCCGCGTTTTCCCTCAAGGGAACGCATAAGCGCAGTCTCTTCACCGCATACAAAAGCGCCAGCTCCCAGATATATTTCAAGTTTGAAATCAAACCCTGTATCAAGAATATTATTGCCGAGAAGCCCTGCCTCCGTAGCCTGGTCTATTGCAAGCTGAAGGCGTTTAACAGCCAATGGATATTCAGCCCTGACATATATGTAACCGTGATGCGCTCCTATGGCCCTGGCCCCTATAATCATGCCCTCTATTACTGAATGAGGGTCTGCCTCCATAACAGACCTGTCCATAAATGCGCCCGGGTCTCCTTCATCGCCGTTACAGAGCATGTATTTGATATCGGATTTAACTTTGGACGCAAAGTCCCATTTCAGGCCTGTAGGAAAGCCTGCGCCGCCTCTCCCTCTTAATCCGGAATCTTTTATTACCTTGATTATATCTTCCTGAGTCATCTGGGTAAGCGCCTTTGCTGCTGCCTGATAACCGTCTCTGGCAATGTATTCTTCAATCTTTTCAGGGTCTATAAGTCCCTTGTTTCTTAAAACCCTTAGTACCTGATGCTTGAAGAAAGGGATATCTTTCATCATCGGTATTGCTGTCTTTTTCTCGGGTTCTTTAAACATTAATTTCTCGTAGGGCCTGCCTTTGAGAAAATGCTCTTCAACTAATTTGGGGATTTCTTCAACTGTTAATTTTTGATAAAAGATTTCATCAGGATAAACCGACAGGACAGGGCCTTCAGCGCAATAGCCGTTGCATCCTGTCAGGACTATCTTTATTTCCTCATCAAGCCCTCTTTTTTGAATCTCATCACGGAGGGCGTCTCTGACTTTAGTTGTTCCGCTGGCAACACAGCCCGTTCCTGCACATAACATTAAATTTGCACGAAACTTTTCCATTAATATCCTCCTAAATAAATATTCAATATTCAATATTCAATATTCAATATTCAACATCCAAAATTCAAAATTAATGAACTCAGCGTTTTTAAATCTTGAATTTTAAATCTTGAATCTTTTTAATATGTTGTCTCGCTTCCCATTACCAGTGCATACTTTTCTACAGGATTGCCGCCGAGTATGTGCTCTTTAAATATCTCCCTTATCTTCTCGTCGCTCAGGTCGCAATACTTTACCGGCGACTGATTCATTATCTCCACAGTGGCCAGAGGTTCGCGCGCACAGAGGCCTGCACAACCGGAGGTAGTAACTATAACATCGCTTCTGTTGGCCTTTGCTATCTCATCCATCAATGCAGTCATGACATTCCTGGCGCCTGCCGCAATCCCGCATGTGCCCATATGGACTGTCACCTTTGCCCTGTAGCCGCCTTCCCTAAGCGCGAAATCCGCCTTATGTTTTTCCTTAATCTTCTGAAGGTCCTCTATTTTCAATCTAGGCATATTACCCCTCCTTCTCCGCCATTTCTTCCATCCCTGAGGCAGATACTGCTTCCAGGACTGCCGGTTCATACTGGCCTATAATCTCCAGCGCCTTCTTTGGAGTCATGGCGCCATGTGTTTCCTGGTCAATGACCATTACAGGCGCAAGCCCGCAGGCCCCGAGGCAGCGCACACCTTCCAGGGAAAATTTTCTGTTTTCCGTAGTATCTCCGATGTTTATCTTTAAGGCATCTGTAATTTTACTCAGGACGCGTTCAATCCCTTTGACATAACATGCAGTGCCAAGGCATACCCTGATATTATGGTCGCCCCTCGGCTTCATCGTAAAAAAGGAATAGAATGATACAACGCTGTGCACTTCTGCTACCGGTATATTTAATCCCTTTGAAATTTTCTTCTGCACTACAGGGGGAAGATACCCTACAATTTCCTGTGCGCGCTGAAGAACAGGTATTAAAGCGCCCTGCTTGCGCCTTAAGTCGGAGATGACCCTCTCCAGTTCTGCTTCCATTGCAGGAGGGAATTCCTCTTTAACCTTTTTTTCTTCAGGTTTTCTGCCCTTTATCCATTCAGCAGCCCTTTCAGTAACATCTAAAAGCACCGAAGGAGTAAATGGTTTTGGCACATAGTCAATTATTCCTAATTCAAGCGCTTCCTTTATAGTATCCTGCGACGGATATCCTGTAATGATGACAATCCCTATGGAAGGCTTTGTTTTCTTTATCCACCTGATAAGGGTTATCCCGTCAACTTCAGGCATCTTCAGGTCAGTAAATACAAGGTCATAGCTGTTTTGCTCTATTTTCGTAATCGCTTCTCTTCCGCCCAGAGCGCCTTCAACATCATACCCCTCTGCCTTAAGGACCCTCTCGGCACTTCTTATGACTATAAGCTCATCGTCAACAATTAAAATCCTGGGTTTTTCCGCCATAAACTACCCCCTATGTAAAATTCAAAATTGTTCATTTTGCATTAAACCGTTATAGGCTGGACCCTCGCCAGCCAGAGAAGCCACCCTTCGCTCAGGTTATCCCTGATTAATGCGCTCATGGCTGTATTGGCATTTGTATTTGTCTCCTTGACCATGCCGTTCATCGGTGAAACAAGGTCCTCTGTCTGACCGGAACCCGATAAGATTTTTCCGAAGGACGCTCCTGCGGTAACCATCTTAAGCCCCTCAGGAATATCAATATACATAAGCTGTCCGCTGAGCAGCCAGTATCTTATGTCAAAGCCGATCTCCCAGAGCCCATCCTTTATGGGCCTGGCCCATGTCCCTTCTTTATAAAAGATAACAGGATTCTGCGTGTCCCTGAGAGATACAATGTCGTTCCTGAATTCATCAATGAACGCCTTTCTTAAAATCCATCCCCTCTGGTCAAAAACCTTACTGGCAACATTCATCATAAAATCAGGAGTGAAGGGCTTCTCTATGTATTCGAATGCGCCGAGCCTTACAGATTCTTTGGCATCGTCCAATGTCGGGTAACCTGTAATTATGACCACGTCCAGCTTGGGCTGTATAATCTTTGACTCTTTTAATACAGTAATGCCGTTAACATCAGGCAGCCTTATGTCTGAAATCAGAAGATCGAATTCCTCATTAGAGATTCTCTTGATAGCGTCTTCGCCCTTGTCTACAGTTATGATATTGTAGCCTTCAGCGCCAAGGATTCTTTTACAGCTCAGAGTTACTACAGGGTCATCATCTAATACTAATATCTTCCCCTTTTTTTCCATAATTAAGCCTCCTTTCTGTATTTCATTAAAGTTCTAAACCCCGTTCCCAAACAAATATACATTAATCCATACAACTAAATCTACAATTATTAAGATAGCAATAATGATACCAGTTTACAAAACCCAGCCAAATCAACAGATTGAAGAATTTCAATGGCTTGTAACCTTTGATTTTGTATAATTATTAAATACAGTTTTTCTCATGTAATCGGATGCAAAGCCAATAGGATCAAGGGTTGAGGCTGTGTATGATTTTTATATACAGCTAATAAATAAAAGCTATCTTGTCTTTGCCTGCACTCTGGAGATGTTGTGTTTTTTGAGGAGGGCATGGAAATTCGTGCGCTGCATTCCAACGTCAAGCGCAGCCCTTGATATGTTCCACTCATTTCTTTTCAGGGCATCCACAAGAAAAGCCTTTTCAATATCTTCTATTGATTTCAGGCGAAGGCCTTTTTTCCTGCCCTTCAGTTCGACGATGGTCCTGGGAACTCCTTCACCATCATCTGCCACGCCAGGCGGAGGAAGATGCGCTGGCTGCAGGGTCTTGCCCTGACAGAGTATTATGGCCCTCTGAATTGTATTTTCCAACTCCCTGACATTGCCGGGCCACTCATAATTGATAAGCGCCTTCATTGTCTCTGCAGAGATATGTGTAACGTCCTTTCCTGTCTCCTTGCTGTATTTCTGAAGAAAGTGGTATGCAAGCATGGGGATATCTTCTTTCCTGTCTCTTAAAGGCGGGATGCTTACAGGAAAGACATTAAGCCTGTAAAAAAAATCTTCCCTGAATGTACCTTCTTTAGTCATGGCCTCCAGATCCTTGTTAGTTGCGACAATGAACCGCATATCACACTTTACAGGATTTTTGCCTCCGAGCGGCCTGAATTCTTTTTCCTGCAGCGCACGCAGGAGTTTAGCCTGAGTTGAAAGGTTAAGATTACCTATCTCATCAAGGAACAGGGAACCTTCATCAGCAAGCTCCATCAGCCCTTTTCTGTTTTCTATCGCGCCTGTGAAAGCGCCTTTAACATGCCCGAATAATTCAGACTCTATTAATGCATCAGGGATGGTTCCGCAATCAACCACTATAAAAGGCCTGTCCTTCCTTGGGCTGTTATAGTGGATAGCCCTGGCAATCAATTCCTTTCCTGTCCCGCTTTCTCCGGTTATGAGAACTGTGCTCCCTGTAGAGGCCACCTTTGCAATGAGATGGAAAACCCGCTGCATTGTTTTTGATGTGCCGATAATATTTTCGAGTTTATACTGTCCTGTAAGTTCGCTTCTGAGCCTGAGATTTTCAAGGAGAAGGCGCTTTCTTTCAAGAGACCTTGAGACAAGTATAATCAGTTCATTGGGCCTGAATGGTTTTTCTATATAATCAAAGGCCCCGAGCTTCATCGCATTTACAGCAGTAGCCACAGTGCCATAGCCGGTTATCAGTATTACCTCGGTGTCGGGCCAGCCCTCCCTTACCCTTCTGAGAACCTCTATGCCGTCCATATCAGGCATCTTCAGGTCTGTCAGCACGAGGTCAAAGGCCTCATTTTCCAGCAGCCTTAAACCATCTGCTCCGCTTTTAACTGCCGTAATATCATAACCTTCCGGTTCAAGCGCCCTTTGACAGCTGATCCTTACTATATCTTCATCATCAATGACAAGGATCCTGGGCCTATCCATTCTGCCTGCTACTGATTTGCCCTGCGCGCAACAGCATTATTTACTACTGTTAAAATCTGTTCCGGCGTAAAAGGCTTTTCAATATAATCAAACGCCCCCAGTTTTATGGCCTTCACAGCAGTCTCGACCGTCTGATAACCTGTTATAATAATGACCTCAATGGCAGGCCAGCCCTCCTTTACCCTCCGGAGGACTTCTATGCCGTCCATATCAGGCATCTTCAGGTCTGTCATTACAATGTCAAAGGCTTCATTTCCAAGCAGAGTTATGCCATCTGCTCCTCTTCTGACCGTCTTGACATTATAACCTTCAGGAGTGAGCGCCCTTTTGCAGCTCAAGAGCACTATGTCTTCATCATCTACTACAAGGATATTGCCTTTATTCATAGCAAACTCCTCCGTTCTTCAATTGCATATCTATTGATTATCCCTCATAAAAAGGGAGCCTCACAAAGAAACTTGTACCTTTTCCAATTGTGCTCCTCACGCGTATTCTGCCCCCGTGGTCCTGAATAATACCGTGACTTACAGCAAGGCCAAGCCCGGTGCCCTTGCCAACAGGTTTTGTCGTAAAGAAAGGCTCGAAAAGTTTTGGAATGTCTTTTTCATTTATGCCAGGGCCTGAATCATTAAATTCAACCTCCACAAAGGGAACGCCGTTTTCATCCACTTTTCGTGTGGTAACGGTAAAGGTCCCTTTCCCTTCCATTGCATCTGCTGCATTGATAATCATATTTAAAAATACCTGCTGAATCTGGGATGCATCGGCCTTTATGGAAGAGAGAGACTCATCAAAATTCAGAACTATCTTGATATTAAAAAAGTCTGCCTTATGCCGCACCATGTTTAAAGAACTGTTTACTATATCATTTACATTTATAGAGCTTTTCTCTGCCGAGCTTGCCCTTGCAAAGCCAAGAAGTCCTTTTATGATATTCGAACATCTGTTGGCCTGTTCAATAATGACCTCAACATCTTCCCGTTCCTGGCTGCCCTCCGGAAATTTTTTAAGCAGGAGATGGCCAAAGGTAACGATGCCTGTTAAGGGGCTGTTTATCTCATGAGCCACACCCGCTGCCATCCTTCCAAGTGATGCAAGTTTTTCAGAATGTATGAGTTTTGCCTGCGCCTTGCGGATCTCTTCGGTTTTCTCTTCAACCTTTTTCTCAAGGGTATTGCCCCATTCAACAAGCTCGTCCTTTGCCTTCTTGAGGTCAAATGTCATGGCGTTAAATGCCGTTGCAAGCTCGCCCATCTCATCCTTCGTATCTATCTTCACAGTATGGTCCAGTTCACCCGCAGCCACTCTCTCCATGCCATGCGTAAGTACACTGAGAGGGGTAGATACAAGGTTCCATAGTATCGTACAAAGGACCACAGAGAGCAGGCATATAAAACCAAGCACATAGGCTGTTATGGCCAGTTCCTGCTTTTTTACGGCCTTATCGAGAAGGGATAAAGATATATCGGCCTCTGTAAATCCGAGAATGGCGGTCCCGATGGAATGCACATGGCAGGAAGATGTATAACATGCAGGTTCATTATAAATGGGCTGCAGAAGATTCAGTATCCTGTACCCATCCTTGTCTTTTTTTATAGACCAGCTTGGCATCTCTACTGCCTTGCGGGAATTGGAATGGCAGAGCATACAGACAGATTCGTTTTTGCCCAGCATGGTGCCCTTCTCTTCTTTTACCGAAGAATATGCAATCTTGCCTCTGCCATCGAACATCCTTATCTTGACAATCCCCTCGGCTGAACCTATAGCCTCAACCGTCTGCTGTATCAGGAGCTGCTGAAAGGTGAGCATTCCGTAACGCGTGCTTTTTTCTACAAAGTCTACAAAAGAATGGCCGTATTTTACAGAATTCCTGAGAAGTTCCTTCTCCTGAAAATGTATAAGAAAATACCAGAAGATAGTGCTTCCCACCACCATCAGAGTGCCTATGGTAATAATTAATTTCCCTGTCAGGGAATAGATGGTTTTCTTTACATGCGCTCTCACTAATGGAATTTATACTAAATTTAGTACCTATTATGCAAGCAAAAACTGACAGGCATATCAGGATAGCTCAGGAAAAGTTGTGATAGGAGTAAAATCTGAGGGATTTATTTGCCTGCGTGCGCAATAAAAAAAGGGCTGCATCGGGCCCTGACCTGCCTGCCAAAATATTTCCTGATTATATTTTTAATCTGTTATAATATAGGCCACTTTAGCCGATGGAAGATATTTATAATATAAAAATCCCTGTATTTGAAGGCCCCTTTGACCTTTTACTGCACCTCATCAAAGAAAATAAGCTGGATATTTACGACATACCCATTGCCTTGATTACCGGCCAGTACCTCCAATACATCGAGATAATGAAAGAACTCAACCTTGAAATTGCAGGTGAATTCCTTGTTACGGCCGCAACGCTTATCCATATTAAATCAAGGATGCTGCTTCCGGCTGATGAAGAGGCTCCCGCAGAAGAGCAGGAGGATCCAAGGCTTGAACTTGTCCAGAGGCTGCTTGAATATCAGGCCTTCAAGGACGCTGCGCTCGGCCTAAGGGAAAAAGAAGAGGAGTGGATGAATATATTCCGCAGGGAACCGGTAAAAGGAAAAGAGGATGAGACAGAAGAAGAAAAAGAAGGTGAACTGTATCTCTTTGACGTAAACCTGTTTGACCTCCTCGGCGCATTCAAGGACATGCTGGATAAGGCGCCGCCGGAGGTTGTTGAAATAACAAGAGAGACCCTGACTGTAAAAGACAGGATATCCCTGATAATGGAGCTGCTTGAAAATCAGGACACAATAAGATTTGAAGACCTTTTCAAAGAAGACAGGACACGGCCTCAGTTAATTGTCACTTTCATCGCACTCCTTGAACTTATAAGACTCGGCCTTGTCAGGGTATATCAGGAAAAAGATTTTGGGAATATCTGGGTCATAAATCCACAGAAAAAAGAGATACAGGCCCCGGCATAAAAGCAAACCTTAAATATGCTGCCTGACAAGAACAGAGAATCAGAAACCATCCTTAATATTGAATTTTTTTGAATAAATTGGTAAAGTGATGCTATCTATTATGTTATTCATGATCCCTAAAAAAAGAGAGCTAAAAGTGAGGAAGGCCATTCTCAGAGGCGTCTATGAAGACAATCTGAGAATAATCGGGAAAAATCCCGTTATCCTCTCAGGCAGGGTACCTGTCTTTTTTAAAAAAATGTTTCTTTTTTTCTCTATAACACTTCTCAGTATCTTGGTAAACGGGAACTATCTTAATCTTCCTTTGTTCCCGGAAAAACAGACAACAGCAAGCCTCATAACACAAAGGCCTTCTTCCCTGCCTGCGGAAAAACCGGTGGTCAAGCCTTCGGATTACCAAGCCTTTCTCGGCGGCAAGGAAATGCCGTTAAGCCGCATGTTCGGCCTGGAGGTAAAGACAATTATGATAGACCCCGGACACGGCGGCTCTGATTCAGGCACTAAAGGCACAATGGGGACCAAAGAAAAGGATATTACATTGGATATAGCAAAAAAACTGAGGGAGCGGCTTAGAAAATACGGCCGTTATAATATCCTGATCACACGTGAACAAGACACAACTCTCCCATTAAATCAAAGGGTGGAATTGGCCCGCTCAAGCAGGGCAGACCTCTTCATATCCATACACCTGAATTACCTGCCTTCCAAGCCCATAAACATCATTGAGACTTATTATTTCGGGCCGTCTGACGATGACAAAACACTAAGGCTTGCCGAACAGGAAAATGCAGGCTCACATTACGGGCTGAGCGATTTTAAAGAAATAATAGGAAAGATAGGGGAGACACTGAAACTCCAGGAATCTAAAGAGTTTGCGGCCTCTATACAGAAAAATCTTTTCCTGAACAGCAAAAAACAAAATGCAAATGTTTATAACTTTGGCGTTAAGAGAGCGCCATTTGTTGTCTTGCTGGGAGTAGATGTCCCCGCTGTTCTGGCAGAGGTCTCATGCCTCAGCAACAGAGAGGAAGAGATAGAACTTAATACCGAAAGCCACAGAGAAAATATTGCGCGTTATCTCGAGGCTGGCATACTGGATTATCTAAATAAAGGAGAGGTAAGCTATGAAGCAAAAAGAAGCTCAGGGAGAAGGTAACATCTTATTCGTAGGGATTGACCTCGGGACATCGAGAAGTTCAATCTCTGCAAGCAACAACACAAGGGAATGGATAGAAAGCTATGTAGGCTGGCCCAAAGACTTTATCTCTTTGCAGGTAGTAGGAAAGCCCGTCCTCTTCGGAGCAGAGGCCCTCAAGAACCGGCTCTCGCTTGACCTTTGCAGGCCTCTCGAACACGGAGTAATAAAAGAAGGCATCGAAAAAAGCGAAGAGGCAGTTAAAGAAATAATTAAATACCTTATCGAACTTGCAAAACCTCAGCCTGAGCAGAAGATATATGCTGTAGTTGGCGTGCCTGCCGATACGTTAAAGGTAAACAAACTTGCAATCAGAAGGGCTGTATCAGAATTTGCACATTCACTAATGGTTGTCTCAGAACCGTTTGCAGTGGCTTACGGGATGAACCTGCTCAATAATTCGCTGGTAATAGACATAGGCGCCGGCACAACTGACTTATGTATCATGCATGGCACTATACCATTAGAAGAGGATCAGAAAACGATACTGGCTGCCGGGGATTACATAGACGAGCAGCTTTACAGCTATCTGACCGAGAAATACCCTAATTCAAAGTTCAATAAAAATATGGTCCGCCAGTTCAAAGAACAATACAGTTTTGTAAAGGAGCTTTCCGGAGATATTCGTGTAGAAATCCCGGTTGACGGGAAGCCTGTTATGCATGACATTAAAAATGAGGTCAAACGCGCATGCGAAAGCATCCTGCCTGCTCTGGTAGAAACAACCACCGAGATGATAGCAAGATTTGACCCGGAGTTCCAGGTAAGGATAAAAAACAATATCGTGCTCGCAGGCGGCGGCAGCCTGATAAGGGGCTTACGTGAATATCTGCAGAATGCATTGAAAGAGTACGGCCCCTGTAATGTAACCTGTGTGGAGGATCCTCTGTTTTCAGGTTCAAACGGTGCGCTAAAACTGGCACAGGATATGCCTGCAAAATACTGGGAACCGCTATAATAAAAAAGAGGAGTAATTCATTATGTTAGGCGAAACAATCCTTGTAATTGATACCGACTCAGAGACTACACAGCAGATTGTGTCAACCCTTGAATCTGAAGATTATCTTGTTTTCACAGCCCAAAGCGGGGACATTGGCCTCACAATGGCAAAAAAAGTTAATCCCTTATTGATATTTGTAAATCCTGCAATGACCGGCACAAGCGGTCTTGAGGTCTGCAAGACAATCCATAGTACGAAATCCCTCAAGAACATTCCAATTGTTGTACTTTCAACCTTTGAAGGAGCTACAGACCCGCGTTATACTGCCTTATACGGTATTGTTGGTTCGCTTAAAAAACCTTTCAGCCCTGAAGAACTTGTTTCAAAGACCAGGGAGATCCTTTCCATGAAATCCTTCGATGTCCAGCCCGCAACCGGGCTGCAGCAATCTGAAGCAGAAGAGGATTCGGGGTTCAATCCTGAAGAAGAGACACTGGTAAAAGGACAGGATATGCCGGGGTTTCCACCCCTGATGCCTGGCCTTGAAAATGAGGTTTCTGAAGAAACGGATTTTTCAGACAGAACCGCAGTAAAGACACCGGAAGATATGGATTTTGCTGATAAGACCCTGGTAACGATGAAGGAAGATATTCACTCTTTCGATGATAAGACTCTGACCAAACAAATAAAAAGTGGTGCAAAAGAAGAAGAAAAAACTGATTATATAGATACCCCGGGTAAAAAATCTGATGAGGGAATGAGCGGAGAACGTGAAAGGACTTATGTGCTGAAAAAAAACATAAGGAGGAGAGGGATGAGAAACAGACTGTTAGTACCAATTATTGCCGGAGTTGTAATCATTATCATACTTGGCGCATCAGGAATTATACTTTATAAAAAAGGCATGTTGCCCGGACTAAAGCCCAAGACGCCGGTTGCTGTTAAGCCGGCCCAGCCTGTTCAACAGGAAGCTGCTAAAGCCATTCCCTCTCAGGAACAGCAAGTCCCTCAGCAGCCAGCTAAACCTGCGCCTGCACAGACACCTGCGGCCCCTGTACCTGCGCCCAAGGCTGCTCCGGCGCCTGCTGCCAAACCAGCAGACAAATCTGCACATGTACCGATACTCACAGTTAAACCGGCAACTACTGCGTCTGCCCCAAAACCTGAGGCTAAGCCGTCAGCCAAAGCAGCTTTTCACATTCAGGTCGGCGCATTTAAAAACGAGGCTAATGCAGTTGCATTGACAAACCAGTATAAAGACAAAGGCTATGATGCCTTTACAAGCAAGGCGCAAAAAGAAAAAGAGATAATTTACAGAGTCCTAATCGGCAAGTTCGAAAACAGGAAAGAGGCTTCAAAACTGGCTGAAGACATAGGCAGAAAAGAAAAAACCAAGGCAATTGTTTTTAAGGAGTAAGATCAAAGCCCAATAATCTCTGCATCCATCTTGTTCAGGTCTAAAATAGCCGCTGTTGGTTTGCCATAAAGCCACCCGCAAACTTCTCCAGGATTAATTAACAGCGCGGCATTCCTTTTTACGAGGGGCTCGTGTGTATGGCCGTAAACAACAACGTCAAAATGCCCGCTGTCTGCAAGCGCATTAACCGTATGATGTTCATGAACGACTACTATTTTTTTATTATCAAGTGTCAGCATAAGCGGCTGGTTTTTAATGCTGCCCTCTGACCTTTCCTGCAAAAGAAGCTTATCGCCATCATTGTTGCCGAATACCCCGGCATACCTGCATTTCAGCTCGCTGAACAGCTTTAATGTAAATGGTGACGTGAAATCCCCTGCATGTATCATATAATCAACCTTTCTGCCATTGAAAAGCTCAACCGCCTTTTTGGTCATAGGCAAATTGTCATGCGTGTCAGCCATAATTCCCAAAAGCATAGTAAAATTCCCCTTATAAAATGATTGAAAATGTTATGCACTGCAAACTATGTTTTCAGTGCTTGATAATGTTTGTAACTCCTAACCGGATCATCATTACAGCTATTGAAGCAAGGAGTATGGCCATTATCTTTGATATTGCAGCAACCCCTCCCCGGCCGAATAATTTTGTAATTGCATCAGCATTAATGAAAGAAAGATATACAATAATCAGGTTTAATATCAGGGCCATTAGCGTCGGCAAAATACCATAATGGTCAACAAGCACTAAAAGAGTAGTGAGCACTGCCGGCCCCACAATCAATGGAACTCCGATAGGAACGACACCCATCTTGCCGGTAGGCCTTCTCCTCTCTTCGCTATGCTTTACTACATCGAGGATTGCAAAAACAAGAAGGATAAGCCCGCCGGCAATCTTGAAATCATTGCTCGTAATACCGAGTATCCTGAAAATTGCTTCACCTACTGCAACAAACGCCAGGCTGACCACTACTGCCGTAAGTATGGATTCCCTGACCACTGTCAGCCTTTTGGCCTTTGACATATCCTCTGTTATAGAGATAAATATAGGAAGGACCACAAAGATATCTATTGCCACAAAGATAGGAATAAACGTATTCAGCAGCACCCTCAAAAAATTCTCCATGGCTTTAATTATAATAGTTAACGATGCCGGCGTCAAAACTTATCTGTTTTAATCATAATCAGAAGGGGCTTACCTATTGCATTACCTTAACTAAATCTGATAACCTTCTTAATAGTTCATTCTGGAGGGAACAACATGGACGAAAAGCTTACGGAATTGATAGCCCTTGCCAATGCAAGGGGCAGCAAGTATATGAAAGGCGAGACAAGTGTCAGCGGCATACCTGAAAAGGTGTCGGAGCTTGGGGTTTTTCTCTTAACCAAGGCAACAAGGATATCTGAACTCAATGGCGACAAATTAAGAGAAGAACTGAATGATGTCCAGCAGAAGATTGATGACCTGAGGAAGGCAATCTTCTCCAATAAATTAAAAAAATAGTAAATATTTTATAAGGAAAACTGCTCAGGCCTGAACCTTTTGAAGGCCTTCACCTGCCCTCTTATTTGACGGCAATATTAACTGCCTTCTCAAAAGTACTATATCAACGCATCCTGCGAATAAAAAAGGGAACAGAAAATTATGCCCCCTTTTTTTATCTTCAATTTTACCTGAGAAAAACTTACATCTCTTTGAGAGTAACTGCTCCGCTGGAACAAACACTTACACAGGTCTCGCAACCCTCGCAAAGGTCTGCCTGATACGGGTTTGCCTTGCCATTTTCCATCTTGAAAACCTGAACAGGACAGTTATTGGCGCATTCCTCGCAACCCTCACACTTTTCTGTATCCACTGTTACCAAAAACATTTAAGCATTCACCTCCTTAGAAAATTGTACAGCTCTTTCTGAATAATAAAATAAAACCTGCTAAAAAATCCACCAATTTTTTATTATTGTAAAATAAATTGAGTTATAATAATTTTATGCACTGCTGATTGTGCTCAGGGAGGACCACAATGATAAAATTCAATGGCATAAACCATCTGGCAATGGCAACAGGGGATATGGATAAGACAACCAGATTCTGGCGGGACCTGCTCGGAATGAGGCTGGTTGCAGGGCTTGGAAAACCCGGGTACAGGCACTATTTCTTCGAGATTTCAGAAAATGACCTTATAGCTTTTTTTGAATGGCCAGGAGTTATACCTGTGGAAGAAAAAGAGCATGGCTATCCTGTTAAAGGCCCCTTTATCTTTGACCATATATCTTTTGGCGTAGAAACAGAAGATGCCCTATGGGAGTTAAAGGATAAGCTTGAAGCAGCGGGTTTTGGGGTCTCAGAGGTCATAGACCACGGTTTCATACACTCAATTTATGCATTTGACCCTAACGGCATCCCGATTGAGTTCAGCCATAATGTCGAGGGTAAAGACGTAAGAAAAACACCCAAGATGATTGATAAGGCCCCTTCAGCAATTACCAAGGAAGGCTCGGAACCTAATCTCAATGTCTGGCCAAAGGTCAAAAAACCGACTCCAAAGAGTGAGCGGAAGGTATATCCCGGAGCAGGAAGCGAGTTGTTTCATGGGATAAAAAAAGGATAGTGGCGATCTATTTCCGCTTACAGTATGTTTTCTAACTGCCTTGCTCCATGACAGATTGCAACAATTTCTATTATCTCATCCTTGATACGATAGACGATTCTATAATTCTCGTAAATCTTTTCTCTCAAATTCTCGTCATTATATTCTGGAACAATGCGTCCTGCCTTTGGAAACTGGGGAATGGTTTTAATAATTGAGACAATTTTCTTAGCAAAAAGAGAAGCATAATGTCTTGAATCTTTTGCGATATAATCACAGATGTCTTCAAAGTGAGAAGCAGCCCTTGGAGACCATTTTATGCCGTAAGCCATTTAGACATCCGCTTTTCAACTTCTTCGTGAGGGATTCCTTTCCCCTCGTCCAATTCTTTCAAACCTGCATCAACCTGCAACTTGAAATACAACTCTGCCATTATGTCATCAATAGAGGCTTCTTCAGGCAGAGATTGAATCAGTTGAATAACCTGTTGTTTTGCTCCGGCCATTTAAATCACCTCCTTAATCTTAAATATACCATTTGCATCAATCCGTTAACAAGCAGGCAGTTTCTTTGAAAATTCAAGAAACAAAATCTGAACACTCTCGCCTTGTGTTTACTTAAGATTCGTAGACTTCGATGCCCCATTGTTTTGGTGTCCAACTGAGACACTGCCCGTACTTTGTTGATTTATTATTTTTTTGTAAAAAATATTTCAGCTCGATTTGGCAAGGCCTTTTTTTATAAGGGTCGTTTACTTCGAGATATTCGGCATCAATACCTTTGGCAACAACATAATGATCGTATTTGCCTTCAACCAGACAATATAATATTACCGGACGTTGCTTCTTAATTGCTTCTTTAATTTGACGTATTTTATCCTTTTCATCGCCTTCAAATTCCTTGCATTTGAGTTTCGATATTTTTCTGATTGTCTCCATCATATCATTACTTCCTGTTCGTCCTTTACCTTTCTTCGCTGATTTTTTAATTTTATTAAAATATTTTTCGGCACTTTTACCTTTGGGCTTCCAATAATAGTCGGTTACCATCTTGATACAGGTAGGCCCACAGTCACTTTCATTTTCCTGGTAATAAATTGGCAACATGCGTTTTAATCTCATTTGTCTCCCTCCTTTTGTCTTCCATACATTTAAGGGATAAGAGCAGTAACGATTAAATTTTCCCCATCCTTATTACTCCTTCAACATAATTTCAAGTTGTTTCAATTCTTCAAGTGTCGCAGGAGTTTTATACAATTCATTGACCAGCCATAAACCAGATTCGCGAATTTTCGCTTTTGGCGAATAATTGCCCAACCATTCGGAGGACGGCTTGCAATCATTGCACCGAGAGACGGTAGAAATGAGATTTGACTCGATTTTCAGCCTTCCCGTTTTGTCTTTGATGTGGAAGACCGAAAAAGAGAAATTCTTCTGGATGAATTGGCTGACCTTCGATTCAATTTCTTTTTGACGATCAAAATCGATTTTATGCGAATAACTTGCCTTGCTCTTTCGTGTAGTTAAATCGATTTCCCATTGCTCAAGGAATGGATCTTTACTCTCGCTTAAGATAGCTCGACCAATATTTTTCCTGAAAATACTTCTATCTTTGTTTTCGTTTAGAAAATGTTGCGTCAGTCTCGAAGGAAGTTGACTTTCCCCCGTATGTGTTCCAATTCTGACTATTCTTTCAGCCCCATGACCAAATTCCCCTCTCTGAAATAACACATAGATGCCGTCTTGCGGGATTGCCGACTCATCGAATGGGAAATGATGCCTTTTCAAGGAACAAACAATCTCGTGAAGAAACTCGCATTCTTTGCTCATGAGGTTAGTTCCTTTAATTTTGATAGTTGTTCCCCGATTCTTAAGCCTCGCAGGGGAATTGCATAGTCCTTTAAGGTCGGCAAGAGATACCTTCGATATCTGTCTCCTGCGAGAAATATATATGTCGTATTTTCAATATCAGAAACACGCTTAATTTGGGGCAAAACCCTCGCTGCCCACGATTTAACTTCCGCTGTGGACATTTCATTAAGGGTTTGGTTATACGGCATGACTTCTTCATTCAAGGTCAACAAACCATGCTTAGCAGACAGAACATAGATATTATCCGGTTTCAATTTCTCTGCGTATTGTAGATACCCACGGGCAAGCCCGTGGCACTTTTTCACAGAACAAGCTTCGCTTGACCTGAATCCTGGCTTTCCTGCCATTTCACGTATTTGATTAT
>WPIF01000019.1:52667-53158 GCA_009773185.1 Nitrospirota bacterium | reverse complement strand
GAAAACAAAAGAAATGGCAAAAAAAGGATTATACATAGGCGCAGGTGCAGGACTTGTATTGTTTGCAATAATCGGATTACTTCCCGGTTCATTCATCGGAGGAGTAATTGGCCTGAATATAGCAGGCAGTATATTTGGAACCCCACTGGGGCCATCATTGATGCCCAGATTGATAGTTGCAGCATCAATGGTGCTGGGAGTATGTATATCAGGATTGGTTTTTGTAGTAGGCACATCATTGCTTGGCTGGCTGGCCGGTTATGCGGCAGATGCAATCAGGCATGGTAAAATAGCAGCAGTTGAAGCAGAGGCAAAGGTAAAGAAATAAGGAGCTGACAGCTATAAGCTGATAGCTAAATAAAACTAAAGACAAACCAAAGAAGGAGGAGAGAGAGATGAAAGCAAGAAAAGAGATGGTAAGGATGGGGACAAAGATAGGGGCGACACTTGGAGGGATAGCATTTTTAATCTTCGGATTAATCCCCGGGTTC